>NZ_CP140155.1:0-652000 GCF_034479375.1 Rhodopseudomonas palustris | reverse complement strand
CGATCCGGTCACCGCCGGCTGCTGGACCGTCGGGATGCTGTGCATCCACGCCGTGATGATCCGCAACTGCAGCCGCTTCCTGCAGGAGCCCGCCTCGCCGTCACGCACCCGGAGCTGGCGCCGCCGCTTCGTGGCGCTCGATCTGCTGTACGGCCTCGCCTGGACCACGATCCTGGTCCACCCGATCGGGCTGACCGTCGTCTCCAACACGCTGTTGATGTTCCTGATGCTGCTGGTGGTGGCGGTGTCGAGCATGCTGGCCGCCAGCCTGCCGATCGCGGCACTGGCGGCGACCGTGCCGGTCACCGCGGCGATCACTCTGAATTTCGTGCTCGGCGGCACCTTCGACAGCTACGTGCTGGCGGCGCTGACGGTCGCGGCGGAAGCCTACTTCGCGCTGCTCGCGCATCGCCTGCATTCGACCACGCTGGCGACGCTGGAAGCGCGCGCCGAGAAGGACGCGCTGATCGGCGAGCTCGAACAGGCCAAGGCGATTTCCGACGAGGCGCGGCATCGGGCGGAGGCCGCCAACGTCGCCAAGTCGCGGTTTCTCGCGCAGATGAGTCACGAGCTGCGCACGCCGCTCAACGCCATCCTCGGCTTTTCCGAAGTGATGAAGAGCGAGATCTTCGGCGCGCATGCGGTGCCGGTCTACAAGGACTACTCGGCGGACATTCACAATTCCGGCGTCCACCTGCTCAACCTGATCAACGAAATCCTCGATCTGTCGCGGATCGAGGCCGGCCGCTACGAACTCAACGAGGAAGCGATCTCGCTGGTCCATGTGGTGACGGATTGTCATCACCTGCTGAAGCTGCGCGCCTCCAGCCGCGGCATCACCATCCACGAAGTGTTCGAGCAGGGCATGCCGCGGATCTGGGGCGACGAGCGCGCCGTGCGCCAGGTCGTGCTCAATCTGCTGTCGAACTCGATCAAGTTCACGCCGCAGGGCGGCGAGATCTGGCTCAAGGTCGGCTGGACCGCGTCGGGCGGCCAGTATCTCAGCGTCAAGGACACCGGCTCGGGCATCCCCGAAGAGGAGATCCCGGTGGTGCTGGCGTCGTTCGGCCAGGGCTCCAACTCGATCAAATCCGCCGAACAGGGCGCCGGCCTCGGCCTGCCGATCGCCAAGAGCCTGGTCGACATGCACGGCGGCACCTTCACGCTGAAATCGAAGCTGCGGATCGGCACCGAAGTGATCGTCACCTTCCCGCCGGAGCGGGTGATGTCGGCGCTGGCGCCGATGGCCGACGAGGCGCCGCTGCAGCCGAGCCTCGGCGACACCGACGAACGCAGCCGCGCGCGCGGCAAGCCGATCATGAATGCCGGCACCGGGCTGTAGCGATGGGGGCTTGCGGAGATCATCCAATGTCCGTCACGATCCGGCATGAGCATCGAAACGCCCTGCATCGCGGTCTGCCTGATCGATCCGCAAACCGGCCTGTGCTACGGCTGCGGCCGCACGCTTCCCGAAATCGCACGCTGGCACCGGCTCGCCAGCGACGAGCGCCTCGCCATCATGGACGCCTTGCCGGAGCGGATGGCCGCGGCCGGCCTGGAGCCGCCCAAGCCGCGCTCGGACCGCGCCGACTGACGGGTGCCCCGTGAGCCGGATCCTGCTGGTTCTGGCGGTGCTGCTGGGGACCGCGGGCGCGGTGGTCGCCTATGGCGACCCGAAGCGTATCTCGCAAGCCGGCGATACGATGTCGACGATGCTGAAGAAGGGCGTCGCGGCGGCGACCGCAACGACGGGCGCCGGGCATGGCCGCGTGGTCCGGATCCCGCGCGGCACCGGCGGCGAATTCGCCGTGCGCGCCAAGGTCAACGGCGTCAACGCGCCGATGGTGATCGACACCGGCGCGACCTCGGTCGTGCTGACTTACGAGACCGCAAAGGCCGCCGGGCTGCCGCTCGAATTGCTGAATTTCGACGTCGAGGTCGAAACCGCCGGCGGGCGCACCCGCGCCGCCAAGCTGTCGCTCGACAGCATCGCGATCGGCAGGCTGGTGGAGCGTTCGGTGCCGGCGCTGGTGGTGCCGCGCGGCCAGATGAAGACCAATCTGCTCGGCATGAGTTTCCTCGACCGGCTGGAAAGCTGGGAGGTCCGCGCCGACCAGTTGCGGCTGCACGGCTATCCGTAAGCCTGTGGGATGCCGCCGATCGTTCGGGGGCCGCTGCGGTTCGAATCGAACGCCGGACCGCGCGTTCGAGGATCGAAGGCCCGGTGTCGATCGCTGGTCGTCGTCGCCGGTTTGAGGGACAGCAATGCGCGTGAACCGAGCGGCGCATTTGATCGGGCGACGGGCCGCGCATGATCCGAAACCTGGACGACCGAGTTTCGGAGGCGATCATGCGACAACAGGTTGTTCGATGAAATTCACCACCCGATTGATCCTGCTCGTCACCGTGCTGACGGTCGGCGCGACGCTCGTCACCGCCGCGCTGCTCACCTGGACGACACGCCGGGCCATCATCACCGAGGCGGAAGCATCCGGCGAGATGGTCGCGCGGCTGCTGGCGCGCAGCGCCAGCCTCGCCAGCTCGATTCCGGCCGAGGTGGAATCGATGATCGCCGACGAGATGGTGGCGCAAGGCAGCATTCTGGCGCAATTCGTCGAAGCGGCGGAGCGCGCGGGCATGACGCCCGACGACATCAATCGCCGGCTGAAGAGCATCACCGACGCGACCGTCTTGGACGAGATCTGGATCACCGACGACAAAGGCCATGCCTATCTGCACAGCACGCCGGGGATCGACTTCACTTTCAGCTCTTCGCCCCAGGTCCAGCCGCAGGCCTTCGCGTTCCACGATCTCCTGACCGGCAAGCAGAAGGTGGTCGACCAGGACGCGCGCAAGCGCGACATCGACAATCAGCATTTCAAGTATGTCGGCGTCGGCGGCATCGACAAGCCGAGGATCATTCAGGTCGGGCGCAGTGCGAAACTGCTCGAGCAGTTGACGGCGAAAGTCGGGCTGCAACGGGCCGTGGAGAACCTGCTGGCGGACGGCGACATCGACGCGGTGTGGGTGTTCGACCGCAAGCTCGACGCGATCGTCGGTCCCGGCGTCTACGGTGTGGACCGGCACGAGGGCCCCAACAAGCAGGAGCTGGGACCGGTCGGCTCGGTGATCGCCGACGGCCGGACCCGGCACGTCGAGAGCCGGGAGAACCTGAGCGTCATCGCGCCGGTTCACAACGACAAGAAGGAGATCGTCGGCGCCGCATTGGTCCGCCTGCCGATGAACCGGGTGTGGGCGACGGTGCAGAGTCAGGCCGAGATCGCCGCGGTGACGGCGTCCGCGATCGCCGCTCTGGGCATTCTGCTGTCGATCGGCGTCGCACGCCACCAATCCGCGCCGCTGCGCCAGATCACCCGGGCCGCGTCGGCGCTGGAATCCCAGACCTTCGAGCCCGCGATGCTCGCGGCCGCCGCCGATCGCGGCGACGAACTCGGACAGTTGGCGCGGGTGTTCACCGGGATGGCCGGTCAGGTCGCGGCACGCGAGGAGCATCTCGATTCGATGGTGAGGCAGCGCACCGCCGAACTCGAAGCCCGCACCCGCAGTCTCGAAGGCCTGTCGGCGGCGCTGTCGAAATACCTGTCACCGCAGGTGTACTCCTCGATATTCAGCGGCCATCAGGTCGCCGAGATCGCCTCGAAGCGCAAGAAACTGACGATCTTCCTGTCGGACATCGCCGACTTCACCGCCACCACCGACAAGCTGGAATCCGAAGACCTGACGGCGATGCTCAACCGCTATCTCGCCGAGATGGCGCAGATCGCGCTGAAGCACGGCGCCACCATCGACAAATATGTCGGCGACGCCGTGCTCGCCTTCTTCGGCGATCCGGAGAGCCGCGGCGTCAAGGACGACGCCGTCGCCTGCGTGATGATGGCGATCGAGATGCAGACCAAGCTCAAGCAACTGGAGACGGAGTGGCTGGCCGCGGGCGCGCAGCGGCCGTTCCGGGTGCGGATCGGCATCAACACCGGCTATTGCACCGTCGGCAATTTCGGCAGCCCCGATCGGATGGACTACACCATCGTCGGCGGCGAGGTGAATCTCACCTCGCGGCTCGAACAGAACTGCGAGCCGGGATCGATCCTGATCTCCCACGTCACCTGGTCGCTGGTGAACGACTTCATCGACGCGGAGGAGCGGCCGGCGCTGACCGTCAAGGGCTTCGGCGAGCCGGTCCGTGCCTACGCGGTCCGCGGCCTCAAGGCCGCAACGCCGGCCGAGATCATTCGCAAGGAATTGCCCGGGATGCGGCTGTTCATCGACACCGCCTCCGCCGATCGCACCGAGGTGCGCGACGCGCTCGCCAAGGTCGTCGCCGATCTCGACGAGGCTTGAGGATCAACGCCCTGCGAGGGGGCGGGACAATCGCATCTGAGCGTTCGCAGTCGCCGCAACGATCACCCTCCCCTGGAGGGGGAGGGTCGCTCGCGTCAGCGAGCGGGGTGGGGTGGCGAAGAGTTCATCCGCCGTGCCCGCGGCCCACCCCACCCCGTCCCGCACCCCGCTCTGCGGGCTGCGTGCCGACCCTCCCCCTCGAGGGGAGGGTGAAGAGGCTCGGGGCACTAATCCTGATACTTGACAGGCGACAGCCCTGCGCCGAGCGGAGGGTCGCCGAACTACTTGCCCATTCACGCCGCCTATGCGGCCGCGCGCTGTTCGACCGCGACCATCGCCTTGCGCAACACGCTGGTGTCGGCATCCGGCTTGACGCCGAATTCCGACAGATAGCGCCGGAACGCGCGCGCCCCGGGGACGCCCTGATACGCGCCGATGAGGTGCCGGGTGATCGCATGCAGCCGCATGCCCTGCGCGAGTTGCTGCTCGATATACGGGATCAGCGCCTCGAGCGCGTCCTTCATCGTGGCGTACCGCGCGGCATCGCCGAACAATTCCGGATCGACGTCGAGCAGCCGCCACGGCTCCTGATACGCGGCGCGGCCGAGCATCACGCCGTCGACATGCGCCAGATGCTGCTTCGCCTCGGCGATACTGCCGATGCCGCCATTGATGATGATCGGCAGATCGGGCATCGCCCGCTTCAGCCGGTACACCCGATCGTAGTCGAGCGGCGGGATGTCGCGGTTTTCTTTCGGCGACAGACCGTTGAGCCACGCCTTGCGCGCATGCACGATCAGCGCATCGACGCCGGCGGCGACGACGCTGCGCGCCAGCGTGTCGAGCGCCGCTTCCGGATCCTGATCGTCGATGCCGATCCGGCATTTCACCGTCACCGGAATGCGCACCGCGCGCTTCATCGCCGCGACGCAATCCGCGACCAGTTCGGGCTCCGCCATCAGGCAGGCGCCGAACCGGCCGTCCTTCACCCGATCGGACGGGCAGCCGACATTGAGATTGATCTCGTCATAGCCGAAATCCTCGCCGATCTTCGCGGCGGTCGCCAGGTCGGCCGGATTGGAACCGCCGAGCTGCAGCGCCACCGGATGTTCGGACGCATCGAACCCGAGCAGCCGCGCCCGGTCGCCATGGATCACGGCGCTCGCGGTCAGCATCTCGGAATACAACAGCGCACGGCGCGTCAGCAGCCGATGGAACACGCGGCAATGCCGGTCGGTCCACTCCATCATGGGCGCCACGGCAAATCTATGCGATTGATTTGACAGCATTTTTCGAGAACATTCAGGTCGTTAGGTCGCGTCGTGTGCACTCCATTCTACGCCATGACGCGACGTTTTTTCCGGTTTTTCGACGCATCAGTGCACACGGAGCGCACACGCGTGCAGGACGCTGAGGAATGGGGGATTGATATCGAGCGTCGGATCGATCGGCAACAACCGGCGGCGACACGCAAATCACGAGATGCTCAGTTCTTCGGCGATCTCATCGCACTTCATCGCCAAGACTTTGTGGAAGTGGGCAAGACCATCGGACGCTCGAAGAGCGCCAGGCTGATCTTCCTCGACGAGAGACTTGGACATCTTCGTCTCCCAGAATTAGATCGAGACCGCCTTATCAAGTTTGGAAAAGAGCGCGCGCTTGAGGGCACCGGTCCTGTCACCGTTGGTACTGAAATTGGATATATCCGGCGCCAAGCAGGACCGCGTCGCCGCCAGCGCGCCGTCGAACCGGCCGCGCAGCAGCGCGCCCTCCTCCTCGTCATCGTCGCGCCAGCCGGCCGCGCAGCCCTCAGGAGGCGGCGCGCTCGCCGAAGCGCTGCGCCGGGCCGCCGAGAAGAACGACGGCGGCAAGGGTAATCGATAGCTCTACTTATCGCGGGATTCGCCACTCATTCCGGGGCGCAAGCCCCTTGGGCGAGCGACCCCGGACTCTTGCCACGAGTGCGGCGTCCAGCAGGAGCGGAGGGGACGGCGCAAGAGTCCGAGTTCCCGCGCGCCAGGCTTGTCCCGGCCATCCAGGGCAGCCTTCAGAACCGGACCAGCAGATTGCCCTTGATCGAATGATCCTGCGCCGACTCGGCTATCTGGCTCACGTAGGAAATCCCGATGGTCGCCTGCGACGTCATTACGAAGTCCAGTCCGCCTTCAATCAACGCAGCATTCTGTGCAAGCGGGATGCCGGAAATGTTGAATGCCGCGCCTGCTCCGCGAAACGCCAGAGCGGCAGACGGCGCCACGTCGCCGAAGGCATGCTGCCATGCGACGGACGCACGCGGTACCAGCACCGCGCCATTCGGTAGCACGAAAGGACTCGCCAGCCGCGCGCCAATTGAGGAATAGCCCACATCGTTGCTGCTGTGCATGCCGTTGAGCGCTGCGCTGCCGCCGGCCTCGTTGAAGCCGTCGGTGCTGAGATGTACGCCCGCGAGGCCGGCAAAAGGCTCGGCCGCAATTGCGCCGAGCAGCAGGCCATAGCCGACTTCGCCAAACACCTGAGTCGTCGTGGCACCATAGCGCGCGCGGGTGCGATCGAAGAAGCCGGGGAATGCGATGATGCGGCTGGTGTCGACTTCGCTGCGGCTGATGGACACTCCGGAGCGCAGGTTCCACGATCCGTAATTGGTGCCCGCATAGGCGGCCAGGTGCGCCGTCTCGATCACCGCTGAGCTTGCGCGCGAGGCGACGGTGACATTCGAGTTGGTGTAGCCGCCGGCCAAGCCTGCGCGCCAATGATTGCCGAAGCGGGCGTCGACACCGGTGACGAACCCGCCCAGATCCCGGGTGATGGATGCGGCGTTCTGATCGCTGGCGATTTTGCCCCAAGCCCCCACGCCCTGTGTCCACCAGGCGATCTCGTGTTCATGGGCGGCGACTGGCCTGGCCCTGGCCGGCGCCGCCGTCCCGCGCGGATCCGCGGAAGCGAAAGCATCCGCGTTGGCAGCGAAGCGATCCTCAAAGGCGAGCGCCGGCTGTGCGTAGACGACGGTCGGTCCGCCGCCGAGCGAGGCCATGAGACCGCTCGCGTCGCCGAACGACGCTTGCCGCATGCGCCCGAGCAAGGCTTGGCGCACGACGCGACTATCATCGAGCATGACCGTTTGAGTGCTGGCGTGAAGCTCTCCCGAGAGCGCATCATATGCTTGCAGGGAACCGGCCGCGGAGGCCTGTGTCAAAATCGATTCGAACAACGGATTCCCAGCCGGAAGCGCATCAAGCGCGGCAGCGACGCTGACTTGGTTCGGTGTCACCGCCACATCGACAAAGGCGCGTGTCTGCTGCAGGCTGAGCAGCACCGATGTCGGCGTGTAACTCAGCACCGTGCTGAGGAAGATAGAACTCGGCGCGACAACGTTGGCGAACGTGCCGGTCACGCCTTGCGCCGCCGTCAGGATTGTATAAGTGAGATCTCTGGCGGGAGTACCAAATACCTGAACGGTTCCACCCGCCAGGGTCGCGGATCCGCCCACGGCGAGCCGGCTTGACGGTGCTGCCGCAGTGACATCCACCTCGAACACCGATCCCGCGGCGAAGCTGATATTGCCCGATACGTTCAGTGTCGCATTGCCCGGCGCCACGGTGCCGCCATTGCCGACGGCCAGGTTCTGAACGGTCCCATTGCCCGTGAGCGTACCACCGTTACTGGCAAACACCGTCGAGGCCAGCGAGCCACTGACGTTCAACACGCCAGCGTCGATGGTGGTCGCACCCGTATAGGTGTTGGCACCCGAGAGCCCGAAGACGCCGGTGCCAACCTTGCGCAATCCGCCGGCTCCACTGACGATGCCCGAAAATTCGGTCGAGCTGCCGTCACCGCCGGTGGTCAGCGTCGCCGATCCCAACGCGACCGCGCCGCTGCCCGACAGCGAGCCGATGGTCTGATCGAAACCGTTGAGATTGAGGGCGCCAAGGCTTGCGACCGAAAAGGCACTGACCGGTGACAAGACATCCGCAGCGCCGGTTTGAAGCGTTCCCGCATCGACCGTCGTCGCACCCGAATAGCTGCCCGGTCCGACCAGCGTCAGAACTCCGATGCCGGTCTTGATCAACCCACCGGCGCCGTCGATCGGGCCTCCGAGCGTTGCATTGTTGCCGTTGGTGTCGAAGATGCCACTGCCGGCGCCAAGGCTGATTGTGCGGTTGGTCATCAGCCCTGTGAGAAATTGCAGTGTGCCCCCGCCGAAGGTGAGGCCTCCGGTTGTTGCGCCGAGATCGGAGTCCGCTGCGACCTGGAGTATTCCGCCGTTCAGGAAGGTCCCGCCGGAATAGGTATTGAGGCCGGACAGAGCCAACGATCCGGCGCCGGTCTTGGCCAGGCCGCCGCTGCCTGACAGCACACCGCTCAGCGACGCGCTCAACCCGTTGGTGTCGATCGCCGAGACCGTGCCGGGAAGCAGCGTGAACGGGGTATCGCTGTCCAGGTTGGATCCGAACACCTGGATAGTGCCGCCACCAAGGTTGAATTGATAGGTGCCAACGCCAGTCGTCGTAATCGGATTGACGCCGCCGATCTGCAGCGTGCCACCGGTCAGATTGTAGACTCCGGTTCCGGCGAGAAAATGGATCACCCCGCCTGCGAGCGTCAATACGCCGCCGGATTGATTGACGGTGCCGCTCGAGCCGGCAAACTGTCCGATATCCATTCCGGCCGCCAGCGTCGCGGTGCCGCCGCTCAGATTGTATTCGCCGGTGCCGGACTGGCCGATCCGCAACAGCGCGCTGCCGCCGACCGTGTTGAAGGTGCCGCCGCTTTGATTGAAGTAGCCGAACCCGCCGGAGGCATTGCCGAAGCTTGCGCCAGAGCTTCCGATGTCGAGGTTTCCGGCGCTCAGATTATAGATGCCGGTGCCCGCCGGACCGCCCCCGCCGCCGACGCGGGCTCCGAACAGCGCGAAATTCAGGCCGTTGAGGACCACATTCGAACCTGCACCGTCCTGGGTGATGATGCCCAAGCTGCCGGCGTTGCCCACATACATTTGGCGGCCGCCGCTGAAGCTGGCGTCGCCGGAGATGTGCAACAGAGCGACATCGCCGACACTGGCGCCAAGATACAGAGTGCCGGCGGTCGCGGAGAGCGCCAGCGAGCCATTGCCCGAGAGGTTGTAGGTGCCGGTGCCTCCAACGACGCCGATCTGAAGCGCTCCGCCGGCCAAGTCGACGCTGCCGCCGCTTTGATTGAACGTCCCCGTGGCGCCGGTGCCGCGCCCAATGTTGAGCGCCAGATAGTTCGCTTGCGAGCCGACGAAAGAGACCACACCGCCGGTCATATTGACCGTGCCGTTGCCGCCAGCGTCCCGGCCGACCGACCACCCCGCAGGGCCTGTGGTCGGCGCAAAAGTGAGATTTGTGCCGTCACCGAACGTCAGGGTTCCGGTCGTCCCCACGCCGACGTTGAGAGTGGGCGTCAGTCCGAAATTGAGGTTCAGCGGCGATGCCTGCCCGGGCAGTACGAACCCCGTATCGGCAGTGATCGGCGTTGCGCTGAGCACATCGATAGTGTTGGGCTGGCCAGCGGTGATCGCTTGCTGAATGGCTGCGTCAAATTCGGATTGGTTGGTGACTGTGACGGTCTGCGCCGAGAGGGGAAGCACGCTTGTGAACACCGCCCCAATAGGTAGGAATAGACGTGCCCCGGAGCACATTCTGCGTTTTGAAATCTGGCGGGACCAAGGCTGCACACCACGCGATCGGTCCCCGTCGATGATCGAAGCCATTGGCTGGTTCCTTGTTCGACCGGGGCGAACTGGATTCCGCCAGTGACTCACAACTATCCGGTCGCTGAAAGGCAGCATGCTCGCTTCGTAGATATACGATGATCAATATTGCTCTGTTCCACTCGGTTGTTCGCCGACAGGCGATACGACCTGGAACTCCGCTGGCGGATGATGGGGAGGCCGCGTAGTGGATCGATCTACGAAATGACGACCGAGCGTGACGCCAGCAACAGCGTCAACGACATTTACCCGAGCTACCCGGCTGTTGGTGAGAACGCCCGAGCCTCCTACCGCCCGGCGATACCAAAGCAGCGCCAGCGTCATAGCCGGGCTCGTCCGGTGACCCACAGCTCCGACTCGATCACCACCACGGAAGCTGGCAAGGGCCGGCGGCCATCGACAAGCCACCTCGTTCAGAATTTCGCGCTGCAGCGCTCGGTTCAATTCACCAGATTGGCGCCGCGTTCAATGACGAATTCCTTTTCGAACAACCCGCGCGAATGGTTAAGATCGGATTGCGAAATCAGCACGGTGAGGTCCTTTGCCGCGCAATGACGCCAGCACTTCGGAGAGCCGCTCCGACAAAGCCGGGGCGATGCCTTCGAACGGTTCGTCCAGCAACAGGCAGCGGGTGCCGATGGCGAGTGCGCGGCCGAGCGCAACCAGCTTCTGCTGACCGCCGCTCAAGAGCAGTGCCTTGCGATGCCGCATCTCGGTCAATTCGCCGATCACCTCGTAGACGAAATCCATCCGCGCCTGGCGATCGATCCACGCTCGCTAATTCCGTTGCCGCCGCGACTGCTCGCGATGATGCCCATCCCGCTCGACCGAACCTGCGACGTGTCGCTTGAGGAGCAGATCTGCAACTACATTCGCGAGCGCGTCACCGAGGGCAAGCTGCCGCCCGGCGCGTCGGGATTTGCAGCCTCGCGGTCAGCGACATCCAGACCGGCAAGACCGACACGTCGCGATCGCTGAATGCCACCCCCCGGCCGGGTTCGAGGCTCCCACCGCAGGCGGAAGCCGCGAATCCGATTGCCCGCTCAGAACGTCGCCTTCGCCCCGATGTAGTAGGTCCTCCCGGCGTCGGGATAGCCCCATGCCAGCGAGTACTCCTGATCGAAGATGTTCTTCACGCCCGCGGACCAGGTCAGATTCTCCCTCATCCGGTATTCAGCCGTCATGTTCGCCAACATGTAGCTGCCGGTCTTGACGTAACTGGAGACCGACTTGTTGGCGATCACTTCGTTCTTCGCCGACCAGCGATCGTCGGCGAATTGCAGGCTCGGCGTGAGCGTCACCGATTCGATCGGGCTGTAGCTCGCATACAGCATCCCCTTCACGGTCGGGATGCCGGTCTGCTGTACGGTCGGGTCGGACGGATTGGTGAGAACGTTGCGAATGTAGGAGACGTTGCCGCCCAGCAACAACGATGCGCTGAGGGCATAGTCGACAGCGAAGTCGATGCCGTACCTGTAGCCGTCGCCGACGTTCTGATTCTGCGTGATGGCCGACACTTTTCCGGAGATCGGATCGGTGAAACTCCTGCCCGTCGCGACCGACTGGATCATATCTGTGACGTCGGCATAGTAGACCAGAACCGAAACCTGGCTTTTTGGCGCAAACGCATTGGTCCATCCGAGCTGATAGTTGACCGCCCGTTCCGGGCGCAGGTCGGGGTTCGACGCCGCGGTGCCGAACCTGGAGCTGTATCGCTCGAACAACGTCGGAAAACGGGTCCGGTCGGAAATGTTCAGGAACAATTGGGCCGTTTCTGAATAGCGCCAGATCGCCGCCGACTGCCAATTGAATGCCGAATCATTGGTCAGCTGATAATTGACCCAATAAGGCTGATAGTAGGTGCCGGATTTGTACTGGCCGATCACGTAGTCCTCGGCCCTGTTGAGATGCCGCAGATCATAACCGACGCCCTGCACCCAGTCGACACTGGGGGTGATGTGGACGGTGTTTTCCGCGGCCACCGAATAGGTATCCTCGGTCGAGGTCTGGGTGGGCTCGACGAAACAGGTCGCGCTCGAGGTGATACTGGTGGCGCAGGACGAGCTCTTCGGTGCCGTCGCAGCATTCAGGCCGTAGCGGTCGGTGAACAGTTCGTTCCATTCGGAGTGGCTGTCCCGCCGGACGTGTGTGGCGAGCTTGAGCGTGTCGAAAGCCCCGAAATCCTTGCCGAACTCCAGCGCGTTGCCGACCGCCCAGTCCTGATAGACCGACCGCGCCGCACTGGTGGAATATCGCTGCGTCTGGGCCGCGTTGTCCCACATGTCGATCGCGTTGTCGAAGGTCTCCCAGAACGTCCGGGTCTTGATGTAGGCATCGTCGCCGATCTCCGTCCTGGTCGCGGCCGACAGGATCTGCACGTTCCAATAGGGCCACGACCAGTATTTCTGCGACGCGGTCGGTTCGACATTGTACGGCGCGTTTTTCGAGCCGTTCTGCTTGATGAAGTTGATCGAATACTCGTCGGTCGGGTTCGGCGTCCAGCCGGCCTTCAGGTTGACGCTCCAATCCTTCGAATCGGAGAAGTCGCGGCGGCCGCCGTTCTCGATGGCGGTGGGCGTGAAGCTCGACGGCAGCTCCCAGCCTTCGACCTTGCGCCAGGTGCCGCTGGCCTGGAAGTAGTATTCGTCCTGCCTGGAGCCGACGCGCGCGTAATTCTTGAAGCCGTCGAACTTGCCGTTGTTGCCGAACTCGGCCTGGCTGCGCCACTCGCCCTCGAACGGCCTGACGGGCTTCTTGGTCACGAGATTGATCGCGCCGCCGAGACCGCCTGATCCGTCGAGCACGGAGACGTAACCCTTGGCGATCTGGATCTGCGCGATGTCGTCGGTGAGAAAGCGTGAGAAATCCAGGCGATTGTCGGCCGGCAGATAGATGCGCACGCCATCGATCGAGAGCGGCACCTGCAGGCGATCGAAGCCATGGATGTAGATGTTGGTCTCGTTGCGCTGGTTGCCGCTCGGCGCGGCGACGACGCCGGGCACCAGATCGACGGCCTTGTCGAGCGTGTTCTTGTTGAAGGTCTCGGTCTGCGCGTTGGAAATCGTGCTGCCGCCGAACTCGCCGAATTCCGAACCCTCGCCGGCCGGCGCGGTCACGTGAATCATGCCGAGTTCGTAAGCCCCCTCATTCCCTGCCCGCGCCACCGCGATCGAAGAGACCGTCGCGGCACTCGCCAGCAGAATCGTCACGCGCCTTATCCGTTTCATAGTGCCCCTCTGTCCAGTTCACGCGCGTCGAAGCGAGAACCACCGCAGCCCGCGCGCAGCGCCGTCGGTGGAAGATCGAGTGTCTTTTTGGCGGCTGCGTTCGGGTTGCCTGAAGCGCCCCTCACGACCTGAAGGCGCGGGTTCAGCTTTCGGAGCGCACGCATATTTATATAAATTATTTACCGAAGTTACTTTTCGAACGAAGCAAAGATCCCGCACAATGCCATTCCGCGTGCATTCCGAATTGGTACCCGCAATACGGGAAATAGTGGTAGTCGTGTGCTTTTTTGCACAGTATTTCACCGTAATCGGTTGAATTCAGCCCCAACTGTGGCGGAAGAGCAACTATTCTAAGTCCAATGGATGTTTCTCGACGGACAGGCCACTGATTGACCGACAGTTCCAATCATGTAATTCGAGGTTACAGATCAGACGTCTCTGCCTCAGGCTCGGGCGCGAACCGACCTCGGCGAACGAGAACTGGACACCACATGAGCATGGACAACGAAATCAGAGACGGCGAAGTGGCCACGGACTGGTCCGGCGAAACCGATGCCGGGCTGGTCTTCATTGGCCGGATCTACACGCCGTGGTCGGAGCTCGGCAGTTGCCCGCGCGCCGGCCGTGCCGACGGACCGCTTTGCCGCATCGAGATGTTCGATCCCTGGCTGCCGGCGCTCGCCGGCATTGCGGATGGCGCGATGCTCGAAGTGTTCTATTGGTTGCATCGTTCGCGGCGCGATCTTCTGCTGCAATGCCCCCGCAATGACGGCGTCACGCGCGGCACCTTTTCGCTTCGCTCACCGATCCGCCCAAACCCGATCGGAACCTCGATCGTTCGCCTTGAGGGCCGTGACGGCGCCAGTCTGCTGGTCCGCGGGCTGGATTGCCTGGACGGCACGCCTCTGATCGATCTGAAACCCGATCGTTCTGAATTCATACCGATGGCACTGCCCAAGCCTGGAGACTTTCAGGTGGGAGGGACACGTTCGTGATCGGTCTCGCAGGGCGCAGCATCGTGCTGATCGTCCTCCTCCTGTTCGCCCAGTTGCTCGCGTCGTCGTCGTCCGCGGAAGCTCGCACCGTCGTCGATTCCGCCGGCCGTCGCGTCGAGGTCCCCGACACCATCAATCGCGTATTTGCTTCGGGCCCGCCGGCGGGCGTGCTTCTCTACGTTGTCGCGCCGGAGAAGATGATCGGCTGGGGCCGCACGCCCCGCGACATCGACAAGCCCTTCTTGCTCCCGGCGACGCGCGAACTTCCCGAACTCGGACGGCTGACCGGCCGCGGCGACACCATCAATACGGAGCGCCTGATGGCGAGCCGGCCCGACGTGATCATCGATTTCGGCGCGACCAGCGACACCTACCGATCGATCGCCGAGCGCATCCAGGCGCAGACCGGAATTCCCTATCTGCTGATCGACGGGCGATTCGAGAACACGCCCGCAGCGCTGCGGCTGCTCGCCGACATTTTGGGCGTCAGTGAACGCGGCGAAGCCCTGGCCCGCGCCAGCGAAGCGATCTTCGCCGAGGTCGACCGCGCCGTCGCGGCGGTGCCGCCGGCGGTGCGGCCCCGGATCTACCTCGCCCGCGGCCTCGACGGGTTCGAAACCGGATCGCGCGGGTCGATCAACACCGAGATCATCGAACGCGTCGGAGCCGTCAATGTCGTCGAAGGCGTCCGCGAGGCGGGCGGCCTCGCACGCGTTTCGCCGGAGCAAGTCATCGCATGGGCGCCGGACACGATCATCACTATCGATCCCGCCGTTCGGCGCATGATCATGGAACGTCCCGAATGGCAGGTCGTCCCGGCTGTGCGGAGCCGACGCGTATTTCTGCTTCCGAACCGGCCATTCGGCACCATCGATCTGCCGCCTTCGGTCAATCGCTTGATCGGATTGCCGCTCCTCGTCCACACCCTCTATCCCGACCGCGCACGGACAAACCTCGAGGCCGACCTGCGTGGCTTCTATCGGCTGTTCTATCAGGTCGACATCCCGGACGCGGAGATCGAGAAATTTCTCGAAGGTCTCGGCCACTGACGTGACGCATTTTCGGGTCACGCCGGTCGCGCTCGGCCTCGCCGTTCTGCTGACTCTCGTCGTCATTCTCGCCGCAGGCACCGGGCCTTACCAGATTCCGCCACGTGACGTCGTCGCCGCCATCCTCGATCGGGTGGCCGGCAACCACGACCAGGGCCAGACCGCGACCGTGCTGTTCCAGATTCGTCTGCCGCGAATCGCCGCCGCGATCTGCGTCGGGGCCGCGCTATCCGCGGCGGGCGCGGCCTATCAGAATCTGTTTCGCAATCCGCTGGTGTCGCCCGACATTCTCGGCGTGTCGCACGGCGCCGGATTGGGCGCGGTGATCGGCATCCTGTTCGGCCTCCCGGTTGCAGTCATCGAACTGATGGGCTTCGTCACCGGGTCATTGACGGTCGTGCTGGTCTCCGCCCTCGCCTGGTCGCTGCGCGAACGCGGCGACATTCTCATGCTGGTTCTCTCCGGCATCGTGGTGGGCGCACTGGCGGCGGCAGCGATCTCGCTGGTCAAGATCATCGCCGATCCCTACTCCCAACTGCCGATGATCACCTATTGGCTGCTCGGCAGCCTCGCCAGCATCCGCCCCGACGATCTCGCAGTGGTGGTTCCGACCGTCGCCATCGGACTGATCCCGCTGTTCCTGCTGCGCTGGCGGATCGCCGTGCTGTCGCTCGGCGACGACGACGCCCGCGCGCTCGGTGTCGACACGCGGCGAACCCGGCAGGTGGTGATCGCCGCCGCGACGCTCATCACCGCCAGCGTCGTCGCCGTGTCCGGGGTGATCGGCTGGGTCGGCCTGATGGTGCCGCATCTGGCGCGCCTGCTGGTCGGCGCGCGTTTCGATCGGCTGTTGCCGGTGTCGATCCTGCTCGGCGCGTCCTTCATGGTGGTAGTCGATACTCTGGCGCGAACCATTGCGCCCATCGAAATTCCGATCGGCGTATTGACGGCGCTGGTCGGCGGCGGCCTGTTCGTCTGGCTGATCACCCGACACGGCGCGCGCGCGTTGTGGAGGCGCGAATGACGCCCCGCCTCTCTTTGCGGAATGTCACGATCGGCTATGACGGTCTGGCGCTGGCCGGCGGCATCGACCTCGACCTGTCGGGCAGCAGCACGACCTGCCTGATGGGCCCCAACGGCGTCGGCAAGACCACGCTGTTCAAAACGATCCTCGGTCTGCTGCCGCCGCTGAACGGCCAGATCCTGATCGGCGGCCGCGACATCGCGACAATGAGCCGCGAACAGATCGCCCGCCACATCGCGTTCGTCCCGCAGGCCTACCAGGGCGATCCGAGCCACACGGTGATCGACCTCGTAGTGATGGGCCGCACCGCGCGGCTCGGAATGTTCGAGACGCCGAGCCGCGACGACGTTGCCGCTGCCCGACGCGCGCTCGAGACACTGGGGATCGCCGGCATCGCCGAACGCTCCGCCGATCGGATCTCCGGCGGTCAGCGGCAATTGATGTTGATCGCGCGCGCGCTCGCCCAGGACACCGACATCATCGTGATGGACGAACCGACCGCCAGCCTCGATCTCGGCAACCGGCTGGCCCTGCTCGATCAGGTCCGCGCCCTGGCATCGCGGGGACTGGCGCTGCTGGTCTCGACCCACGAACCGGAGCACGCCTTTGCCATCGCCGATCGCGTCGCCGTCATCGGCCCGGCGCAGAGCTTCGAAGCAGGCGCGGTGGACGATATTCTGACCGCCGTTCGTCTCCGCAGCCTCTACGGAGTCGAACTGGCTCTCGAGGTGACCCCCTCGGGGCGGCGCGTGGTGTCGCGATCCCCGCTTTCCCATCCAGCAACTACAAAGGTGTAGCGCATGTCGTGCGATGCTCGAAACCACTGCCTTGATCACCAGGACGACGATGGCGGCCCCGCGACCAAGACCGGCGCGGGGAATCGAGCGGGTGGCCCGATGCCTCTCGCCGTAGTGGTGTATCGCCCCGGCGATCCGCTCGAACAAACGCTCGGCGCGGTCCGCGACCGCCTCGTCGCCCGTCCCGCGACCCGAATCGCCGGCCTCGTGCCCCGCTATGGTTCGCCCCACGCGAATGGCCGCGCCTCGCTTTGGCTCGATGACGTGGTGCGGGGCGACTCCATCGCCTTGTCGCAGGATCTCGGCGCCGGATCGACATCGTGCATCCTCAGCGCCGACGGGCTCACGATGGCGCAGGTACGGCTCGCTGAAGCGATCGCCACCCGGCCGCAGCTCGTTCTGTTCGGACGGTTCGCGAAAGAGGAAATCGCCGGGCGAGGCATTCGCGAGGAAGTCGGACTCGCCGTCGCCGAGGACATTCCCGCTGTTGTTGCGGTGGATCGATCGATGCTGCCGGGCTGGATCGATTTTGCGGGCGACGACTGGACAGAGTTGCCCGTGGATCCGGACGCGATCGTCGCCTGGTTCGACTCACTTGCCGCGCAACGGGGCACGACCATCGGCTGAACTCGGCATGCGCTACAATATCGGACGCTGTTTCCGCTGAAGTGGTATTCTGGGCACTGCGGTTGGTGCGCCGCGCTTTCCCCTCGCAGCGCGATCGCCTAGGGTGGCGCGCCCAACCCACTCACGCGACACCATGCGATGGCCGACGACAAGATCGACGCATATCTCGAGCTTCGGAGCGGCGGGCGTCTCCTGGTCGGTCGTGACCGTATCCGTCTGCTGGAGGCCGTCGCCGAACACGGCAGCATCAGCAAGGCCGCGAAGGCGATGGGGATCAGCTACAAGACCGCGTGGGAAGCCGTCGACGCCATCAACAACCTGCTGCCGACGCCCGCGTTCGTGACGCGGACCAGCGGTCGCGTCGGCGGAGCCGCCGAGATGACCGAAGAAGGCCGCCGGCTGATCACCGCATTCCATCGTCTCGAAGACCATCTGGCGAGGATTTCCTCGCTGATCGCCGAAGAAGGCCTCGCAGACATCGGCGACGCCCTGCTGTGGGCTACGGGATTCAAAATATCGGCGCGCAACATCTTCCGTACCGAGGTGGTGAGCGTTCGACGATGGCCGGTCGACGTCGAAGTCGTCCTCAAAGTGTCGGACGAACACTCGATTCACGCGATCATCACCAACGCCGCGACGGAACAGCTCGACCTCGCCCCCGGCCGAAAGGCGCTGGCGCTGGTGAAAGCTCCGTTCGTGCGACTGGTATCACCGGACGAGGCATCGCGGCTGCGGCGCAATCTGTTTCGCGGCACGGTGGTGCGGCGCATCGATGCAGAGGTTCATTCGGAGGTTCATCTCGACCTCGGCAAAGGCAAGACGCTCGTCGCGGTGGTGCCGCGTCATCAGGTCGAGGATCTCGGACTCGTCGAAGGCTCGACCGCTGCGGCGACGTTCGAACCCGATCACGTCATCCTCGCTGCTGGCTGAGTTTTTCTCACTCACGATGTGAAACAAACGTAGATGCGGGCTCCGGCTCTTGCTGCAAGATCCAGCTACGTGGACCCGGTCGCGGCAAACGAACAGCGCGGGGGCCGCAGCAAATTGCGGAAGATCGGCGCATCTCAGGAGAAGGAGTGAACTGGCTGTGCCCGCGCGGCCATCCGGCGAAGTGTCCGCGGAATGCAAAGAGGCCAACAATCTTTGGAGACTGCTGGCATTACCTCTAGTTCAACCGGCCTTCCCCTCCGACGCCGTACTCGAGCCGTCGGCCGGGACCGGGCTGCTGGCCATTCTCGCCGAATTGCCCGGCGCGACACTCACTCTGAACGAACTTCATACGACTTGCTACTTGGGCCTGCTTCAGCCGGCCCGGCGGGCCGCTCGTCATCGCGAGCCGAGGAAATGAGCGAATGCCTTCAGGGTCGCGTCCGAGACGTGGTGCTCCATTCCCTCGGCATCGGCCTCGGCGGCTTCGGCCGGAACCCCCACCGCGATCAGCAGGTCGACCACGAGCCGATGGCGCGTGTGGACTTTTTCGGCCAGCGCATGTCCGTTCTCGGTGAGAAAGACACCCCGATAAGGACGCGAGGTCGCCAATCCGGCCCGCTTCAGGCGCGCGATGGCCTTGATCGCGGTCGCATGCGACACCCCGAGCCGTCGCGCGATATCCGTCGGCCGCGCCTCTCCGACGCCCGTCAGCAGATCGGCGATCAGCTCGACATAATCTTCGAACAACGCGGTCGACTGCGCCGACCGCGTCTTGCCGAAGCGCCGCGCCTGAGTCAGCTCCGAGGGTAGTTCGGTGCCGGCGCCGTCGTTCGGGGGTGGCTTCTGGTGAGCCGTCAGCGCCATGGCGTCCGTCCTAAGCCTTTGAGATTGCGCGCCAGAGAGATCACGCTTCGTTGGTCGTGTCAAAATGTAGCCAACGCTACATCTTAGGGTGAGTTGACATCTGCGAACCGTTCTCTAGTCTGTAGCCAAAGCTACATCATGTATAATTGGCTGGAATGTGGAGATGTTGGTGCGAAGAATTCGGTCGCGGGCGGGTATCCCGGCCGGACGTCAGCAGCCCAAGCGGGCTCTCGTCGCCGTGGCGGCGGCGACGGGACTAGGTGCGCTTGCCCAGGTGGGGCCCGCAGCGGCGGCGGATCGACCGTCATGGCTCACCGCTCTCGCCCCCTCGCAGGCGAGCGGCTTCGCCGGTGCAAAGCCGGCAGCGCCGGCTCATCAAGCCAAGGACATCGATACCGAGCATATCTTCGGCTTCACCATGGGATCGGACATCGGCCGGCGCGGCGACATCGAGATCGAGATGGAAAATGTCGGCGCGTTCGGCAAGCGAAGCGGCAGCTACGCTACGCTCGCCACCCTGAATCAGGTGAAATACACGGTCACGGATCAATTCCGCATCGCGCCGGGCTTCGGCCTCGGCGGCCAGCGGATCGATGGCGCACCGGGCTACGACGACCGGCGCCACGTCACCTTCAACGGCGCGACGATGGAATTCCGCTACAAGCTGATCGACAGGACCTCCGCGCCGTTCGGGCTGACGCTGCACGCCCAGCCGGGCTGGAGCCGCGTCGATGAAGGCAGCGGCATGCGGATCGAACACTACGGCGCCGAATTCGCCGCGCTGTTCGACCGCGAACTGATCCCCGACAGATTGTTCGCCGCCTTCAACGTCTGGTACGGCACCGGCGCGACCCGCGAGCGCGCGACCAGGCTGTGGAGCCACGATTCCGACCTCGAATTGCACGGCGCGCTGTCCTACGCGTTCGTGCCGGACTTCGTCGCAGGCGTCGCGCTGCGCTATCTGCGAGCCTATGAGGGCGGCGGCCTGGACCGCTTCGCCGGCGACGCGGTGTTTGTCGGCCCGACCTTCTCCTACAGCATCTCGGAGAGTCTCGGAGTGTCGGGAACCTGGCAGATGCAGGTCGCGGGCGGAGCGCTGGGCGACAGCCGACGTCTCGACCTCGAGAATTTCGAGCGTCACCAGGCGATGCTGCGCCTCAATGTGCATTTCTAGAAAGCCACGGGACCGGGCCCCAGCGGCAGCCGACGCAAATCAGGGAAACGAGACATGAAGCCGAAGGTCACCGACCGCCGCCGGATCACGACAGCCTTCGCAGCCGCATTGGCGGCTGCCTTCGCCGGCGTGCTGCTGGCCGGGCCGGTCCAAGCGGAAACGCGCAAGCCGTTCCGGGTGGTGACGACCTTCACCATCATCCAGGACATCGCGCAGAACGTCGCCGGCGACAGGGCCGTGGTGGAATCGATCACCAAGCCGGGGGCGGAGATCCACGACTACCAGCCGACACCGCGCGACATCGTACGCGCGCAGTCGGCAGACCTGGTGCTGTGGAACGGATTCAACCTCGAACGCTGGTTCGAGCGGTTCTTCCAGAGCGTCAAACAGGTGCCGAGCGTGGTCGTCACCGAAGGCATCGCGCCGATGGGGATCGCCGACGGGCCCTATGCCGGCAAGCCGAACCCGCACGCCTGGATGTCGCCCTCGAACGCCCTGATCTACGTCGAGAACATCCGCAAGGCGCTAGGCACCTACGATCCCGCCAACAAGGACGCGTACGATCGCAACGCCGCCGCATATTCCGCGCGGATCAAGGCACTCGACGAGCCGCTGCGGATGCGGCTGGCCGCCATTCCCCGGGACAAGCGCTGGCTGGTGTCGAGCGAAGGCGCTTTCAGCTATCTCGCGCGCGACTACGACATGAAGGAGGCCTTCCTCTGGCCGATCAACGCCGACGAACAAGGCACGCCCCAGCAGGTGCGCAAGGTGATCGACCTGGTACGCACGAACAACATCCCGGTGGTGTTCAGCGAAAGCACGATCTCGGACCGCGCCGCGAAACAGGTGGCACGGGAAGCCGGGGCGCGCTACGGTGGGGTGCTATACGTCGACTCGCTCAGCGCCGCAGGTGGGCCGGTCCCCACCTATCTGGATCTGCTGAAGGTGACCGTCGAGACCATCGCGAAGGGGTTTGGCGCTTGATCGCGCCTCATCACGAACATGGCTAGTTCGGAATTCGGCGCGACGCCCGTCGCAAGCATCACAGTGCAGAATCTCACCGTCACCTACCCGAACGGCTTCACCGCCGTGAAGGACGCGTCGTTCGCGCTCGACCCCGGCACGATCTGCGCCCTGGTCGGCGTCAACGGCAGCGGCAAATCGACGATCTTCAAGGCGATCATGGGCTTCGTGCGGCCCACCTCCGGCGTGGTGAAACTCTGCGGTCTGTCGGTCGCGGAGGCCCTGAAGAAGAACATCGTCGCCTATGTGCCGCAGAGCGAGGATGTCGACTGGAACTTCCCGGTGCTGGTCGAAACCGTGGTGATGATGGGCCGCTACGGCTACATGAACTTCCTGCGGATTCCGTCGCGGCTCGATCGCCGCAAGGTCGACGAGGCGCTGGAGCGCGTCGGCATGAGCGACTACCGCCACCGCCAGATCGGCGAACTGAGCGGCGGCCAGAAGAAACGCGTGTTCCTCGCTCGCTCGCTGGCGCAGGGCGGCCGCATCATCCTGCTCGACGAGCCGTTCACCGGCGTCGACGTCAAGACCGAAGCTGCGATCGTCGACCTGTTGCGCGAGTTGCGCGATTCCGGGCACCTGATGCTGGTCTCGACCCACAATCTCGGCAGCGTTCCGGAGTTCTGCGATCAGGTCGTCCTGATCAACCGCTCCGTTCTCGCCGCCGGGCCGACCGCCGAGACCTTCACGCGAGACAATCTCGAACGGACGTTCGGCGGCGTGTTGCGCAACCTGCAGCTCGGCGGCACCGGATTGGAGCGCGACGACGAGCGCCAGCGGCTCACGGTGATCACCGACGACGAACGGCCGCTGGTGCTGTACGGCGAGCGTCGGAGCCAGCGGCACGAAGAGGAGACCTGAGATGGCCGAGGGCTCCCTGCTCGCCGAGATGCTGGTGCCGTTCGGCTACGACTACATGATCAAGGCGATGTGGGTCAGCGCGCTGGTCGGCGCCGTCTGCGCCTTTCTGTCGGCCTATCTGATGCTGAAGGGCTGGTCGCTGATGGGCGACGCGCTGGCGCATTCGATCGTGCCCGGCGTCGCAGCCGCCTATATCATCGGCGCGCCGTTCGCACTCGGCGCCTTCCTCGCCGGCATCCTCGCCGCGGCCGGCATGCAGTTCGTCAAGCTGAACTCGCGCCTGCGCGAGGACGCGGTGATCGGGCTGGTGTTCACCACGCTGTTCGCGCTCGGCCTGCTGATGGCCTCGATCTGGCCGGCCTCGGTCAGCGTCCAGACCATCGTGCTCGGCAACATCCTGGCGATCTCCGACGGGGACGTCGTCCAGGTGGCGCTGATCTCGGCGGTCTCGCTCGGCATCCTGGCCCTGCTGTGGAAGGACCTGATGGTGACCTTCTTCGACGAGAACCACGCGCGCAGCATAGGCCTCAATCCCCGCGCGCTCAGGATCGTGTTCTTCACCCTGCTCAGCGCCTGCACCGTCGCGGCGCTGCAGACGGTCGGCGCCTGCCTCGTCATCGCGATGGTGGTCACGCCCGGCGCCACCGCCTATCTCCTCACCGACCGCTTCGGCCGGCTGATCCTGATCAGCATCTCGGTCGGCGCGATCACCAGTTTCGTCGGCGCCTATATCAGCTACTTCCTCGACGGCGCGACCGGCGGGGTGATCGTCACGCTGCAGACGCTGGTATTCCTGACGGCGTTCTATTTCGCGCCGAAGCACGGCATGCTGGCGGCGCGCCGTCGTCGGCTCGCCGCCGCGGAGGTCGCGTCGTGAGCGAACTGGTCGACTGGTTCGCCGGGCCGCTGGCCTACCCCTTCATGCAGCGCGCGCTGATCATATCGGTGATGGTGGCGGCGGTCTGCGCCGTGCTGTCGTGCTACCTGGTGCTCAAGGGCTGGTCGCTGATGGGCGACGCCGTCTCCCACGCGGTGCTCCCGGGTATCGTGCTCGCGCATGTGCTGAACCTGCCATACGCGGTCGGCGCGTTCGCGGCCGGGCTGTCCTGCGCCGTGTTCACCGGGTATTTGAGCGCGAACAGCCGCGTGAAGGAAGACACGGTGATGGGCATCGTGTTTTCCGGCATGTTCGGCATCGGCCTCGTGATGTTCACCAAGATCGATACCGACCAGCATCTGAATCACATCCTGTTCGGCAACGTTCTCGGCGTCACGCCGCGCGACCTGATCGAAACCGCCATCGTCGCCGGGGGCACGCTGCTCGTGATGATCCTGAAGGGCCGCGATCTGTTGCTCTACTGCTTCGATCCCAACCACGCACGCTCGATCGGCCTCCCGGTGACGTGGCTGCACTACGGGTTGCTGGTGCTGCTCGCGCTGACCATCGTCGCGTCGCTGAAGGCGGTCGGAATCATCCTGGTCATCGCGATGCTGGTCGCCCCCGGGGCAACCGCTTATCTGCTGACCGACAGCTTCGACCGGATGCTGGTGATCGCCACCGCGGTCGCGACCAGTTCGGCCGTGCTCGGGACGTTGGTCAGCTTCCATATCGACGGCGCGACCGGCGCCTGTATCGTGCTGACCCAGGCGGTCGTTTTCGTTCTGGCGTTTCTGTTTGCGCCGAAACGAGGCTTGTTACGACAGGCCAGCGGAATTGGCAGCCCGCCGTGAGGGATCGGAATGCGACCGACGAAACGGCCGAGCACGGACGCAGTTCAGGCCGGCGCCCGGCTGACGGAATCGCCGGGCCGATGCTACGTCCCGCGCCGCCCGCCGCGCTTCAGGCTGTCGGGGCGGATCACGATTTCCTTGAGCGCACCGCCTGATACGACCACCACCACGAACACCAGTTTTCCGCCGGTGTGGTGAAGGCCGGCGCTGATCGCTTTGCCCGGTCCGTACTTCTCGGCGATCTCGATCGCATCGGCCAACGCCATGTTGGCTCGCCTGAAGTCGTCGATGCTGCGTCGGTCCTCCCCATGCAGATCGGAGGCCGACATCACCATCGCGGATCGAACGATCCGGCGCGTCGCGGCCTCGACCACCGTGTTCCAGATCTTGCCGTCGCGATATGATTTGACCTCGAACGACGGCGCCGCGCCGTCACCGTTGAAGCTCAGATCGTAAACCCTGGCCCCGGACAGGCTGGCCTCCACCATCCGGACGAGATCCGCACCGGAGCCGGCGGCGATCGGCTCGGCGCCGGTTTCGTCGGCAGAACCCGGCGTCGCGCCGACGTTCAGCTCGTGAGGCTCGCGCGCGGATTGGACCGCCGACGTCAGACCGAGCGATAGCGACGCCGCCGTCAGGGCGAACAGGACGATACGTGCAGACATGTCCGCCTCGCTCTCTTCGGGACGCGGCGGGAGGCCGCGTCGACAGCGTCACGATCAGTTGGCGCCGGCCAGTCGCCGAACCGGTGGGGCCGCCGCGACCGGCACGGCGGTCGGCGTATCCTCAGGAGGCGACTTCGACCACGCACGGCCCGACCTCGCCCGGTCATAGCCGTACTGAAACAGGCTCCGCATGTAAGCGGTGTCGAAGCCCGCGGACGGCGACGGCGGCCGATCGCTTTCGATGTAAGTCAGATTGAAGCCGTATTTGTTGCGGCGGGCGGCATCATAGGTGCTGTAGAGGATCGACCTCGTCTGCGCCTTGACCAGCGTCGACGACGACCGCGCGGCGATCTCCAGCGTCCTGTTCTGGACGACCTGGAATTCCGGCTCGATCTTGTTGTTCATCAGGATGTAGAGCTGCAGATCGAGCGACTTGCCCCATGACGCGTTGCGCAGCAGATAGGCCTCCGGCAGCGTCAGCACCGGCGCGGTCACGCCGCCATCGACATGCATCTCCTGAAACCGGACGCCGTTGGCCTCGGCATTCACCAGCATCGGCGGAAACACCGCCGGCAGGCTCGCCGACGCCGCCACCACGTCCCTGAACAGATTGAGCCCAGCCATCGTGCGCAACGAAGCGATCCGGCCCATGTTCCAGATCACGGCGCGCTGGGAATCCAGATTGGTCGTCGCCACGAACAGCATCCGGCCCCTGGCGTGCTCGGCTGCGACCGCGGCGACGAAATCCGCGTCGATGTACCGAGCGACCAGTTCGCGCAGACGGGTATTGCCGAACAGTCCCGAGCCGAAGATCGCATTGAACGGATTCGGCGAGTCGAGCAGGCTCTCGGCGATGCCGCTGGTGTAGAACTCGCGCAAGGTCGGGTCGTATTGCGGCCCGAGAAACGCGAACGGCGCAATCAGCGCGCCGGTGCTGACGCCGGAGACGATCGAGAACGACGGACGCGTGCCGGCGTCGGTCCATCCGTTGAGCACGCCCGCCCCATAGGCGCCGTCGGCACCACCGCCCGACAGCGCCAGATAGGTGCGCGGCCCCGCGATCATCTTGTCGTCCCGGAAGGCGGATGCCGGCTCGTCCGCATAGCGCCGCAAATCCGTGAGGTCGAGGACCCGGGCCGCGGAGGCTTCCGCGGCGGTGTACGGCACGCGCGGCGCAGACGCGCAGGCCGCCAGCAGCGAACTCAACGCGATCGCCAGAGGGACGACCAACGACCGGGGAATGTGACGCATGACCATACCGGACGATCGAGGAAAAGGCTTAAGGATTCGATGAGGCGCCGCGATGACGGCAGTCCATCATCGCGTCCGCGGATTGGGCCGGCTGGGCCGAGCGCGGAACCCGTTCGAGGTAGTCCTGATGGATCGCCTGAATGGTCTTGCGGTCGTCGAATTTGACCCGCCAACTGCTCGGGGACCCCTGTCCGACGATCAATCCCTCGCGCTCGCCGTATTTGGGATGACGCTCGCGGCCCAGTCGGCTCATCCGAACGCGGGCGCCGCGACACAATGGCGGGACGGAAGTTTCGAGTTCTTTATTTGTCATGCTGACGTGCCTTCTTCCGGCATCTTGATACGGAACCACGCAATGTAGAGCGCGGGTAGGAACAACAGCGTCAGCACCGTTCCGACGATGATGCCGCCCATCATGGCGAAGGCCATCGGCCCCCAGAATACTTCACGGGCGATCGGGATCAGCGCGAGGCTGGCCGCGGCGGCCGTCAGCAGGATCGGCCGCATCCGGTGCTCGGTGGCTTCAACCACGGCGTCCCAGGGCGGCTTGTTCTCGCTTCGCAAATGTTCGATCTGCACGATCAGAATGACCGAGTTGCGGATCAGGATGCCGATCAGCGCCAGCACCCCGAGGATCGCGACGAAACCCAGCGGCGCGCCGCTCGGCAACAGCGCCGCGACCACGCCGATCAGCGCCAGCGGCGCGACGGCGAACACCAGGAACAGCCGGCTGAAGCTCTGCAACTGGATCATCAGAATGGTCGCCATCGCGAACAGCATCACCGGCACCACGGCGATGATCGGCGACTGCGACTTTCCGCTCTCCTCGACGCTGCCGCCGACGGTGACGGAATAGCCGACGGGAAGTTTCGCGCTGAACTGCGCGATCGGCGCCTTCAGTTGATCGACGACGGTCGCCGGCTGAACGCCGTTGCGGACGTCGGCCTTGAGGGTGATGGTCGGCAGACGCGACCGCCGCCAGATCGTCGGCTGTTCGAGCTCGTAGCGGAAGTTCGCCACGGCCGCGAGCGGCACCGACTGCCCGTTGCTGCCCGACAATTGCAGATTGCGCAGCGTTTCGATCGAACCTCGCTCCGACGCATTGGCGCGGCCGAGAACCTTGACGAGGTAGATGTCGTCGCGAACCTGCGTGATCGACGAGCCGTCGACGACGCCGTTCAGGGTGGAGGCGATGTCTTCCGAGGTCACGCCGAGCTGGCGGGCCTTGTCCTGCAGCACGTCGACCTTGACGACACGCGCGGGCTCCATCCAGTCGTAGACCACGTCGCCGAGATGCGGGTTGGCGGCGACGATGCCCGCGAGCTGACGGGACAAGGCGCGTACCTCGCCGATGTCGGGCCCGCTCACGCGATACTGGACCGGCCGTCCGACCGGCGGACCGATATCCAGCAGCTTCACCAGGGCGTCGGTGCCGGGGAACGTCTTCTTCAGATAGGCCTGCAGCTCGGTCTTCAGCCGGTTGCGGTCCGCCAGGCTCTTGGTGACGATCACCATCTGGCCGAACGTGGCGTTGGCCGGCTGGACGTCGAACGACAGCAGGAAGCGCGGCGCGCCCTGCCCGACATAGGTCGACCAGTGATCGATACCGTCCTGGCCCTTCAGCGCCTCCCGCTCGAACTGCGCCATCTGCGCGCTGGTCTCGGCGATCGAACTGTTCTGCGGCAGGCTCCAGTCGACGATGAGTTCCTTGCGATCAGACGACGGAAAGAACTGCTGCTGGACGAATCCCATGCCGACGATCGACAGCGCGAACGCGGCGAGCGTCACCCCGATCGTGAGCCAGCGCCACCGCATGCAGAACAAGAGCGCGCGGCTGAAGGCGGTGGAGAACCATCCCTTGTTGTCGTGATGGCCCTTCATCTTGTCGGGCAGAATGGTGACGCCGAGCAACGGCGTGAACAGCACGGCGACGATCCAGGATGTCAGCAGCGACACCGCGATCACGACGAACAGCGTGAACGTGAATTCGCCCGCGGCGCTGTTGTTGAGGCCGATCGGGATGAAACCGGCGACCGTCACCAGCGTGCCCGTCAGCATCGGAAAGGCGGTCGACGTGTAGACGTAGGTCGCCGCCTTGGTCAGCGAATCGCCGACCTCCAGGCGCGCCACCATCATCTCGACCGCGATCATCGCATCGTCGACCAGCAGGCCGAGCGCGATGATCAGCGCGCCCAGCGAAATCCGTTGCAGCGAAATGCCGCTGTAGGACATCACCAGGAAGGTGATCGCCAGCACCAGCGGAATCGAGATGGCGACGACCAGGCCGGCGCGCATGCCGAGGCTGATGAAACTGATCGCCAGCACGATGACGACGGCCTCGAACAGCGCATGCGTGAACCCGGACACCGCCTCGTCGACGATCTGCGGCTGATCCGAGACCAGATGAACCTCAGCGCCGACCGGCAGGTCGGCCGAGATACGCGCCATCTCCTTCTTCAACGCGTCGCCGAATTCCAGCAGGTTGGCGCCGGCCTTCATGCCGATGGTCAGGCCGATCGCGGGCTCGCCCTTGTACCGGAACAGCGACGTCGGCGGATCGGTGTAGCCGCGGCGGATGGTGGCGATATCGGTGAGCGGAAAGAACCTGTCGTTGACGCGCAGATTGATCGCCTTGAGGCTCTCCTCCGAGGTGAACTGTCCGCTGACCCGCACGCTGATCCGCTCCGGGCCGGCCTGCAGCACGCCGGAGGGCGCGATCGCGTTCTGGGCCTGCAGCGACGTCATCACCGAGCGCTGGTCGAGCCCCAGCGCCGCGACCTTGCGGGTCGAGAATTCCAGATAGATCACTTCGTCCTGCGCGCCGACGATGTCGACGCGGCCGACATTGGGCACCTGCAGGACCTTGGCGCGCACGTCCTCGACCTTGTCGCGCAACTGGCGCTGCGTCAGGCCGTCGCTGGTGAAGGCGTAGATGTTGCCGAACACGTCGCCGAAGCGATCATTGAAAAACGGCCCGACGACGCCGGTGGGGAAATCGCTCTTGATGTCGTTGATCATGTTGCGGACGCGGACCCATGTCGGGACCACGTCGCGCGCCTTGGTGGTGTCGCGCAGATTGACGAACACCGTCGTGCTGCCCGAGGTCGTGATGCTCTTGGTGAAGTCCAGCGACTCCAGCTCTTCGAGCTTCTTCTCGATCCTGTCGGTGACCTGCCGGGTCGTCTCCTCGGCCGAGGCGCCCGGCCATTGCGCCTGGATCACCATCGTCTTGATGGTGAAGGCCGGATCTTCCTCGCGTCCGAGCTCGAAATAGGACAACAGCCCGGCGGCCATGAACGCGATCATGAAATACCAGACCAGAGAGCGGTGCTGCAGAGCCCAGTCGGAAAGGTTGAAAGACTTCACAGCGAGCTTCCCTCTCCGAACCGAACCGTCTGGCCTTCCTCGAGATGATGCACACCCGCCGTCACGATACGCGCGCCAGCCTGGATTCCCTCGACCACGTCGACCGAGCCGTCATCGTTGGTGACGATCCGCACTTTGCGTTTGGACACCGCCCCGGTGGCAGGATCGACCATCCAGACGTTCGACTGGCCGCCCTCGGTCAGGATCGCCGTGCCCGGCAGTCGCAGTCCGCGCGTCGGCTTGCCCGGAATCAGGGTCGTGATGGTGGATCCCAGACGAAACGTCTCCGGCGGATTCTCCAGCGTGATCCGGACCCTTCGGGTGCGGGTCACCTGATCGGCCTGCGGCGACACCTCACGCACTTTGCCGTCGACACGAATCCGCGGGTCGAGCTGCAGCGCGACCTTCAGCGGCATGTCGATCTGCAGGGCGCCGGCGAGGTCGTCGGCGACGTCGATCACCGCCTCGCGAACGTCCGGTCGCGCGACCGTCACCACGGTCTGACCGGGGCTGACGACCTGGCCGACCTGCGCACCGACAGCGGTGACGACGCCGGCATATTCGGTGGCGATCTTGGTGTAGCTCAGTTGCTCGCGCGCCTTGGTCAAGCTCGATTGGGCGCGAATGACCGAGGCCTGCGCCGCGGAATTGCCCTGCTCCGCGGAGTCGAGCGTCGCCTTGGTCACGGCGCCGGTTTCGATCAGCGTGCGCTGGCGGGCGACGTTGCTACTGGCGTTGACCAACTGGGCCTGCGCCGAGGCGACGTCGGCGACGGCGGACCGGACGGCCAGTTCCGCCGCGAACGGATCGATTGCCGCAAGCGCCTGCCCCTTCGCGACGGTGTCACCGACATTGACGGGCCGCGCGATCATCCGCCCGAGTACGCGGAAACCATAATCCGTCTTGTACCTGGGCTGGATCGTGCCGACGACGCCTATGCTGGTCGCTTCGGGCGGGGCGACCACAGTCGACAGCACCGGCCGGATCGGCTGCGGCTGGCTGGCTTTCTCCTGGCATCCCGCGATGAACACGCAGGCCGCTATCACGCCGATGACCCGCGACGCTGTCATGCGTTTTCCCCGTCATAGGTGACGATTTCCGCGGGCCGGAGCATCTTGCCGCCGTCGACGACGACCCGCTCGCCCGGTTTCAGGCCGCCGGCCACGACGATCGAACTGGTCTCGTAGGTTTCGACCTTGATGCTCCTGAGCGATACGGCGCGCGTCTCGGGGTCGACCACCCAGACGGCGGGCCCTTGCTGATCGGAGGTCAGGGCGCTCCAGGGCAGCACGATCTTGTCGACGGACGGGCTGCGCCCCTCGCCTGTGACTGCGCTGCCGAGCGTCATCGCGGCCGGCGGATTCTCGATCGACAGTTTGACCCGAACGGTCCCGCTCTTCGGGTCGACGGTCGGAGAGATTTCTCGCGGACGCGCGATCGCGGTGACCGAGGGATCCGACACCAGCGTCAGCTTGATGGTGCCGCCCTCGATCGGCTTCAGAAACACCGATTCGTTGACGTCGAACACAGCGTCGCGCGCGCCGTCCTCGGCCAGCGTGTAGGCCGACTGGGCGGACTGCGCGACCTGCCCCACCTCGATGTTGCGCGCCGTGATGATGCCCGACGCGCTCGCCCGAAGCTCGGTATAGGTCAGGGCATCTCTTGCGATTTCGAGCTGGGCCCGGGCGTTGTCGAGCGAGCCTTCGGCGGTCCGCAATCCTTCCTGCGCCTGGTCGAACGAGCCCCGGGTGGTGAAGCCGCTGGCCATCAGCGACTTCTGCCGTTCGAAGGTCGCGGTGGCGAGACGCAGCTGCGCTTCCGCGGACGCGACCGCCGCCTGGGAGCCGACGAGGTCGGCCCGTTGCTCGGTCGGATCGATCCGCGCCAGCACGTCGCCGGCGTTCACATGGGCCCCGACATCGACCAGCCGCTCCGTCACCCGACCACTGACGCGGAACGACAATTCGCTGGTCACACGCGCCTGGACGTCGCCGGTGAGACGAACCACCGTCTGCCGGGGCTGAAGGTGAACGATCTCGGTCTTCACCAGATTCGCCGGCCGGCCCTGCTGAGCCTTTTCGTTGCAGGCCGCCAGCGGCAGCGCCAGGAGCAACAACAGGATCGTTCGAAGCGGCGGTAACATGATAGGCTGGCTCATATGATCGACCATGCTGCTCTGCAATAATATTGACTGACTCGAAAGTCAATAGTATGCTGCGAATGATTGGAGCTCCCGTCATGCCTGCCGAAACCAAGAAGCGCGCCCGGCGCAAAGCCGAACGTCCGGCCGAGATCCTCGATGCAGCGTTCGAGGAGTTTGTGAAGCATGGTTATTCAGCCACGCGACTGGAAGACGTCGCGGCGTTGGCCGGCGTGACAAAGGGGACGATTTATTTCTACTTCGACACCAAGGAGCGGGTGTTCGAAGAGATGGTCCGGCACAAATCCATGGAGTTCCTGCCTCGGTTGGGGGACTACGCCGCCACCCTCACCGGTTCGCACACCGATCGGCTGCGCGCGATGGTCGTCTACGCATACGCCCACATCGCGGAGAACAGGGCCTCCCGCGAGGTCCTGCGCTTCCTGATCTCCGAAGGTGGGCGATTTCCCGATCTGGTCGACAGACATTACGAAGAATTCGTCGTGCCAATGATGCAACACTTCAAGAATGTGATCGATGCAGGCGTCGCCGCAGGAGAATTCCGAGATGCTCCCGCAACGGAGTTCGTCGAGATCGTGATGAGTCCGGCCCTGTTGATCAGCCTGTGGTCGCTGCTGTTCGGAACCCGCAAACGCTTCGATATGGACTGTTTCACGGAAGCCAGCACCGATCTGCTGCTTCGGGGGCTGATCCGGTGAACATCGAAGGAGTGTATGTGAGCGCAGACGCCGCGATAGCCTGAGACGGTTCCGGGGGAACATTCCGGCAACCACCCGTGCATAACGGGCAGCCATGGGTTCACGGCGCTCGACGCAGTGCGGTCGGATTGTTAAGCCCCTCCCCCGAAAGGAGCATCGAGCGAAGTCATGACCGTTGTGATCGAGATGGGGCAGACCACGACCAACGGACCGGCGACGCTCGACCTCGAGGAATTGCTGGCGACCCGCCTGCTGGTGCAGGGCAATTCCGGCTCCGGCAAATCGCATCTGCTGCGCCGGCTGCTCGAACAGAGCGCGCCGTGGGTGCAGCAATCGATCATCGACCCCGAAGGCGACTTCGTGACCCTGGCCGAAAAATTCGGCCACCTCGTCATCAATGCCGAGGACCACACCGAGCGCGGGCTGCAGGCCGCGGGCGAGCGCGCGCGGATGCATCGCGTCTCGACCGTGCTCAATCTCGAAGGACTCGACGCCGAGAATCAGATGCGCCGTGCCGCGGCCTTCCTCGGCGGGATGTTCGACGTCGCGCGCGACCATTGGTACCCGATGCTCGTGGTGGTGGACGAAGCGCAATTGTTTGCGCCGGCGGTCGCCGGCGAAGTCTCCGACGAAGCCCGCAAGCTGTCGCTCGGCGCGATGACGAATTTGATGTGCCGCGGCCGCAAGCGCGGCCTCGCCGGCGTGATCGCGACCCAGCGGCTGGCGAAGCTCGCCAAGAACGTCGCCGCCGAAGCATCGAACTTCCTGATGGGCCGCACCTTCCTCGACATCGACATGGCGCGCGCCGCCGACCTGCTCGGCATGGAGCGGCGGCAAGCGGATGCGTTCCGCGATCTCGAGCGCGGCCAGTTCATGGCGCTGGGCCCGGCTCTGTCGCGCCGCCCGCTGGCGCTGCGGATCGGCCCAACCGAGACGCACCCGCGCAATGCCACGCCGCGGCTGATGCCGTTGCCCGAGGAAGCGTTGCAGGATGCGCGCGCGATCATTCTCGCTGAACCGCCACCGGAAGTATCGACGCGTCCGCAGCGGCGCTCGGCGCCGGATCTGCTCAGCCAGTTGATGGCGGCGAAATCCGCGGCGCTCGACGCCCGTCCCGATCCGGTGGAGCAGCCGCTGAGCGCCGAGGAACTGGCGGCGCGGCGCGAACGGCTCGACCGCATCCTGCGCGCGATCCTCGCCGAACCCGACGCCGGCTTCCGCGCCATCGGCGTGCTGTATCAGGAGTTCATCGTGCGCTGCCGGATCGAAGGCCTGGCGGCGACGATCCCGGACCTGACCGACTTCCGCCGGATGCTGACCCACGCCCGCGCCGGGCTAACCGCCGAGCAGATCGCGGATGACGACGGCTGGCAGGACGTCTCGATCCGCGCCGGCATGCTGCCCGACGACATGCAGGGCGTATTCATGATGATCGCGCGCGCCGCCAAGGAGGGCTGGCCCTGCCCCGGCGACGCCGCGATCGCGCGCGCCTACGGCACCCACTCGCTGCGCCGCGCCCGGCGGTTGCTGACCTATATCGAGGAACAGGGCCTGATCGTCTGCCAGTTCGACGGCGCCGGCCGGCGCACTGTGACGCTGGTCGAACTCGCCTGGGCGACCGCGCCGGGCGACCCGAATGCGGCCGAAGAGATGCCCGCCGAGGCCGCCTGCGACGCGTCGTCGGCCTGAGAGGCGGCTGCGCGCTGTTCAGAAGCGCTCGCGAAAAAACGGTTCCGGTGACGCCGCCGATTTGCGATACCGGACGCCAATCGCAGTGACGCCGATGCAGGGAGATTCGCCATGAAGACACGGGCCGCCGTCGCGTTCGAGGCCAAGAGGCCGCTCGAAATCGTCGAACTCGATCTCGACGGGCCGAAGGCCGGCGAGGTGCTGGTCGAGATCAAGGCGACCGGGATCTGCCACACCGACGCCTATACGCTCGACGGCCTCGACTCTGAAGGCATCTTCCCCTCGATCCTCGGCCACGAGGGCGCAGGCATCGTGCGCGAGATCGGACCCGGCGTCACTTCGGTGAAGCCCGGCGATCACGTCATCCCGCTGTACACGCCGGAATGCCGGCAGTGCAAAAGCTGCCTGAGCCAGAAGACCAATCTCTGCACCTCGATCCGCGCCACCCAGGGCAAGGGCGTGATGCCGGACGGCACCTCGCGCTTCAGCTATCAGGGCAAGCCGATCTATCACTACATGGGCTGCTCGACGTTCTCGAACTTCACCGTGCTGCCGGAAATCGCGCTGGCGAAGATCCGTGACGACGCGCCGTTCGACAAGAGCTGCTACATCGGCTGCGGCGTCACCACCGGCGTCGGCGCGGTGGTCAACACCGCCAAGGTCGAGCCCGGCGCCAACGTCGTGGTGTTCGGCCTCGGCGGCATCGGCCTCAACGTCATTCAGGGCGCCAGGATGGTCGGTGCCGACAAGATCGTCGGCGTCGACATCAACGACGACAAGGAGGAATGGGGCCGCCGCTTCGGCATGACGCATTTCGTCAATCCGAAGAAGATCGACGGCGACATCGTCCAGCACCTGGTCGGCCTGACCGAAGGCGGCGCCGACTACACCTTCGACTGCACCGGCAACACCACTGTGATGCGCCAGGCGCTGGAAGCCTGCCACCGCGGCTGGGGCGTCTCGGTGGTGATCGGCGTCGCCGAAGCCGGCAAGGAGATCTCGACCCGCCCGTTCCAACTCGTCACCGGCCGCGTCTGGAAAGGAAGCGCCTTCGGCGGCGCCCGCGGCCGCACCGACGTCCCGAAGATCGTCGACTGGTACATGAACGGCAAGATCGAGATCGACCCGATGATCACCCACGTGCTCAAGCTCGAGGAGATCAACAAGGGTTTCGAGCTGATGCACGAAGGCAAGTCGATCAGGTCGGTGGTGGTGTTCTAGACTTTTCCGCGGTCATTCCGGGGCGCTCACGAAGTGAGCGAACCCGGAATCCAGTCGCCAAGCCTCTCCCCGTCATTGCGAGCGAAGCGAAGCAATCCAGCTCCGAGCACTGAGCTTCTGGATTGCTTCGTAGCTTCGCTCCTCGCAATGACGACTGTTCCGTCATTCCGGGGCGCTCACGAAGGTGGGCGAACCCGGAATCTGCAATGCCCCTCACCTCTCAACGTCATTCCCGGATGCGCTGCGCAGCAGCGCAGGCCCGGAATCCATACTCCCTGTGCCTGCGTTGCGCACAGCCGTTGTCAGGCCGTGGATGAGCATCAACTCCAGGGGCTATGGATTCCGGGTTCGCCGCTGCGCGGCGCCCCGGAATGACAAACGAGGGGATGTATTTGCGAAGAGACTCCGGGTTCGCGCTGCGCGCGCCCCGGAATGACGTGGTGAGTTGGTGCTACCCGCCCTCCGCCGTGCCGCCGGCGAAATTGCGATACACGAACTTTTCGCCGCCGGCTTCCGCCTCTGCTTCCGCGGTCTTGAAGATCCGCTCGTGCAGCGGCGACAGCGCGCAGGCCGGATCGGTCGCGGCCGCGTCGCCGGCCAGCGCGAAGGCCTGGCAGCGGCAGCCGCCGAAATCGATCTCCTTGAAGGCGCAGCTCGCACAGGGCTGCTGCATCCACGAGGTGCCGCGATAGCGGTTCAGCGCCTCCGAATTGCGCCAGATCTCGGCGATCGACGCACCTCCGCGCACCGAATCGAAGGCGAGGCCGGTGATGGTCTCGGCGGCGTGGCACGGCAGCACCTTGCCGCTCGGCGAGATGTTGAAGAACTGCCGGCCCCAGCCGCCCATGCATGTCTTCGGTCGCAGCGCGTAGTAATCCGGCACGACGTAGTCGATTGCGAGCTGCCCCTTCAGCCGCGACTGCGCGGCCTCCACGATCGCCGTGCAATCCTCGATCTGCTGCAGCGTCGGCATCAGGGCGGCGCGGTTCTTCAGCGCCCAGCCGTAATATTGCACATTGGCGACTTCGAGCCGGTCGGCGTCGAGCGCCACCGCCATCTCGATGATGTCGGGCAATTGATGCAGGTTCTGCCGGTGCATCACCGCGTTGACGGTGAGCGGCAGATCGAGCTCGCGGGTCCAGCGGGCGACCTCGACCTTCCTGGCATGGCCGCCGGCGAAGCCGCCGACGCGGTCCGCAACGGCCGGCTCGTTGCCCTGAAAGCTGATCTGGACGTGGCACAGCCCGGCATCCGCCAGCGCAGCGAGGCGCTCGCGCGTCAGCAGCACCGCCGAGGTGATCAGGTTGGTGTAGAGCCCGACGTCGGTCGCGTGCCGCACCAGTTCGACGAGGTCCTTGCGCGCGGTCGGCTCGCCGCCGGAGAAATGCACCTGCAGCACGCCGATCGCGGCGAGTTCGCTCAGCACGCGCTTCCATTCGTCGGTCGCAAGCTCCGCGCCGCCGCGCTCGAGCTCGACGGGATTGGAGCAATACGGACATTGCAGCGGGCAGCGATGCGTCACTTCCAGCAGCACCGCGAGCGGAATCCCGAAGCTCTCGGGGACGGAGCCCCGCGACTCCAGCGCCGCGACGCCATCGACTTGGTGATGGGTCTCGTTCACCGCGGCGCTCATGGCGCGCTCTCGCGCGCTTCGGTGAGGAACCCCTTGTCGGCGAGGTCCTGCAGCATCGTCACCACGTCGGCGCCGATCTCGGCGCGATCGGCGGTGTACTTCAGCGCCAGCGCATCGACGATCGCAACAACGTCACGCGTGCCGTCGCAGAGCTGCAGAATCTCGACCGCGATGTCGTCGGGCGCCAGCACGCGCTCGGGCGCGAGGATCACCCAGCGCTGCCTTGTTTCATCGAAACGCAATTTCGCGTGGCGCGGCAGCACCGGCCGGCTCTGTTCGTTGACGCTGATGTGGCGCGACGCCATCGCCCTGCCCTCACTTGCCCTGCGGCACGAAGGCGCCCGGCGGGATGTGGCCGTCGACATAGGCGTGATGCAGCGCGTCGAGCTGCGCCCACAACACGTTGGTCTTGAAGATCAGCGCATTGCATACCGCTTCGCGTTCCGCCGGCGTCGTCGCATGGCGCTTGACGTAGTCGAGCGCGAACTCGGCGTCGCGCGGCGCCTGCGTCAGTCTGCGCTTGAAATAGCTCATGATCTCCGGATTGACGAAGTCGTAATGCGCCAGCATACCGGCGATACGCTCCTCGTGCAGGTTCGGCGCGAACAGCTCGGTCAGCGACGACGCGATCGCCTCCAGCGGCGTGCGGTCGCGGACGAAATGCACATAGGCGTCCACGGCAAAGCGGGTCGCCGGCAGAATGCCCTGGGTGGACTCCACATAGGCGCTGTCGAGCCCGAGCCCCTCGGTCAGCTTCAGCCAGCGCGCGATGCCGCCCTCGCTGCCGGCATCGCCGTCGTGATCCTCGATCCGGTGCCGCCACTCGATTCGCGTGGCGCGGTCGCGGAAGCGCGAGATCACCACCGCGTCCTTGATCGGGATCGTGCTCTGGTAGTAGTAACGATTCAGCGCCCAGGCCTGCACCTGCCCTCGGTTCAACTTGCCGCCGTGCAGCAGCCGATGGAACGGATGCAGATTGTGATAGCGCGCCGCGCCGATCTGGCGCAGCGCGGCTTCCAGCTCGTCGGCGCTCGCCAGCGGCGCGGCGCCGTTGATCGAAAACGCGGTCATCGCATTCACAGCGTCACCTCCGTGCCGTCGGCCGGGATCTGCCAACCGGCCGTCTCCGCGGCGCGGCGCTCCGCGGAGTCGCACAGCAGCGCGGGATTGGAGTTGTTGATATGCACGAACAGCTTTTGCGCAATGCCGAGACCGTCGAGTGCGGCGATCGCGCCGTCCTCGCCCGACATCGCGATGTGCCCCATCGCCTGCCCGGTCTTGCGGCCGAGCCCGGCAGCAATCAGTTCGTCGTCGCGCCACACCGTGCCGTCGAACAGCAGCAGCGGCGCGCCGGCCAGCCGCGCCTTGAGATCGTCGGTGACCCGCGCGCAGGCGGTGAGGACGTGCACGGACTGGCCCGTAGCCTTGTCGGTGATGGTCAGGCCGAGCGTATCGCCATCCGCCGCCTCGCCGCCCGGATGCGGTCGCCCTTCGAGATACCATGCGCCCTTACTGGGCACCGCGAACGCCACCACGTCGAGGCCCGATGGCGTCGCATCCGGCAGCATCGGCTCGAACGGCCGACCGATCTCGATCGATCGGCGCGGCACCAGTTTCTCGTCGAGCACGTTGAAGATGCTGTTCACCTTCAGGATCGCCAGCACCTTGGCGTGGGCGTAGATCGCGAATGGCGATCCCTCGCGCATCGACAGCAGGCCGGCCACCGCATCGACTTCGCCATTGGTGAGGATCACGCCCGCGATCGGGCTGTGGCGCAACGCGCCGGCCTTCGGATGAAGCTGCGGCGTCGCGACGATCTGCTGGCGCAGATCCGGCGAGGCATTGATCAGGAACCAGTGCCGGCCATCCGCGCTGACCGCCACCGACGCCTGCGTGCGCGCAAGCGTCGGATCGGCGAATGCCGCGCGGCAGACCTCGCAGCCGCAGTTCCACTGCGGGACCCCGCCTCCAGCCGCCGCCCCGAGAACGACGACGCGCATGGGGGTCCTCCAATGTCCGCTGAAATTGAGATCGTGCGGCCTGTTGCCGCCGGCCCACGCCGTCAGGCCGTCGGTGCCGGACTAAACGAAAGCAGCCGGCGTCGATGCGCCGGCCACCCACGCTCGTTGCGGATCGATTACTTGCGCACCGCGCAGGCGTACATGTTGATTTCCATGCCGACGGAAACTTCAACGATCGCAGGCTTCTTCCAGGCCATGAGGTCCTCCCGAGGATTGCAGACTGTCGTCACGCCTTGAAGATTAAGGCTGCACTGGAACGCATGCAAGCACCGGATGGTTTCGCCTCCGGCCATCAACACAAGGTGAGCACCGCAACATGAAATCCGTGCGGCGCAACAATGACGTGTCGGTGCGGCTATTCGTCATTATTCCCACCACGCCGGCGCGGCAGCCGGCACCGCAATGCGCACATCGGTCAGGCGGAGCAATGCGACCTGTTTGTCGCCGGTCTGCGAAAACAGATCGAGCAAGAATTCCAGCCGCGCCCCGCGATCGCTCGGAGCGAAGGCGGTGTGCCACTGCATCAATGCGCCGACCAGGTCGCGCTTGAACTGGTCGAAGCTCGCCGGGTCCGCGCGCGCCGCGGTCAGATCAATGTCGCGATCGCCGAGGAAGATCGCCGAGCGGCTGAGCAGCGCCTGATCCTTGCCGCCCTGCGCCAGCGTGTAGGCGTAGTTGGCGTTGACCAGCAGCCGCATCGTCGTCGCATCCACGCCGGGGACCGCCGGCCCGGCGACGAACGGCTGCAGCATCTGGTCGATCGCGGCGGACAGATTTGTCGCACCGCTGCCGACGACGATCGGCGAGGTCACCGTCTGCGCGGGGCCGACCGGGTCTTTCAGTTCGGTCCATGGCGTGGTGTAGACGAAACCCGGATCGACGCTGGTGCCGGCCGGCATGCCATCGGGCACCAGATTGGCATTGCGCACGACATTGGCCATGACATGCGCGGTCTGCGCCGCCACCATGAACAGGCCGGGCAGCGTCACGCGCAATTCGCCGGGCGCCTCGCTGCGCTGCCGCAATGCGTAGATGTCGGTCGGCTTGTTGCTCGCGGGCGGCGTGACATAGCCGTCGATCTGCGGCCACGGCGGCAATGTCGTCGTGGTCTGATCGATCGCGCGGGTCACCTTCAGGTCGGGCTGGCTGCTGAAATCGATCAGGTAGCGCCAGGTCGCGCGCGGCACCCCTTCGGCTCCGTCCGACCGCAGCAATCGCGCGGCCAGTTGCTCCGCCCTCGCCTGCTTGGGGTCTTGCACCCACGCTGCCCAGGTCGATGCAGCGCCGCCGACCAGCGCGTCGAAACGCTGCAGCGCCTTGCGTGGCGCGTCCGGCGGGGCGCCGTCGAACGCGGCGGCCGGCACCTGCGCGAGGAACGGCGCGAGCTGCGGATATTCGAACGAGAACCGCGCCAGCGCCTCGAACAGGTTGTTCGGCGGCGGCCGCGGCGGATCGTCGCCGGCGGCCTCCACATGCGTGGTGCGTTGCAGCCGGCGGCCGAGGCCCGGCGCGGGTGGATCGTTCAACAGCACCAGCAGCGTCAATTCGTCCTGCGCCGCGCTCGGCGCCGACACGGTGAAGCTGTAGCTCCACAACAGCGCATCGGCGATCGAGGTGATCGTCGCCGGCAGCACGCTGGCCTGAGTGGCGATCGCCGGCATCGCCGGGAACAGCCGCAGCGGCACCGGAATGGCGTTGCGGCCCATCGGCATATTCAGCACCGGCCGGCCGCCGGCCGGCGCGAACGCCGGCACGATGAAGCTCAGCCACGCCGACGGCTCGTAGCCGTAGCGCTTGTGGTCCGGATCGAAATCGTGCTCGAGGAACGCGACGTCGAATTCCGGGCGCAGATCGAGCCAGGCATGGGCGGCCGGATTGCGTGCCGAGGCGAGATAGATCAGCGGCTCGTCGCCCGTGGCGAGCGCGAGATCCGCGGACGTCAGCGTGAAAGCCTGCGAGGCCGCCGCCGACAGGCTGGGATCGCGCACCTTGCCGAACAATTGCGGCGGCGCGTCCGGCTCGTCCTTGCCCGCGAGCGTCACCGCCGCGGGCAATTGCACCACCGAAGCGAGCGCGTAGTCCGTCGACAGGCTCTGCAGCAACGCCTGCCGGAACCGCTCGGTCGCCTCCGCGAGGTCGACGCTCTGGCCGGGGATGCGCAGCACTGCGGCGAGGCCAGTCGCGATCTGGTCGGCGAGGGTTTCCTTGCTCGCCGCAAGATCGGCGTAGCAGGCCGGATCGAGCGTCGCCGAGGCGCTCGCCATCAGCGGCGCGAACAGACCATCCGCCGCGGACAGGAACTGCCCGGCCCACACGTCCATGTCGATGCTCGAAAACACCACGTCCTGATCGGCCTTGACGCCGCCGTTGGCGTCGTAGACGCGAACCTTGACGGTCGCGGTGATCAGGCTGGTGGAGAGCGGCAGCGGCGCGCAGGACAGCGGCAGTTGCGCCGCCGGCGGCGATGCGCCGGCATTCGGAAATGAAACGGCGATGCCCGCGGAGCGCGCGAACCGCACGCACCACAGCGGCGCCTGCGCGGCCTGCCCGGCCGCCGCGGCGGTGAGCGCAGCGCGCGTCCTGCCGAGCCGCGCTTCACGCCGCTTGCGCGCCAGTGCATTGTTGGCCTGGACGCCCTGCGCCAGCTTCAGCTCGCCGCTGCCGCCGTCGAAGCCGGCCCACGCCGCTTCGAACGCCTGCGCGAATGCCGACAACTGCATGTCCGGCCCGTCGCCGCTGCCGGTCGGCGCCAGCGACACCGCCGCCGCAATCCATGACCGGCTGATCTGCACCGCCGGCAGTGCTGCGGCGATCGCGGGATCGACCGTCTCGGGCGCGCGCGCGAACACCAGTTCGACGGTGAGTTCGAAGATGTCCGACGGCAGCTCGGCGACGTAGCTCTTGTCGAGCAAGAACAGCGCCTGCAGCGGCGGCGGCGGCGCCGGCGTTTTGCCGGCGAGCAGCGCTTCGAGAAAAGCGATGATCGACTGGACGAAGGCCGTCAGCACCGCGCGCAGGCTGCGGCCGTCGCTCAATGTCGTCAGCGGCAACGCCGACAGCACGGTCTCGATCTGGATCGCGGCGCCTGGGCTCGCGAGCTGCAGAGGATCGGTGAGCTGGTCCAGCACCAGCCTGTAGCTGCCGATCGCGCTGGCGATCGTCACCGGATCGTCGGGCGACAGCGCGCCGCCGCCGAGATTGGCCGGATCGAACACCAGCAGCAGCGTCAGTTCGACGGCGCTGCCTGATGCACTGAACGCGTAGTAGGAGCGGATCGCCGGCCACGCTTCCACCGCCACCAGCACGTCGTTGTAGACGAACGGCACCAAAACGGATGACGGCTTCGGCAGTGCATTGCCGTAGATGTCGAGGAGCTGGATCGAGAACCCGACCGAACAGCCGATCCCGACGTAGCGATTGCTCTGGCCGAGCAGCGCCGCGATGGCGACGCTGTTGCTGAAGATCCAGTCGGCGCCGCGCTCGGCCTGGTTGGGGCCGACCGGCATGCTCCAATTGGTCGGCAGCGTCACGCTTGCGCCGATCGCCGCGGCGACGCGCGGCGTCGGCGCGACGATCTGGTCGATGCGATATTGCAGCAGGCTGTACAGCGCCTCGGCATAGGCCGCCTTCTCGGCCGGCGATGGACTAGCGCCGAGGCCGGGCGTTGCCGGCGGCGCCGGCCAGTCGATCGAGAAGCCGACGCTGCCGCCGAGGCTGCCCGGCGTCGTCGTCTGCCACGCCCCGCCCGAATCCGAGACGGTCGCAGCGACCGGTCCCTTGCTATCCTCGGGCACGCTGCCCAGCACGAAGCAGTTCGCCCACGGCGTCAGCGGCGTCGCGACATCCGGCGCACCGGCGGAGATCAGCAACGCGATCTGGGCATCGCCGGTGCTGAAGGCGGCGTCGGGGACGCCGTCGATGTGCAGATAGAAGCCGTCGGCATTGACCACCGAGACTTCCCACACCAGCAGCGCGAAGGCGGCGGCATCCGCGAGGCGTGCCGACACCGGCGGCTGCTGCGCCGCCGCGCGCAGCGCCGGCTGGCCGGTGGCCATCAGCACCGGCGGCTCGTTCAGAGTCGAGAGATTGGCCTTGGTGAGCACGACCGCGTCGGGCTTGGCGCAGGACGCATAGCTGCTCGACCCGTTGGCGATCAGCAGCGACAGCGTCGTTCCCGCCCACGCATCGGCAGTGATCAGCCGGTCGAGCAGATCGCGCGTGCCGGTGTCGGCGCCGATCAGGCGGAACACGGTCGCGAGCGGCTTGTCCTGTCCCGGCGGAATGATCCGGCGCAGGCTCATCCCGACAATCAGTGCAGCGGTCGCCTTCAACGGGGACGGGGACGCGTCGCCCGGGACCTGCGCCAGCCGCGCCACCGCGCCGCTTCCGCCGAGCGCATAGAACTGCCGCATCCGGGTCAGCAGCGCGTCGGCCATCGGCCTGACATTGGCGATGTGGCCGTCATTGCGGCTCCAGAGATACGACCGCGCGATGTAATATGGGCACGGCTGGGTCTTCAGCGGCGGCAGCGCCACGAAGTCGCCGCCGGCGCCGAGCCAGGACGGCTGCACCATCGTGTCCAGCACCAGCCCGGCGCCGAGATCGTCGGTGACCGACGCCGCCTTGCCGTCGGCGCCGAACACGATCCAGTCGGAGACGTTTTCGCCCGGCGCGTAGCCGAGCGTGAAGCTGGTGATCCACTTCCCGCCTTGCTGCGCCAGCGCGACCTGCTGGCCGGTGAGCTGATATATCGCCGTCAGCTCGCTGCCGAACGGCTCGCTGCCCGGCACCGGCAGCCGCAGCCCGTACAGCGCGAAGCGCGACATGTAGCCGGCGAGTTGCGCGAAGCCGGCCGGGCCGAGCGTCGACAGCGCCTGGTCGAAGCTCAGATCGGGATCGGCCGCAGCGATGTCCTGCAGATTGGCGACGAGCTGCTTGGCGAGCAGCACGATCATGTCGGTGCAGATCAGGCCCGCCGCCGATGTCGGAAACGCGCTGTCCGTCATCGCCTCGCGCGCCAGCGGCTGGCGCGGCATCCCCTGCGCGAGCTGATCGAAATAGCGCTTCAGCGCCTCGGCGTAGCCCGCCGGCAGCGGCGGCGCATCGAACACGATCTGGCTGCCGTTATAACTCAGCGCCAGTTGCGGCAGCATCGGGAAGAACGCGAAGTCTGCCGCCGTGGTCAGGCTCGCCTGCGGCAGGATGGTGAATTTCAAGCCGGACAGGAACGTGCCGACCGCGCCGTCGAACGTGCCGTCGTCCAGCCTCGCCGTGATCGCGGCGAGCTGCTCGGTCAGCGTGACGCCCTTCGCGTAGTTCGCCTGCAGAAAATGGCCAAGCGCGGTGGAGAGATTGGAGAAATCGTCCGGCGCCGTCGATTCCGGCTGCAGATTGATCGCCAGCCCCGCGACCGCCTGCGGCATCGCCGCATTCGTGCTGTTGATCACCGCGGGCTGCAGCGTGAAGTACAGCGTGATCGCGATCGCATCGCCCGGAGCTTCCAATGCGAAGCGCGCAGCGATGGCGGGATGCAGCTCCTTGCGGACGCGGACCGGAGGCGCGGGCGCGCGCGTCGGCCGTGCCTCGATGCGGCGCGCGGTCGGCGGCGTCGGGCCGATCATCAGCGCCGGCGGACCGCTGCCGATATGGATCGGCGGGAACACGTCGAGGTCGGCGTCGAAGCTGAACGAAATCCGGATGAAGACGATGCGGAATTCGACGTAGATCGACACCTTGAACGCCAGCCGGATCACCGTCGAATGCGCGGTCTCGTAGGCGACCTGCAGCACCAGCGTGGCGCTGATCGAGATCGCCGCCGAAATGATCCGCAGATCGACCGCGCCGGTGAAATAGGCCTCGACGCCGAGCTGGCCGGCGAACCATTTGTAGTCGACGCCCTGCTCGGTCATCTTGCCGTGCGTCGAGGACAGAAAGCCCTCGAAGGTGGCGAAGGCGATCAGGCCCGCGCTCAGGAACATCGGGCCCTTGTGGATTTCCTTGACGATCCCGAACGACAGGCCGAGCCCGAACCGCCAGATCACCGCGAAGTCGTCGCCCAGTTCCTCGGGCGCGTCGGCCGAACGCAGCTTGGCGAAGTACAAGCCGCCGGCGGCCTCGACCGGCACGCCCTCGATAGAGAACGACACCGAGAACGGCTGCGCCAGCCCGGCCCCGTCCGGCGCGAACGGCCAGCCGATATCGACCCGGAAATCGCTGTTGGTGTAGACGATCAGTCCGACCGTCGGCAGCATGATGTTGTAATCGTCGGTGCCGATCGGCTGGGTCCAGGTGAACGATCCGCTCCAGGCGCCGAGATTGTCGCTTATCTTGCGATAGGCGATTTCCAGCACGAAGCCGCGCAGGCTGGAGAGGATGCCTTTCTTCTTTTCCGGGGGCGCCGCGATGTTCGCCGCGACCCGACCAGCCACGGCCACCGGGCCAGACGTGCGCACCTTCGGCTCGGGCGGCGCCGCGCCGATCGACAGCCGCGCGCCGTAGACATAGGGATCGGAGAACACGAACTGGAACGTCACCGGGGTGAATTCGAGATCGACCGCGACGGTGACGCCGGCCGAGGGATCGTAGGACACCGGGATTTGCGCCGAACCGTCCGCGATGTCGTCGAGCGCCGCCTTGGTCGACAGCGGCACTTCCGACAGCATCGAGATGATGATCGGAATGACGTCGTTGGACTGGATGTCGTATTCGACCTTGAGGCCGGCGACGACGTAGACGGTCGGGGTGACGCTGAGATGCTTTTCGGTCGCGCGCACTGGCCGCGGTTCGGACGGCGCTGCGGCGCCGGCCAGATCCGGCTCGCCGAGAAACCAGGCGAGGTTGATGCCGCCGTCCTCGTCATCGCCCTCGTTGCGGCCTTCACCGTCGTCCGCCGGCAGGCCGAAGAAGGTAAGCGAACGCTCGCCGGTCGAGGGGATGTAGAGCGGAAACGCGCCCAGCGCGAACAGCACGTCGCGCAGCATCAGCACATAGACGTCGTCGCCTGCGAGCTTGGGACGCAGCAATTCGACCGCGCCGTATTGCGTCGGCAGCACGCCCTGGAGCTGGAACGTGCCGTCCTTCATCGACGGCGGCGGCGCCAGCAGCAGCCCGACCTGATCGGCGACTGCCCGCGTCTTGCCGGGAACCCAGCCGAGCAGCAGCACGCCTTCGAGCGGCGCCTGTGACGTCAGGCCGCCCATCGTGCCCATCATCACCTGCAGCGCCAGCGCGTAGACCGGCTCGACGCTGTCGAGGCCGACGCCGGTGACGGTGACCGTCTTCAACGCGGCGAATTCCGCCTGCGGCCGGAAGCCGAGCAGCTTCAGCGGCAGCGTCGCCATCAGGCTGTGATCGCGCGGCGCGCCGGCTTCGGCGTCGAGCAGCACGCCGCCGAGGTCGGTCGCGATGTTCGGCGGCGGCGTGAGGCCTTGGTCCGGCACCACGCTCTTCATCGTGAACGCATATCCGGTGTAGCCGAGCCCGCCGGAATACGCGTCGTGGAGTCCATAGGAGAACAGATCGATCGGCGCAGGACCGTCGCGTCGCGGTGCAGTCGCCGGCTCGGTGTTGAAGCCGAGCGCGCCGTCGAGCGTGAACGCGGCCCACACCGTTCGGCCGGCATCGCCGCCGACGCCGTCGCTCCCCTCCGTCAGCGGCGCGAGCCCGGCGCTGGTGACGGTCTGCGCCGCGAGTGCACGGTACCGATCGGCGTCGGCCGGGAACGTGAAGACGCGCTGCTCGCTGGTCACGAACACCACCGAGGTCTCGCCGTCGCGCTGCTGCAGCGCGCCGTCGATGACGATGGTGTTGGTGGCGGGGAAATCGTTCTGGCCGGCGACGGACAGCGTCACAGGATCGTCGAACAGCGTCGCGATCGAGTAAGCGATCTGCGATTCGAAATGCGCCAGCAGGCTGTTGGCGAACAGCGCCTTGAGCGACAGCGTCTGAAAATCGAAATCCGCCGTCGGGGTCTGGAACGCGTAATCGTAATAGATCAACCCGAACAGCGAGCTGTGCTGCAGGGCGTCGTCGGCCGACGCCGCCCGCTTCGGCGCGTTGGTGGTGATGCCGAAATGATGACAGCACAGCGGCTTGTCGGATCGCATCCCGCACAACAGCATCGCGATGTCGGCGGGTAGCTCGGGCAATCGCAGCGGCGCGTCGAGCGCGATGATGCCGGTCCAGTCCGGATCGTTCATCCGTGCGACGAAGTCGCCGAAATAATCGTAAGCCCCCGCGGCGCGCGCCGCCTCGCTCGCGAGCTTCGCCTGATGAATATAGTCGACGATCTGCCGCGAGATCGTTTCGGCCCTGCCAGCGCCGGCGAACAGCTCGGGGTCGGTCCAGCCCGACGGCTCGGCGGCGAGTTCGGCGAAGGAGCGCCCCGCCGCGAGCTTGAACGCCAGCACGCAATTGACGTCGAGCGACGGCCCGTCGTCGGCGTTCGACACCGCGATCTCGATCGGAAATTCGCCGAGCTGCAGCAGATTGTCGAAGGCGCCGAGGTATGCGGGATCGGCGATCACCAGAAACGCCGCCGGATTCATCAGCGCGGTCGACAGATACGGGCTGACGACGTCAAACGGCCCGGTGCCGCCGCTGCAGCCCGACGGCGTCGTGCCGTGGAGGAAGCGCAGCCATTGCTCCGGCCGCTGCGGGCTGCGCGCCAGCAGCAATTGCTGCCAGCTCCCGGCCGGCGTCGCGGACGTCATCGCCCCGCTGTTGAGGCCGACCAGCAGGCCCTGCGGCGTCTGGACATAGCCGCCGCTCAGCGGCTCCAGCGTCGCCATGTCGAAGAACAGCGGCCCGAGGCAGCGATCCGCCGCGATCGCCGCGAACCGTGCCGGCGACAGCACCGCGGTCTCGAAACTGGTGAGCGCATCGGCGCTGACGGCCGGGTTCGGATTGTCGATCGTCCGGTCGGAGAAATACACATCGCCATAGGGCGCCAGCGGCAGCACCTGCCCCGCGGCCGCATCCGACAGATCGGCGATCCGCGCGCCCACCGCGATCGGAAACGGCTCGGTCCCGGTCGGCGCGCTCTGGAAATACACCGTGTCGACCGCCTGCGCGCAGAAGCTCTGCTTGATGGTGCCGGGGAAGGTCTTGTCGCTGTTCGCGCCCTTGATCACCTGCACCCAGTTGGTGGTGTAAACGTCGGACAGCGGACCGCGCGCATCCCAGGCGCGGGCGATATGCATCTCGGGCGGATAGTGCGCGGCGAAGCCCGGCCGCTCGCCCTGGAAATCGAGCAGATCGCTCTGCGCGATCAGCAGGAACTCGCTGCCGAACAAGCCGCACATCAGCGCCAACGGATCATCGGCGATCGGCGCGCCTGCCTTGGTCTTCGGCAACGTCGCAACCAGATATCGCCCGGCCGGCGTGAGGTAGGCCGTCTGCGGCGCGGCGCCGGGTTTTCGCGCGAGGCTGAAACCGGCGCCAGACTGCGGCGTCAGCCGCAACGTCGCGCCCGCCGTGCTGCGCATCGCCTCGCTGACCGGCAGCACCGGCTTGCCGTCGCCGTATTTGTCGAGATCGAACACAAACCGGGTGCGCGTCGCATTTGTCGGCTGCAGCGGATCGATCGTCACCCGCAGCGGCAATTGCGCCGCGACCGGCGCGCGCGGATCCGGAAAGGCGCCGAGCAGCAATGGAAACCGCATCGCGATCGGGGTTTCCAACGGCCCCGCGAAGAACCGGATCTCCGCCGACGCCGGCGGCGTTTCGCTGTCGTCCTCGGGCGCGAACAGCGCGAAGAAGCTGCCGCGATCCGGCGCGAAGGCGAAGCTGAACGTGCCCAGCGACGGCCCCGCCATCGGCATCGCCACCGGCTGATCGCTCGGCAGCGGCAGCGACGCCTGGCCCGCGCCCTGGCTTTGCAGCACCAGGCCGCTGCTGCCGCTGGCGACGAGCTGCAGCGCAGGCGGATCGTCGCCGAACGCAGGCGCGACGATCACTTCGGCGCTGATCTGCAGCGCCAGATCGCAGAACGCAATCGCGCAGCCCGGTTTGACCCGCCCGCTGCCGTCGCCGGCGGATTTGGCGATGGTGATGAATTGCGCGGCGGCGATCCGCGGCGGCGTGAGGTCGCTCGCCCACACCACCCATTGCCGCATCGGCGCCTGCGGCTGCAGCCGCTCGTTCAGCGCCGCAACGACATCCTTCGGGTCGGCGACCGCCGCGCCCGCCTCGACGAAGACGAAGCCGCCCGAACAGTTCGCCCAGGCGTCGTCCGCCGGCAGCATCTCGGGGAACGATCCGGGATCGCCGACCAGCGCGTAGTACACGCTGGGCGCGGTCTGCGGCGTCGCGCCGACGGCGCGATACAGCGGGACGCCGGGCACGACCAGTTCGAACTGCAACGACGAGGTCCGGGCACGCGTTCGATCCGCCATGATGCACCTTTGCCGCGCCGACGATGCCGCGATCCCGGCGCTATCGCGCCGTCAACTGCATCGCCCCGCTCTCGATGAGAACGCCGACCGAGTCGATCAGGTAGTAGTTGCCGCGAAACACGTAGAGCGCGAGGTCCTCGAGCAGCGGATGTTTGGCGCCGTCGATCGGCACCGTGCAGGCGCCGATCTCGCCGGACCAGTTCACCTTGATGTCGTTACTGCCGTTGAAGAACTTCCCCGGCCCGTCGCTCGGATTGAGCGTTCGCGACACCTGAAGGCAACCCGGCGTGTACTTCGCCGGCGCGGGCCCCGCACTCCATGCCGCGATCGCCGGATTGCCGCCGACCTGCGTGCCGTTGGCGCTGAAGCGGTCCATGTCTTCGCTGAACACGTTGAACACGAACACGCTCCCTGCGGGCGTCTGCAGGGCGCCGGGCGATGTCATGCTCTGGCCATGAGATCGGACACGGCGCCCCTGCTCACGCCTTGACGAGACCGCCGGCCAGTTCGCCGAGAGCCGCCGCGCCGATCACCTGCCCGGTGTCCTTCTCGACGCCGTATTCGTTGACGAGCTGCCATTTGTTGCGATCGATGAACAGCAGCAGATCCTGGATCAGCGGAAACCCCGCGCCGTCGATCGCCACCGAGGCGCCGAACAGGCCGTCGGCCCACTGGATCGTCAGCCGGTTGGTGCCGTTGAAGAACTTGCCCGGCCCGTCGCTGGCATTGAGCGTGCGCGGCACCGCCACGGCATTCGGCCGATATTTCGGCGTCGCGTCGGCGAACCAGCCGGGGATATCGCCGTCTTTCACCGTGACGCCGTTGGTGCTGAGCGTCAGCGTCTCGCTGAAGACGTTGAAGACGTAGACCGAACCGTTGTTATCCTTCGTCGCCATGGTGACGATCTCCTGTGGGTTGACGTCGCGAAGCGCTTTCGTCCCGGCCGGGATGAAAGTGAGGGGCGTCGAATTCGATCGGACCGGTGGTGCAGTCCGCGCCGAATTCGTCGAACAGGTACCAGCGGTCGCGCATCAGATAGAGCAGCAGATCCTGCACCAGCGGGAATTTCCTGCCGTCGACATTCAGCGTGAACGTGCCGATGGTCTCGGTGGTGACCGTGATGGCGTTGGCGCCGTCGAAGATCTTGCCCTTCGCATCGCTCTTGTTGAGCACGCGCGCGACCGCGAGGGTGTTCGGCGTGTAGATCGCCGCGCCGCTTCTGCCGTCGCTCCAGGCCGGGATGTCGCCGGCCCTGCCGCCGTTCGACATGAAGTCCAGCCCTTCGCTGAACAGGTTGAAGACGTAGACCGAGCCGGTCTCCGACTCCCGGCTCGCCTTCGCGCGGCTCGGCACGGAGCGCCGATGATCTCCTTTCGGCTTTGCCGAATAGGACGCGAGGAAGATGCCGCTGTTCGCGAGCAGCACGATCTGGCTGCGAAACAGATAGGCGATCAGATCGCCCGGATAGTCACCAATGTCGAACTGGTAGGTCCAGGACACATCGTTGGTGATCAGCAGCGCGTTGCGATCGACGAACGCGTTGCCGACGGGCTGCGCGCCCGAGGCGCGCGCCCCGGAGGTCGAGAACGGCACATAGTCGATCCGCGGCGAGGTGTTCTTGATGACGTAAGGCGCGCTGCCGTCGGAATTGACGACCACGGACTGGGACGGGCCGTAGGTGCCGCTCACCAGCGGATTGAACATGAACACACGCCCGATCCCGTTCGTCATGCCCGATCTCCGCATGGGGCAACCCCATGCCGAAATACTCGTATAAGTTGTATTTTCGCGCAAGCACTATTTTGATCGCTTTTCTCGCGAAACAGCCTCTGTGCTGGCATCCCAACCAATGACCGCAGAGCAACACGACTCGCGTATCGGACGTCCACCTTGACGACCTGGCATTTGGCATGCCAGTTCAGCGAACAGACGTTCCCGTTACGGTATGGAAGATCGATGACTGCTCGCGCCAGGACCAGACCGATGGACTTGATCGCCGAGCCCGATCTCGCGATGGCGCCGCTCGCGCCCGAGGTCAGCTACAAGGCCAAGGCGTACCAGGCGCTGAAGCAGGCCATCCTGAAGATGGACATCTACACCACGCCCGAGCCGGTGATGCTCGACGAGCGCGCGCTGTCGGACAAGCTCGGCGTCAGCCGCACGCCGATTCGCGAGGCGATCGCGATGCTCGAGCAGGACGGGCTGGTGAAGGCCGTGCCGCGCCGCGGCATCATGGTGGTGCGCCGGACCAAGGCGGAAATCGTCGACATGATCCGCGCCTGGGCGGCGCTGGAGAGCATGGCGGCGCGGCTGATCACCACGATGGCGCGCAAGCGCGACATCACCGCGCTGCGCGACGTGTTTAAGGCGTTCGGCCCAGAGCGCCTGCCGCAGGATCACATCCAGGAATATTCCCGCGCCAACATCGTGTTCCACCAGGCGCTGATCTCGCTCAGCGAGTCGCAGGTGCTGGTCGACATGACGGACGACATCCTGATCCACGTGCGCGGCTATCGCCAGCTCACCATCGGCCGCAAGGAACGCATCGCCGCGTCGTTGCCCGAGCACCTCGCGATGATCGAGGCGATGGAAGAGCGCGACACCGAACTCGCCGAGAAGCTGGCGCGCGAGCACACGCTGCGGCTCGCCGCCTATGTCGAGGCGCATGGCCAGGAGCTGTTCGCGTGACCGCGCGTCGGGCATGCGGACGACGAGACTGACAGACGATTCCCGGTGCACAACGATGCGCCGGGGGAACACAACACCGGAGCGATGCCGCCTCGCGCGCGCATCGAAGTAACAGACGGAGCACGACCATGACCAAGGCGCTCGACGGCGTTCGCATTCTCGATTTCACCCACGTCCAGTCCGGGCCGACCTGCACCCAGTTGCTGGCGTGGTTCGGCGCCGACGTCATCAAGGTCGAGCGCCCGGGCACCGGCGATATCACCCGCGGTCAGTTGCAGGACATCCCGAAGGTCGACAGCCTGTACTTCACCATGCTGAACCACAACAAGCGCTCGATCACGCTCGACACCAAGAACCCCAAGGGCAAGGAAGTGCTCACCGCGCTGATCCGCTCCTGCGACGTGCTGGTGGAGAATTTCGGCCCGGGCGTGCTCGATCGCATGGGCTTCACCTGGGACAAGATCCAGGAGATCAACCCGCGGATGATCGTCGCCTCGATCAAGGGCTTCGGCCCCGGTCCTTATGAAGACTGCAAGGTCTACGAGAACGTCGCGCAATGCACCGGCGGCGCCGCCTCCACCACCGGCTTCCGCGACGGCCCGCCGCTGGTCACCGGCGCGCAGATCGGCGACAGCGGCACCGGGCTGCATCTCGCCCTCGGCATCGTCACCGCGCTGTATCAGCGCCATCACACCGGCCGCGGCCAGCGCGTCACCGCCGCGATGCAGGACGGCGTGCTCAATTTGTCGCGCGTCAAGCTGCGCGATCAGCAGCGCCTCGCGCACGGCCCGCTCAAGGAATACAGCCAGTTCGGCGAAGGCGTGCCGTTCGGCGACGCAGTGCCGCGCGCCGGCAATGATTCCGGCGGCGGCCAGCCCGGCCGCATCCTGAAGTGCAAGGGCTGGGAGACCGATCCCAACGCCTACATCTATTTCATCGCCCAGGCCCCGGTGTGGGAGAAGATCTGCGACGTGATCGGCGAGACCGGCTGGAAGACCCATCCGGACTACGCGACGCCGCCGGCGCGGCTGAAGCATCTCAACGACATCTTCGCCCGGATCGAACAATGGACCATGACCAAGACCAAGTTCGAGGCGATGGAGATCCTCAACCAGGACGACATCCCCTGCGGACCGATCCTGTCGATGAAGGAACTCGCCGAGGACGCCTCGCTGCGCGCCACCGGCACGATCGTCGAGGTCGATCATCCGACCCGCGGCAAATATCTGTCGGTCGGCAACCCGATCAAACTGTCGGACTCGCCGACCCATGTCGAGCGCTCGCCGCTGCTGGGCGAGCACACCGACGAAATTCTGCGCGACGTCCTCGGCTTCAACGATCATCAGGTCGCTGAAATCCACGATTCCGGCGCACTCGCTCCGCCGCGCAAGCAGGCCGCGGAATAGCGGCTGCTGCAACGCAGCTCGACGACGGGTCGGCCGGAACCGCCGGCGGCCTCGTCGTGCCTTCGAACAACTGATAACTACGCGTCACTTCTTCGATCGAAGATCGGCGATTTTCAGCAATTTCATTTGCAAGCTGTGTCAGGTTGATGGAACATCCGATGTAAAGCCAACCGACCAGTGCACCGAAGCCGACGCAAGATCGGCGTTCAATCCGAGGGAGAACGCGACATGAAGAGTGGAGTGACTCGTCTTGTGTTCGGCGCCATTGCGGCAATCTGCACCGCGGGTGCGGTGGTTCCCGCCGGCGCGGCCTGGCAGCCGACCCGCCCGGTCGAATTCATCGTCCCCGCCGGCACCGGCGGCGGCGCCGACCAGATGGCGCGGACGCTGCAGGGGATCGTCACCAAGTACAATCTGATGAAGCAGCCGCTGGTGGTGGTGAACAAATCCGGCGGCGCCGGCGGCGAAGGCTTCCTCGACGTCAAGACGGCGGCGAACAATCCGCACAAGATCATCATCACGCTGTCGAACCTGTTCACCACCCCGCTCGCCACCGGCATTCCGTTCGGCTGGAAGGATCTCACGCCGGTCGCGATGCTCGCGCTCGACGAGTTCGTGCTCTGGGTGAATGCCGACAAGCCCTACAAGACCGCCAAGGACTTCGTCGATGCCGTGAAGGCGGCCCCGCCCGGCAGCATGAAGATGGGCGGCACCGGCTCGAAGCAGGAAGACCAGATCATCACCGTGGCGCTGGAGAAGGCCACCGGAGCCAAGCTCACCTACATTCCCTACAAGGGCGGTGGCGAAGTCGCGGTGCAGCTCGTCGGCAATCACATCGACTCGACGGTCAACAATCCGATCGAGGCGGTGGCGCAATGGCGCGGCGGCAAGCTGCGACCGCTCTGCGTGTTCGACGGCAAGCCGATGGACTACGGCGATCCGATCGCCGACGGCAAGGCGTGGAAGGACGTGCCGACCTGCAAGTCGCAGGGGCTCGACATCGAGTATCTGATGCTGCGCGGCATCTTCATGGGGCCGAAAGCGACCCCGGACCAGGTCGCCTATTACATCGACCTGTTCAACAAGGTCCGCGATACGCCGGAGTGGAAGGACTTCATGAAGAACGGTGCGTTCAACACCACCTTCATGACCGGCCCCGAATTCACCAAATGGGTCGAGACCGAGGACAAGCGGCACGAAACGCTGATGCGGGACGCCGGCTTCCTGGCGCAAGGCAACTGACCGCGCTTGCCGACGCATGTGACTGACGAAAGCTCCGGCGCGGAGCGACCGCCCGCGCCGTCTCTCATGTCGGGGACGATTTCATGTCTGCATCGACTGACGGCAACCTCGGTCCCTCGCACAAGCTCGTCGAGGCCGGCGTCGCATTGCTGATCGGCGCCGCGGGGGTCGTGGTGATCGTCGGCAGCATCAGGGCCGGGATCGGCTGGGGCGCCGAAGGCCCGCGCGCCGGCTTCTTCCCGTTCTATATCGGGCTGTTCATCGTGCTCGCCAGCGTGATCAACCTGATCTCCGCGCTGCGCGCCCGCCATCATCATCTGTTCGCCGAATGGAGTCAGCTCGGCCACGTCATGAGCGTGCTGATCCCGAGCGCGCTGTTCGTCGGCGCGATGCCGTTCATCGGGCTCTACGTCTCGTCGGCGCTGTTCATCGGCTGGTTCATGCGACGGCTCGGTAAATATCGCTGGCTCACCGTGTTCGCCGTCGCGATCGGCGCGCCGGTGGTCACCTATCTGGTGTTCGAGCGCTGGTTCCTGGTGCCGCTGCCGAAAGGTCCGCTCGAGGATCTGCTCGGTCTCTAGTTTTTCGCTCCGCCTGTCTTCTCCGCGTGGACCGGCGCTGACTCAGTTTTCGAAAGCAATCGATATCCTCGCAGTTCAGGACCCGTCCGGATGGAAGAACTCACCAACCTGTTCCACGGCTTCGCCGTCGCGCTGATGCCGTTCAACATCCTGGTGATGGTGATCGGCATCGTTCTCGGCGTCATCATCGGCGTGCTGCCGGGCCTCGGTGGCGCCAATGGCGTGGCGATCCTGCTGCCGCTGACCTTCAGCATGCCACCGACCTCTGCGATCATCATGCTATCCTGCATCTATTGGGGGGCGTTGTTCGGCGGGGCGATCACCTCGATCCTGTTCAACATCCCCGGCGAACCATGGTCGGTCGCCACCACTTTCGACGGCTATCCGATGGCGCAGCAGGGCAAGGCCGGCGAAGCGCTGACCGCCGCTTTCACCTCGTCCTTCGTCGGCGCGCTGTTCGCGATCATCATGATCACGCTGGTCGCGCCGCTGGTGGCGCGGTTCGCGCTGGAGTTCGGGCCGCCCGAAAAATTCGCGGTGTACTTCCTCGCCTTCTGCAGTTTCATCGGGCTGTCGAAAGAGCCCGCCTTCAAGACGGTCGCGGCGATGATGCTCGGCTTCGCGCTGGCCGCGGTGGGACTGGATTCGATGACCGGCCAGCTCCGGCTGACCTTCGGCTTCACCGAAATGCTGAACGGCTTCGACTTCCTGATCGCGGTGATCGGCCTGTTCGGCATCGGCGAGATCCTGCTGACCATGGAAGACGGCCTGAGCTTCCGCGGCAGCAAGGCCAAGATCAATCTGCGCGTCGTGCTGCAGACCTGGAAGGAACTGCCGCGCTACTGGATGACGTCGCTGCGCTCCAGCGTGATCGGCTGCTGGATGGGGATCACGCCGGCCGGCGCCACGCCGGCCTCGTTCATGAGTTACGGCATCGCCAAGCGGGTGTCGAAGAACGGCAAGAATTTCGGCAATGGCGAGATCGAGGGCGTGATCGCGCCGGAGACCGCGGCCCACGCCGCCGGCACCGCGGCGCTGCTGCCGATGCTGTCGCTCGGCGTGCCGGGATCGCCGACCGCAGCCGTGCTGCTCGGCGGCCTGCTGATCTGGGGCCTGCAGCCCGGCCCGATGCTGTTCGTCGAGCAGAAGGAATTCGTCTGGGGCCTGATCGCCTCGATGTATCTCGGCAACGTCGTCGGTCTATTGATCGTGCTGACCTGCGTGCCTTTCTTCGCCGCGATTCTGCGGATTCCGTTCAGCATCGTCGCGCCGCTGATCCTGGTGCTGTGCGCGATCGGCGCCTATTCGGTGCACAACTCGACCTTCGACGTGATGCTGATGCTGGTGTTCGGGGTGATCGGCTATCTGCTGAAGAAGTGCAATTATCCGCTGGCGCCGCTGGTGCTCGCGATCGTGCTCGGCGACAAGGCGGAAGAGGCTTTCCGGCAGTCGCTGCTGGCCTCGCAGGGCGCGCTCGGCGTGTTCTTCTCCAACGGGCTGGTCGGCACCATCATGGCGCTCGGGCTGATCGCGCTGTTCTGGTCGCCGATCAACGCGGGCTACGCCCGGCTGCGGTCCGCGGCGACCGGGCGGCCGCGGCCGGCCGGCCCCGATTACGAATAGCACCATGAGCATCGCATGCTTGAACCATCCGCCGATCTGACCGATAAACCGCCGCACCGCATCGTTCGCGGCTGCAACCTCCACGATCGCCAGGCGTTCTGGCGTTGAGCCCAGGGAATTCGATGAAAGTCTGTATCTACGGCGCCGGCGCGATCGGCGGTTATCTCGGCGTGCAGCTCGCGCAATCCGGCGCCGACGTCAGCCTGGTTGCGCGCGGCGCGCATCTCGCGGCGATGCAGCAGAACGGCCTCAAGCTCTTGATCGGCGACGAGGAGCGCGTGGTGAAGGTCCGCGCCACCGACAAGCCGTCGGAACTGGGCCAGCAGGACTTCATCATCATCTGTCTCAAGGCGCATTCGATCACCGGCGCGATCGACGCGATGAAGCCGCTGCTCGGCTCGCACACCCGCATCGTCACCGCGGTCAACGGCGTGCCGTATTGGTACTTCTACAAGCACGGCAATCAGTTCGAAGGCCGGACGCTGGAGAGCATCGATCCCGGCGCGCGGCAGTGGAACGAACTCGGCCCGGAGCGCGGCATCGGCTGCATCGTCTATCCGGCGACCGAGCTGGAAGGCCCGGGCGTCGTCCGCCACGTCTATGGCGACAAATTCCCGGTCGGCGAGGCCTCGGGCGAGACCACGACCGATGTCGAAAATCTGTCGAAGCTGCTGGAGGCCGCCGGCCTGAAGGCGCCGATCCTCGATCGCATTCGCGACGAGATCTGGCTGAAGCTGTGGGGCAATGTCTGCTTCAACCCGATCAGCGCGCTGACCCACGCCACGCTCGACGTGATCGCGTCCGATCCGGCGACGCGTGCGCTGGCGAAGGCGATGATGCTGGAAGCGCAGGCGATCGGCGAGACCTTCGGCGTCAAATTCCGCGTCGACGTCGAACGCCGCATCGAGGGCGCGCGCAAAGTCGGCGCGCACAAGACCTCGATGCTGCAGGATCTCGAACGCGGCCGGCCGATGGAGATTGATCCCCTGGTCACCGTGGTGCAGGAAATGGGCCGCATGACCGGCATCCCGACGCCCGCAATCGACAGCGTCCTCGGCCTGGTGATCCAGCGCGCCAAGGTGGCGGGGCTGTACTAACTGCCCGACTACCTCTCCACGTCATGGCCGGGCTTGACCCGGCCATCCACGGACACGAGCAGGGCCGTGCCTGAAGGCGTGGATGCCCGGGTCGAGCCCGGGCATGACGCGGTGAAACGGGTGAGCCCGACCACCACGACGATCGGAACATTGAGGAGACCTTCGCCATGACCAAATGGGTTCGCTTCCACACCGACGGCGCGATCGGCTTCGGCACCATCGCGCATTCCGACATCGCCGTGCATGACGGCGAGATGTTCGGCGCCAACAAGCCGACCGGCCGGACGCTGCAGCTCGGCGATGTCGAGCTGCTCGCGCCCTGCACGCCCGGCAAGATCATCGGGCTGTGGAACAATTTTCACGCGCTGGCCGCCAAGCTGAACCAGTCGATTCCTCCGGAGCCGTTGTACTTCCTGAAAGCCACCACCAGCGTCGCCGCGCATGGCGCCGTGGTGCACCGTCCGGCGTCCTATGACGGCAAGGTGGTGTATGAAGGCGAGCTCGGCATCGTCATCGGCAAGCGGTGTAGCGGCATCTCCGAGGCCGACGCGGCCGCGCACATTTTCGGCTACACCTGCGTCAACGACATCACCGCCGCCGACATTCTCAATCGCGACCCGAGCTTCCCGCAATGGGCGCGGGCCAAGAGCTTCGACGGCTTCGGCCCGTTCGGCCCGGCGATCGCCACCGGTCTCGATCCGGCGACGCTGTCGATCCGCACCATCCTCAACGGCGCCGAGCGGCAGAACTACCCGGTTGCCGACATGGTGTTCCAGCCGCACAAGCTCGTCAGCCTGCTGTCGCACGACATGACGCTCGAGCCCGGCGACCTGATCTGCTGCGGCACCTCGGTCGGCGTCGGCGTGATGAAGGAGGCGACCAACAGCGTCACCATCGCGATCGAAGGCATCGGCGAACTGCACAACGAATTTCATCAGGCAGCGAAAGCGTAGCCTCCTGCACCGTCATTCCGGGGCGCGCCGTCAGGCGCGAACGAATCCAGAAGTTTTGGCGCGGCAGAGATTCCGGGTTCTCGCCTGCGGCGAGCCCCGGAATGACGCGCTGAGAGGAAGTCGCCCAGCTCTATGCGCGGCCCGATGTGAGCCCCACACACGTCATTCCGGGGCGCGAACGAAGTTCGCGAACCCGGAATCTCGAAGTTGTTGCGCACTCGTCGTCTTTTCACGTCGAGATTCCGGGCTCGATCGCTTGCGCGAGCGCCCCGGAATGACTCGTCGAGAGGGTGCCCCTTTCCCCGCGCATTGGACATTTCCTCCCGGCTTCGGCAATCTGCCGCCCGAACCACAACAGCAACAGGCGCGCGAGGCGCCGGTCCAAGGGGCACAGCATGATCAAGACGCGATTCACCGAAACCTTCGGCATCGAGCATCCGATCGTTCAGGGCGGCATGCAGTGGGTCGGCCGCGCCGAGCTGGTCGCCGCGGTAGCCAATGCCGGCGCGCTCGGCATGATCACCGCGCTGACGCAGCCGACGCCGGAGGATCTGACCAAGGAGATCGCGCGCTGCCGTGACCTCACCGACAAGCCGTTCGGCGTCAATCTCACCATCCTGCCGGCGATCAAGCCGCCGCCTTATGCGGAGTACCGCCAGGCGATCATCGAGAGCGGCGTCCGCATCGTCGAGACCGCTGGCAACAAGCCGCAGGAGCACGTCGAGGAATTCAAGAAGCACGGCGTCAAGGTGCTGCACAAATGCACCAGCGTCCGCCACGCACTGTCGGCGGAGCGGATGGGCGTCGACGGCATTTCGATCGACGGCTTCGAATGCGCCGGCCATCCGGGCGAAGACGACACGCCGGGCCTGATCCTGATCCCGGCAGCGGCCGACAAGATCAAGATTCCGATGATCGCCTCCGGCGGCTTCGCCGATGGCCGCGGCCTGGTGGCGGCGCTGTCGCTCGGCGCCGACGGCATCAACATGGGCACGCGCTTCATGTGCACCAAGGAGAGCCCGATCCACGAAGCGGTCAAACAGAAGATCGTCGACAATGACGAGCGCGCGACCGACCTGATCTTCCGCACTTTGCGCAATACCTCGCGCGTCGCCAGGAATGCGATCAGCCAGCAGGTGATCGAACTGGAGAAGCAGGGTGCGACCTTCGAACAGGTCAAGGAGCTGGTCGCGGGCGCCCGCGGCAAGATGGTCTACGTCACCGGCGACACCGACGAAGGCGTGTGGTCGGCCGGCCAGGTCCAGGGCCTGATCCACGACATCCCGAGCTGCGCCGAACTGGTGTCGCGGATCGTGCGCGACGCCGAAGCGATCATTCGCAGCCGGCTCGAAACGATGCTATCGGGTGGCGCGCGCCAGGCCGCGGAATAGCCGCGGGCCGGCGCGCCACCGAGACGGGAAGCGTTGAGATGAAGGCCTATGTCTACGGCGCCGGCGGCGCCGCCATCGCCGAGGTCGACAAGCCGGCGCCGACCGGACCGCAGGTCCTGATCCGCGTCCGCGCCTGCGGCCTCAATCGCGCCGATCTCGGCATGACCAAGGGCCATGCCCACGGCGCGGCGGGCGGTGTCGGCGCGGTGCTCGGCATGGAATGGGCCGGCGAAATCGAGGCGGTCGGCGACGAGGCGCATGGCTGCGAGGTCGGCCAGCGAGTGATGGGATCGGGCGTAGCGGCGTTCGGCGAATACACGCTGGCCGATCACGGTCGGGTGTTTCCGATTCCGGACAGCGTGAGCTTCGAGGAAGCCGCCACCCTGCCCGTCGCGCTCACCACCATGCACAACGCGCTGATCGCGGTCGGCAGGCTGCGCCCCGGCGAGACCGTCCTGATTCAGGGCGCGAGCTCGGGAGTCGGCCTGATGGCGCTGCAGATCGCGAAGCTGAAGGGCGCGAGATTCGTGATCGGGTCGTCGACCGACAAAGGCCGCCGCGACCGGCTGAGCGAGTTCGGCGCCGATCTCGCGATCGATTCCTCTGCCGAAGGCTGGGTCGATCAGGTGCTCGCCGCCACCGGCGGCGCCGGCGTCGATCTGATCATCGATCAGATCTCCGGCAAGGTCGCCAACCAGAACCTCGCCGCGGCGCGCGTGCGCGGCCGCATCGTCAATATCGGCCGGCTCGGCGGCACCCACGCCGATTTCAACTTCGACCTGCACGCGGCGCGCCGGATCGATTATGTCGGCGTCACCTTCCGCAGCCGCAGCATCGAGGAGATCCGCGAGATCTTCCGCCAGGTTCGCGGCGACATCTGGCCGGCGGTCGAATCCCGCAAGCTTCGATTGCCGATCGACCGCGTCTTCCCGTTCTCGGAGATCGGCGAGGCGTTCGCTCACATGGAAGCGAACCGTCACCTCGGCAAGATCGTGGTGACGTTCTGAGCGGTTCCCGCAATCGCCACGACGCAGCCGCTTGAATAAGAACAATTTGCAATAACGGCGGTCGCGAAATCGCGAGGGCGATCCACTTCGGCCGGCTTTTATGTTCAGGATCGGGCTGCTACACCGCGCCCATGAGCAATTTCGCCAGCACCAAATCGCGTGTGGCTGCGGTGTCCGTGCTGGCGAGCGCCAGCATGGCCGCGGCGAAATTCGCCGTCGGCATCGCCATCGGATCGCTGGCGCTGATCTCCGAGGCGCTGCACAGCTCGATCGATCTGGTCGCGACCATCATCACCTGGTTCGTGGTCCGGGTTTCCGACCGCCCGGCCGACGATGCCCATCACTACGGCCACGGCAAGATCGAAAGCCTGTCGGCGCTCGGCGTCATCGCATTGCTGTATGTCCTGGCGGGCGGCATTCTGGTCGAGGCCACGAGCCGGTTGCGCGAGGGCGCTCCGCCGCCGGCCTTCTCGCTGTGGGCCTTCGCAATTCTCGGCGTCGACATCCTGGTGAATTCCTGGCGCGCCTGGGCGTTGCATCGCACGGCGGTCGCGACCAAGAGCCAGGCGCTCGCCGCCGACGCGCTGCACTTCGCCTCCGATGTGCTCGGCTCGTTCGCGGTGATCGCCGGACTGTCGCTGTCGGCGATGGGCTTCGCCTGGGGCGACGCCGCCGCCGCGATCGGCGTCGCGGTGATGATCTCGATCCTCGGCCTGCGGCTCGGCCGCTCGACGATCCAGACCCTGCTCGACCGCGCGCCGGAGGGGGTCTCCGACAAGGCCCGCGACGTGATCAGCGCGGTGCCGGGCGTCGTCGGCATCGAGCGGTTGCGCACCCGCATGGTCGGGCCGACGCATTTCATCGACGCGCTGGTCGAGGTGCCGCGCACCTACCCGATCGACCGGATCGACGAGATCAAGCGGCGCGCCGACGACGCGCTGAAGCTCGCCTTCGAGGACGCCGACCTCACCTTCACGGCGATTCCGGTCGCGCGCGACAACGAGACGGTGCGCGAGCGGATCATGGTGATCGCGCGCAATTCCGGCCTCGCCGTCCACCACGTCACCGTCCACGATCTCGGCTGCAAGATCACCGTCAGCATCGATCTCGAGGTCGACGGCAACATGCCGCTGGTCGAGGCGCACGACATCGCGCACGAACTCGAACGGCACATCCGCGACGATTTCGGCACCGACGTCGAGGTCGACACCCATATCGAGCCGCTCGAACCGGAGATGCCGCAGGGCTACGAAGCCGCGCCGGAACGCGTCGAGGAGATTCGCGCCGCGCTGATCGGTTTTGCCAGCAACGGCGCGATCCACGACATCCACAGCGTCAGGGTCCGCGACACCGAGGCCGGCGAGATCGTCAACTTCCACTGCTACGCAGAGCCGACGCTCAGCGTCATCGCGGTGCACGATCACGTCGACGAGATCGAGCGCCACATGCGCCGCGCGTTCCCGAGCGTGAAGCGGGTGATCAGTCACGCCGAGCCGCCCAACGCCGATTGAGCGCGACACCTGAGACTCCTACGAGTCCACGTTCTTGTTTCGGACTCGGCTCACGCACAAATGAGCGCGCGATTCATCTTTGGATAAGAAATATTCCGATCCGCCGAATCGTTGACTCTCGACAGCCCGCCAAAAGTGGATTCAAATCAGCTCGTGATTCGAATGGCGAAACGTCGTTCGAACCGGGTGCTGACGGACATTAGGCGGGGGCCACGGTATGGCGCGCGTGCAGGCGGCGAACGCCTGCGCTCAATCCGATTCGATCAAAGGATTGGCGCAGTCGATCGCTAAACCGGCCTACCATCGGCTACTGACGGCCGAGCCGGTGCTCCGCCGCGCCGTCCCGATCCTCATCATCGCCTTCCTCATCACGATCTGCTTCGGCGCCGCCGTTCAGTTCATCGATCAGAGCCGGCAGAAGCGCGCCGCGCTCAATCGCGATCTCTGCGCGCTCGCCGATCTGCTGGCCGAGCGGCTCGAACATATCGGCGTAGTACGTCTCGATCGTCCGGCCTCGATCGAACGCCTGCAGAATCTGCTGCCGGGACTGATCCCGTCCTGGGGCATCGCAGCCGGGCGCCACGTGATCGTCACCGGCGCCGATCAGCGCGTCCTGGCGCGCGTGCCCGGCGACGAGGGCACGAGCGCCGCCAACAGTTTCCTCGACATCATCAGCGCCACGCCGCCGCTGACGCGATCCGCGCAGCAAGGCACCGTCACCCAGATCATCCTGCCGAGCGGCGCGTCGGCCCTCGCAACGCTGCACACCATCAAGTCGCTGCCCGGCCAGGTCATCATCATCCACGAAGACACCGGCTCGATCCTGCGCTCCGATGCGGCGCTGCAGATCACGCTGTCGGCCACCACCGGCTTCGTCGTCCTGATCCTCGGCTTCGCGTTTCACTGGCAATCGACCCGCGCGCAGGAAGGCGATCTCATCAACGACGCCGTGCGCAGCCGGATCGATACCGCGCTCAATCGCGGCCGCTGCGGCCTGTGGGACTGGGACCTGTCGCGCGGCCGGATCTTCTGGTCGCAGTCGATGTTCACGCTGCTCGGCCTGGAGAGTCGCAACGACCTGTTGACCTTCGGCGAGGTCAACGCGCTGGTGAACAGCGACGACATCGATCTGTTCGCGATCGGCGACAAGTTGATCGCCGGCAACGCCGATCACATCGACCACAGCTTCCGGATGCGCCACGCCAACGGCCACTGGATCTGGCTGCGGATGCGCTGCGAGCTCAGCCAGGAATCGCAATCCGACAACAAGCACCTGATCGGCATCGCGGTCGACGTCACCGAACAGAAGAGCCTCGCCGAACGCACGGTCGAGGCCGATCTGCGGCTGCGCGACGCGATCGAGACCATCCCCGAGGCGTTCGTGCTGTGGGACGCCGAAAACCGCCTGGTGCTGTGCAACTCGCACTTCCAGCGGCTGCACAAGCTGCCGGACATCGCGGTCGCGCCGGGCACCTCCTACGAGACGGTGATCGAAGTCGGCCGGATGCCGGAGATCCGCACGCGGTTGTGCGATGTCGGCGGCGGCTCCACGCCGGGCGCGCGCACCTTCGAGGCACAGCTCGACGACGGTAGCTGGCTTCACATCAGCGAGCGCCGCACCAAGGACGGCGGTTACGTCGCGGTCGGCACCGACATCACCCGGATCAAGGCGCACGAGCAGAAGCTGGTCGACAACGATTTGCGGCTGCGCGCAACCGTCGCCGACCTCAAGATCTCGCAATACAAGCTGGAGCGACAGGCGGTCGAACTCGCCGATCTCGCGCGCAAATATTCAGAGGAGAAGACCCGCGCCGAGGAAGCCAATCAGACCAAGTCGAAATTCCTCGCCAATATGAGCCACGAGCTGCGCACGCCGCTCAACGCCATCATCGGATTTTCGGAGATCATGGGCAGCGGCATGTTCGGCACGCTGGGCTCCGAGAAGTATCAGGAGTACTGCCACGACATCATGACCAGCGGGCACTATCTGCTGGAAGTGATCAACGACATTCTCGACATGTCGAAAATCGAGGCCGGTCGGATGCGGCTGGAAATGGAAAAGCTCGATCTCGCCCGCACCCTCGGCGAATCCCTCAAGGTGGTCGCCGGCCGCGCCGAGAACAAGCGGCTGGAACTGCTTTCGGAGATCGAGGACGACATTCCGATCGTGGCGGACCGCCGGGCGATCAAGCAGATCCTGATCAACCTGCTGTCGAACGCCGTGAAGTTCACCCCCGATGGCGGCCGGGTGATGGTGCGCAGCCGGACGCTGCCGAACGCGATCGTGATGATGATCGCCGATTCCGGCATCGGCATCGCGCCGCAATCGCTGCGCCGTCTCGGCCAGCCGTTCGAGCAGGTCGAGAGCCAGCTCAGCAAGACCTATCACGGCTCCGGCCTGGGCCTGGCGATCGCCAAGTCGCTCACCACGCTGCACGGCGGCTCGATGCGGCTCCGCTCGACGCTGGGCGCCGGCACGGTGGTGATGGTGACGCTGCCGCGCGACTGCCAGCGCCGCCGGATGGCGGCCTGATCGATCCGGGGCCGTCGACCAGCGCCCCGAGAAGCGTTGGCCGACCGGCCGGTCGGCACCGTCACCAGTTGAAGCGCGCGCCCGCCGAAAGCTGGTGACTCGCCGCATTGCTGCGGTACTCACCATTGTAGGCCGCGAACATCCGGAACGAGTCGGTGCGCCAGCCGGAGATCTTGGCGCCGACCAGCGCCGCATTGCGGCCGGGCTGGGCCGCCGAGACCAGAAAAGGCTGGTCGAGCAGCGCCGCCTGGCTGACCAACGTCGTATCGCGCAGGTCGTAGCCCCACCCGAGTTTGAGTTCAGGCATCAGGGTGGCGCCGTCTGCGACACGCAGTCGGGCGCTCAGGGCCGCGCCGGTGACGGTCGTCAGCTTGTCGTAGGTCTGCGCAGCATAGACCAGCCCGATCGGAAGCTGGCTTTCGCTGTAGCCGTCGCGGCGGAAGCCCTGCCAGCTCAGGCCGGCGAACGGCTTCAGCGTCACATCGGGTGCCAGCGCGAAGCGATACCCCGCCTCCAACGCAGTGCCGAGGCCGACGCCATTAGCATTGCCCTGCAGACTGGTCGGCGCCAGCATGATCTGACGGCCGGTGGACAAATCACTGGTCCCGGCCACGATCCGGAAATCCAGCACCGCCGCGCCCGGCATCCAGCTCGCATAGGCGGCGCCGGCGTAAGTATCCGATTTGCCCTGGATATCGGTGCTGCTCGCCGTAGTCCGCGCATAGCCGAAGGCGCCGCCGGCCACGAGACTGTTGGAGAACCAGCGATCGGCGCCGAGAGTGAAGCCGGCGCTGACGGCCTTGGAGCCCGCCAGATCACCATTGTCGCGCACGCGGGAGTTACGGCCGAAGCCCTGCCCCCAGACCGACCAGCCGTCCTGGACGCGGTCCGTCGGCGCAATGCCGGCGAACGCCTCCATGGCCGAACTCGTCGCGGCGCTGGTCGTGTTCTGCCCGGCATAGGACAACGCGAAGGATTGCGCCGTGCCGTTCTGTCCCCGCTCGCCACCCAGGGCCATCGTCTCCTGACGATCGCCGATCGCGCCGAGGAAGCCGGTGAACGCCTGCAGCGACGCGCTCGCGACCGCCGGCTGGCCCGGGCCCGACAATTGCGTCAAGGCCTTGTCGTACTGCGTCTCGGTCTCCAGCCTGTACAGCGCGTCGTACAACGCCTTTTCCCGATCGGAGGGCAGCACGCCGGCGGCCGGTCGTTGACTGTCGAGGATGCCGGCGACCGATCGCGCGTTGCCGCCGAGCTGACCGCTGTCGGCGAAGGAGCTGAAGCTCGCCGGCGTCACCACCAGCGTCAGAGCCGTCGGGTCATAGACCAGATCGAACCGGCCATTGGCCGGCAGGCCTGCGACCGGCTGCACCAGGGACGAGAAGCTGCCCGCCGTGCGCGCGCCGTCCTGCGCCTGCACGATGGCGAAATCCGTACCGAGCGCAGGCGTGTAGTTGCTGACGGTGCCGACGCTGTCGCGCAGCACCGGCGTGAGCGTACCGGCCGCGTAGAACACGTTGCCGGCGCCGGTGACGTAGATCTTGTCGTAGGTGCCGGGACCGCCCGGCACGAGCAGCGTGCCGTCGATGTCGATCCGCGTCGTCGCCGTCGAGGTCAGCGTGACGTTGCCGTTGAAGGTCAGCTCGCCGACCGAATTGCCGTTCAGCACCGTGCCCGCCGGCACGATGTTGTTGGCGACGAAGTCGCCGATATTGGCCATCTTGCCCGGCGACAGCGTGCCGGCGATCGTGCTGTCGCCGACCACGGTGCCGAAGCCCGCCAGCGTCGCAGGCTGAGCGACACTGAGCATGCCGCCCGTCGTCATCGTCAACGTGCCGTCCACCGCGAGCGTGCCGAGCTGCGCATAGACGTTGCCGGCGGCGTTGGTCCGGCCCGAGATCGTCAGAATGCCGGTGCCGATCTTGCTGAATTCGCCATCGGTGTTGAGCAGCCGACTCCAGTACACGGTCTGGTCGGCAGCGACGTTGACGGCTGCATTGGCGGCCAGCGTGGTCGGCCCCTCCGTCGCGCGATCCAGCCGGATCAGGCCGTGGCCGAACACGGCGTCGATGCCGGCCGCCCCCAGATCCTCGGTGGTCGAGAACAGCAGATGCGCGAGGTCTTGCGCGTTGTAGCTCGGATTGGCCTGGATCAGCACCGCGATCGCGCCCGAGACGGTCGGCGTCGCCATCGAGGTGCCGGCCGCGAAGCCGTAAGTGTCATACGGGATCGTCGAGTAGATTTCGGTGTTGCCGTCACCACCGGGAGCGGCGACGCACCAGCTCGCGGTGACACCGCACAGATTCGAATACGACGCCGCGCCCCTGGTCGAGCCGACCGCCATCACCGCGATGATCTGGCCGTTCTGACGTTGCAGCGAGGTGTAGTCGTATCCCTCTCCCCCATCGTCGTAGACCCCGAGCCCGGCATGGGCCGGGTTGAGGAACGGCAGCAGCGCCAGACCGGACGGATTGTCCGCCGCGTCGGGGCTCTTGAGACGGTCGTTGCCGGCGGCGGCGACGATGATCTTGCCGGCCTTGAGCGCGTTGAGCGCCGCATTCGCCTCGCTGGAGACGCCGGAGACCGGCCACTGCTTGAGGCCGAGGGTCTCGTCGTAATTCGGCCCGTAGCTGGCGTTGTAGATCATCGTGCCGGACAGGCTGGTGAAGTAGTTCAGCGCGTCGGCGGTGCTGTCGCTGACGGTCGAATATCCCTCCTCGGTGATCGCGCGGATCGGAATGATGTTCGCGTCATACGCCACGCCGTGGGCGGCGACGTTGTCGAACTTCTCTCCGGCGACGATGCCGGAGACGTGCGAACCATGGATATCGAGCTTCTTGGCGCTCTGCGGCGAGAGGTCGTTGGGGTCGTAGGTGCCGCCGTTCTCGACCACGTAGTTCTTGCCGAGATTGATCAGCAATTTGTTGACCAGTCCGGCATTGGTGGTGTCGAAGCCGGTGTCGGCGACGGTCACGGTGACGCCGGCGCCGGTGAAGCCGCGGGTATACGCCGCCTGCGCGCCGATCATCGTCAGATTCCAGGTCTGGGCCGCGAGGCTCGGCAACTGGGTCGGCAGGTTGGGCGAGTTGTTGTTGTTCGTCATCGCGACGTTCTGATAGGACGAGGCGCCGAGGCCGGACGCCGTGGTCGTCGCCGTGGCCATGACCTGCGCGGCGTTCGGCGCCAGCATCATCCGCTGACCCGAGGTCAGCACCCCGAGATCGGCCGCCGTGACGACATGGCGGGACGCCGCCGGCGAAAGGCCGGCGGCGTAGTCGACCACGGTATTGCGCAAAGCGGGATTCCGGTAGGTGCTGTCATAGGCCTGCGCGATCAGTTCGCGCTCGCCTTGCCGCAGGGCGTCGGCGAGCCGCGCCTTCAGCTCCGACGGCACCGCCGATCTGGCGATCGATTTCGGCTTTTTGCCGGGCTCCGCCGCATACAGCGCGGCTGAAACCGGGGCACTCACGAGAAACGTGGTGCCCAGCAACAGCATCGAGAAATCACGGAAACGTCCCCCAGTCGCCACCGAATGCTCCTCCTCAGCAGATGCGCGCCCTGCGTGCGCGCCCGGTCCTGTTCGCCACGATGTTGGCACGTCCGACATTCGACGCGCCACTGTTTCGGGTCGTTTCTAGAACGGCGCCGGATCGGTGCGACAGAGTGCTGTGAGCTTGGGAGGCCCGCGGGCGGCGCTTTCCCTTGACGTGGCGTCTCAGTGGAGCCGGACTCGTCCCCGTATGGGACAAACCGCGAGGCCGAGGCGCGCGAACGTCGCGGTGGACCGGTGGCCGCAGCGCGGCGCGGCGGTGATTCCACCCGTGATCGGCGACTTATCCATCGTGTCCCGGGAGGGATTGCGGTAGAACCATCGCCTGTGTTCGGGCGCGGCGTCCCGCGAGACCATCCGAAGACAATATCGGCCCTACCAGATCGCGCGTGATGGCGTCCCTTCCCCGACTGTTCTACGTCACTTCCAGCCTGGACGAGGCGACAGCCCTGGCCACCTGGAGCGCAGTGATTTCGCCGCTGTTCGAGCCGCGCCCATGCCGCCCAAGCAGGAAGACGCCGACCGGATCGGCCTATGGTATCATCATCGGCGATCTGATCATCGCCAAGGTCGCCTTCAACGCACAGGACTTCGTCCGGGACGAGCAACGCATCGCCGCGACGCCGGACCACCTGTTGCTGCATCTCTATGTAACCGGCGGTTTCAATGGCGTCGTCACGCGGCAGCAGACCGACATCGGCCCCGGCAAGGTCGCCCTGATCGATCTGGCTCACCCGATCGCGACGCGCGCCTTCGCGTCCAGCACGGTGTGCCTCATCGTTCCGCGCAGGCTGCTCGGCGGCCTTCCGCTCGACACGCTGAAGCCGCGGCTCGATCCGTTCCGAAACGATCTGCTCGCGGCGTATATGCGATCGCTGCAGGAACGCAGCGCCCAATTGACCGAGACCGACGTGGCCGCCACGGTCACCGACACCGTCGACTTTCTGCGACGGCTGCTTGTCCCGGTTCCCGACGATTCACCGGCGCCGCAAAGAGGAACCGACGAGACGGTTCTGACGCTCACCGAGGCGCTGATCCGCGACAATCTCGCCTCGCCCGATTTGTCCCCCGACTGGCTGGCCGACAGGCTCGACGTATCTCGGGCTTCTCTGTATCGGCTGTTCGCAGATCGCGGCGGCATCATGCGCCACGTCCAGGAACGCCGGCTGCTCGCCGTCCAGGCGGCGCTGAGCGATCCCGTCGAAACCCGCCGCCTGTCGCGCCTGGCGTCCGATCTGGGGTTCAAGAGCGAAGCGCATTTCAGCCGGAGCTTCCGCATCCGCTTCGGCGTCACCGCCAGCGCCTACCGCAAGGCGCAACTCGACGCCTCCGCCGCGATCCAGCTCACCAGCCCGGCCGTGGTGCAGCAATGGTGGACGGCGGTGGCGCGAAGCCCGCCGGTTCGCGACCTCGCCCCCGGCTGAGGAGCGGGACCGCAACCGGGAAGCGGCCCTTCCGCTGTAGCCGAATTCCGTATTGCGCGGCTGCGTCGGCCACGTGTATGAGCCGATCGTCCGTCCGCGGAGGGATCGGCGTTGAATTTCAGTGCCCGCTTTCATCAGTTTGCGACGTGGTCGTTTCGGGCCGCGATCGTGGGCGGCCTCGTCGGCGTCGCCTATCTCGCGATGCGCGGCGATGCCGACATGCCCGGCGCGCGCCTCGTCGCGGCGCAGACCGCCGTGCCGGCCGTCGGCTTTCCCCCGTGCCAGCCGATCGGCTACACCGCAGAGGGCGAGCTGGTGTATTCGATGGATTGCGAACAGTTGCCGGCGGAGCCGGCTGCGAATGCGCCGATCCCGGCGCCGACCGCAAAATAGGCTGCTACTCGCTCTTCCCGCCGATCAGCCGGTTGAAGATCGCCCGCACCTCGGCCTGGGTTTCCTTCACCCGCGCTTGCAGCGAGGAGAAATCCGGCGCGTCGCCAGCGCGCACCAGCACGCGCAGCAGATCTTCGCCGGCGGCCTCGGGCTTGAACTTGTCACTGACGCACAACCGCAGGATCTGCGTGAGGTCGTGATACAGCCGCGCCGCGGGGCGCAGCACATCGGCGTCGGGCTGCGCCAGCACGCCGAGCCTGGCCGCGTTGTCGATCGCCGCCAGCGTATTGACGGCGAGAATCTCCGGCATCGCGGCGGCATGCACCAATTGCAGATATTGCGCGATGAAGTCGATATCGACCATGCCGCCGGCGGCGTATTTGAGATCCCAGACGTCGCCCTCGCCCTTCTCCTGTGCGATCGCGGCGCGCATTTCGGCGACGTCGTTGGCGATGATCGCGGCGTCGCGCGGCCGTGTCAGCACCGCGCGGATCACCTGTTCGATCCGCGCGCGGAACTCCGGTGACGCCGAGATCACCCGCGCGCGCGTCAGCGCCAGATGCTCCCAGGTCCAGGCCTCGACCTCCTGATACTCCGCGAACGAATCCAGCCGCGACGCCAGCGGGCCGGCGCGGCCCGACGGCCGCAGCCGCATATCGACATCGTACAACACGCCGTAATTGGTGCGCGTGGTGAAGGCCGAGATCAGCCGCTGGGTGAAGCGCGCGAAGTACTGCGCGCCCTGCAGCGAACGTTCGCCGTCGGAGTCCGGCTGCTCGTGATCGAAATCATAGATCAGGATCAGGTCGAGATCGGACGCCGCCGTCATCTCGCGGCTGCCGAGCTTGCCCATCGCCAGGATCGCGGTCTCCTGCTCCCGGATCCTGCCGTATTGCGACACGAACTGCTTGCTGACCAGATCGTGCACCGTGCCGACGATGCCCTCGGCGACGTCGGCGAAGGCGACGCTGGCCTGCTGCGTCGACACCGTGCCGGACAGAATCCGGGTGCCGATCAGGAACAGGCTCTCCTGCCCGAACAGCCGCAGCCGGTCGAGAAACTCCTCGTAGGAGCCGGCATCCGCCAGCGTCGCCGCGAGCCGCGCCGACAGTTCGATGCGGTCGGGCATCGCGCCGAAGAAGCGTGGGTCGATCAGCCCGTCCATGATCTGCGGCTGCCGCGCCAGCATGTCGCCGAGCCGCGGCGCGGCGCCGAGCACCAGCGCGACCAGCGTCAGCAGATCGCGGTTCTGGCTGAGCAGCGAGATCAGCCGGCCGCCGCGATGCAGCGCCTGCAGCAGCCGGTCGAATGCGTTCACCGCGTTGTCGGGTTCCTCGGCGCGCGCCAGTTCCTCGATCAGCGCCGGCACGAAATCGTGGAACGCGCGCTGGGTCGCCTCGACCTTGAGGATGCGGTAGCCACCGGCCATCCATTGCTGCAGCGTGGTCGCCACCATCAGCGGCTTCTTGTAGCCGAGCGTGCGCAGATGATCGAGCAGCACAGTGTCGTCGGGGCCGCCGGCGTAGTCGATCGGCAGCTTGGCGGTGCCGGTCGGATCGCCCTCGAACAGCTTGCTGTAGTGGCCCTGCACGCAATCGAGATGCGCCAGCAGATCGCGCGCGAACGCCTCGCGGCTGGCATAGCCGAAGAACCGCGAGAACCGCTCCACCGCCTCGATGCTGTCCGGCAGCGTGTGGGTCTGCTCGTCCGCGATCATCTGGATGCGATGCTCGACGCGGCGCAGGAACTGATAGGCGGCGGACAATTCATCGCGCGCCTGAAACGTGATCCAGTCGCGATTCGCCAGAATGTCGAGCGCGGCGAGCGTCGGCCGCACCCGCAATTCGGGATGCCGTCCGCCCGCGATCAGTTGCTGGGTCTGCGCGAAGAATTCGATTTCGCGGATGCCGCCGCGCCCGACCTTGACGTTGTGGCCCTCGACCGCGACCTCGGTCTGGCCGCGGAAGGTCTGCATCTGCCGCTTCATGTCGTGGACGTCGGACAAGGCTGCGAAGTCGAGATGCTTGCGCCAGACGAACGGCGCGATCTCGGACAGCAGCGCATCGCCCGCAAACTGATCGCCGGCGCAGGCGCGCGCCTTGATCATCGCGGCGCGCTCCCAGGTGCGGCCCTCGCGCTCGTAGTAATTGAGCGCCGATGCGGTCGACAGCGCCACCGGCGTCGACGCCGGATCCGGGCGCAGCCGCAGATCGACGCGGAACACGTAGCCGTCGTGGCGGCGCTGCTGCAGGATACGGCTCAGCCCCTGCGTCACCCGCACGAAGAACGGCTGCGGCTCGATGTCGGGCGCGAGCGTCGGCGCGTCGAGCTCGTAGAACACGATCAGGTCGATGTCGCTGGAGTAGTTCAGCTCGCCGGCGCCCATCTTGCCCATCGCCAGCACGATCAGGCCGCTGCCCTCTTCCGGCGCGTCGCTGTTCGGCGGCAGGATGCGGCCGCGCGCCGCCTCCTGCCGGAGCAGGAAGCGCAGCGTCATCTGCACCGATTGCACCGCGAGGTCGGTCAGCGCCTGCGTCACCTGCAGCACCGGCCACAGCCCGCCGATGTCGCACAGCGCGATCGACAGCGCCGCCTCCGCCTTCATCTTGCGCAGCACCGCCATCACCTCGGCCTCGTCGGAGGCGGTGGCGACCGCAGCCGCGGTAGCGTCGAGCAGCGCCTTGAAGCCGGTCTCCGGCTCGGACCGCAGCAGCCGCAGCAGACGGGCGGGATCGGCGCGGATCAGGTCGAACAGATAGGGCGACGCCTCGGCGATCGAATGCAGCGCAACACGAATGTTCGGACAGCGATCGGCGACGCCGCGGATCGCGTCGGCCTGATCGGCCGGAACGTCGGCGAGCCAGTCCGCGAAGCGTTTGGCGGCCTCGTCGGGCGCATGCAATTGCGGCCCGGCTGCGAAACGCGCAGCCAGTGCGGCGGGCGAAATGTCCGCGTCAATCGCGGAGGAACTCATGCGGGCGTCGGTTCTGGTGTGGTGTTGGCTGGAGCCAGTCCTTCGCCCGTGTGCGCCGGAATTGCAAGCGTGGCGCGCAAACCCGGTTGCGCGTCGGACAGCCGCAGTTCGCCGCCATGCAGCGTCGCCACCGCCGAGGCGAGGCTGAGGCCGAGTCCCGAGCCCGGCAGGGTGCGGCTCGCCTCCAGCCGCACGAAGCGCTCCACCGCGTGCTTGCGGTCGGCCTCCGGTATTCCGCGACCGCGATCGGTGACGCTGAGCAGCACCTGGTCGCCGTCGCGCCGGGCCTCGATCATGATCTCTGCGCGCGGCGGCGGCGCCGTCGCCGGTGCGGCGCCGGGCGGCGCCAGCGCGAGCTGCGGCTGGCCGTATTTGATCGCGTTCTCGACCAGATTGGCGAGCGCCTGGCTGATCAATTCGCGATTGCCGCGGACCGGCGCCGGCTCGCTCGTGACCTGCAGCGTCAGGCCGTTGTCTTCCGCCAGCGGCTCGTACAATTCGTGAATGTCGCGCGCGATCCCGGCGGCATCGAACGCATCCATTTCGCCACGTGCGTGCCCGGATTCCGCGCGCGCGATCATCAAGAGCGCGTTGAAGGTGCGGATCAGGCCGTCGGATTCCTCGATGGTGCGCTCCAGCGCGGCGCGATAATCCGCCTCGCTGCCGGACAGCGCCAGCGCCTCCTCGGCGCGGTTGCGCAGCCGCGTCAGCGGCGTCTTCAGATCGTGCGCGATGTTGTCGGAGACCTCCTTGAGGCCGCTCATCAGCGCCTCGATCCGCTCCAGCATGGCGTTGAGATTTTCCGCCAGCCGGTCGAGTTCGTCGCCGCTGCGGCCGACCGGCAGCCGGCCGGACAGGTCGCCGGCCATGATCCGCTGCGTGGTGCCGGTCATCGCGTCGATCCGGCGCAGCACGCGGCGCGCGACGAAGATGCCGCCGCCGAGCCCGAGCACGACGACGATCAGCACCGACCATTGCGCCGCCGAGCGCACCACGTTGAACAGCCGCCGCCGCTCCTCGAGGTCGCGGCCGATCAGCAGCCGGAACCCGCTCGACAGTTCGGTGACGCGCACCAGCGCGCGGTGCTCGCCGCGGTCCTGATCGTCGAGCCGGCGATAGAAGGTTTCGGTCCAGCCGATCTTGCTCATCACGCCGGGCGCCAGAGCGCCGACATTGCCGGCGACCGCCTGCCCCGCCGGCGTGGTGACGAGATAGAGATTGGCGCCCGGCCGCAGCGCCCGGTTCTCGATCGTCAACACCAGCCCGCGCAGCCCCCGCCGCGTGTAGACGTCGTCGACCTCGCCGATCTCGGCATCCACCGTGGTGGTGATCTGATCGGTGATCAGCCGCCGCGTATTCCAGGCGAAGTAGCCCAGCAACGACGCCGCGAACAGCCCGAACAGGAACAGATAGACCAGCGTCAGCCGAAACGCGGTGGTTCGGATCAGTTTACCGAATGCCGTCACGAATTAGCTCTCATCTGCATTGCGTCGAGCCAATTCAACTTACCAAGCTCGAAGCCACTATGACAGCAAGACTTCATGAGAATTCTTTAATGAAGTAAGTAGATAGAGCGATCTATCTTGCATTTGGGGCCTGGAGTCTTCCGACGCCGAGACCGGCTAAACCAGCAAGCTCCTTGATCACCTGAACCGTGCTAGCAGACAATCTTTCCACGGCCCGCTGTGAAGCAAGCAAGTCCTCCTTCTTCTGGAGTGTAGAAAGGGCGGATCGCAACCCATCCAGATCTTGTTGATATCCCTCGATCGTCAACTGCCCTGCAGATCCGCTGAATATTATTGCCAGCTCTATAGCCTTCCATTGCATTTCTGTAATCTTGGCAAGCGCTCTCTGTATGGCGCCGTCGTCAGGAACACCCGTGCGCAAAATCGCCTGATGAATAAGAGAAACGTCAGCCATAAGCATTCTGGTCCGTGAATTTAGATCATCGAGGTTCCGGATCACAAATTCACTACGAATCTTCTGTCTCTCCAAGGTTTGATTGATTCGAGGTACTATCCAGTATGTGCCAATAGCTGTGATCAGTCCGCCTACTATAAATCCGAGTAGAGTTGCCCAGACGGGCAACTTGTCTCGGAGACAGACCCCCTTCAAATAGGCCAGAAGGCGAAGTGTCCACATCACGGCGCCACCTCGACCTTCATGGGCGTCCTCAGACCAATGTTCTTTTCAGCTTTATCAGCGAGATCGCTCAATCGATCAATCTCTTGTTTTTGGAGCGCATTGTAAAGGTACTGTAGTTTTACGCCCGCGCTCTTAGCTGCATGAGAATCTTGAGGTGAGATTGAGTTCGTGACCTCGATGCCCCCGGCCAATTGAGCATCGCTCGGACCAAGAAGAGACACAGCGATTCCCGCACTTACGAAGGTCGCCATAATGGCTGAAAATGCCACCAGTCCGAATTTTCCTGGCGAATTGAAGTTCTGCGAGAAAGAATCGACTAACGCGGGAGCGTAAAAGGCCGCAATTGCCTGATCGACATCGAGCGTGGTGAATTGCTGCAATCGATTTAGTTCAATCGCATTGAACGCGGAAATAAAATACGAAACTAAGACGTTAGCTTCATGCGTTGCGAGCGGGTGCTTTCCGTCATATCGAGGGCCTTCCATCATTACCGCAGACTTTTCTGCTTGGACAAAGGATGGATAAGCCAGCCTAAAAAACTGATCGTTCTGAAATCCGCGCGGCACCATCTGAGCAGCGGGCGGCTTCGAGAGGTACACCTGCAGTTCCGACGGTACCATAGCACGCGGGACTTGGCTCAGCCACCGTACCTTCCGAACTGGAATCTGCTCGCCCGGATATCGGTCAATCTCGATTGTATCGTTTGCAGAAAAATCAGAGATAATCTCGGCGAAGTGTACTGGCGCGAAGGTTTGGCCAGGAACCACAATAAGATCGCCGGCTTTCATCTTAGCGAACATTTTCCGTATATTGGACGCGAGAGTTTTCTCAGGACCGTCATCCAACTTGGCATCTGAATAGTTGGAAGGATTGCGAGCGGGAGGCTGACCATCTCCCTTCCTCACGTAGTCCGCTACTGCCATGGATAGTCGTGTCCGCTGCCTCACCAAGGCTGCGTGCTTGACAACTTCCGGATTCAGTTCGAGGCCAGGAGCCTCAAGAAAAACCACATCGTTTGCAAGGAAGATGTTGAGAAACCGCCTTCGAAGGCCCGGGAAAACCACCCAAATCAAGGTGTCAGGCGAAACGACTTTCGTTGCAATGTCGATTTTGATCATGATTCCCCCATTCGGCGCGGGAACTTACTTGACCATAACCTTCAGTTGCAACCCGACTGATATGACTAAACAACCGTATCCGCAGATACTCATGCTTTAAGTCGGCGCGCGCGCCGGATATCGCTACCTCATACCATCCCTGATCATATACCCCGCACCCCGTATCGTGTGCAGCAGCGGACGGTCGAAGCCCTTGTCGATCTTGCCGCGCAGGCGGGAGATGTGGACGTCGATGACGTTGGTCTGCGGATCGAAATGATAGTCCCAGACGTTCTCCAGCAGCATGGTGCGGGTCACGACCTGGCCGGCGTGCTTCATCAGATATTCGAGCAGACGAAATTCGCGCGGCTGCAGCGTCAGCTCCTCGGTGCCGCGGGTGACGCGGTGCGACAGCCGGTCGAGTTCGAGATCGCCGACGCGGTAGCTGGTCTCTTCGGCCGGGCCGCCGTGGCGGCGTGAAAGCACCTCGACTCGCGCCAAGAGTTCGGCGAAGGCGTAGGGCTTCGGCAGATAGTCGTCGCCGCCGGCGCGCAGGCCCTTGATGCGGTCGTCGACCTGTCCCAGCGCCGACAGGATCAGCGCCGGGGTGCGATTGCCCTTGTCGCGCAGCGTGCCGATCACCGACAGGCCGTCGCGCTTGGGCAGCATGCGGTCGATCACCAGCACGTCGTAATCGCCGCTGTCGGCGAGCGCGAGGCCCTCTTCGCCGTCGCTGGCGAGATCGGCGACGTGGCCGACTTCACGAAACGCCTTCACCAGATAATCGGCGGATTCGCGGTCATCCTCGATGATCAGCAGGCGCATATGGGGTTCGGATTCGCTCGCGGGCTTCACGGTTTCTGGCACCATGGCGGGACTTCAGCCTTCATGCAAGGCGGCACGACGCGCCCACCGGACGTGGAAGCGGGCGATGGAGCTGGGGGAACTCCACCGCCCGCCTGGTCCTTCCGACGGAGGGGGGCTTACTCCGGCCGGAAGGTAGAAGGTGGGGACGAGCTGTTCACCCGTCCCCCGGAAAGCGCCGTCAGCGGGGGCGACATTGCCGGCGACACTCTCCAACTCTGCGTCGGGTGGCGATCAGCCCTTGGCCGAGATCGGCACCGCGACGAAGCGTGACGAACCACCCGAGCGGACCCGGATCAGCACGCTGTTCTTGTTGTCGTTCTTGGCGGTGTTGATGGCCTCGCGGACATCACCCGGGCTCGCGACATTCTTGCCCGCGACCTCGAGGATCACATCGCCTTCCTTGAAGCCGCGCTCGGCTGCGGCACTCTTCGGATCGACGTCGGTGACCACCACGCCATCCTTGCCGGCGCCGGCGACCGAACTGGCCGGCGCGACCGTCAGGCCGAGCCGCGGCACTTCGGCGCCGCGGCTGGATTGGCGTCCGCTGTCGCCGTCGTCATTGGCCTTGGCCTCGATCTGGTTCGGCAACTGGCCGAGCGTCAGGCTGAGTTCGCGATCGGCGCCCTTGTGGACCACGGTGAGCTTCACCGTATTGCCCGGCGCGAAGCCGCCGATGGTGCGGGCGAGCTCGCGCGCGTCCTTCACCGGCGTGCCGTTGACGGCGGTGATGACGTCGCCGGATTCGATGCCGGCCTTGGCGGCCGGGCCGTTGGCCTGCGGCTCCGCCACCAGCGCGCCGTCGGCCTTCTTCAGCCCGAGGCTGTCGGCGATCTCCGGCGTCACCGGCTGGATCTGGACGCCGATCCAGCCGCGGCTGACCGAGCCCTTGTCCTTGAGCTGCTGCACCACCGCCTTGACGGTCGAGGCCGGGATCGAGAACGCGATGCCGACGCTGCCGCCCGAGGGCGAGTAGATCGCGGTGTTGACGCCCATCACCTCGCCATTGACGTCGAAAGCCGGGCCGCCGGAATTGCCCTTGTTCACCGGCGCGTCGATTTGGATGAAATCGTCATACGGACCGTTGCCGAGGTCGCGGCCGGAGGCCGAGACGATGCCGGCGGTGACGGTGCCGCCGAGGCCGAACGGATTGCCGACCGCGAGCACCCAGTCGCCGATCCGCGGCTTGCCTTCGGACAGCTTGGCGAACGGGAAGTCGGTGCGGCCTTCGGCCTTGATCAGCGCCAGATCGGTGCGCTGGTCAGTGCCGATCACCTTGGCCTTGTAGGTCTTGCCGTCGTCGGTGGTGACTTCGACCTTGTCGGCGCCGTCGACGACGTGATTGTTGGTCACCGCATAGCCGTCGGCGGTGATGAAGAAGCCCGAGCCCTGCCCGGTCATCATGCCGCGGCCGGGATGGCCGCGCATGCCGGGCGGCATTTCACCGCCGAAGCGGCGGAAGAAGCGCTCCATCGGCGAGCCGGGCGCGAACGGCGATTCTTCGCTGCGCTCGCTGCGCTCGTCGTTCTTCGCCACCTTCTCGGCGATGTTGACCTTCACCGAGATCACCGACGGCTTCACCTTCTCGACGATGTCGGCGAAACCCACCGGCTGCAGCGCCTTGTGGACCTCGTTGCCGACCTGCGCGTGCGCCGGCGTGCTGAACAGATCGCCGGAAGCCGGGACTTGCGACAGCCCGAACGCGCCCGCGCCGAGGCCGGCCACCACCGACGCCATCAGCGCGAATTTCCGCGCCGAGAACAGCGAGCGGCGAACCGGCCGGCTGGACGGCTGCGAGGTGAGATCGGAAGAACGGTCGGTCATACAGGGTCTCCAGAACCATCGAATGTCGGGGTGCGGGCGATCGCACCGGTTGGTCTGAAGATGGGGGCTCGCTCCTTACAGCGCGCTGGATGAGGCATTAAACTTTTGTAACTTAGCGGTATTCCGGCGCGACGGTTGGTCGCGATAGGGCCCACGATCAGCTCACGGTTTTGTCAATACTCGTACATTTGTGTCGGGAATCCGATCCGCGGCCGCCGCGCGAGCTGCTGCACGAATTTGCGCAACTAACTGAAATATCAGCTCATCTCCAGTGGCCTGCTTCTTGCCAAGGCGGCATCAAGGACGCCCGTACGGCGTCGGTCCTAACCCAGCTAACAGGAGAGCGCGCCTTGGCCAATATTACCTTCTCTTCGCCCGTGATGGCGAAGGACGTCACCGTTTACGCCGTCGCCGGCGATCGCGGCACCATTCTCGCCGTCGCGAAGGCGCACAAGATCCCGATTCCGTTCGATTGTCAGGACGGCGAATGCGGCTCCTGCCTGGTGCAGGTCGAGCACTTCAATCCGAAGGCCAAATCCGCAGTGGCGCTGACCGAGAAGGAAAAGGAAGTGCTGCGTCAGCTCGGCAAGATCACCAAGGACGAGATCGCCAACGCCGAGGTCAACGACATTCCGCCGCGCTACCGCCTCGCCTGCCAGTGCTTCGTCCGCAACGAGGACATCATGGTGCGGTTCGAGGGCGACAAGACCCTGCCGCAGAAGCTCGCGGTGACTCACGCCGCGGCGCGCTTCAAGGGTGGCCTCGAAATCTCGACGCTGCCGGAGTTCTTCAGCTACGCCGCCAAGCTCGAGGAAGACGCCGCCCTGCATTACGACGAACTCGCCAAGGCGATGGCCGAGGCCGGCAACGAGTCGGTCGCGAAGCTGTTCGCGCAGCTCGCCGAATTCTCGCGGATGCATCTCGCCGAAGTGAAGGCGCGCGCCGGCAGCATCGATGTGAGCAAATCGGTGCCGCCGGACTACGCGTGGCCCGATCACGCCACCCCGGAGCGCGCGGCGGTGTGGGCCTCCGACACCTCGATGACGCGGCTCGGCGGCCTGAAGGCGGCGCTGCAGGGCGAACGTCGCGGCTACGAATTCTACCGTGCGATCGAAGCGACCACCAAGTCGCCCGAGGTCGCCGCCGCGGCGAAGGAATTCGTCGGCGAGGAAGCCGAGCACGTCCGCATCCTCGAAGCCTGGATCACCCAGGAAGAATGGGCGCTCAAGCACGCCAAGACGGCTGAAAACGCCTGACGACGAGATCCGACATCGGAGACGGCTGCCGTCGACCCGGCGGCAGCCGAACAGCGAAGGATATTCAGATGGAAACGGTCGAAGAGTTTCTGGCGCACTCGATCCGCCTCGAACAGGAAGCGGCGCTGCGGTTCGGTCAGCTTGCCGACGCGATGGATTCGTGCGGCAACAAGGAAGTCTCGAAGCTGTTCCGGCAGCTCGCGGACTACTCGCGGATGCATCAGGCCGACGCCCAGGCGCGCGCAGGCTTCCGCGACATGCCGGAGATGGAAATCGGCGATTTCAAATGGCCGGGTGACGAAAGCCCGGAGACCGCGGCTATCTGGGGCACCGACCCGTTCATCGGTCGCGATCTGGCGCTGGAAATCGCGCTCGAAGCCGAGACCGGCGCCTATGACTGGTACAAGAACGTGCTCGACACCACCGACAATCCGGAAATCAGGGCGCTGGCGAAAGAGTTCGTCGCCGAGGAAAGCGGCCACGTCGCCGAACTGCACCGCTGGATCGCATTGCACAAGGCCGGCAAGCCGCTGCCGATGGAAATCGTGCCGTTCTGAGGCCACACACGCGGCGCTTGGCGGATCGGATCAGACCGGACGGTCGGATCCTTCCGCCATCAGCCGCTCCAGCCGCGCCTGTTCGTCGGCGCTGAGCGGCTGCGCCGCGTCCAGCGCCCGCGGCGCATTGCGGGCGCGTCTGCGCACGTGCAGCCACAGCGCCAGCCCGCCGCCGAACAACACCAGCGGCGTCACCAGCCACAGCACCAGCGTGTGGGTTTCGAAGCGCGGCTTCAGCAGCACGAATTCGCCGTAGCGCGCGACCAGATAGTCCAGCACCTGATTGTTGCTGTCGCCGGCCGCGATCCGCTCGCGCACCAGGAGCCGCAGATCCTTGGCGAGCGTCGCATCGGAATCGTCGATCGACTGGTTCTGGCAGACCATGCAGCGCAGTTCGCGCGACAATTCCCGCGCCCGCGCCTCCTGCGCCGGATCGGCCATCACCTCGTCGGGCTGCACCGCCTGGGCCAGTGGCGCGGCGAAGGCGAGCATCGACAGGGCCAGAAGTATTACCGTCGCGAACTTTCGCACCGCACTCTCCCCTCATCCTGAGCAGCATCCGCAGGATGCGTCTCGAAGGATGATTGTTCAGCTACATCCTTCGAGACGCCGCTACGCGGCTCCTCAGGATGACGTTCGTTCACTCCGCCGGCTGCAGCGCGCGCTGCGGCTTGGCGGGTTTCGGCGCGCCTACGCGCAGCCGTCGATCGGACAGCGACAGCAGGCCGCCGAACGCCATCAGCAGCGGTCCGATCCAGATCAGCAGCACGAAGGGCTTGTGATAGATCCGCACCGTCACTGCGCCCGCGGCGTCGATCTCGCCGAGCGAGATGTAGAGCTGGCTGACGCCGCGCGTCAGCAGCGCCGCCTCGGTGGTCGAGGTTCCGCGGGTCGAGAAGCTGCGCTTCGACGGCGTCATCACCCCGATCGGCCGGCCGCCTTCGCTGATCGAAAAATGGGTCTGCAACTCGCGATAGTTTGGGCCCTGACGCTGCATCGCGCCGTCGAATTTGAGTTCGTAGCCGGCGAGCTTGGCGGACTCGCCCTCCTTCATCGCGGCGATGTGTTCGCTGTTCCAGGTGGTCTCGCAGACGATGCCGATCAGCGCCACGCCGACGCCCGCATGCGCGAACAGCGTACCCCATGCCGAGCGCGGCAGTCCGCGGGCGCGGCGCGACGAGATCGACAGCGGATTGCGCAACAGCCCGATGCGCTCGACGATATCGGCGAGCGCGCCGGCGATCACGAACACCGCGAGTCCGATCGCCAGCGGCGCCAGCACCGGGCCGCCGGTGGTCCAGGCCCAGACCAGCGCGACCGCGAGCAGCGCCACGACGCCGGCGGCCACCAGCCGCTGCGCCGCGCCGAGCAGGTCGCCGCGCTTCCACGCCAGCAGCGGGCCGAACGGCATCGCCAGCATCAGCGGCACCATCAGCGGCCCGAAGGTGAGATTGAAGAACGGCGCGCCGACCGAGATCTTGTCGCCGGTGAGAACTTCCAGCGCCAGCGGATACAGCGTGCCGACGAACACCGTGGCGCAGGCGGTGGTGAGGAACAGATTGTTCAGCACCAGCGCGCCCTCGCGCGAGATCGGCGCGAACAGCCCGCCCTGCTTCAGCGACGAGGCGCGCCACGCGAACAGCGCCAGACTGCCGCCGATGAAGACGCACAGAATCATCAGGATGAACACGCCGCGCGACGGGTCGGTGGCGAAGGTGTGCACCGAGGTCAAGACGCCTGAGCGCACCAGGAAGGTGCCGAGCAGCGACAGCGAGAAGGTCAGGATCGACAAGAGGATGGTCCAGACCTTCAGCGCGTTGCGCTTCTCCATCACCAGCGCCGAATGCAACAGCGCGGTGCCGGCGAGCCACGGCATCAGCGAGGCGTTCTCGACCGGGTCCCAGAACCACCAGCCGCCCCAGCCGAGTTCGTAATAGGCCCAGTACGAGCCCATCGCGATCCCCAGCGTGAGGAAGATCCACGCCATCAGCGTCCACGGCCGCACCCAGCGCGCCCAGGCGGCGTCGAGCCGGCCTTCCATCAGCGCTGCCGCGGCGAACGAGAACGAGATCGAGAAGCCGACATAGCCGAGATACAGCAGCGGCGGATGCACCGCGAGGCCGATATCCTGCAGCACCGGATTGAGATCGCGGCCCTCGAGCGGCGGATTGGGAATCCGCAGGAACGGGTTCGATGTGATCAGGATGAACAGATAGAACGCGCTCGCCACCCAGGCCTGCACCGCCAGCACATGGGCGCGCAGCGACAGCGGCAGATTGTTGCCGAAGGCGGCGACCATGCCGCCGAACAGCGCCAGGATCGCCACCCACAGCAGCATCGAGCCTTCGTGGTTTCCCCACACGCCGGTGATCTTGTAGAGCAGCGGCTTGGCCGAATGCGAGTTCTCGTAGACGTTGACGACCGAGAAGTCGGAGGTGACGTTGAGCCAGACCAGCGCGCCGAACGAGACGGCGACGAAGGCGAATTGCGCCAGCGCCGTCGAGCGCGCGACGTTCATCAGCCCGCCGTCGCCCAGCCGCGCGCCGAGGATCGGCACCGTCGACTGGATCAGCGCCAGCGCCAGCGCCAGCACCAGTGCGTAGTGACCGGCCTCGGCGATCATCGCGCCGGTCCGGCCGCGGAGGCGGAGGCCGCCGGCCCTGCGCCCGGCGGCTTCTTCTCGTAGTCGTCCTTCCAGTGGCCCTGCTTCTTCAGCGCGTCGGCGACTTCCTTCGGCATGTAGGTTTCGTCGTGCTTGGCGAGCACGGTATCGGCCTTGAACACGCCGGCAGTGTCGAGCGCCCCCTCGGCGATCACGCCCTGCCCTTCGCGGAACAGATCCGGCAGAATGCCCTTGAACGCCACCGGCACGGTGGCGGCGCCGTCGGACACCTTGAAGGCCACCGCGAGTTGTTCGCCGCGCGACAGCGAGCCGGGCTCGACCACGCCGCCGAGTCGGAAGCGCTTGCCGGCCTCGATATGCTGCTCGTGCACCATCTGCGGCGTCGAGAAGAACACGATCGAGCCGCGCATCGCGTTCAGCACCAGCCCCACCGCGACGACGAGCACCACGCCGGCGCCCCCGATCATCATCAACCGCCGCTGTTTACGAGTCATGGTGAGCCTTGCTTGTTTCGGCATCCCGAGCGCCGCCGTGATGGTCGACGCCTGATCGTTGCGTTTCGCGCTTGCGCGACATTTGCCGGACGATTTTGTCGGAAAACCGCATGAACTCCGGCCTCGTCGTCATCCGTCCAGCCCGAGAGTCTTCAGCCCGTCATTGAGCTGCTTCAGCCGCTCGGCATTGCCGGCCACCGCCTGCCGCGCCTGCGCCTGCGCCTGCTTCACCTTGTCGCCGTCGCCCAGCACCATATAGGCACGCACCAGCCGCAGCCATCCCTCGACGTCGTCGCCGTTCTGCTGCAGCCGGGCGGCGAGCTTGTCGACCATGCCGCGGATCATCGCGCTGCGGTCGGCCTCGCTCATGTTCTGCGCCGAAGCGATCGTCTCGTCGGGCAGCGCCGGCAGCGGCGTGCCCTCGATCCGGGCGATCTGCGCCTGCAGCATCGGCTTCCACGGCGCATCCGCCGGCGCCTTCGCCAGCATCGCGCGCCACATCGCCGCGGCATCCTTCGGCCGCCCGTCCTGTTCGGCAGCAAGGCCCAGGAAATACCCTGCCTTCGGATCGTCGGCCTTCAGTTTCACCGCACGCTCGAATTCCGACTTGGCGTCGGCCGTCACCACGCCGCCCGAAGCCGCCACCAGCACCTCGCCGAGATCGGCGTGGCGGTCGGCGGTTTCGCCCGCATAGGTCAGCGAATTGCGGTAAGCGCGCGCGGCGTCGTCGAACCGCCCGAGCTTGGTCAGCACCGGCGCCAGCACGGTCCAGCCGCGGCCGTCGGTCGGATTCTTCTCCAGATGCGCCTCGACCTGGGCCACCAGGCTTTCGAGCGGCTGCGAGGCCGCCGCGGTCTTGGTGCGGCTCGCCAGCGGATCGTCGCCCTGCATCGGCGAGCCGAGCGGCAGATACACCGCGAGCGCCAGCGCCGGCAGGCCGACCAGCGCGAACACCGCGACCCCACGCCGCAACCCGCGGCGCGTCGTCACCGGAGCCTTGCTTTCGGCATCGGCGCTGGCGAGCAGCCGGCGGCCGATTTCGACCCGGGCGGCGGAGGCTTCGGCAGGGCCGATCAGCCCGACGGCGGCGTCGCGGTCGACCTCGGCGAGCTGGTCCTTGTAGACATTGGCTTCGCTGCCCTGACGCTCGGTGCGGACGCCTCGGCCGAGCGGCCACAGTACGGCGAACACCGCGACGGCCGTCATGATCGCCAACACAAACCACAAGGCCATGCGAGGAGGGTTCCGGGGTAAGAAAGCGCAAACGCCGGCTGCGACGCGGTCGAAATCCGGCCGGGTTACACCATGGCCGGACCGCTGGCGCAATTGACATTTGCGACACCGGAGTACGGCAGCGCGACGTTCAAATCTTGATATGAATCAAGGTCTCGCGGTCAGCTCGCCCGCGCCGGCTTGCGCTCCACCACGACCATCGCGCTCTCGACCGCACGTCGCATCAGTTGCGCATAATCGTGGCCGAACAGCACTTCGCAGAACTGGATCGCGGCGAGCGCCTGCATGTGCCGGAACGGCTTCACCCGCGGTTCGCAGCCGCGCAGCGACTGCACCAGCGATTCGGTGGACTTCTCGACATATTGCTGCAGCTCGGAATAGGTCCGCAGCGTCATTTCGTTGATCGCGAGCTCGCTGGCGTAGTTGCGGCACACCGCGACGAAATCGATCAGCGCCGCCGACTCGTCGACCTCGAGCTGGTCGATCCGGCTGTTGGCCGAGATCTCCTTGTCGGGGCGCTGCCGCAGCAGCCTTCGCACCCGGCCGGGCACGCTTTCGATCTCGGATTTGAGCGCATTGGAAATGTCGACGCGGATCGCGGCGAGCCGCTTGCCCCAGGCCGAGTCGCTGCGGATGTCGAGCTCGGTGCGCAGCCCGCGGACGCCGTCATGGACCAGCTTCAGCTTCTCGGCGACGTTGCTGTAATGGCCGCGCTTGAGCTCGTCGCGGAGATCGGCGGTGAGCTGGGCGATGTCGTGAATCGCCATGGTGACGGCGACGCCGTAAGGGGTCGCCGCGACCCTGATCTCGTCGTCGGAGCCCGCCACCTTGAGCGCCAGCCGGACGATCTGCCACGGCTGGGTCAGGTGCTGCAGGATCATCGTCAGCGCGAACGGCAGCATGATCGGGGTCTGCAGCGCCGGGACGTTGAGCGAGGCGATCATCGACTGCACCTGCGAGTCGCCGAAGCTCCGCAGGTTGGACGACAGCTTGCTGTCGAACACTTCGAGCGCTTCGCGGTTGGCGAGCACGGCGCCGACGCCCGGCAGATCCTCGACGGTCGAGGGCGGTCCGACCCGCGACATCGCGCGCTGCCGGTCGACGCCCTGCTCCGGATTGATCACCTTGTCGATCGCCTCGGCCGCGGCGAGCTGCAGCTTGCGGACGAGGTCGTCGACCTGCGCCGCGGTGCCGCCGCGCAGGCTGATCAGCCCGCCCTCGAATTCGCGGACCTGCGCGGGAATCGCCTCGCGCGACAGCCACTGCCAGATCGAGGTCAGCGAGGCGCGGCGAACCTGACCCGGCCGCGGCTGCTGACTGTTGTCGATCAGGAACGGCTCCAGCACGCGGAACATCAGCCGCGCCGGATCATCGGTGCGCGGCGCTTCGTCTTCATCGGAGCCGCGGACGATCTTGCGCAATTCCTCGAGCACGAAGCTGGCGACCGCGACTTCTTCGCCGCGCTCCAGCGCACGCTCGAACTCGCGCATCAGCAACGCCTGCGACTGCGGCGGGAGCTGGGCGAGGTAATCCCTCAGCCGTTCGGTCGGTGTCTGGCTCATACGCCCGAATTCTGCACGCTTGCTGTCGCGTCCGGCCGCACCATGCGCGCGCAAGACGCTGTCTCCAGAGATAACAGCGGCGGTGTTAAGAAGGAGTTGAGGCAAACCACTATCGGACAGGATTGATGTTCCACATCAATCGCAAGCGAATGCTGCAACCGGCTGGGATAGCTCGATTAATCTGAGGCGAACGAGCGCGCGAGCGGCCCGAAATCAGCCCGCCGCCGTCCACGGCCCGTCATTGGTCCGGCAGGCAGTGCCGCGGGCGATCTCGAGCTGGCGGCCGACCGTGACGCTGTGGGAGAAGCCGCGGCAGGTCGCGCCCTGCTTGGCGTAGGCCGGGCCCGGCACGATGTTGCCATAGCGGCCGGAGGACGGGTTCTTCCACGGCACCGGCGCACCGGACTCGCCGTGATCGAGCGCTTCGAGTTCGGCCGTATAGGCCAGCCGGCGATCTTCCGCGTTCAGCAGCGCGCCGATCTTGGCCCCGATCAGGCCGCCCATCGCGGCGTCGTCGACCGCCGCGGCGGCGCCGTCTGCGGTCCGGCCGAGATCGGGCGTGACATTGCTGGTGAAGGAGTCGACGCGCGCGGCGAGGTTGGTGGTGCGGTCGCAGCCGGCCAGCGCCAGCGCGGCGAGCAACAGCAGCGCAGCCGAAGACTTCGCCGACCGCGACGAACGTCTCGCGCCGCAGCCGATCTCACGCGGAGGCGTCATTCCAGTCCCCAATCCGTTCCCCACCGGGGTTGTACCCCGAAAATCCTAACGCTCAAGGCAACGGAGCGAGAAAATCTGGCGACGCTGTGGCAAAGGCATGCGACCGAATGTTACTGAGCACGCCATGGGAGAAAGGCTCTTATCTTGTCGCTCTGCGCCCCAACTCTTCGCCCCGGAAAGCGCCGTATCAGACCCATGCCCGCCAGAACATTCAAATCTCGGCTCAGGGTCTTTTCAGTCTTCCCTGCGTAGTCTCTGGCTAACTTCGGGCTCAATCCCGGAATATCGACAATCTTGACCTGCTTTCCTTCGGACCCCAATTGCAGAACCAGCTCCCGTCGGCGCGAATCCGCCGGAGCAGATTTGCCGTGAAACTGCTTGTGAACATAATTTTCCCAAGCGACAGAAAGTTGCACTGTTCTTATAGTTTCAATCTGCTCCTTGAGCCCATCTACAAAGCCTTGGAGAGCATAAGTAACAAAACTGTCAGTCTCACCGCCTGTTTTACTTATCCTATCCAACTCTCTGTAATAATGCGATCGTGTAAGGTTATAATGATTACTGAGCAAATGCCCCGTTGGTGAAGCAAATCCATGCTCCATAAGAATATAATACTCTAGCAACCTCGCAGTTCGACCATTGCCGTCGCAGAACGGGTGGATGAGCGCGATGTACATATGCGCAAAAAGTGCTTTTAATATTGCGGTACTGTGCGCATCTGCGACAGTTTGAGCCCTAGTTTCTTCTAAGGTGTCGCACAGTCGTTCAAGCAAGTAATGGCAGTCCTCTGCCGGCGCCCCCCGGTACACATTGCCAACGACGACTGAATGCCGTCGAATTTGCCCTGCAACCCCGTCCTCCAGTGCAAGTCCTTTCAAAACTCTTGCGTTTAGATCACAGCAAAACTCTGGAGTTATCTTTCGGTGACCGTTCTGGGATCGGTCCTCCAGCATCCAGTTGCAGGCATCAACAATGTTCTGCACTTCTTGCTGGAGATACTGCTGTGACGGCGGCAGTTTAAGACGCCCCTCGATCTGCGCTTCAACCTGATCCTCGGTAAGGGTGTTTCCTTCGATCGCGGTCGTAGCCCGAGCCCCCTTTGCCAGAGTTACCCGGTGAAACTGTTGCGCGGTTTGGGGATTGAGTGGGACGCCCGCGATGTGCTGTGCCTTTGAAGCCGCCTCGCCAAGAAGCATCCAAGTGCGCGGCGGGAAGGTCTTCGTTCTCAGGTCAAACGTGATCCAAGGATGTGTCTGCAGATATGTCCGTTTTGCCAACATCCAGCCCTCCAAAAAAACACAATCAATTCATCCACTTAATATTCTAAGCGGATTTCAGTTGGCTCTTTTTGGCCCTTGTATTGTCCAGTGAATGTCGATGGTCAACTTAATTCGATTCCGAATGGTGAACAAAGTCTCGATGAGAGCTCGATAAGAGAAAAACTCATGCCGCAGGCAGCACCAGTTCCGCGCGCAGGCCGCCGGTCGGGGCGTGGCCGAGGGTGAGTTCGCCGCCGTAAAGCGCTGCCAGATCGACCACAATGGCGAGGCCGAGGCCGGAGCCGGGCTTGCTCTCGTCGAGCCGCCGGCCGCGGCGGGCGACCTGCGCCTGCTCCGCCGCCGACAGGCCGCGGCCGTCGTCGTCGACGATGATGCGCAGCAGCGGCGCCGGGCCGCTCTCGGCGGTCGCCGCAATGACCACCTGGCCGGCCGCCCATTTGCAGGCATTGTCGACCAGGTTGCCGACCATCTCCTCGAGATCCTGCTTCTCGCCGCGGAATTTCAGGCCGTCCGCCACCTCGGCGCGGACCTCGATGGCGCGGTCGCGGTGGATCTTCTCCATCGTCCGGCGCAGCGCCTCGATCACCGGTGCGACCTCGGTGACGGTGCCGATCACCGTCAGCCGCGCGGCGATCCGCGCCCGCTCCAGATGATGCGCGACCTGGCTGCGCATGATCTCGGCCTGCTCCATCACCTTGGCGGCGAACGGGTCGCCCTGGCGCGCCGCGGCCTCGTTGACCAGCACCGACAGCGGCGTCTTGATCGCATGGGCGAGGTTGCCGACATGGGTGCGGGCGCGTTCGACGATCTCGCGATTGGCCTCGATCAGCGCGTTAGTCTCGCGCGCCAGCGGCGCGATCTCGACCGGGAACTTGCCCTCCAGCCGCTCGGCGCGGCCGGAGCGGATGTCGGCGATCGAATGCGAGATCCGGTTCAGCGGCGCGAGGCCGAACCGCACCTGGAAGATCGTGGTCAGCACCAGCCCGATCGACAGCGCGATGAAGGTGCCTGCGAGGTAATAGTCGAAGGTCCTTGTTTCCTCGAAGATTTCGGTGGCGTCGCCGGCCACCGTCACGACGAATTTGCCGTCGGCGCCGAGATCGACCGGGCGCTCGACCATGCGCAGGGTCTGGCCTTCCGGGCCCTCGACATAGCCCTGGCGAACGCCGGAGGCGCCGAGCTCGATGCCGTGCTCTTCGAGCTTCGGCAGCTTGCGGTCCCACAGCGAGCGCGAGGCGCGCGGCTCGACCTTGTCGGTGTCGATGCGGACGATCTGCCAGTACCAGCCGGACAGCGGCAGGTCGAACAGCGGCTCGCCGATCGACTGGAACTGGTCGGGCGCGGCGTCGGGGGTCGCGACTTCGGCGATGATGGTGCGCAGATAGAGATTGAGCCGCCGATCGAACGCGCGCTCGGAGGCCTGGCGGTACACCGAGGACAGCACGATGCCGGTGATCGCCAGGATCACCACGACCCAGGCGGTCGCGGACAGGAACAGGCGGGTGGCCAGCGAGCTGGTGCGGCGGCGCGGCTTTGCGGCGGGTGCGGCCGAGCCCGGCATCAGCCCGGCTTCTGCAGCGACGCCCTCGCCCGGTCGTTCACGAGCGGTTCGCCAACTGGGCTTCGACCGGCGGCGGCGTCAGCAGATAGCCGAGGCCGCGCACGGTCTGGATGATGTCGACGTCGAGCTTCTTGCGGATGCGGCCGACGAACACTTCGATGGTGTTGCTGTCGCGGTCGAAATCCTGGTCGTAGAGGTGCTCGACCAGCTCGGTGCGGGACACCACCCGGCCGGAATGGTGCATCAGATAGGCCAGCAGCCGGTACTCGTGCGAGGTCAGCTTCACCGGATTGCCGCGGACGCTGACGCGGCCGATGCGGGTGTCGAGCACGACCGGGCCGCAGGTCAGCTCGGACTGGGCGTGGCCGGCGCTGCGGCGCAGCAGCGCGCGGATCCGCGCCAGCACTTCCTCGAGGTGGAACGGCTTGGCGACGTAGTCGTCGGCGCCGGCGTCGAAGCCCTGCACCTTGTCGCTCCAGCGGTCGCGCGCGGTGAGGATCAGCACCGGCATCGCGCGGGCATTGCGCCGCCAGGCTTCCAGCACCGAGATGCCGTCCATCTTCGGCAGGCCGATGTCCAGCACCACCGCGTCGTAGGGTTCGGTGTCGCCGAGGAAATGCCCCTCCTCGCCGTCGAAGGCGCGATCCACCACGTAGCCGGCGTCGGTCAGCGCGGTGGTGAGCTGGCGGTTGAGATCGGGATCATCTTCGACGACGAGCAGCCGCACCTTGAACTCCGCTGTTTCGATGCACCGGCGTTGTTACCTGCGGGAACAAGATGAGCGGCGGCGGCGTGAATGACCGATGAACGACGCCGCCTTGCGGCCGCCTTGCGCATTACTTTTTCTTCACGACGGCCTTGACCAGCGTCTCGATCACGCCGGGGCTGTTCTGCCCGGTGGCGGCGCAGACCTTTTCGCGGGTCCGGCCGCTGACATAGACGCCTAGCACGCCGAACCGGAAAGCCCAATAGGTCGCCAGCAGCGCGGTGGCGCCGATCAGGGCGTTGATGGTCTGGATGTCGCCGGTCCAGAATTCGTGCACCAGCACCGCCCACAGCGCGGCGCATTCCAGCGTCAGCTCCCAGGCATAGGCCGGCCGCCACCAGCGCTGGATCGGGTCGTTCGCGGCGATCTCGGCGCGGATCGTGGTCTGGGTCTCGCTGATCGCGATGCGCTGGGTCTCGGCCTCGGCGCGGACCGCCTCGGCCCAGCGCGCTTCCGCTTCGGCGATCTTGTCGCGATCGGCGGCGGGCAGCACCGCCTGCACCGCGGCCGGGGTCGGCTGCGGCGCGCCCAGCACCTCGGACAGAATTTGCCCCGCGGCGCCGCCGAGCGGGCCGCCGAGCGCACTGCCGAGCAGCGGCGCGCCGAGCGTGATCACCTGTTTGGCGAGATCGCTCCACTCCATGGTCAACTCCTCCTGAAGGCCGCGGCCAGCGCGGCGATGAGATTGCCAAGACGCGACGGCTGCTGCGCCGACCCCGGCGCTTGCGCCGGTTCCGGCTCCGGCAGCTCCGGCGCCAGCGGCGGCGACGCGACGACGACGACCGGCGCCTCGCCCAGCGCCGCCTTCCATTTCGCCAGCCACGCCTTGCGCTGCGACAGCCCGATCGTGCCGCCGTTCAGCCGCCGCGTGACGCCGGTGACGTCGTCGGCCTTCGCGTATGGCAGGCAGCCGCAGGCGACGAAATCGGCGACGCCGCAGGCGAGGAAATGCCGCGGATCGTTGACCAGATCGGGCCGGCGGACGAGGTCGAGCCCGGTCGCCTTGGCGAGCCGCGCATAGCCGTCGCGCCCGGTGGTCTGACAGGCGCCGCGGCCGCGGAAATTCCAGCCGTCGGCGGAGCCCGGCGCATTGCCCATCCGGCCGTTATAGACCTTGGCGGCGAGCGCCGGCGGATTGTGCGCATAAGGCGCGGCGCTCTGCAGCGTGCGGAACCGGGACGGCCACACCTGCATCATCCGCGCCGCGGTGTAGTTCAGGTTCTCGACCACGTCGCGGCCGGCGCCGCATTCGTGGCTGATCTGCGCCATCACATGCGCGACCACGAGCGGCGTTCCGATACCGTGGCGCGCGAACACCTCGCTCGCCGAGGCGATCATCCCGGCGCGCAGCCCGGGAATCTTCCGATCGCCATCCGGCCAGAGCCGGTTCAGAACCTCGCCGAAATCGGACATGCCAAACCTCCGCTGCAGCGCGCGCCGAAGCGACGGCGCAAACGCCGGTTAGTGATGAGTAAGAGAGGGAAAGGGAGCGCCGGGGGCGCGCGAGAACGCCGACGGCGGCTGGCGCCATCGGCGAGGGCAAAGTCAGTCAGACACGCAGACGCCGAGCCGGCACGCTCGAAATGCGGCCGGCGGTTTCAGGACGCCGCGAGCGGTCGCAGGCCGGACGTTACGACGCCGAACTCGTCCAGCCGGTCTTGAACCATTTGTCGTCGGGATTGATGCCGGCGCAGAGATAGCCGCCGATCTTGCTGACCAGCTTCGGATGCAGCTTGCGGAAGTGGTTGAAATAGGCGCGCCGCTTGATGATCGTGGTCATCAGCAGCTTGTTCTCGCCATAGGCGAAGGGCGCGATCTTCTGATGCGCGTTCTGCAGCAGGAAACGCGTGACGCCTTCGGTGACGCCGACCAGCGGGCTCAGATAGTCGTCGACGATCACCACCCCGCCGTCACAGATCACGTCCTGCGCGACCATCAGGTCGTTGATGACGAACTCCGCCCGATGGTAGCCGTCGACCGAAAAATACTTCGCACGACTCGGCAGCTTCGCCAGCAGATCGGCGCTGGAAAGCTGCATGCTGTCGCTCTCGACGATCGTCACCCGGTCCGGATCGTAGAACCGCGCGACGTGCCGTTCCAGGCTGGCCCGGATCTCCGGCCCGTTCTCGAAATTGTCGACCGCGACCACCGCCGGCCTGTCGCCCGAGGCGAGCGCCATCGCCAGCAGGAATTTGCCGCAATGAACCCCGATCTCCGCCACCGAGCCCGTCACGCCATGGGCCCGCACCATGTCCTCGACCTGCAGCAGCGTCTTGAAGAACCCCGGCTCGACCCAACCCGCGACCTCGTCGCTGTGGCGCAAATAGTCTTCGTAGGTCGAGGCGGATGACATCTTCAATTCCCCCAATGCGTTATCGGCGAGGTCCGATAGCACAAGGGACGAACCGGAGCCAACGTCAATCGAGGGAGGAAAGTGCTGCAGAGGTTTATCTGAACGACCGTTGAACTTTGTCGGCCGGCGAAGGTTCAGCTCCTGCCGTCAAATCATCAATGGCCTGTCATGCACAGACTCGATCTATTGCGGCCAATTCCCGACGTCGCGGACGCGATCTACATCCCTGTTTTCGCGGATACATCCGTTGCACCGGAGCATGTTTCGCTGTTGGTCGATGGCCGCCGACACCCAATCGAAGCCGCTTCATCCCACTCTTCCACCCGGCTTTCCGCGGTCATCGACATTGCCTCCGCGGTTCCCGCTGCAGGCGGATCGATGGAACTGACGTTGACCGGAGCGGACGAAATACTGCTCTCGGCAAAAGTGACGGTGCCGTCCGCTATCTCCGCCGCAGCGCACCAGATCGCCTCGACACGAGCCAGCCGGCTGGAATTCGTGCGCCACAACCTGGCGTGCGCTTCCTGCGGCACCCGGCTGAACTCCGACGAATGCCGGACATGCTGGGCTCGCTTCCATCAGGACACGCGCGCGGTCAACGCGGTCGCCGATGGTGGCTATCGGATCCCGTCGGCGATCGACACGTCGCTCTGCGTGTTCGACACCATCGAAATCGAGGCCATCGAACGCGCAGCATCGACCGGAGGCATGGTCCTGAACTTCGGCGCAGGCATCCCGAGCCACGCCTACGACAACGTCATCAATCTCGAAATCGCCGACATGCCGTGCACCGACATCGTCTCGGTCTCCGACCGCCTTCCCTTCGTCGACGATACATTCGACGTCGTGATCGCGCTGCATGTGCTGGAGCACGTGCAACGGCCATGGATCACGGCGAAAGAGTTCGAGCGCGTCCTGAAGCCCGGCGGCATCGCGATCGTCACGGTGCCCTATGTCTGTCAGGTCCACGGTTTTCCGCATCATTACTTCAATCCGACACCGCAGGGCCTCAAAACGCTGTTCGAGGGAATGCAGGTCGTGTCCCACACGATGAAGGGCGACGCGCATCCGATCAATTCGGTTCAGCAGATTCTCGGATGCTACTACTCAATCCTCCCGCCCGACGCCCGCGCTGATTTCGCCACGATGACCATTGGAGAACTGCTCTCAATTCCGCTTGCGGAAGCCGTCGGCAGATCGTGGGCACAGGCAGCCGACGAACCTGGCCGCTGGCTGATCCCTGCGCATACGACGTTGTCGGTACGGAAGGTAACTGAATACAAATAATTCTCGATAGTTGTTGTTCAGGGTCAACCGCACGGTCTCGATGCGTAGTTAGTAGCAGCACTTTACCGCGCGACCCTCCAAATCAACACTTTGATACCACCGATTGTTGTAGATTGAGCACACCGCTAGTTTTGCTTGCGTGCAACCTTTCCCCGAGCACTCGCATAGATTACACCCCGGCAATCACGTCGGGAGATTTTACTATGTTGCATCGTTTGGGTGAAATTTCTGGCATTAATCAGAAGGACGGCTTCGTTCAGTTTACCGATTTTGGTCGACATACACCGCCCGAACGGCTCTACTTCTATCACTCAATGGACCTTCCAGAAGCCGGCAACGTTACCGGCCATTGGGACTTGCGCACTTGCACTGACGACTATCTCGGAAACTACGATTTCGCGGGAAAGCGCGTGCTGGACTGTGGTGTAGCTTCCGGCTTTCTAGCATTCGAAATGGAGAAGCGCGGAGCCAAGGTCACGGGCCTCGATATTGACGAAGAACGCTATGTGAAGGGAATGCTAATTCCCTGGTTCGATTTTGAGGATCGCCTCGGATTCTCGTTTGAACAATGCGTTCGCTACCGACTTGATTCTCAAGAGGCGCTGCGCAACTCGTTCCTGCTGTCGCGGCGCTTACTCGGCTCCCAAGTGGAGCTATGGCTTGGCGACGTGATGCAGGATCCAATTCCCGTCGAGCGAGCTGATGCTGCCCTGTTTGGTGCCATTTTGTTGCACCTCAACAATCCGCTCGCAGCTCTCCTTAATGTTGCTCAGCACGTCTCCGATGCGATCATCATCACGGAAACCGATGAAGGAATGAGTCTTGATCTAGATGCGCCACCCGCGCTCTATTTCCGACCGGATCTCAGCAGCAGAACCAACCCCGGTACTTGGTCAATCATAACGCCGGCGTGGCTGCGGGCAGTTTTGCAAATCGCCGGATTCACTAAATTTTCTGTTAAGACGTTTACGGCGAAGCACAACGACGGAAATCATGCAGCACCAATGTACTGCTTTGTAGCGCGGCGATAGTGATCGTCAACTCAACCAGCCATCAGAAGTCGTTACCAAAAGAGTGGTTTCGAATTGACCTTCAGGACCGCATTGATCAGCGGGCGAACTAATTGTGCCGCATCCATTTGGCATTTTAGACAATCTCAATCGCCCCAGTGGCAGCCACGGTCTGCCCTGACGTCACACCGATATTGGTGTTGTCGCATCTCGTGAACACGACGATGTTTCCGCCAGCGGCCACCGACGCCACCATCAGGACATTCGCACTCATATTGTTCGCCGCCAGCATGCAGTGCGCGACCGGAGTCACCCCCGGCGGCAGCGTGGCGTAGAAATACGACACGGCGCTGCCGATATCGGCGACCGCGATGCTGACGCGGAGGAAGACGGTTTTGCCGATGCGCTTGTAGGCGCCGGTGGCGGTGACGGCGCCGAAGCTGCCGCCGCCCGGCGTCACGATCGGCGTGTAGGGCGTCCAGGCGCCGCGGTCGACGCCGCCGGCGATCAGGAACCAGCGCGCCGCGGCGCCGTCGTAGCGCAGCAGCGCCGCCTGCTTGGCGCTGATCGCGACGTCGCCGCCGAGCGAGAACCGGTTCGCCGGCTGCGAGGCGGGGCTGTCGCCGGCGAGCGTCAGCGGCGCGGTGCCGGCATTGACGACGCACAGGATGCGGCCCTCGGCGCCGCCGGCGAGCCCGGTCAGGCTGCGCGCGGCGTCCGACCAGAGCTTCAGCACCGAGGCCGCACCGAGCCCGGCCGGCGCGTAGTCGAGCTGGTCGGCGGTGAGCTGCGGCGGCGCGGCGACCCCGGTCAGCGCCAAAGCGCGCGGCAGCGCGCAGCCGCCGCCGGCCGGATCGATCGTCAGCGCCTCGACCCAGTTCGCGCCGTCGGCCGAGACCTTGAGCTTGAACGCATCGGAGCCGATCAGGCCGAATTCGGCGCGGCCCGAATAGGCGTCGGAGAACACCACCGAGGCGGTGTCGGCCGCGGCCGCCTTGGAAAGCTGCACGCGGATGTCGCCGCTGCCGCCGGCGGCCGGGTCGATCGCGGCGAACAAAGCGGCGTCGGATTTGACGCTGAGCAGGTTCGGTGCATCGGCCGTGGTATTGACGCCGAGCCGCGCGGCGTTGTCGAGCGACACCCGCAGGTCGCGCAGGTCGCGCCAGTCGCCGCCGTCGAACACCAGCAGCACGTCGTCGGCGACCGACCACACGCACCAGCCCTGTTTCGGCGCGAGGAACGCCCACGCGCCGTCCTGCCAGGTCGCGATCGCATGCGCCTGCCCGCTCCAGGCGCCGGTGGCGCCATCGGCGACGATATGGCGCGCGCCCTCGGCCGGGCCCGGCGGCGGCGCGCTGCGGTCGCGGTCGGCGACCGCGATCTGGATCGCGGCGTCGAGAATCCGCAGCGCCTCGTTGTGGGTGACGTGCTTCTGCGCCTGGCTCGCCTCGATGAAAGGCAGCCCGAGATTGGCGGTGGCGGTCATGGCGTTTCCTTTGGTCTACAGCGCGAGGGTCGCTTCCGTGGCGAAGCCGCGGCCGACGGTGGCCGAGAGCTGCGCGACGCGGACGCGCAGGCCCGGTTGCGGCGCGCCGAAATCGGCGAGTTCGAACGCCGCCGGATACAGCGCCTGCGGCGCGGCGCTGATGAGCGTGCGCACCGATGCGCCGTCCGGCGCGAGGATGTCGACCGCATAGGCCTCGGCGTCCTCGCCGAGCGGCACCTCGTTGCCCCAGCCGTCGCCGTCGATCCGCGTCCGCCTGATCCACGACAGATGCACGCCGTCCGCATCGCGCCTGACCTTCAGATGCACCGGCGCCAGCGGCCGCAGCGCCGTCGGCCCCGGCGTCACGCTCAGCGCCGACGCGCTGGCATCGTCATGGCTGCGCCCGGCCGCGACAACGCGCAGCGCCTTGGCGCGCCCCAGCGCGTCGAGCCCGCGCGCCAGCGGCACCAGATGGCGGTCCAGCAGCACGAACGCGGCACCCGCCGGCACGGCATCGCGCATCGCGTGCTCGCTGCCGGCCTGGCCGCGCAGCAGCCGAGACAGCAAGTAAGTGTTGCCGTCGATCAGTTCGGCCTGCGCGAATTGCAGGATCTCCCAGTCGCCGTCCTGGTTCTGCACCGCCGCGGCGTTGCCGCCGGCGAGCACCCGCGCGTCCGACAGCGACGACAGCGCGCCGCCGAGGATCCGCACCCGCAGCCGGGTGGCATGATCCCACACCGCCACAGGCCCGCGCGGCAGCGGATCCAACGTCTCGCCGATGATCGCGCGCACCGGCGCGCTCGCCAGCGGCTGATAGCTCGCGCCGTCGGCCGAAGCGTAGATCACTTCCGACCCCGGCCACGGATTGGCGAACACCGCGAGCCGCGTCAGCACGTCGGGCGCCGCGGCGTCGATCACCGGCAGGTCGAGCGCCACCACATGCGCCGGCCCCAGCGCCGCGGGAAGCTGCGGCGCGATCCGGCGCGGCGCCCGCAGCGGCAGCGCGAACACCTCCGGATCGATGCTGCGCGCCCTGACCGCGCGCGACTGCGTGTCGACGATCTCGCTGATCTCGAACAGCCGCCGCCGGCCGTTCAGCGTCAGCGCCACCACGTCGCCCGGCGCCAGCGCCAATTGCTGCGGCCCGAGCGCGAAGCTCGCGGTCTCGCGCCCGGCCCACAGATCCTGCAGGAAGATCTCGGCGCGCCGCGCCGCCGCGGCGTCGCTGGTCACCACCGCCAGATCGGCATGGACGATGCGATGCGCGGAGCCGACCAGCCGGCGCGACGCCGCCGCCGCGCGGCGATAATCGGCGAGCGCGTCCGTGAAGCCGAACGCCACTTCGAGCGGCAGCTCGGTCTCCTGCGCCCGCGTCAGCCGCGACGGCGCGCCTTTGTCCGGCAGCACCAGATCGTCCTCGCCCAGTTCCGCCACCGGCGCGCCGCCGCGCGGCACGAAGCGCAAGCTGCCGTCGGCCGCGGCGGCGTCGAACGCGTAAGCCATGGCCAGCGGCTCGATCATCGCCCGCGGCGTCATCGGCCGGTCGACCACATAGCCGTCGCAAGCGTCGCGCAACGCGCTGGCATCGACGCCGACGACGCCGACGACGCCGCTGTCGGCGCAGAGCTGCGCCACCAGCGCATCGAGCGGCGCGCCGCCGAGCCGTCCGGTCAGCCAGTGCCCGCTCTGCCAGTTCGGCGCGTCGCTCCAGACATCCCCGGCCGCCGGAAACACCGGATAAGGCCGCGCATCCCAGGTCCACAGATGGATCGCCGACGGATCGATCATCCGCCCGCCATACACCGGCGACACCGGATTGCGCGCCTCGCTGGCGCCGAACGCCGGATCGAACGCGGCGAGGAGCGCTTCGAGGTAGCGGCGCTGGATCAGATCGTCGCGGTCGCCGCTGGAGAAATACGGCGCGTAGTTCTCGCTGGATTTCGGATCGGGAAACACGCTCGGCTGGTTGGCGCCCTTGTCGACCGCGGGGCAGCCGACTTCCGTCAGCCACACCGGCTTGCTCATCGGCGCCCACGCCGTCGGCGCGGCAAGCTCGACGCCGCCGACGCGTTCGTGATGCGGCTGCGACCAGAAGCTTTTGATGTCCTTGACCCGGAAGGTCCACGGCTTGCCGAGCCCGTCGGTGATCGGCGACCTCGCCTGCGCGGCGCGCGCGGAATCGTCCGGGTAGTACCAGTCGAACGCCTCTCCGGCGGTGACGTTGCGGTCGAGATAGGCGCGGTCGTAAGTCGAGCCGGCGATCGCCGCGTCGAGATGACCGGCGTCGTCGCGCCAGTCGGCGAGCGGCGCGTAGTAGTCGATCCCGATCGCGCCGATCGAAGGCGATGCCCACAGCGGATCGAGCGGAAACCGCACCTCGGAGGCGTCCGGCGTCACGACGTCGGCGCCGTATTCGGTCCAGTCCGCGCCATACGTGACCAGCGTGCCGCCGCCGACGATCGCCTTGACGTCGTTCGCCAGCGCCACGAGCTGCTGCACCGCCGGATAGACGCCGGCGCCGGAGCGCACCCGCGTCAGCCCGCGCAGCTCCGAGCCGATCAGGAACGCATCGACGCCGCCCGCCTCGGCGCAAAGCCGCGCGTAGTGCAAAATCATCCGGCGATAATTCCAGGCGCCGCCGGCGAAGAAACTCGCCACCTGCGCCGCCGCCGCCGCGCTGCCCTGCGGCGAGCCGGCCACGCCCGGCGCCGGATCGCAACTGATCCGCCCGCGCCACGGATAAGGCGGCTGCGGCGCAGCGCCGGTCCACGGATTGGGCAGGCCGTTGCCGGCCGGCACGTCCATCATCACGAACGGATAGAACGTCACCTTCAGCCCGCGCGCCTTCAGCTCGCCGATCAGATGCGTGACGCTGTCGTCCGACGGCGTGCCGCCGTAAGCCGGCCGTCCGTCGACCTGCGACACCAGCCAGGCATCGCCGCGGCGCGCGCCGTCGACCGACCAGGTCGCGCCGTCGACCCATTTGTCGCGGCTCTCGACGCCCGGCCGCACGCTGCACTGGCCGGCGCGCAGATCGGAGCCGAACCACGCCACCACGATCGCGACGCGCTCCAGCCGCGGGCACACGCCCTGCAATTCGTCGAGCGCCGCGACCACGTCGGAGACCGCGTGCGCGACGTGGCGGTTCTCCGGCGCGACGCTGCCTTTGTCGACGATCTGCACCCGCGTCGCCGGCTCGTAGCCGTATTCCGTCGTGCCGGGGATCAGCGTCACCGCGCGCGCCATCGCTTCCAGCGCGCCGACCGGCCGCACGATCTCGAACGACAATTGCGGAATCCGGTTTCCGTAATCGGCCAGCGGCAGCCGCTCGAACACCACATAGGCCAGCCCGCGATAGGCCGGCGCGTTCGCCGCGCCCTCCTTGGCGATGATCAGATCGTCCGGCGCCTGGTCCTCGTCGCCGCGATGGACGCGCAGATCGAGGCCGGACAGATCGAGAGGCTTGCCGTCGGCCCAGATCCGCGCCACCCGGCCGATCGGCCCCTCGCACAGCCCGACCGCGAGATTGGCGAAGTACGTATAGGTCGTGGTCGTGGTGCTCGCGCCGCCGCCGGAGCCCTTGCCGCCGCCCGACGAACTCTCTTCCGTGGTGATCACTTCCTCGAGTTCGGTCGCCCAGATCACCTGCCCCGCCAGCCGCACCCGGCCGTAGACCCGCGGAATCGGCGCACCCTCGGTCGAGGCCATCACCTCGAGATCGGCCAGCCGCGGCCCCTCGACCGATTTCGACCCGGCGCCGAACAGCGACTGATCCAGCGCGTTGCCGATCACAGCGCCCGCAATCCGTCCCGCGATCGCGCCGACCGGCCCGAACACCGCACCGACCGCCGCACCGGCGACTGAAAGAACCAGAGCTGCCATGGATGATTACTTCGTTGGAGATCGGTGAGAACAATCGCCGGCCGCGCGCGTGTTGGACACGACCTCGCCCCACCCGCTGCGCGCCCCCTCTCCCGCCTGCGGGAGAGGGTTGGGGTGAGGGCGCCACGAGTCGCTGGCTCTCGGCCCGTCGAAACGCCCCCTCACCCGGCACGCATCTGACGATGCGCGCCGACCTCTCCCCGCGCGCGGGGAGAGGTGAAGAAGCGCGCCTAACTAGCTCGATGCCAGAAGACGACCTCGCCGCCCGCACCGCGCGCTCCCTCTCCCGCTTGCGGGAGAGGGCCGGGGTGAGGGCGCCACGCGTCGCTGGCTCTCGGCCCCGCCGAAACGCCCCCTCACCCGGCACGCATCTGACGATGCGCGCCGACCTCTCCCCGCCCGCGGGAGAGGTGAGAACGCGCGCCCGTCGACGCGCAGCGCGACGTAAGTCGAATCCCGGTGGCATTGACGGCGGCCACGGCATTTGCATCGTACATCCTTCGCGGCGACGGCCGGAGCAGGATGAGATGATTCAGGAACTGGTGGCGAGTGCAGCGGTCGCGGTCGCGGCGTGGTTTGTCGTCAACTTCGTCGGCAAGCCGGTGGTCGCCCTGCAGAAAGAGCGGATCGCGGCGCTGCAGACCGCCGAGCGCTACTACACCGTCGACGGCGGGGCGAGCGACGAGGTCCGCGACGCCGCCGAGAAGGCGCTGTTCGAGACCGGCACCACGCTGCGCGCCTATCAGCGCGGATGGTCGACCGCCGTGCGGCTGTGGTGCTGGGTGTGGGGATACGATCTGGGCCTCGCCGCCCAGGCGATGTTCGGGCTCGCCGACAGCGCGCGCGGCACCGTCCTGTTTCCCCCGGACGTCCGCAAGAACACGCTGAACGCGATCTACGTCGCGCTCGGCGCGCACCAGCATCTCGCGCCCGAAACCGTCGCTTCCATCAAACAGATGATCGTCCAGGCCCGCTCCGCGCCGATCGCCCCCGCCCACGCCGACGGCGCGCCGTCCTGAGTTCGCACGCCGTCTTCGTGGAGACCCCGACACCGCAACAGCCGCAGCCTGCTCCCTCTCCCGCCCGACGTCGATGCGCAACTTGGGCTTTGCCTATCCGCATGTCGTCCCCGCGCAGGCGGGGACCCATACGCCGCAGCATCTCGATCGAGGCACCGCGACAGAGGCCATGCTTCTCTTGAAAAGCAAGGGGGTATGGGTCCCCGCCTGCGCGGGGACGACTCCTCTAGGAGGCCGCGTCGAAACTAACGACCTCTGCACTTACTCCACCACCCCCGGAAAGCTGAACGCATAAGCCAGCCGTCGCCGCCACCAGGGCGCGATCGCGATCTCGCAGACCGACGCGCCGTCATGGGCATGGATCATCGTCGTCGCCGAACTCGCGATCGCGACGTGCTTGGCGACGCAGCGCTCGCGCCAACGGAACAGCAGCACGTCGCCGGCGCCGAACGCATCCGGCGCGATCGGCCGAAGGTGCCGCAGCGCCGCCTCCGCCAGCGTCTCCGCGCCCTGCGCCTCGGCCCAGTCCGGCGCGTAAGGCGGCGGCGCTTCCGGCTCGTCGCCGATGCAGCTGCGCCAGACGCCGCGCACCAGCCCCAGGCAGTCGCAGCCGACGCCCTTCACCGACGCCTGATGCCGATAGCGCGTGCCGATCCAGCTCCGCGCCTCGGCCACCAGCGCGTCGCGGGCAACAGTTCTGCTCATGATCGCCTCTCGCGTGACAGAAGGATCGCGGCCGGTCTGCTAACCGATGCCGCCGCCGGCGCCGCCGCCGCCATATCCGCCGCCGATCGAGCCGCCGCCATGGCCGGGCGCGCCGGGCACCGGATAGCCGACGACGAAATCATTGCCGGGGATCTGCGGGAAGCCGCGGAAATTGACGCCATTGCCGAAGCGGTCGCGGCAGGTGGCGAACTGCTTGTCGCAGCCCGCCGTGACCACGAAGCCGTCGCCGGCCGCGACCGGCTCGGCCATCGCCTGCCACAGCGACAGCCGGACCTCGCCCGCAACGACGCGATGCTGCTTGATCTCGATCGCCGCGCCGGCATTGGCGCCGCTGGTCCAGCTCAGCCGGCCGGCGCTGAACAGCCCCGCCGCATAGGCTTCGAGCCCGGCCACCGCCAGCGTCGAGGTTCCGAGCGCGGCGGTGACGTGGCCGGCGCCGCGCAGTGTCGGGTGATTGATATCGACGCGGCAGCGGCCGTCGCCGAGATCGGCGCCGCAACCCGCGGTGTAGAGCCGCCCGCTTTCCTGCGACAGCAGATCGGCGAGCCCGCGCAGCTCCGCGGTGAACGCCTGCCCCTCGCGCCGCACCTCGCCGACCGAACCGCGCGCGGTCAGCACCCGCAGCGACGGATCGCTCCAGTCGACCAGCCAGCTCTCGACCGTCGCTGCGTCGTAGCGCCCGGCGGCGAGATCGGCCTCGCGCAGCAGATCGTCGGACAGAGCGCCGGAAATCTCGGCGCCGTCGACCGACAGATCGAACCGCTGCGCCGCCTCCGAGGCCGCAAAGCCGGTCCCGGCCCGGCAGCTCACGCCTTCGATCAGCAGATCGCGATCGTGATCGGTGAAGCCGAGCACGCCGCCGTCGCGCCGCCGCACGATCCAGCACTGAGCGAGCGTGGTCGCGCCGGAGTCGAGTTTCGCTTGCAACGCGGAGGAAATGGAGCGCATGGACGATCACCTGTTCTTTCCTTCTCCCCTCGTGGGAGAAGGTGGCGCGGACGAAGTCCGCGACGGATGAGGGGGCGCCGTGCCCTCGGCCCCTCACCCGGCTTCGCTTCGCGAAGCCACCCTCTCCCACAAGGGGAGAGGGTCAGTCCTCATACCCCGATCTCGACCACCGGAATTTTCGGGATCGCGCCGGCGGAGAACGCCGACAGGTCGACTTCGAGATAATCAGTGTCGAACCGCACCGGCACGTCGAACTGATAGCCGGCGGTCACTGCCGCGCCCGGCGGCGGGATGTGGCCGGCGAGGAACGTCACCACGCCGGTGGTGATATCGACGACGAAGCCGCCCGTCGCCTCGACGCCATTCACCGCGACGCGCACCGATCCCGCGACCGGCTTGGCGATCCGCCGCGCATAGGGCGCAAAGCCTGCGCCATAGCTCTTCACCAATTGATAGTTCGCGGTCGCGCCGTCGCCGATGCCGATGCCCTGATCGAGCGGCGACGGCGGATGCCCCGGCGCGGCCGACGACGAGTCCAGCCGGTCGCGCCAGCGGAAGCCGTAGAGCTGCCCGCGCCGCTCCTCGAAGAACGCCACCACCGCCTGCAGCGCTTCCAGCGTGCGGACGCCGTAGCCGGCGTCGAACCGCCGCCGCGACTCCGCCCAGCGCGCATTGCGCTGCTCGCGGCCGGAGCCGAACGACACGATCTCGGTCCGCCGCTCCGGCCCGCCCGCGCTCTTCAGCGCGATGTCGAGCGGGAACAGGATCTCGTGGAATGCGGTCATGATCTTGCTCGCAACAAAGGCACCGTCATGCTGAGGCTCGCGCCCTCTTTACCCTCCCCCTTGTGGGGAGGGTGGACCGGCGACGCGCAGCGGCGTCGGGCCGGGTGGGGGTGGCCACGCGCGCAGTGCCCGCGGCCCCCCACCCCGCTCGCTGCGCGAGCGACCCTCCCCGCAAGGGGGAGGGTTCACAGCCCGCGCTGCCCGCGCGAGACGGCGCGCGCGATCTGGCCAGTGACGTAGCTCTCCGAGCGGCGGAAGCTGTCGGCGTCGGGCGTCGCGATCTGGATGTTGATCACGCTGCCGCCGCCCTGGCTGGCGACACCGAGCTTGCCGTCCGGCCCGCGCTGCAGCGGCAGGATCGCCTCCGGCCCCGCTTCGCCCGCGAGCCCGACGCCGCCGCCGAGCATCGGAAAGTAGGTCGGCGTGCCGATCACCCCGCCCGCCGCAAACGGCTTGATCGCGCCGTCGGCCGCCTTGGTGGCGCCGCCGAACAGGCCCGAGAACAGGCCGTCGAAGCCGGTGGCGAGGCCGCTCGTCAGCGGCTTCAGCGCCGCCTTCAGCGCCAGGTCCGAGACCCTCAGCACCAGCGACTTCAGCACGTCCTCGAACTGCTTGCCGCCGGTGACCGACTGCGAGAACGCGCTGGTCATCGCGCGGGCGAAGCCCTTGGCCTCGCTGCTCAGCGCCTGGGTCTTGGTGGTGAGCTGGTCGACCTTCTGCGACGTCTCGTCGACGCAGTCGCAGTCGCAGTCCTCGCAGTTGCTCGTCATCGCGCCTGCTCCTGGTGATCGGGATAGCGCCGCATCAGGTCGTCGAGACCGCCGCGATCGAGCGGCGCCGCGATCCCGCCGCGCGCGCCGATCAGCGCGCTGGCGAGCTCGCGCGGCGTCATCCGCCAGAACTGATCCGGCGACAGCCGCAACACGCCGAAGCCGAATTGCATCGCCTCGGCCCAGGGAAACGGCGTCACGCCGCTTCGCCGAAGGTCGCGGCGATCAGCTCGGCCGCGATCGTCGCATAGCCGGTGGCGCCGCCCGCGACCGTCATCGCCGCGACCTCGTCGTCGCTCACCGCCTCGCCGGCGCCGCGCAGGCCCGCCGCGATGATCCGCACCAGATCGCGCGCCGACAGATGCCCGCTGCCGAAGCGCTGCGCCAGCGCCACAAGGTCGGACGCCGCGAACGCGCTCTCCAATTCGGCCAGCGCGCCCAGCGTCAGCACCAGCGTGCGCGTCCTGCCGCCGATCTCCGCCTCGATCTCACCGCGATGTCTGTTGGCCATGATGGGCTCCGTGTTGGCTCACCCTCCCCCTTGCGGGGAGGGTCGCTCGCGCAGCGAGCGGGGTGGGGGTGGCCGCGCGCACGATGCGCGCGGTGGTCACAGCGCTGCGAAGCCGAGCGCGCCGGCGCTTTCCAGCGTGACGTCGAACGTCACCTCGCCATTGTGCTCGCCGGCGAATTCGAGGCTGGCGATCTGGAACGGACCGGAGATCGCGCCGAAATCCGGCACGATCAGCTGGCAGTCGCTGATCAGCCCGTTGAAGAACGCACTTCGCACCAGCGCGTCGGAGGCCGCGTCCTTGAACAGGCCGCGGCCGGAGATCGAGGCGCGGCGGACGCCGGCGCCGGCCAGCAGCTCGCGCCAGCGCTCGACGGATTCGGCGTGAGTGATGTCGACCAGTTCGGCGTTGAACGCGATTCTGCGGCTGCGCAGCCCCGCGACGGTGACGTAAGTACTGCCGTCGCTGATCTTGACCAGCAGATCCTTGCCCTTCTGTGCGCCCATGCGCGTCTCCTTGCTAATTGTTCGGTTCGGTGACGGCGCGGAACCGCACCAATGCGTGATAGGTGCGGCCGTCGGGCTCGCGGCGGATATCGGCGAGCGCGAAGCGCAGATTGACCAGGCGGTGGCCGGCGGGCTGCAGCGGCGCGTCGTCGAGCGCCTGCAGCAGCGCGCCGGTGATGACATGCGCCTCTCTATGCCCGCCCTGCCGCGACCAGGCGTGCAGCGTGAGCTGATGCTCCTGCATCGGCGAATCGTCGGCGGAAGCATCGCTGATCCGCGCCTCGCCGAGCGTGACATAAGGCAACGCCGCGTCGCGCGGCGGCTCGTCATAGACCCGCGCGCCGCCGAGCGCGGCGAGTAGTCCGCTGTTCGAACTAAGCGCCTGATGGATCGCAGCGCGCAGCGCCACGGGTGCGGTGGGCATGGCGAAGACCTGCTTGATGCTGTGAGAAAGGATGAAGCGTGTCCGGCTCCCCTCCCCCTTGCGGGGAGGGTCGGCCGAGCGAAGCGGAGGCCGGGGTGGGGGTGCAACGAGCACTGAGCGCGTGGCCCACCCCCACCCGACCGGCCTTACGGCCGGCCACCCTCCCCGCAAGGGGGAGGGGAAACTCAACCCAGCCGCGTCTCGGCATCGATCTCGAGCCAGGTGCCGGCGTCGCGTTTGCGCCACGACACGATGCGATAGATCCGCGCGCCATCGATCAACCGATGCGCCCGCGTCAGCGCGACGCCGCCGCGCAGCGTGATCGCCACGCGCAGCATCGCTCGGTCGGCATCGGCATCGACGCCCTCGCGCGCCGCGTGCTGAACGACCCGCGCCCACACCACGGCTTGCGGCGCGTAGCTGCGGACCACGCCGCCCTGCCCGTCGTCACTCTCGACCGGCGCCTGCAGCGTCAGCCGCGTGTTCAGTCGGCCCGGATCGATCACAGCGCCGGCACCCGGAAGCTCGCGATCATCGCCGCGACGCTGCCCGGCAGCATCGCCACGCTGCCGCCGATCGCCGCCATGCCGCGATTGTCGTACCAATGCGCCGCCAGCGTCCGCACCGCGTGGCGCAGCAGTTCCGGCACGTCCGAGGCGTGCGTGCCGTAGCCGAGCTCGACGTCGAGCACGATGCCGCCGGCGCTGCGCCCCGGCTCCCGCAGCGACCACACAGGCGCGGCGATCACGCCGTCGGACGTATCGACCACGAAGTTCTCGACGTCGATCGGATGCGCCGTGCCCTGCGCGTCGAGCACCCGCGCCGCGAGCAGCGCCCGCAGCGGCCCGATCCGCAGCGCAATGCGGCCGTCGCGCGGCCAGGCGTCGCGCGTGATCCGCCAGCTCTGCAAAAGCAGCGCGCGCCGCGTCATCGCCTCGATCTGCGCGCGCGCCGCGGCCTGCAGCGACGCGATCACCGAATCGTCGTCGTCGTGATCGAGGCGCAGGAACGCCTTCAACTCGGCGAGCGTCCACGGCTCCACCACCGGCCCCGCCAGCAAAATCGCCGACATTGCTCATCCCTCCGCCATGTTCGGGTTGACAGCGCGGCGGCGGCGAGGCTCAAACCTCGCCATGCTCCGCCGCTCCACACTCGCTCTGCTCTTCGCCGCCGCGGTCGCCGCTCCCGCTTCCGCGATGGTCGGCGGCGCGCGCGACGCGACCGACGGACTCGGCCGCGCGCTCGTCACCATCGTCGGCTCGCGCGGCAATTTCTGTTCCGGCGCGCTGATCGCGCCCGATCTGGTGCTGAGCGCCGCGCATTGCGTCGCGCCCGGCGCGGACTACAAGGTCGTGCAACGCGACGCGCAGGGGCAGCCGCAGCTCCGCGACATCCGCCGCCTCGCTGCGCACCCGCGCTTCGACCAGCGCGCGATCCAGGCCAACCGCGCCACCGCCGACGTCGCGCTGCTGCAGCTCACGGCTCCGCTATCCGGCAAGACGCCGCTGCCGTTCGGCGCGCCGGGCGATCCGCTGCAAGCCGGGCAGCGCTTCACCGTCGCCGGCATCGGCGTGGCGCAGCGCGGCGACGGCAAGAGCGGCGGCACGGCGCGTAGCGCCGAACTGATCGCCACCGGCCGCCCCGGCCGGCTGCAGATCCGCCTGGTCGATCCGATGACCAACAACACCCGCGACGGCCAGGGCGCCTGCACCGGCGATTCCGGCGGCCCGGCGCTGCAGCAGCAGGACGGCCGCGCATTGGTGATCGGCGTGGTGTCGTGGTCGACCGGCGCGAACAACGCGAGCGGCTGCGGCGGCCTCACCGGCGTCACGCCCTTGACGCTGTATCGCGACTGGATCGAGACCACGGCGCGTAGCTGGGGTTCGACGCTGGCGAAGTAATCAGGCTCTCAGCGCGGTTTTCCCTCATCCTGAGGAGCCAGGCTTTGCCCGCCGGGCGAAGCCGGGCGTCTCGAAGGATGGCCGCGCACACCGGCGGCGGCGCAGCACGCGACACGCTCATGGTTCGAGACGGCCGCTCCGCGGCCTCCTCACCATGAGGCCGAACCTGTTGCAGCAAGCCCTCTCGCCGCCGATCGGCCGCCAGATCCTTAATCTTTGTTAACCATAATGCGCCACCCTGCGGCCCTGATCCGGAGCCCCGCCATGCCGCGCCTCGCCGTCCTGCTGATCGCCCTCGCCGCCGCGGCACCAGCCGCCGCGGCAGACCTGCCCGCGCACAGCAGGATCGGCCGCATCTTCGCCGAGCCCGAGCCGCGCGGCCGCATCGTCGCAATGGTGCCGCCGCCGCGCGACGTCATCAGCGCCTCGCCGGTCTACGCGCCCGAGGTCGACATCCCGCCGCTGGTCAACGGCTATTACGGCAAGCCGAATTCCTATCACTACTTCAACTATTACGGCACGCCGGCGAGCGCGATCTGGGGCCGCCTGCCCTACGCCTGTGGCTGGTACGGCTACTGCTGAGCCACGGGCGATCGGGTCGCCCGCGCGCTCAGCGCAGCGGCTTGCGCGTGCTGTGCGGCCTGGCCTTGCGCGGCGTGTCGACCCGCTGCCGCGGATACACCGCCGGCGGCGTCGTATAGGGCTGCTGCAGTTGCTCGCGGGATTCCTTCAGCCGCCGCTGATAGCCCGGCGAATCCATGATGCTCGCCGCCGCGCCCCGCGCAAAGGCCGGGGCGCTATCGATCGCGACCAGCGCGAGCGCCGCACAGGCGACGGACAGTGTGATCGTTCGCTTCATCCGGTTTTCCCTCGCTGCGGCAAATCCCGCCGCCCGCAATCGTTCCACCCCGCAGCGAGCCGCCGTCTCCCCACTTCCCCGTAGGGTGGGTTAGCGCGCAGCGCGTAACCCACCGACTCGCCTCACCACGGGCCCCACCGCGATGATGCGGCGCGCGCGACCCATCCTATACGACTACCCTTCCCTCACAACTGCCTGATCCGCGGCCCGCCGGCATTGCGGCCGTTCATCAGCCCGGTGATCGCCCACACCAGCGCGTCGAGCCGGTCCGGTGAGCGGCCCGACGAGAGGCCGTCGATGCCGAAGTCGCACATTTCGTCTTCGAGCAGCGGGAAGCAGCCGACATGCTTGACCTTGCCCTGCTCGTACAGCGCCGCGACCGGCTCGGCGCGCACATATTTGCCGCGGCTGGCGCGGACTTCCTTCAGCGGCACCGCCCCGTCGGTCTCGCGCAGCACCGCGCGCACCATCTCGCCGCCCATGTTGACTTCGGCGATCAGCGTGTCGGCGTCGAGCCGGTGATACAGCGCCACCGCCTTCGCCGCCCAGGCGGCCGGCGACAACCCTGCGGCGGAGGCGTCTTCCAGCACGTAGTAAGCGCCGCTGTCGCTGCGGCCGACGGCGACGATGCCGCAGGCATCCGCGCCGACCTTCGACGTCCCCGGCGGGTCGATCGCCACCACCACGCGCGCCAGCCCCGGCGGCTGCGCGACGCGGCAGGTTTCGATCAGCGCCCGCGACCACAGCGCATCGGCGCGGTCCTCGATCAGGTCGCCGTCGAGTTCCTGCCGCCCCATCCGGGTGCCGGCATAGCGGCCGACCACGGCATCGAGAAACGCCGGCGACAGATGATCGGCATTCGCCTTGGTCGGCGCGCGCGTCACCCGCGTGCGCGGATCGGTCAACAGCCGCTTGATCAGCGGCAGCGGCCGCGGCGTCGTGGTGACCAGTTGGCGCGGCTGCAGGCCCAGCCGCAGCCCGAATTGCAGCGTATCGAAGCAGGCCTCGGCGTAGCGCCATTTCGCCAGTTCGTCGCACCACGCGGCGTCGAATTGCGGCCCCCGCAGGCTTTCCGGATCGTCGGCGGAGAACACCTGCCCGACCGCGCCATTGCGCCATTCCAGCCGCCGCCGCGACGCGATCCACTCCGGCCGCTCGGCGCGCGGCGAACAGCGCAGCAGGCCGGACTCGCCCTCCACCATCACCTCGCGGGCGTCCTGCCAGCTTTCGCCGATCAGCGCGATCCGGCGATGCGGCCGCTCGGCATAAGGCGGCGTACCATGCGCCAGCGCCCGCACCCATTCGGCGCCGGTCCGCGTCTTGCCGGCGCCGCGGCCGCCGAGCAGCAGCCAGGTCGTCCACGGCCCGCCATTGTTGCCAACCTCGCCATGCTCCTGATGCGGATGCGCGAAGGTCGCGAAATCATGCTGCAGCCGCGCCAGCGTCCGCGTCCCCGCCTGCCGCAGGAACGCGTCCGTCATCCCGGCATCGGACAAGCGCCTCAATGCGGTGCGCAAGCTGACGACGGAATTCATCGGCATCGGCGGGGAGGTCTTCATCGGCATCGGCGTTCACGCCTCCCGGCTCGCGCAGCTGGCGAACCTTGAACAGGGTCTGCGTCAGCGCAGCCAGCGTCCGGGCGATGCGCTCGGCCTCGGTCGCACGGCTGCCGCCGAGCACGGCATCCTCGCGCAGATTCTCGACCTTGCGCAGCTCTCGGTCCACCGCAGCCTCCAACCGGAGCGCCAGCGACGCCGCTACCGGCTCGGCCTCAGCGGACTCAAACTCGGCCAGAGACGCATCGGTCATGGCTCGATCGACCTCGGCCGGTTCCGGCATCGGTTGCAAGGGCGGCTTACCGGCGGCCCGCGCCGCCTGCAATATCTCGGCCGCAGCCAGGTTGAGCTGCAGCGCCACCGGCAGATCGCGCGGCGGCCGGTCCTTCCGCAATTGCCAGCCTTCGGTCTTGGCCAGCCGGTCGAGCGTCATCCGGTGCACGCCGAGATCGGCGGCGATGCGATCCATCGACTCGTCGGTCTCCTCGTAGCGCCGTCGCGCATGCGCGACCGCCTCGGGCGTAAAGCCGCGGGCGCGCTGGATCGCCGGACGCGTGATCGGGGCGAACCGCGGCCGGCTCGCCCGCGTCACCCAGCCTTCGCGCTCGGCCAATTTGCCGAGCGTCCGTCGGCTGATGCCGAGATCGGCGGCGATTGCCTGCAGCGGGTCGTCGGTGGTCTCAAAGCGCTGCCTGGTCAGCGCGATGGCTTCCGGCGTGAAGTCACGGGGAAGACGACGGCCCGGCGAATCATCAGTCATGGCGCGTTCACCTCGACGGCCCGGATCACAGCCCGACCGCCCGATCGCATTGGCAGATGCCAGGCATCAGCCTAGAATGTTGCGCGGCCCGCCGCTTCCCTGGCGGCCATCTCCAGCTTCAGCGCCTGCGGCAGCTCGCGCAGCGCCCGGTCCTTGCGCAGCTTCCCGCCCTGCTGTTGGACGAGCCGATCCAGGGTCCGGCTGTGAATGCCCAGATCGACAGCGATCGAGTCCTGCGGTTCATCGGTGTCTTCGTAACGATGCCTTGTGTGGGCAAGGGCCTCGGGAGTGAAGCCGCGGATGGGGCGCCGGGCGAGGTAGGGAGGACCTGTCACCATGCTGCGATCATACCAAGCCGTTGAGGCCGTACCTGAGCCCAGTTAACGCTGCTCGTTGACGCACCGAAAGAGCGACACGCACAGCCACACCGATTTCGGTGGATTTGTAGGACAGTTGCGAGTCCAGCTTTCATTTCGAAGACTGACGTCTCGACGTGGCACTCCGAGGGGGCCGTCATAGCGTCCTCCCCACCAACTTCGGTATGATCACGCATATTGATTCTGAAACCAACTTGGATGGCCTCAGTGGGTATTTTGACCACAATTCCCCGTTCATTCCGCGACCTGTCCGACGAAGATGTTGCTGATATCGAGAAAGCCTCCGCCCTAGCCAGGCTGGGTTGGTCTGGAAGCTTCGGATGGGAAGAACTGCTGCATTCAAAGCGTATCCTTATCGTATCCGAAGCCGGCGCCGGCAAAACGTACGAATGCCAAACACAGAAGGACAAGCTCTGGGAAGCGGGTGAGCCCGCCTTCTTTCTAGATCTTGCAACCCTCGCCGGAAGTTCTCTCCGAGACATGCTCAGCCACGAGGAGGAAGAACGCTTCGACTCATGGCTACGTTCTCAATCCGAAATCGCAACATTTTTCTTGGATTCTATCGACGAACTAAAACTGACTCTTGGCAACTTTGGCCAGGCGCTGGCCCGACTTAACAAGGCCATTACGGGCCAGCTCGGCCGCGCAAGAGTGATTATCACAACGCGTCCGGTGCCGATTGACCGAGAATTGATCATCAAGTATTTGCCGATACCGAGAGCGGGCACGGCCACCCCCTCGGCGACACTCTTCGCCGACATGGTAACGGACAGACGCAAGGTCAACTCCGCCGATGCCTCCCCCGTAAAGGCATGGCGCAATGTCGGCCTGATGCCGTTGTCGCGCGAGCAGATCCGAGAATTCGCGATCCACCAAGGCGTCTTAGACCCCGACGCGCTTCTAGCCGATATAAGCCAACGTGATGCGGAAGAGTTCGCCCAACGACCGCAAGATTTGGTCGAGCTGTGCTCAGATTGGCGCGAGCATCATCGCATCCGATCGCATCGTGAACAGGTTGAAACCAATATCGCCGTAAAATTAAGACCACGGCACGATAGGAAGGAGCTAGCTGAGCTATCGCAAGACGACGCGATTGAAGGAGCCAGTCGAATTGCGTTGGCGGCAATCCTCACACGTAAACTCACGCTACGCTATAGCGCCGAAGTCGACGACGTCTTTGCGACTGAGGCAGCGCTAGACGTTTCTAAAATCTTACCAGATTGGAGCCGTGACGCGCGAGGAGCATTACTGGAGCGACCTCTTTTCGGCTTCGCAAGTTACGGTCGCGTTCGCTTCCACCATCGATCCGTTGTGGAGTTCTTGGCGGCAAAGCGGCTCGAAGCACAACTTAAACTAGGCGTTTCGATCAAATCGATTAAGCGTCTGCTATTCGCAGAAACAGCGCAGGGCACGCGAATAGTTAAGCCCTCAATGCGTCCGATCACCGCATGGCTTTCGATTTGGCGCGATACTGTTTTTGACGATGTTGTCAGTATCGATCCAACCGTCGTCCTAGACCACGGCGATCCGCAATCGTTACGCCCAGCGCAACGCGTTCGAGCCCTTAGAGCCCACGTGAACCGCTACGGAAACGGCGGCTGGCGCGGACTGCACACACCTCGTATCCAGGTAAATCGCTTTGTATGCACCGAGCTCGCCGAGGCGATAAAGTCGCTTTGGGCTGAAGGGATCGAGAATCCCGAGGTCACCGACCTTCTGTTGCAAATCATCGAGGCCGGAAAGCTCAATGAATGTACGGATCTTGCACATGATGTAGCAATGGACCCAGCACGGCCGGACCACCAGCGGAGCGTAGCCATCGACGCCTTGGTGGAATGGGACGACCCGCGACTTGAGGCGCTTTCGCGATCGGTTACAAATGATTCCGCTCTTTGGCCGGACAAGATAGCACGCCAGGCGATACTTCGGCTACTCCCCACTCACATGCCGGTCGATCGCCTGTCTCAGATCCTACGCCGTGTGAAAGAAGGGCGGCGCGGTGTCGGCGATCTGACCTATTGGCTGCCACGTAGAATCGAGACGACGCCACTATTGCCCAATTATCTCGATAATCTGCGTCAAGCACTATCAGATTTGGTTGTTGAGCAATTGGCGTGGGACAACGATCATTTTCCTCACCTTCGAACAAAACGGCCGGATTTAGTCACCCCCCTTATTGCCACTTGTTGTCGACAGGCTTCGGATGGCGTGAGAACTGCGCCTTGGATTGCAGCGAGCTTACTTGCGATCCGCATATCCAATGATGATTACTCCGAAAAGGATGCCTTAGCGAAACTTCGGCAGGCCATTGCATCACTTCCTGCTGACGCCCGCGAAGCCGCATTCTGGGAGGAGGACGCTCTTCTACAAGAGCTTCACCGGTCTGATGACACGTGGCACAGAGCGTTCGATCTATCGCAAGGTGGCGGTTTAGCTCTAAACGACGAAACAGACGCCGCCTGGATTAGGAAACGGCTGTCTGCATCAAATGAGCCGCTGGAGCATCGCGAGATGATGCTTTGGATCGCGCTTCGACTACTCGACCACACGGTGGATCGACAGCAACTTCTCACGACTCTGAAGCCACTTGTCGCGGATGCACCAAGCCTCACGGCAGCAATCGACGGTCTTTCAAAGCCGCAAAACGGCAAAAAGGAATTGCGTCGAATGGAGAAGGCCAGTGCTAAGCGAAAAAAACAGACTGAGCTACGTGCGACAAAGGCCCACGCAAGTTGGGTAACATTCTGGCGCGAGATTGTTAGAGACCCCAATGCGGTATTCGCTCCAGACCGCGCAGAAAACACAGCTTGGCATCTATGGCAAGCGGTTGAGCGTTCGGGACGGAAAAGCAGAGCTTCGGGCTGGGATCGACAGTTTATTGAAGAACAATTCGGCAAGTCCGTCGCCGACCATCTTCGTGAAACCATGATGGCAGCTTGGCGCAACGATAGACCTACCCTTCGCAGCGAGCGACCCGAGGCCGAGCGGAATACATTTCTAATTAGATGGCAATTCGGCTTAGCCGGAATTTATGCTGAAGCGGAAGATGCAAACTGGGCAAAGCGGTTGACTGAGCAAGAAGCGGAGCTTGCCTGCCGGTATGCACCGATTGAACTGAACGGCTTTCCATCGTGGCTCGCAAGCCTGGCTGTCGAGCATCCCACCGCAGTCGACCGCGTCCAAGGAGGAGAGCTCAGTTTTTCACTGCGCGAGGCGACGAACGGCAATTCGTCTTCGACGATCTTGCAGAATATCGACCATGCACCAGCGATCATTGCTGCACTTTTCATTCCCCGAATCCGTGCTTGGCTGGCAGGCGAATTTAGCATCCACATCACCAACTCGACTCCCGAACACGAACTGCGTCAGGCAATCGCAATCCTTATCAGGATGGGCAATGATGATGATCGGAACTATATAGTATCGACATCGAAGGCCCATCTGTCAGACGGCATAGACACACCTTTCGCCTACGCTTGGTTACCTGCCCTGCTTTATCTCGAACCGAGTGCCGGCATACAGACATTAGAGATGAGCCTCGAAGAATGCATAGCCTCTCAGGACGGTCTTGGGGTGCAGCTATTTGGAAGGCTCTTCAAGAACGACTATGGCGGCATTGGAATTGACCTTCGGGCGCCCGGCTTCACGCCACCTCTACTACTTCGACTTCTGCGATTGGCCTATCGCCATGTTCGTGTCGACGACGACGTGCACCATGAAGGCTCCTTTTCACCCGGCGTGCGAGACAATGCTCAGAGTGCCCGAAACGCAATTTTGAGTGCGATCTTTGCAACCACCGGCCCAGAGGGATGGGCTGTGAAGGTTGAAATGGCGGGGGATCCTCTATTCAAGCATATAAAGGATCGAACTACGGCTATCGCAACACAAAGGGCCGCTGAGGATGCCGACTCCACGACGATGACTGAGGCAGAATTTTGCGTTCTGGACAAAACTGGAGAAGCGCCTCCGTTGACGCGAGAAGAAATGTTTTCGCTGATGCGCGATCGACTAGAGGATATTGACGACCTGTTGCTGCAAGACGTCTCTCCTCGAGAACTGTGGGCCACAATTGCAGACGAACGTGTCATGCGGAGAGAACTGGCGCGCGTTTTACGAGAAGGCGGAAAGGGAATCTATACGATAGACCAGGAGGCAGTGACTGCGGATGAGAAGGAAACTGATATTCGCTTCAGATCGGCTGGCTCTAGTCAGCAAGGGACGATAGAACTCAAGCTTGGGGATAGGAGACCCGGAACCGACCTGTTCGATACGCTCCGAAACCAGTTACTCATGAAGTATATGGCGGCGGACGACTGCAGAGCGGGATGCCTCGTCGTAACGATATCTACCGATCGGAAATGGGAACATCCTAAGACAGGCACAGCGCTGACCTTCGAAGAACTTATGATGGTGCTGAGCGAGGAGGCCTCCCGTATTTCACAGGAACTTGGAGGCGCGGCGAAACTTATGGCAAAAGGAATTGATCTCCGGCCGAGATTGACTACCGAACAAAAAGCTAATCGTCGAAGTTCAATGAAATAGTCGAGGCCCGGGCGCATTAATGCAATAGGGTGGTTGCGGCACTGAGCGCCTCATCCACCCTACAATGCTGCACCAGCGGCGGTAGCGCCCCGTCAGCTTGCCGCGAATTTCAACAGCTTGATCGCGTCGAAGTCCTGCACGCCGCCGCCGACCCGCTTGGTGGTGTAGAACAGCATGGTGGGCTTGGCGGAATACGGGTCGCGCAGGACGCGGATGCCCTGGCGGTCGACGATCAGATAGCCGCGCTGGAAGTCGCCGAACGCGATGCTGAGCGAGTTCGCGGCGATGTCCGGCATGTCCTCGGCATCGACCAGCGGGAAGCCGATCAGGCTGGCGCGGCCCGAGACGGTCGCCGGCGGCTGCCATGGATAGACGCCGGGGCAGACGATCCAGAGGCCGGATCTGATCGAGCCCGATCTCGACCGCAGCCGGGGCTAAGCCTGCTATATTGCCAGTAGGCCGAACACAGCCCCCCGTAGGATCTTTCCGTGCAGCCCCCCGTCCCGACTCCGATTTTCCACATCACGGCCATCGACAATCTAGTCTCGGTCGCGGCCCAGGGCGCGCTGCTGGCGAAGCATCAGGCCGCCGCGCGGGGGCTGATCGCGGCGAACATCGCTTATGATCATATTCAGGGCCGCCGGGCGGTGCGGAATGTGCCGATCGCTCCAGGAGGCACCCTGCATGACTATGTCCCGTTCTATTTCGCGCCGCGATCGCCGATGCTCTACACCATCAACCAGGGCAACGTGCCGGGTTGCGACTATCGGCAAGACGACATCGTCCATCTCGCCTCAACCGCACAGATCGTGGGCGACGGCGGTCACCGATTCGTGTTCTCGGATATTCATGCCGCCCTGGATTATGCGCGGTTTTTCGACGACCTCGCCAGCCTGGCGAAAATCGACTGGAGGATCTTCTTCGAAGCCCCGCTGCGGGAGGGGTATTGTCAATACTGGCAGAATCGCCAATCTCCACTGCATCATGTGCGGCGTCTGGAGATTCGGCAGGCAGAGTTTCTGGTTCACCAGCAGCTGCCGGTTGCCGCCGTCTCGGAAATTGGCGTAAGAACCGACCAGGCAGCTGAGCGGGTCAGGCAAGCGCTAGCGGGCTCCGGCTGGAACCCGACGGTCAGGGTGGTGCCCGGCTGGTATTTTTGACGGAAGTTGCAATGACGATCAAACTCGTGACGGGCAACCTGCTGGAGCAGCGCGTCGATGCGATCGTCAACACGGTCAACACCGTCGGCGTGATGGGCAAGGGCATCGCGCTGCAGTTCAAGCGCAAATGGCCCGCCAATGCCAAGGCTTACGAGGCCGCCTGCAAACGCGGCGACGTCGTTCCCGGCAAGATGTTCGTGTTCGACAATGGCGGCCTCGTCGAACCGAAATTCATCATCAACTTCCCCACCAAAAGGCATTGGCGCCAGCCATCACGGATGGCGGATATCGACGCCGGGCTCGTCGACCTGGTCGCGCAGGTCAAGCGCTTGAACATTCGATCGATCGCCATTCCGCCGTTGGGCTGCGGCAATGGTGGTCTCGATTGGAATCTCGTACGCCCCCGCATCGAGGCGGCCTTCCGAGACCTGCCGGACGTTCAGGTTCAACTGTTCGCGCCCAACGACGTTTCCGGCGTGCGCGAGCTTGAACCCGAGGCGCAAAGGCCGCGGATGACCCCCGGGCGCGCCGCGATTCTCAAGCTGCTCTCGATCTATCGGGAGATGCGCTACCCGCTGAGCCAGATCGAGGTGCAGAAGCTCGCTTATTTTCTCGTGAGCGCGGGCCAGGATCTCGGCCGACTGACATTCACGAAGCACACTTATGGTCCGTACGCCGCGGAGCTCCGTCATGTGCTGACGAAGATGGACGGCGCTTACTTGCATGGCGTCGGCGATGGCTCGAAGCCATCCGAAATCACAGTCGTCGGCGAGGCGTTGCAGGAGGCCGAGGCCTTCCTCGAGTCCCGGGAGGACAGCGAGACCGCTCAACGCGTCGACAAAATCGCCCGGCTGATCGACGGGTTTGAAACCCCGTACGGCATGGAATTGCTCGCCACCGTCCACTGGGTCGCGACCAAAGGCGGCGCAACCGAGATCGACCCCATCGTTGAAGCCGTCTGCAATTGGAACGAGCGCAAGCGGCAGATCATGACGCCCGCGCACATCAAGGCGGCGCACGACAGACTGATCGCCGAGCGCTGGGTGTGAACTCGCAGCATGGTTCCGCAGCGCGATCGGGCGACTTACGTCGCGCAGCAACGCAGAGGCAGGTTGCGGCGCTGTGCGCCTCACCCACAGATCGGTCTAGATGACAGAGCCGTGCGCGGGGCGCCCTCACCCCGGCCCTCTCCCGCGAGCGGGAGAGGGAGATCGGGCGCTGTGCCTCAGCTCGCCGCGAATTTCAGCAGCTTGATCGCGTCGAAATCCTGCACGCCGCCGCCGACGCGCTTGGTGGTGTAGAACAGCACGTAGGGCTTGGCGGAATACGGGTCGCGCAGGACGCGGATGCCCTGGCGGTCGACGATCAGATAGCCGCGCTGGAAGTCGCCGAACGCGATGCTGAGCGAGTTCGCGGCGATATCCGGCATGTCTTCGGCATCGACCAGCGGGAAGCCGATCAGGCTGGCGCGGCCGGAGACGGTCGCCGGCGGCTGCCACAGATAGACGCCGGTGGAGTCCTTGAACTTGCGGACCGCCGCCTGGGTGCGCCGGTTCATCACGAACGAGGCGTTCTGGCGGTAGCCCGGCTTCAGCCCGTAGATCAGGTCGATCAGCACGTCGGACGGGCTCGATGCGGCGAAGGCGCCGTCGGCGCCGGAGGCGATGGTGCCGAGATTGCCCCAGCTCCACGACGCGTTCGCCACCGTCGGGTAGGCGAGAAAGCCCTTCGGCTTGCCGAGGCCGTCGCCGGTGATGAAGGCCGCGCCTTCCTGCACCGAGAACACCAGTTCGACCTCGCCGGCGATCCACTGGTCGAGATTGACGACGGCGTCTTCCAGCAGGTTCGCGGTCGCCGCCGGCATCGCATACAGCTCCATCGCCGGGAACGACAGCGCGTCGAGCTGCGGCGAGCCGGTCTGCGGCCGCGCCGCGGTCTCGCCGACCCAGCCGGTGGTGGGGCCGGTGATCATGAACGGCTTCTTGTAGACGTTGCCGGAGATCTGCCGCACCGCGGCGATCGCGCGGATCGGCGAGACCACCGCCAGCCGCTCGCCGATGGTGTGCTCCAGCTCGTCCGGCACCAGGAAGCCGCCGTCGGGATTGGAGCCGATCGACATCGCCTTGGTTTCCAGCGCGCGCAGCCCGGCGGTGTCGCCGAAGCGGATATAGGCGTCGAACGCGCTCTTGTGCTCGCGCGCCGCCGGAATCGGCGAGTTCGCGCTGCCGAGCTGCGGCCGCGCCGCCTTCAGCGCCAGCTCGTCGAGCTTGCGCTGCTGCGCGTCGAGCGCGGCGTCGATCCGCGCCACCTTCTCCTCGGCCAGCACATCGCCGCGCCGCTTCTCGATCGCCTGCAAGCGGGAATCGTTCTCCGCCTTGTAGTCCTCGAAGGTGCGCATCAGCGTGTCGTAGACCTGCTGCGCATCGTCGCCGGCAATGCCGGCCTTGGTCTCGGGGGCGTGGGTGATGTCGTAGTCCATAGGGTTCTCCTGGGTGGGGACACGTGAGCAAGTTGCGGGCAAACAAAAACGCCGCGGCCCGGAGGGCTGCGGCGTCGGCAGTGTGGCGACAAAGTGATGTGGGGCGTCGGCGCCGAGAGACGACGTTCTAGACGGGCTTGCGCATCAGCCGCCGCACCGTCGCGGCGAGCTCCTCGTTGTACTCATCGATCGTCGTCCCGAACCGGACCTGCCGCAGATGCGGTGGCAACAGATCATGCTGAAGCCGGTCGATGATACGGTCGTGCGAAATATCGATCGTCATGTCGCGCCAATCCCATGTGCGCTCCCCGTCCGGGGCAGCAACCTGGATTTCAATCGACCAGTCGCGATACCCGGCGAGCAACGTCTGCAACGCAGCCAGCATCTCCGGCTGCAACAACTGGATGTCGTACAAGGTGATGAACTGAGAATAACAGCCCGGACTACGTTTCGAAGACACCCAGACCGCGCGACCAGCTTTCGCGAGCTCGCAGACATAACTGTCGATCACCTGCACGATGGCATGGTGCAACAGCCGCCATTCCCGTTTGTGGCCAGCCGCGTCGCCGCTCATCTCATTCCCGCCCGAGCCGCACTCTCGCGATGAACCTTAACATCCGCATCGCGCGGTTGAAATCTCGGATACGTGGGTCCTGCGAGATATCAATCTCTCGCAAAAGCTCCCGAGCCTGGCTCGGTGTCATTGATTCAGGCGTTATCTGGTTCTCAGACAGAAAACGCGAACCTAGTTCTGCAACTCCTTGATTGTATTCGCGGTGGAGGTTCTTCACGCCGCCCCATATGTGCTTGTAGGGCGTACCTTCTGGATCAAATCTAACCGAATCACGCGCAAGCGTACCGGTGGTTGCATCTTCGAATACCTTCCGCGTTTCCGGACGCAAATTCCATTTACTAAACACCGCATAAGGATTGAAGTGGTGTCCTCTACGACGTGATTGTGCAGAGATATCGGTCGGAGGGGATTTCAGGTTGCTGTCCGTTTGTCCCGGGGCTCCGGATGCCGTCCACTCGCCGCCGTCCGGATTGCCCTTCGGCACCCGCGGTTGGTTCGGGTTGTACTTGCGATCCAGTGCAGGGAAGACATCTTCCGGCAGGGCACCCGGCGCGAGAAAACGCGCGACGTCGGGCCTGATCCAACGCTCGGCGTCCGGGCGCATCCAGAGCGTCGCATTCGGATGCATGAAGCGCGCGCGCTGATGCGCCGCGGTGCTCTCGGTCGCGCGCCACATGTGTTGCCTCTGTCGATCGGGAAGTGAGTGAAGGGATCTGATCCTGGGCGCAGTCGTTGGACGGCCTAGCCCCGCCTGTCCGGCGAGGTGAGCGCCCTCACCGGCCGCGGCTGATACTTGCGAGCGCCTGTTTGCGATCGGCGCGGGAGGACAGCGTCAGGGCCGTCCTCCCGCGCCGCGCGGGCAGCGCCGGTGCATCCGCGGCGCTGGCCGATCCTGTCTGTGCCGCCTGCAGGCTCCGCCAGGCCGCCTCGGCGGCGCGGCGCTGCAGCGATGGCGGCGGCGTCTGTTTGACCGTCTGCACGCGCGCGCCGTTGAGCAGCGGAAAGGTGACGATCGAGATTTCCCAGAGATCGACCTGATACAGCCGCCGCACTCGCGTCTTCGGGTCGATCTGGCCGCGCACTGTGCGATAGCCGATCGACAGCCCGTCGATCGCGCCCTCGCGCAGCAGAGCAAGTAATTCACGTCCGCGCGCCACGTCGGGGATCAGCCGGCCGCGCGCGCGCAGGCCGCGAAAATCCTCGACCAGATCGAGCCAAATGCCGACCGGCTCGGCGGGATCGTGCTGGAACAGCATCGGGATTTTTCGCACGCCGCGCTGCTTGAGCGTCTGCGTGAATGCGCCGGGCATCACCATGTCGCGCGCCTGGTCGATCTCGCCGAACAGGCTGGCATAGCCTTCGATGCTGCCGTCGGCAGCAAGCATCAGACGCGCCGGCGCGAGCCCGGCATCGGACAACGGGGCAAGCATCGGCGGCCTCGTAAGCGTGAATGACTGAGCAGTGAGTTGAATGGGCTAAGTCGGTGGACGGGACGGCGCGCAGGGCGGCTGCTTCACCGTCCCCGCAAGGTGGCGATCGCAGGTACGACAATTACGATTTCAGCGAGGCCCGCCCTCCCCTGGAGGGGGAGGGTCGCTCGCGTCAGCGAGCGGGGTGGGGTGGCGAAGAGTTCGTCCGCCGTGCCCGCGGCTCACCCCACCCCGTCACGCATCCCGCTCGCGCGGGCTGCGTGACGACCCTCCCCCTCCAGGGGAGGGTCAAGAAGCCGCTGCACGCGTCGATCGATTACTTCGTCCGCTTCGCCGCGCGGCGGCGTGTCACCTGCGCGGCGGCCTTGAGGCGCGGGCGCTTCGCCGGCGGCTTGCGCTGCGGCTGGCCGAGGTGGCTGAGGAATTCACGAAACACGCTGGTCGGGTCCTTGGCCGATTTGGTCTCGGTGCGGATCGCGCTCAGCATCGCGTGCAAACGGTCCATGACCGCCTCCTAATCGTGATCGCCGCCATTGTCGTCGCGGTCGCGGCGCCGCCGCGCCCGGCGGTTGAACAATTCCAGCGCGTGGACGAAATCGTCGAACCGCCGCGACGCCGCCGCCATCTCGCGCAGCGCAAACCACAGCCCCGCGGACGCGGCCGCGGCCCACAGCAGCAATGCGAGATGCGCGAGATCGCCGCGCTCGGTGAAAATCTTGATCAGATCGGACATCGGCGCCTCGCAGGCAGAAGGGCGCGCAGCGGGAGCCGACTCCAACCGCCGTCAGTCGCTCGTCATGTTGGGAGAACCGTTCGCGCCCGCTGCTCAGCGGCGCAGAAACCCGAAGCCGTCGCCGGGCGGTTCGTCGTTGATGTCTTCCTCGCGCAGCACCCGCGGCTCCGGACCCGGCCGAAAGAATCCCGGAAAGCGAAACGTATTCGGTGGCAAATCCTAGGCGTCGACCCACGCGATGCTGGTCGGCAACTCGCCGTCGCGCTCCATGAACTCTTTGACGGCCTTCCAGGCCTGCGCATAGGGGAATGAACAGCCCGATCGGCCGCAGATCGCGCTGCCGCGTGCGGATCCACTCGCGAAGACGGCGCATGTCGCCCTTGGAGAAACAATCCTGCGATTGTTTGGTCCGACCATCCCATTTGGAGTAGTGCAAGAAGACGCCGAAATCGAGAGTGGCGATCATCGTCAGATGCGCCACGACCCGATCGCGTTCGGCTCTATCAACTGTGCCATACAAACCGTCGGCCTCGAGCGCGTACTCGTCGCTTCCGCGAGACTCCTGCACCCATGGATAGGTCGCCGGCGCCAGGAAGAGGGTTCCAACGCCTTGGGCGACGGCCATCCGTCCGAAACCATGTCTTGGAAATTGATTCTTCGCCTCACTTTTGTCTCCAGCGCAGCCACGCTCCCTTCCAAATCCACTTGCGAGAACATCTTGGTCAGCGAAGATCATCTTAGGCCGGCGCGGTTAAGCCCACTCAGCCAAGCCCAACCGTGACAATCTCCGGCCACCGAGGATGACTGTGCCAAATTCTGACTGTTGTGACGACATCGGGTGTCTCGTACGATAGGATAGGGCTATCATCGGAAACGGTGCTGATGGCGACAAGCCGGTCCGGCGTTTCGAGTACCCCAGTGAAGGCCGGGTCCGTGCCAGGGTTCACCTCCGGCGCAGCTCCCATGACGATCTTTGTCGGCCCCTCGACCTCCGGAAAGCAGGCGGTTACAACGCAGCTCGGCGTCGACCAAATCAATTGACCGTCGACAGGCAACGGAGGCGTCCACCCACGCGCGCCGTGAATGAAGACAAGCGAATTCAACGGGGCTATGTCGCATGAGACGGGCATTCTAGCGACGTCCTTTCAGATAGGAGACATATCCGCCTTGCTTCAAGCTGCACGATAGACACTGCGGGTATAAGCGCTGAGCAAGACCGGCCGAATTTAGGGCAGTCGGCGGCTGATGGTCGATGACAAAATTTCCACGTGGGGTCCCGGGCTCGGGTGTGCCGCACGTCTGGCAACCCGTCTCCGACCCGATACGGTTGATTTCCCTATGCTCGCCCGCCGTGAAATTTCGATCTGGTCCCCGTGCTGGAAGCGACTCAGCGGCGAAAGGACCCATCCCGATACCCATGCCGCTCAATTCGTCGATTCGATCCCGAGCCTGTCTCGCCTCAGTGCGGTAAGCCTCGATCCTACCGTCGACGGTGTCATAAGTGTTTGGCGTCGGCTTCCAGGCCGGATCGAGTTGGCGAACACGAGCAAGTGCGCTATCCGCCCTCGCCTGCACAGCCTGTAGTTCTGCTTCTTGACCCGGAGTGAGTTCGAATGTTCGCCCGTTTATCCGAACGACCGTTCCACTCCGTCTGCCACCGGCCTGAGCGAATTGCTGACCCGCTGCGACAACAGGGGGGTCGGCATCCGAAATGATCCGATGATCGTTGCGCCCCACGATGCTGCTGCTGCCGATTGCACCACCATCCGTCCATCGCCCACCGCCGGTTTGCCCTGCCGGAATACGCGGCTGGTTCGGATTGAATTTGCGGTCGAGCGCGGGGAAGACGTCCGACGGATCAGTCCCCGGCAGGAGATAGCGGGCGATGTCCGGCCTGATCCAGCGGGCGGCGTCGGGCCGCATGAAGCGCTGCGCATCGGGCCGCATCCAGCGGTCGCGCTGATGCGCGAGCCACGCTGCTCGTTGGTCGATCATCGGGATGACCCGCTTGTTTGGGACAACAGCAGACCGCGCGATCGCGTCAGGGCTGCGCGACCGACGTTCACATCACGACAGGCTCAGCCTTCCGGCCCCGCCCTCACCCCAGCCGGTCGCCGCCGTCGAGCGGGGCGTAGCCGACGGCTTCGCGTTTCTCGTTGAGCGTCAGGAACGGCGCGGCGCTGACGCGCTCCCACAGCGCGACGCGGTCGCTCGACAGCGCGTCGATGCGGTCGGTGTCGATCACGAGGCGGATGCCGTCGCCGAATTGCGGCGCCAGCCATTGCGCCAGCGCGTTGCCGATCCGCGTCGCCAGCGGCAGCACGCTCTGGCGGACGAAGCTGCGGTTGGCCTCCTGATAGTTGGCGAAGGTGTTGTCGCCCGGAATGCCGAGCAGCATCGGCGGCACGCCGAAGGCGAGCGCGATCTCGCGCGCGGCGGCGTGCTTGGCTTCGAGGAAGTCCATGTCCTTCGGCGACAGCGCCATCGGCCGCCAGTCGAGCCCGCCTTCGAGCAGCAGCGGCCGGCCGGCATTGGCGGCGCCCTCGTAAGTGGTCTCCAACTCGCGCTTCAGCCGCGCGAACTGATCCTCGCTCAGCACCCCGCCTTCCGGCCCGGCATACATCAGCGCGCCGGAGGGCCGCGCCGAATTGTCCAAGAGCGCCTTGTTCCAGCGCGCCGCGGCGTTGTGCGTATCGACCGCGACCGCGGCGGCCTCGAGCGGCGCGAGGCCGTAATGATCGTCGAGCGGATGAAAGAACGTCAGATGCAGGATCGGCGGCAGCGGCGCGGCGTGCTGATCGAACCGCACGCTTCGGCCGCCGACCGCGTAGTCATAGGCCTCGGCCCAGCCGTCCGGCCCGGGCACGACTTTCATCCGGTCCGGCCGCAGCGCATAGAGTTCGTGCACCGCGTCGCCGAGCGCGACCGCTTCGAGATACGCGTTGCCCGCCAGCAGCAGATGCGCCACCAGCGTTTCCAACAGCGCGGCGCCGTCCTGCCGCGGATTCGGCCGCGCGATCAGTTGCGCCAGCGGATGCGCCTCCTTCTCCTGCGCGCCGTCGAACACCAAAAACGTGCACGCCGCCGCGTTCTCGGCGATCAGCCGGACGCAGCGATGCACCACCGCGTTGGACACGTATCCCTGCCGCGCCAGGCCCGAATAGTCCCGCGGCGTCCACCGCGCCACGCCCCCGGATTCGAACGCCAGCAATTTCGCGGTGCGCGACGCCTTCACTTCGGGCGGCGCAAGAAAGGCCTTGAGACGATCGAGCATGATGGATTTCCGCTTCCGATTTTCCGAACTACGTTTCAGTTCGATGCGTGCCCCGGACGCGCTGCGGCGCGCAGCGCCGCTGCGCAGATCCGGGGCCCCGGTTTTGTTCAGGCACGCGCACCCAACCGGGGTCCCGCATCTGCGATGCACCGCTGCGCGTTGCACCGCGTGCGGGACACGGGCTGAAAACTCGTCTTCACAACACCCGCACCCGCGGTTCGGCGGCGCGCGGCGCCAGCGCCAGATTGGTCACCGCCCACACCAGCGCGTCGACGCGGTCCGGCGAGCGGCCGGTTGATAGTCCCGTCGTGCCGAAATCGCACATCTCGTCTTCGAGCGCGGCGAAGCCGCCGACGTGCTTGACGCGGCCCTGCGCGTACAGCGTCGCGACCGGTTCGGCGCGCAGCCATTTGCCGCGGAAGGCGCGCACCGGCGTCACCGGCGCGCCGGCGTCGATTTCGTGGATCACCGCTTTCACCATGTCGCCGCCCTGGTTGATCTCGACCACCAGCGCGTCGGCGTCGAGCCTTCGCCACAGCGCGATCGCCTTGCTGGCCCACAGCGTCGGCGTCGCCGCCGCGACGCTGTCGTCGGCGAGCACATAGGTGACGCCGTTCTCGGCGATGCCGGCGGCGACGATGCCGCAGGAATCCGCGCGCTTGCCCGACGACGCCGGCGGATCGACCGCGACGACGAGACGCCGCAGCGGCGGCGCCTCGGTGACGCGGCAGGATTCGATCAGCGCGCGCGACCACAGCGCGTCGGGCCTATCCTCGATCAGTTCGCCGTCGAGTTCCTGCCGCCCGAGCCTTGTGCCGGCATAGCGCGCCATCACGCCCTCGAGGAACGTCGGTGCCAGATTCAGCGCGTTGGCGCGGGTCGGCGCGTGCGTCGTCACCGCCGATCGATCGCTAAGTAATCGTTTCAGCAGCGCGGTCGGTCGCGGCGTGGTGGTGATCAGTTGGCGCGGCTGCGAGCCCAGCCGCAGCCCGAATTGCAGCATGTCGAACGCGTCCTGCGCGTAGCGCCATTTCGCCATCTCGTCCGACCAGGCGCAGGAGAATTGCGGCCCGCGCAGGCTCTCGGGATCGTCGGCGGAGAACGCCTGCGCCACCGCGCCGTTGCTCCATTCCAATCTCTTCCGCGACGGCTGCCAGATCGGGCGCTGATCCGGCGGATGCACCGCCAGCAATCCCGATACGCCCTCGATCATCACTTCGCGGACGTCGTGCTCGGTCTCGCCGACCAGCGCGATCCGCGCCACCGGCTCACGCGCGAACGGAGCCAGCCCGAGCGCCTGGCAGCGGATCCATTCGGCGCCGCCGCGGGTCTTGCCGGCGCCGCGGCCGCCGATCAGCAGCCAGGTCAGCCACGGCGCGCCGTTCGGCGCCAGCTCCGGCGGGCGCTGGTGATCGTGCGCGAACACGTCCCATTGCGCGTCGAGGAAGGCGAGTTCGGCCTCACTCATCCCCTGCAGCAGGTAGTTGCGCTCCGCCATCGACCAACTGCTCCAGTCGTCGCGAAAGCGCGCGCCTGAGCTCGTCGAGGTCTCGGGGAATGGCGTCGTCATCGCGCGAACTCCTGCGCTGCTCGTCGTTGCGCAGCGTGCGTAGCGCGGCGAGTGTTCGGGCGAGCGATGCCAGCGTGCGGGCGCGGCGCTCGGCCTCGGTGCGCTGCCCGGGCTTGATGTGGTTGCCGCCGACGATCACTTCGATGCGCTCGATCTCGCGCTCGGCGGCGCGGCCGACGCGGTCGATCAGCGGCAGGCCGCCGAGCGGCGGCGGATCGTTGCAGCGATCGACCGCGGTCCGGGTGACGCCGCTCGGCCCGCGGCGGCGCGGCGTCGGCGCTTCCGTTCCGTCGTAGTCGGCGACGTCCGCGGCCGGCACGGACCCCGCGGCGTCCGCTTCCTCGACGCCGGTCCTGACGACGACCTTCTTGGCGGCGGCTTTCTTGACGACGACCTTCTCGGCGTCGACCTTCTTGGCGACAGTCGTCGCCGCCGCGGTTTTTTTGGCGATCCTTGATCCCACCGCCTCGGCGGCGCTCGTCTTGGCAGCGCTTGTCTTGGCGGCGGTCTTCTTGGCAGCGGTCTTCTTGGCAGCGGTCTTCTTGGCAGCGGTCTTCTTCACAACCACCTTCTTTTTCGCCGCGGCGACGTCGTCGGCAGTCACGGCAGCCGCCGCGCGTTTCGCCGCCGGCGTCTTCGTCGTGCGTCTGGTCGCGGCGCGCTCCAGCATCCGCTTCACCCGGGCCGCGCCGTCGGTGTCGGACGGGTCGATCCGGATGGGCGCGTCGACCTTGCGGGTCGTCGCCTTGATGGTGGCGAGCCGGGCGGCGGGCGCGTTGCGCGGCGCGCGCACGGCGGATCGCGCCGCCGGCTTGGTCGCCGGCGCGCGTGGACGGATGGCCATGGGCGCAGCCCTCGGTTCGGGGACGTCGGCGCGGCGACGTTCAGCCGCGAGACGAACAGCGGGCCGCGCGGCGCGAACGATGCGCGCCGCCGGCCCGTCGGTCGAATGTCGATGAATCGATCAGCCGGCTGCGATGCTGGCGGCCTCGGCGGCGGCGCGTTGCATGCTGGTCGACATTTCGCTGGTCACCGTGCTCTGCTCCTCGACCGCCACGGCGGTCGACGTCACGTATTCGCTGACATGGTTGATCGCTTCCTTGATCGCGTTCAGCGCGCCGGCGACGTCGCCCGAAATGGTGTTGAGGCTGCCGATTTCCTCGCCGATCTTGTCGGTGGCCTGCTTGGCCTGGTTGGCGAGGTTCTTGACCTCGGCGGCGACCACGGCGAAGCCGCGGCCGGCCTCTCCGGCCCGCGCCGATTCGATCGTGGCGTTGAGCGCGAGCAGATTGATCTGCCCGGTGATGTTGTTGATCAGTTCGACGATGCCGCTCATCGCCTGCGCCGCACTGGTGAGACGCTGCGCCTGGGCGTCGGCATTCGCCACGCGTTCGACGGCGCCGGCCGCGGTCTCGCGCGACTTGGTCATCGTCGCGGAGATTTCGCGCACCGACGCGTTGAGTTCCTCGGCGCCGGCGGCGACGGTTTCCATCATGCTGCGCACGCGCTCATTGCCCATCCGGGCGAGCACCTGCTGGGTGACGTCGGTGGCGTATTTCACCACCTTGAACGGCCGGCCGTTGAGATCGAGGATCGGGTTGTAGGAGGCCTGGATGTAGACTTCGCGGCCGCCCTTGCCGATCCGCTTGTATTCCGCCGCCTGATACTGGCCGCGGCCGAGCGACGCCCAGAATTCGCGATAGGCGCCGCCCTCGCGCTCGTGCGGTTCGACGAACAGGCTGTGGTGCTTGCCCCTGATCTCGGCCAGCGTATAGCCGAGCGCGTTCAGGAAATTGTCGTTGGCGTTGATGATGGTGCCGTCCATATTGAACTCGATGACAGCCTGCGACTTGCCGATCGCCTCGATCTGCCCCGCGAGATCCGCGTTCTTCAGCTTCTGCTCGGTGACGTCGGTGGCGAATTTCACCACTTTGGCGGGTTTGCCCTTCTCGTCGAGGATCGGATTGTAGGACGCCTGAATCCAGACTTCCTTGCCGCCCTTGCCGATCCGCTTGTATTCGGCGGCCTGGAATTCGCCGCGGTTCAGCGCCGCCCAGAACTCGCGATAGGCGGGCGTGCCGCGCATCGACGGCTCGACGAACATGCTGTGGTGCTTGCCCTGGATCTCGGCCAGCGCGTAGCCGAGAGTCCTCAGGAAATTCTCGTTGGCGGTTCGGATCGTGCCGTCCATGTTGAATTCGATCACCGCCTGCGACTTGCCGATCGCTTCGACCTGCCCGGCGAAATCGACGTTCTGCAGGCGGATCGCGGCGTCGGCCCATTCGACCACGACGCCGGCGCGGCTGCCGTCGGCATTGTTCAGCGGCGTCGCCACCAGATCGAAACTCCGCGGACCGACCTTGATGGTGGCGCGATGCACCGAGCTGAGGCTCTTCAGCATCTGCCGCTGATGGCTCGGGTTCTTGTGGAAGCCGTCGATATTGGTGCCGACCAGCGTGTCGACGTTGAAGTTGGGCATTTCCTTCTTCATGTCGGATTCGGCTTCGCGCAACAGCGACGTCACCGCATCGTTCATGTAGACGATGTCGAGATTGGCGTCCGACACCATGATGTTGGCTCGGACCGCCTTGGCCGCCATCAGCGCCAATGCGTCGGGGCTGTTCTTCGATCGGCGGCCGAACATTCGAATCTCCTCGCTCAGATCGCGACGATAGACTGATCATCGGTCTTATGAGCGAGACATCGGAACAATTACTTAATAGTCATCTTCGTGCAACTACGAGCCCGATCAGCTGCGGACGTCGCGTTCGCGGCAACTGTCGCATGAGACATCCCTATGCGACGATGTGGCGATAATCGCGCTGTTTCTTGCACGCGCGCGATCAGTTCGATTGCACCATCCGCCTGTTTGCTACCTTGCTGATACATCCGGATGCTGCACGAATGACCGCGCAGCGTACACAGCTACTCAGACTCTGAACCAGACGAACCAGATCACACCGAGAATCAGGATGGCTAAACCGGTGCTCGCCAACAGAAGCGCCAGCATGGACGGCCCGCGCTCGCCCTGCCTCGCTTCGGTTGCTGTCGTGGTTTCGACATGCCCCGGATCCTTGCCTGCCATCGATCGCCTCCTGCTGGTCGCCCGATACCGTGAACGGCATCTCAGAGCGCCAACGCGCGACCATCTGCGATGTTCCGGGTGGCGCTCCGCCGTTTGCCGCTGCGGGCGAGTCAGCACGATCCCGGCTGTCGAGATGATCGTAGCGTCACGGACGGGGTCGGAGGGGCGACGGCTGCGAAGTGCGGCGGCCGGCGCCTCGTCCCGCGAACCCAATTGTGGAGCATGGCCGAACCCTACTGCAGCAGCGTCACGCTGTCAAGGACTATTTTCCTGCGATGGATTCCGAGCAGGCGATGACGCCGACGCGTGCCGACCGGCCGCGGCCCGGCACGCTTTCCGGCGTCGCGGGTGTCGTTTCGCCGGAAGACTTCGCGGGAAGACACGAGTCGAGACGTGAAGCTGGAGGTCCCGGTTCTGCTGCCCCAACCGGGATCGGCGCTACCCGAACAGCAGCACCATCAGTCCGATCACCGGCGCCAGCAGCAGCATGATCGCGGCGATAGCCAGGGCGGCCATGATGTCGCGCACGGTCTGCCGGCCGAACGGGCCGGGGTGGAGTTCGATCTGCTGCATGGTGCCCCCGCACATTTCTCGTTTGCGGGTGCGGTGATAGCCGGGGGGGTCTGAAAATTTCCGCCGCGATATGCCCGGAATTGCGGGCCCGATCGTCAGCGCTGTTTAACCATTCCCGGCCGATCGCCGCGCCGATGCGCGGTCATTTGAGCGAGGTGTTCACGGAGGAGTAGCTGGTGTTGAGCTTGGCGCCGAGTCCGTTGACCGTGACGAGGATCACGATGCTGAGGCCGGCCGCGATCAGCGCATATTCGATGGCGGTGGCGGCGGAAGTGTCGGAAGTGAATCGGGAAATCAGGCGTCGCACCGTCGTCTCCTGTCATGCGCCCAGGCTCGGGCTTCGCGGTTTCTTCCGCGCCGGGTCCGCCCAAATTAGAGCGCAATGATTACCGGAGCATTGACGGGTTCCATGCCGGAACCAACCCGGAAACCCGGGAACAGCCCCAGCTACGCGGCGCTTGGCTCCGATGGCGCTACGCGCCGCTGGATAAGATGGCGCTACGCGCCGCTGGCTCGGATGGCGCTACGCGCCGCTGCTCAGATAGCGCTACGCGCCCGGGGCTCCGATGGCGTCAGGATGCGCCGGCGCGATCCCGCCGCTGGGCATCGTCAGCGTTTTCCGCCGGTCGGTCACGGCGTGATGGAACTGCTCGAGCACCAGGTTGAACGGCGCCAGATCGTCGATCGCGCCGTCGTCGTAGCAGTCCAGCATGTCGCGCAGGATGCGATCGATCTCGTGCTGCATGGCGTCGAGCTCGTCGAGCGAAGGCGCCTTGCGCGCTTTTGCGACCAGCGCGAGCGCGCGGTCGCGCATCCTTGCGCCGGAGGCGCGCTCATCGCGGGTGACGTAGGAGCGGAACCACGCCCCGGCCGATCCGAGGCCGGAGAGCAGCACGACCAGCCCCCAGATGTAGTCGCTGTTGCGCTCCATGAAGGTGCGCTCGGTGCCGTCGATGAACGCGGCGGCGCCGCTGTGCGCCGGCACCGCCGCGGCCTTGTCGGTGTCGGGCGCCTCGATCTTGCCGGCGATCGGCAACTCGCGCGCGAGCTGCTGCCGCGCGGCGAAGATCTGCCGGGTGAGCTGCGCGATCTCGACGCTCGACAACGCGCGCTTGGCGACGATCAGGTGGTTGACGCTGACGGTGTCGACCTTGTCCTCGGGCCGCGCCGGCGCGCTCGAGAAGGTGCTGCCGGGAATCTCCTCGGAATCGTAGATCGGATACTTCTTGGAGATCGAATCCGCGACGTCGACCGGCAGGAAGCGCGGCTCGCCGCGCGCCTTTGCGGTGGCGGCGATCGCCTCCGCCGTGGTCTTGCTGTCGAGCGGCCCGACCGCGAGATAAGCGGAAAGCGACTCGTCGCGCGCCATCTCGGCGATCGCCGAGGTGGCGAATTGTTCGGTCTGGACCCTGTCGGGCGCGACGCCCGATTCGGCCAGGATGACGTGCAGCAGCTTGATGTTGGCCGGCGTCCGCCCGACCACCCCGACCTTGCGGCCGGCGAGATCGGCGATGCTCTTCACGGTGCCGGCCTTCTTGCCTTTGCCGGGCACCGACCACAGCGTCACCACGTTCTTGCGCAGGATCGCGACCGCCTGGGCGTCGGCCGGCAGGTCGAGATCGCCGCGGGTGACGGCGAGATCGGCCTGCCCTTTGCTCCAGGCGGCGAGGCTCGGCGTCGCGCCGTCGGTGATCACCGGAGTCAGCCGCACCGCGCTGCGGTCGCGCGCGAAGCTCTGCGCCAGTGCCTGGATCAGCTTGAGGTCGTCGCTGCCCGGCGGCCCCACCGCGATCCGCAGCGTCACCGGCCGCACCTGATAGGCCACCACGCCCAGCGCCCCGACGCCGAGCAGCACCACGGTCAGCACCGTCGCCAGCCGCAGTCGCGTACGATTGCGCTGCCGCCGCTTGCGCAGCGACTCGCCGCTGCCGTCAGGCGAAGCCATCACCGCCGCCTCTCGTCGTCATTCCGTCCACGCCGTTCGTCCAGCTTGGCTGCGCCCCGCGCCATTGTCGAGCGCCCTGCGGCGCCCGCAAGGCGGTTCTGCGGCAGACTACTCGCTTTTCGAACACGGGTATCGAAATTCCGCTGAGCGGAGCCGAGGGCGGTGGCTGCGCCCGGCCGTCCCTACTCGGCCATCTCCAGCGGCGGCGGCGAGGTCTGCTCCGGGCCGGCGAGCGTGCGCTCTTCCATGATGGCGACGCAGATCGCCGAGGCGGCCAGCATCGCGGCGGCCGCAGCGAACACCCAGCGGAACGCCGCCACCATGTCGGCGGAAGCGACCGCGCCGATCGCGTGGCGATGCTCGGCGCCGCCGAGCTGGATCTCGCCGCCGAACGCGATCAGCAGCACCGCGGTGAACGCCGCCACGGTGAACGACGCCATCAGCGCGCGGAAGAAGTTCATCGCGCCGGTGGCGGTGCCGATCTGCGGCCGCGCCACGGCATTCTGGATCGACACCACGGTGACCGGAAACACCGTGCCGAGCCCGATCGAGAACAGCGACAGCAGTGCGAGAAACAGCCACAGCGGCAGCGGCGTCGTCACCGCGATCGCCGCCGCCATCAGCGCCGAAAAGCCGGTGCCGAGGATCGCGATCCGCTTGTAGCGCTCGACCTTCACCATCGCCCGGCCGGTGAACGCAGCGCCCAGCACCGACACCGCGGCGATCGGGATCAGCGCCAGGCCGGACTGGCTCGCGGTCAGATGATACACGGCTTCGTAGTACAGCGGCATGTGCACCGTCAGCCCGATCATCGCGCCCATCGCGAAGCCGCCCGCCGCCATCGCCCACGGCACCACCGTGCCGCCCATCAGTTGCAGTGGCAGGAACGGCTCGGGCGCCCGCAGCGCGTGCCAGACGAAGCACACCGCCAGCAACACCGCGCCGCCGCTCAGCGCCAGGATCGTCGGCGACAGCCACGAGAACCGCGTGCCGCCCCAGGTCAGCGCCAGCATCACCGCCATGGCCGACGCCATCAGCAACACGCCGCCCAGCCAGTCGACCTTGCGGCGGCGGTGATACACGGGAATCTTCGCCATCTTCGGCAGCAGCAGCGCCAGCGCGCCGGCCGCCAGCGGCACGTTGATCCAGAAGATCATCGACCAGTGCAGATGCTCGGCGAAGGCGCCGCCGAGGATCGGCCCGCCGATCCCGGCCGAGACCCAGACGCCGGAGAAATACGCCTGATACTGGCCGCGTTCGCGCGGCGTCACCACGTCGGAAATCACCGTCTGCACGATCGGCATGATGCCGCCGCCGCCCAGCCCCTGCAGCGCGCGGCCGAGGATCAGCACCAGCAGGCTCGGCGCCAGCGCGCACATCACTGAACCGGCGATGAACAGGCTGATCGAAGCGATGATCGTGGCGCGGCGGCCGTAGATGTCGGCGAGGCTGCCGAACACCGGCGCCACCGCGGTCGACGACAAGAGATAGGCGGTGATCACCCAGGACAGATTCTCGACGTCGCCGAACTGCCGCCCGATCGTCGGCAACGCGGTGGCGACGATGGTCTGGTCGAGCGCGGCGAGGAACATCGCCAGCAGCAGGCTCATCAGGATGGCGCGGACTTCGCCCTGCGACAGCGTATTCGCCGGCGCCAGCGGCGGCGCGTCGCCGAGATCGATCACTTCGGTGGGAATCTGCGAAAGTTCCGCCGCCGCTTCGTCGGACAACAGATGCCGGCCGGCCGGCTCGCGGCGGCGGTGTTCGGACATGCTCATGCGGGCACGGAATCTCGTCGGGCTGACATCGGGGGAAATCGCTGTTGAACCTCAATAGCGTATCAAATCCTTCGGAGACAGCGGCTTCGGCGCATGGGTGGTTCACGCATACCGGGGGCGGACGGCGCGGCGACGTTCCTCTGCGCCTCCCGCACCGCGGGATACTCGCCGCAGATCGCATCGACGTTTCATCAACTATGAGTCGTCCGACACATTGATTTGTTGCACTGTCGTGCCACGCTCGCCGCGGCGATCCAGCCGTATTGAACGATCGGATTTACACCGAGCCGGGTTCGGCCAGCGCGGCCGGACAACAGATCCAACCATCGGAGCCACAGCCATGATCGCATCCAGGCGTCGTTTCGTGACCGTCTCCATCGCCGCACTCGTCGTCGGCGGCGCGCTGCTCGCGCCGGCGGCGCAGGCCTGCACCCGCCTGGTCTATCTCGGCGCCGGCGATCAGGTGATCACCGCGCGCTCGATGGACTGGGCGCGCGACATCGGCACCAATCTGTGGATCTTCCCGCGCGGCATCAAGCGCTCCGGCGAGGCCGGGCCGAATTCGGCGCAATGGACCGCGCGCTACGGCAGCGTGATCGCCTCGGCCTACGACATCGCGACCTCCGACGGCGTCAACGAGGCCGGCCTCGTGGCCAACGTGCTGTGGCTTGCGGAATCGACCTATCCGAAGCTCGACGGCGGCAGACCCGGCCTCGCGCTGTCGCTGTGGCCGCAATACGTGCTCGACAATTTCGCGACCGTGCAGGAGGCCGTCGCGGCGCTGGCGAAGGAGCCGTTCACCGTCGTCACCGCGCAACTCCCCGACGAGAACCGGCTGGCGACCGTGCACCTGTCGCTGTCGGACAAAAGCGGCGACAGCGCCATCATCGAATATATCGACGGCAAGCAGGTGATTCATCACGGCCGGCAGTATCAGGTGATGACCAATTCGCCGACCTTCGATCAGCAGCTCGCGCTCAACGCCTATTGGAAGCAGATCGGCGGAACCGTGATGCTGCCCGGCACCAACCGCGCCGCCGACCGCTTCGCCCGCGCCTCGTTCTATGTCGATGCGATCCCGAAAGCGGAGAATCCGGTCGAAGCCATCGCCAGCGTGTTCGGCGTGATCCGCAACGCCTCGGTGCCCTACGGCATCACCACGCCCGACCAGCCCAACATCTCCTCGACGCGCTGGCGCACCGTGGTCGACCACAAACGCAAATTGTACTTCTTCGAATCCGCGCTGACCCCGAACGTGTTCTGGGTCGACCTGACCAAAATCGATTTTTCCGCCGACAAGGGCGCGGTGCAAAAGCTCGACCTCGGCCCCGGCCAGAGCAACACCTTCTCGGGCGAAGTCCACGACCGCTTCAAACCGAGCGAGCCGTTCAAGTTTCTCGGGCTGTGAGGCGGGCGGGACGGTCATTGCAGCGGCGGCGCTCGCATCGCCGCGAATCGTCGCCGCGAACTAAGCCCCGGCCGGTTCGATAGGCTCGGCGACCAGCTTGACGCCGAGCGATCCCATCACCTTGCGCACTGTTTCGAACTCCGGCTTCGCCGTATCCTTGAATGTCCTGTAGAGGCTCTCGCGCGACAGGCCGGTGGCCTTGGCGATGCTGCCGATCCCTTTGGCGCGGGCAGCCGTGTCGAGCGCCGAGCAGATATAGGCCGCATCGTCGGTCTCGAATGCTTCCGTCAGATAAGCGGCGATGGCTTCCGGCGTCTTCAGATAGTCAGCCGCATCGAATTTGGAGACTTTCACCAGTTGGTTCCTTTCCTGCGAGCGGATACTCCATTGAAAGCTACTTGATCTTGTTGATCCGCCGCAGGTCCGCGTCGATGCGCGATTGCCAGCCGTCGCCGCCGGCCTTGTATTTGTCGATCACTTCGCGCGACAGCCGCAGCGACACCAGCTTCTTGGTCGGCGCCTTGTTCGGCCCGCGCCCGCGCCTGATCGAGGCCGCGAGGTCGGGCAGGACTTCGGCGAACGGACGCAACGCCGCAATCTGCTCGTCGGTCAGTTCGGGACTGTCGGCGTCGTCCCAATCCTGCTTGGTGTAACCCCGGCCAGGCTGGAAGGTTTTCAACGTCTTCTTAGCCATCGATCCCTCTCCTTTCCTTCCGGCTTGCGGGGCGCATGCTGATCACACTGACGGCTTCGGTGCCGAGCTCGACGAAAACGACGACGATGACGCCGCTTCGCAACCGTCCCACCGCAATCAATCTCCCCAGCTTCGCCGGAGCGATCGCCGATCGCTCGAAGAAAGTTTCATCCAGATCCGCGAAGTCCATCCCATGACGCTCGAGATTGACGACGCGCTTGTGCTCGTCCCACAGGATTTTCATGGCAATATATCGTATCTACAAAATAATCGCGAGAGGAAACGGCCGACAGCTCAGCATGGCCCGACCCGGTGCGGCCGCCAACATCAGCCCGGCACCTTTCCGCTCGCGCCTTTTCCGGCACGACCGATCCACGATGGCAAAGCGCTTGGTGAAGGCCCACGGCCGACCGGATGGGCGCGCGTGCGCGCGGATCGGTCGAGGCCAGACGGCGCCATGGGCTGACGCGCGTCATAATCAAAAATAAAAAGGCCCGGTCGCCGATCGGCGCCCGGGCCAAGTCTAGGGAGGAAACGCCCCAAGGAAGGGGACCGCGACGCAGCGCGCCGCGGATGCATTGTTTGTCTCACAATCCGCGCGGGTGTTCTATTTGGGATAGTCCCGAGCCGTAGTTTTACGGAGGCGAGTCCCCGACGAGCGCCGCGCCGGAGCCGATATGCGATCCCCCTGCCCGACGACCGTGCGCCACATCACAGTAGCGCAGTTCCAGCGCTGCGTCGGCGCGTGGTTCCGCGTCGCAGCTCGCGTCGTCCCGTTGGATCGGCCGCGGCGGCGCCCGACGTCATGGCGCGTCTTCGCCTTGAACGAGGCGATCGTCGGTCGCCGCTTGCGCGGCGCGTGGACCTGATTGTCGTTGCCCCCCGCGACAGGGTCGTCGACCGGACCGTACTAACAACCTCGATGTCGCGCAGCGCCGCTGCGGCGGCCGGAAAGCGAGCGCCGTCTGTTCTTGACGCGAACGTCGTCGATAGCGACGACGCGGCGCGTTCTTCACGGGTCGCGACCGTACGTCCAGATGCGGCCTCCTGGCACGTCCCAACCGAGGATGCAGGCCTTGACGCGTGGAGCGACAGCGGCGAACCTCGCCGACGAACCGCCACGAACACCCGCGTCACCTGGAAGCCAGCGCATCATGCAAGACGTCGTTCGATTAGTGACGAGAGCCGCCCTGCTAACAGCCGCGTTCGCCATCGCCTGTGTTCCGGGATCGGCAGCCGCGCAATCGGGCAGCGCCGGCGGCAGCATCGGCAACACCGAGAAGTCGCTGTCCGGAACGCGCGCGACGCCGCGGACCGTCGAGCCGGCCAAGCCGGCACGGCGCAGCAAGCCCGCCGCCGAGACGACACGCCCCGCCACACGCAAGAGCAGCGGCAGCGCCGGCGCGGGCGCCGGCGGCAGTTTCGACGGCGCATGGTCGGTGTCGAGCGTCGGCACGCCTTGCGGCGGCGCCACCGAGGCGATCGTCATCACCAGCGGCAGGATCATCGGGCAGTACACGTCCGGACGAGTCTCGCCGAACGGCTCGACCACCGGCGCCGGCTCGGCCAATGGCATCAGTTGGACCAGCTCCGGCCGTTTCTCGGCCCGCAGCGGCTCCGGCTCGTTCCGGCGCTCCGACGGATGCGTCGGCCGCTGGACCGCGTCGAAGCAGTAGCGACAGCCGCGCCGCCGGCGTCAGCGGCGTCAGCGGCCGGAGCCGTCGGCGCACACCGCGCCGATCACGCGGCACGGCTTGCCGGACTTGCCGCAGGCGCTGAGCGCGGCATCTTTCGCCGCCTGGACGCTGTCGCGGTCGACCAGCGACCACGACATCGCCGACACCGCGAAGGCGCCGCAGCGCTTGCCGTAGAAGCTGAGTTCGACCTTGCACGGCGCACCGCCGCATTTCCCGCTTGCATCCGACACCGCGGCTTTGCGCGACGCGTGGTTCCAGGAGATGCCCCACTTCTCGTTGTCGGGGTCGTACACGATCGATCCCCAGGGCCGCAGCTCGTCGCTCTGCCGCAGCCGCGCCAGCACGCCCTCGGTCGCCTCCCCGGTCTGCGGCATCGCCGCCTTCTCCTGGAACTTGGCGATCGCCGTGCGCAGGCCGGCCTTGCCGTCCGGCTCCTCCGGATCGAAATTGCGTTCGTACAGCCGGTCGCGGAGTTCGCGAAGTTCGTCGGCGTCGGTCAGCGGCGCGCGGCCATCGCTGCGGCGCGGGGTCTCGCTCAGTCGCGCCTCCTGCGTCGCAGGTGGCGGCGCGGACGGCAATGCGGGCGCGACGAAATAGAACGTGCCGTCGATCGGCGACGACGACACCCAGGGCTGTTGCGCGCCCGCGGTCGCGCGCATCACCGCGAGGCCGACCTGATTGAAGGTCTGGAACAGATCGAGCCCGGCGCGCTTCACGGTCGCGGCCAGCGCGCGCGTATATGGGCTGTGGCCGTCGCCGCCGTCGAGCGCGACGCTGCCGGGCTGCGTGGCGTAGGAGATCAGCGTGCCGTCGGGCGCGCGCATCTGCGCCAGCCCGCCCTCCGAGGTTCGCAGTCCTCGCGTGCCGAAAGGGTTGTTGCGGCAGGCGTCGAGGATGACGATCTTCAGCCGCGTTCCCGCCCCCTGCATCTGGCGCAGCACGACGTTGACGTCGACCATCTGGAAGTCGACGTCGGCCTCGCGGGTCGGATTGGCATTGACCGGAACCAGATAGTTGGCGCCGCTGATCTGCACGCCGTGGCCGGCATAATAGAACAGCGCGACGTCGGCGCCCTGGATCTGCCGGCCGAAATTCTGCACGGCGGCATCGAGCGACGGCTTGTCGAGATCGAGCTGGGCGCGGCCGCCGACCAGCTTGAAGCCGATGGCACTGAGCGTCCCGGCCATCAGCACCGCGTCGTTCTGCGGATTGTCGAGCCGCGACACGTTCTGATAGCCGGAATTGCCGATCACCAGCGCGACGCGCTTTTCGGCGCGCGCCGGCGACAGCCAGAGCGCGGCCACCACCGCCAGCGCAATTCCGATTGCCCAACGCCCCATGCCGTTTCCACTCAGACTCCCGTGCCGGGAGCCGCAGCTTACCCCGATTTGGTCGGCGCGAGAACAGTGCGTTTTCCAAGCGGCGGAATGCAACGGGGTCGGCGAACCGTCTCCGCTCCCGGCGCACTTCCAAAGTTCTGCGCCTGCGGCGGACCGCCATGCGCCAGCGGCACCTACAGGTCGCCCTTTCGTTTGAACGATTCAAAGACACCCGTCGCACCGGCACGCTCTCGTCTCAGTTCCGGCACGTCAGCAATACCAACACGATAGACGCCACACCGAAATGCACCGATGCCTGCGGCGCGGCTTTCGTTCGAGCAATTCCAAACTACATTCCCGCAGAAGCTTTGTGTTCACATTGATACACGTTGTTCCATTCGATTAGTTCGTCTCTCGCAACTGGGGGCGAATGATGAAAACCGTTAATGCCGGCGCGAATGCCGGTCGTAGACCTGTGCTCAACGCACTATGGCTGAGCAGCGCGTTGATCGTGCCGATCGTTTGGCTTCCGTCTTCCGCGGCCGCACAGGGGGCCAAGCCGGCGGCGACCGAGCTGCCCGCTGTCGAAATCACCGCGCCGCAGGCGGGCCGGCGGCAGGCGCAAGCGCCGCGTGAACGAAGCCGCTCCGCCACCGGGCGCTCGCGCAGGTCCGCGCAGCGTGCGGCGCCAGCGCCGCTGCCTGTGCAGCCGACGCAGCGCGCCGTGTTCGAGCGCGGCACCGATCCGGTGCCCGGCTTCGTGCCGAGCGTCAGCGCCAGCGGCACCAAGACCGACACCAGGCTGATCGAGACGCCGCAATCGATCTCCGTGATCAGCCGCGACAATCTCGATGCGCGCGGCATCGACACCGTCGCGCAGGCGCTGCAATACACCGCCGGCGTCGCGGTGCAGACGTTCGGCGGCGATCCCCGCTACGATCAGGCCCGCATTCGCGGCTTCGAAACCAACGGCTTCTCCAATTTCCGCGACGGCCTGCGCGACACCGCCAACGGCTCGGCCTATTTCTCGGTGTTCCGCAACGAGCCCTACGGCGTGCAGCGCATCGACGTCGTCAAGGGCCCGAGCTCGGTGATGTACGGCCAGAGCCCGCCCGGCGGTCTGATCGATCTGATCAGCAAGCGCCCGACCGACCAGGCGTTCGGCGAGGTGGTCGGCCTGGTCGGCAGCGCCGACCGGCTGCAGGGAGCGTTCGATGTCGGCGGCCCGGTCGACAAGGACAAGACCCTGCTCTATCGGCTGACCGGCGTGCTGCGGGATTCCGACGCGCAGGTCGCGAAGTTCTCCGACAAGATCAAGGACGACCGCGCCTATATCGCGCCGGCGGTGACCTGGCGGCCGACCAACGACACCACCCTGACGATCCTCAGCGACTATCAGCACGACGTCACCGGCATCGCCAGCCCGCTGTCGGTCGCAACCGTCCGCGGCGGCAAGGTCGTCGACATGCGCGCGCTGCCGCTGTTTGTCGGCGATCCATCTTACAACACCTTCGACCAGACCCAGTACCGGATCGGCTATCAGTTCGAGCACCGCTTCAGCGACGATCTGATCGTGCGCTCGCGGGCGCGCTACGGCCACGTCGATATGGAGTATCGTTCCATCACCCTGGCCGGCACCCCGCTCGACACCCAGACGGTGTTTCCACGCAACGCGCGCCGGGTGCTCGAGAACAGCGACAGCTTCGGCACCGACAACCACGTCATCGCCAAGACCTGGACCGGCCCGCTGCAGCACACCGTGCTGATCGGGACCGACTATCAGGCGTTCAAGCTCGAAGGCGAATCGTTCGGCGGCCTGGCGCCGTCGCTCGACGTGCTCAATCCGGTCTACGGCCAGACGGTGGCGATGCCGACGTTCCGGCTGCAGAGCTACAAGCAGAACCTGAACCAGGCCGGCGTCTATCTGCAGGACCAGATCAAGCTGCAGAACTGGATCCTGACGCTCGGCGGCCGCTACGACGCCGCCCAGCAGACCATCCTCAACCGCCTCACCGGCGTGCCGCAGCCCAACGACGACACCGCCTTCACCAAGCGCGCCGGCCTGACCTATCTGTTCGACAACGGCCTCGCGCCGTATGTCAGCTATTCCGAATCGTTCCTGCCGACAGGAGGCGTCGATTTCAACTCCAACGCCTTCAAGCCCACCAAGGGCAAGCAATACGAAGGCGGCATCAAGTTCCAGCCGAACCGCGATCTGCTGTTCACCGCGGCGGTGTTCGACCTCACCCAGGACAACGTGCTGACCGCCGATCCGAACCACCTGAACTACAACATCCAGACCGGCCAGGTGAATTCGCGCGGCCTGGAGCTGGAGATGCTGGCCAGGCCGGTGCCGGGCCTCAATCTTCTGGCGAGCTACACGCTGCAGAACCTGAAGAATACCCAGAGCAACAACGGCGACGTCGGCAAGATGCCGGTGCTGATCCCCCGCAACATGGCCTCGGCCTTCGCCGACTACACGCTGCAGAGCGGACCGCTGGCCGGCTGGGGCTTCGGCGCCGGCTTCCGCTATATCGGCGAGTCCTACATGGACATCCTCAACACGATCACCAACGACGCCTATACGGTGGTCGACGCCGGGCTGCATTATCGCCAGCCGAAGGGCATCAATCTGGCGCTCAACGTCAAGAACATCGCCGACAAGGACAACGCGATGTGCACCGCCACCGGCGGCTGCCAGTACATCGCCCCGCGGGTCATCACCGCGACCGCAAGCTATCGCTGGTGAGGGGAACGCGGGGTCTCGACATCTGGAGCGAGGTCCACACCTGGACCTCGCTCGTCTGCATGCTGTTCACGATGTCGCCGACGCCCAGGCCGATGCGCTGGCGGTGGTGTTATTGGCGCGTCGGCGCAAGGCGATCGGCGCGCGAGGACGGCCGGGTCGGGCCGGCCGCGAATTCCTGACCGCCCCGGAATCCGCTCAGAACTGCCGCCAGAACAGTCCCACCGTCAGCGCCACGCCCAGCACCACGACGCCGATCCGCAGCCATTTCTCGTTGACGCGGCGCAGCACCCAGACGCCGAGCAGATAGCCGACGGTGGACGACGCCGCCAGCACCGCGACCTCCAGCCATTTCACCTCGCTCGACAGCGCGAACAGCGCCACCGCGGAGGCGTTCATCGCGGCCGCGAGCGCGTTCTTGGTGGCGCCGGCGTTGCGCGCGCTCTGGCCCGCGATCGACAAGGCGGCCATCATCAGAAAGCCGATGCCGCCGCCGAAATAGCCGCCATAGACCGCGATCAGGAACTGCGCGGCGACCAGCAGCGGCAGGCTGATCTGCCGCCCCTCCGCGACCGGCTTGCGCAGGAAACTGCCCCAGGCGAACACCAGCGTCGCGAACAGCACCAGCCACGGCATCATCCGCGCGAACATCGTCGGCGGCGTGATCAGCAGCAGCACCGCGCCGAACATGCCGCCGATCAGGCTGATGGTCACCAGCCAGGGGAACGACAGCCGGCCGACGCCGCGCACCATGCTGCGGCCGGCGTAGCCCGAGGCCATCTGCCCGGGAAACAGCGCCACCGTCGAGGTGATGTTGGCCGACAGCGGCGTGAGCCCGGCAAGCAGCAACGCCGGCAGCGTGACGAACGACCCGCCCCCGGCGAGCGTGTTCTGCATGCCGGCCCACAGGCCGGCGAAAGCGAGGATGATCAGTGCGGTGGTCATGCTTTGTCTTCTGGAGGGGAGTCGAGCCGCGCAGGGCGGCCACCCGGCGCGACGCCGCGTCTCACGCCGGCCGCTTCTTCAGCCTGGCGCGCTTCGGCAGCAGCGCCGGCCAGGACACGATGTGATCCTCGAGGTCCTCGACCGAAACCTCGGTCTCCATCGCCTCGACCCGCCCGCGCACCGACACCCCGGCGTCGTGCACGCTGTTCGGATCGCCGGAGATCAAGGGATGCCACCAGTACAGATCGCGCCCCTCGGCGACCAGCCGATAGCCGCAGCTCGGCGGCAGCCAGCTCAGGTTGCGGACGTTCTCCGGCGTCAGCCGGACGCAGTCCGGCACCCGGTCCGAGCGATTCGCATAGTCCCGGCACGCGCAGGCGTCGCCGTCGAGCAGCCGGCAGCCGACATGGGTGAAATAGATCCGCCCCGAATCCTCGTCCTCGAGCTTCTCCAGGCAGCAGCGCGCGCAGCCGTCGCACAGACTCTCCCATTCGGCCCCGGACATCTCTTCCAAGGTTTTGGTTTTCCAGAAGAAACCGTCCTGGGGGGAAGCCTTCTTGGGAGCTGCGATCATGCCTTGGTCATGCGGTGGGCGCCGCGTCGATGCGGGCGGAAGCGCCGTTCTAGGAGGAGTTATGCCGCCGGCGCAAGCGGTTAGCCGCAGCGGCAGCCATTCGGGGCCGAAGCGGCGCCCCCGCGCGCTGGAAAATCCCTGCGCGGCCATTGGTTTATGGCCGATCCTCGGCTACAAGAATGGAGATTCCCGAAGCATCGCGCGAGGCTCGCCACGCGCGCCTTGGGTTTGCCGTAACGCTGCAGCAAGACGGATTGAGGCGCCCTGCCCGGCGCCGTTGACGCGATTGGTCGAAGCCGGTGCCGAAGATTTTCCCAGACAATTGGATGCAGCGGGTTCGGAACTGGTTTCTGGACCTCGACGCGCGGCTCGATTCGACGCTGTTCTCGTCGGCCGCCGGCATCCGCGAATTGTGGGAGCGCTTCTCCACCTTCATGGACCGCTTCTATGTCGGACACTGGAAGCGCTGGGTGTTCGTCGAGCCGCTGTCGGAGGCCGCCACGATGGGCGCCGGCGGCCTGCTGGTGCTGCTGGCGCTGGCGCAGCCGGCGTTTCGCGAGACCGGTGACGAGGACTGGCTGAAGAAATCCGACCTCGCCGTCAGCTTTCTGGATCGCTACGGCAATCCGATCGGCAATCGCGGCATCAAGCACAACGACTCGATTCCGCTGGAAGACTTCCCCGACAATCTGATCAAGGCGACGCTCGCCACCGAGGACCGCCGCTTCTACGATCATTTCGGCATCGACGTCGCCGGCACCGCGCGCGCGCTGGTGACCAATGCGCAGGCCGGCGGCGTGCGCCAGGGCGGCTCGTCGATCACCCAGCAGCTCGCCAAGAACCTGTTCCTGTCGAACGAGCGCACGCTGGAGCGCAAGGTCAACGAGGCGTTTCTGGCGATCTGGCTGGAGACGCGGCTGACCAAGAACGAGATCCTCAAGCTCTATCTCGACCGCGCCTATATGGGCGGCGGCACCTTCGGCGCCGACGGCGCGGCGCATTTCTACTTCAACAAATCGGTGCGCGACGTGAACCTCGCCGAGGCCGCGATGCTGGCCGGGCTGTTCAAGGCGCCGACCAAATTCGCCCCGCACATCAACCTGCCGGCGGCGCGCGCTCGCGCCAACGTCGTGCTCGACAATCTGGTCGACGCCGGCTTCATGACCGAGGGCCAGGTGTTCGGTGCGCGGCGCAATCCGGCCTCGGTGGTCGACCGCCGCGACGAGAATTCGCCGAACTACTATCTCGACTGGGCGTTCGAGGAAGTCCGCAAGATCGTCGAGACGTTCCCGAAATCCTACACCGAGCGCGTCTTCGTGGTGCGCACCACGATCGACATGAACGTGCAGCGCGCCGCCGAGGCGGCGGTCGAGAACCAGCTCCGCCAGTTCGGCCGCGACTATCATGCGACGCAGGCCGCCGCCGTGCTGTCGGATCTCGACGGCGGCGTCCGCGCCATGGTCGGCGGCCGCGACTACGGCGCCAGCCAGTTCAACCGCGCGGTCGACGCCTATCGCCAGCCCGGCTCGTCGTTCAAGCCCTATGTCTATACGACCGCGCTGCTCAACGGCTTCAAGCCGACCTCGATCGTGGTCGACGGCCCGGTCTGCATCGGCAATTGGTGCCCGCAGAATTACGGCCACTCCTACTCGGGTTCGGTGACGCTGACGCAGGCGATCACCCGCTCGATCAACGTCGTCCCGGTGAAGCTGTCGATCACGCTCGGCGGCAAGGCCGGGCCGAAGGCCGGCCGCGCCAAGATCGTCGAGGTCGCGCGCCGCTTCGGCATCAAGGCGCCGCTGATCGACACCCCGTCGCTGCCGATCGGCTCGACCGAAGTCACCGTGCTCGAACACGCGGTGGCCTATGCCACCTTCCCGAACAAGGGCAAGGCGCCGACGCCGCACGCGGTGCTCGAAGTGCGCACCGGCGCCGGCGATCTGGTGTGGCGGTTCGATCGCGACGGCCCGAAGCAGAAGCAGGCGATCCCCGCCTCGGTCGCCGCCGACATGGCCGGGATGATGAGCCACGTCGTCTCTGAGGGCACCGCGCGCCGCGCAGCGCTCGACGGCATTCCGACCGCGGGCAAGACCGGCACCACCAACGCCTATCGCGACGCCTGGTTCGTCGGCTACACCGGCAATTTCAGTTGCGCGGTGTGGTACGGCAACGACGACTACTCGCCGACCAACCGCATGACCGGCGGCTCGCTGCCGGCGCAGACCTGGCGCGACATCATGATCGCGGCGCATCAGGGCGTCGAGATCAAGGAGCTCGCCGGCGTCGGCATGGGCACAAGGCTGCCGGTGTCGCAGGCGCAGGCCGCGGCGCGCGCCGCCGACGACGACGGCAAGCCGGCGCCGCCGCCGGTGCTGACGCGGCGCGGCGCGGATATTCTGGTGCGCGTCGAAAAGATGCTGGACGACGCCGCCAAGGCCATGGACAAGGCGATGGACAAGACCCCGCCGGCCAAGCCGGTGTCGTCGACCGGCTTCGGATTCCCGGACAGCTTTGCCGCGGCGACGCCGAACGGGCCGCCGGCAACGGCGCCGCGCAAAAACTGACGGCGGCTTGTAGCGCAAGGACGGTTGCAACGTGCGCCTGATCTTCTTCACTTTGCTGGCGCTGATCATCGCCGCGGGCGTCGGCGTCGGCGCGACCTGGATGACGGCGACGCGCGGCACCGATTTCGGCACGCTGACGATCGGCGCCTGGACCGCGCGACCGCGCGCCGGCACCGCCGAGATCGACCCCTATGCCCGCGCCTCGATCGCGCGCAGCGGCGAACTGCCGATCGGCGCCGGCGACGGTATCGCCTTCATCGCCACCGCCGATGACAATAAGCGCCCGCTCGACGGCCGCTGCGACATCGAAGTCAGCGGCGTCACCCCGCCGGCGCGGTTCTGGACGCTGACGCTGTACGATCCGCGCGGCTATCTGGTCGCCAACAATCTCGAGCGCTACGGCTTCACCAGCCAGGAAATTCTGCGCGCCGCCGACGGCGCGTTCAGGATCCGCGTCGCGGCGCGGTCGCGCGCCGGCAACTGGCTGCCGACCGGCGGCGTCGAGCGCTACATGCTGGTGCTGCGGCTGTACGATACGCCGGTCGGCGTCGCCACCCGCACCCAGCGCGACGCGCCGATGCCGTCGATCGCCACCATGGGCTGCCCATGATCCGCTTCATCACCACCGTCATCGCCGGCATCGTGCTCGGCGGCATCGTGCATCTGGTCAGCGTGCTGGCGCTGCCGCAGATCGCCAGCCAGGACGCCTATGCGCGGCTGGCGCCGCTGACCAAGGTCAACGAGGTCTCGCAACTGCCGCAGGCCCTGCCCGACCAGGCGCCGCTGCCGTTCCTCGATCCGGCCTTCGCGGTCGCGATCTGCCGCTACGATCTGTCGAAGGGCCCGCTTAAGCTCACCGTGCCGGTCAGCCAGGCCTACACCGCGGTGTCGTTCTACACCCGCAACGAGGTCGCCTACTACGCGATCAACGACCGCTCCGCCGGCCGCAAGGTGATCGAACTCGATCTGATGACCGCCGAGCAGCACGGCGAACTGCCCGAAGACGAAGACGTCACCGCCGCCGACCGCCTGATCATCGACTCGCCCAGCACCACCGGCCTGATCGTGATGAAGGCGCTGGCGTCGGAGCCCGGCATGATGCCGCAAGCGAGAGCCGCGCTGGGCTCGGCGAGTTGCAAGCCGGAGCCGGGGGCGAAGTCGTAGTCGTTGCCGCCGTCTCCGTAGGGTGAGCAAAGCGCAACGTGCCCACCGACCACGTGGGCCTTCCGGGATGCCAGCCACAGGCACGACCTCATGGTGAGGAGGCGCGAAGCGCCGTCTCGAACCATGCGCCGTGGGCACTGCGTCGCCCCCATCCTTCGAGACGCCCGGCTTCGCCGGGCTCCTCAGGATGACGACTCTGCACTTGAGAGGGCCGCATGGCTTCAATCAGTTAATGAAGCGCTCCACGCTTGTTTGAACTGACAACGTGCTCATGCTTCGTCATGGCCGGGATCGTCCCGGCCATCCACGTTGCTCGCGCGTTGGAAGCAGCAAGACGTGGATGCCCGGCACGAGGCCGGGCATGACGGGTTGATAAATCATGACGATTGTCCGGACATCTCGCCAAGCGGAGTGGGCCTGCGTTCATCGAGCGCTCAGGCATGCGTCAGACCGACGACACCGCGTCGACCGCGCCCTCACCCCTTCGTCACCACCACATGCCCCTTCGCCGGCCCCGCCGGGATCGACAGATTGGCGGCCTGGACTTCGAGTTCGGCGATCAGGCGGTCGGCGTCGGCGGCGAGGGTGTCGGGGGCCATGATCACCAGCCGCTCCAGCGCCCAGCGATAGGAAGAGACGCGGCGGTTCAGGCACTGCTGCACCCACTGCACGATCAGCGCGTTCTCCTCCATCCGGCCGATCGCGTCGGCGCGCTCGCGCGGCGACAGGTCGGAGATGTATTTCAGCGCCGCGTTGCGCTTGCGGTCGAGTTCGATCACCCGCATCGCGGTGAATTTGAACGGCTCGAACCGGGTCAGGTCGTTGCGGACGTCTTCGCTGAGCGCGGAGTAGCGCGAGGTGTGCGAGCGATGCGGCTCGTCGACCAGCATCTTGCCATAGGCGGTGCGGTCGAACGGCGGCGCCTGCCGCCAGGGTGCGGCGACCGGCTGATAGTCGCCGAACACGGTCTTCCACGCCGGCCGCTGCCGTGGCGGCTCGATCAGCGGATAGGCCATGTCGCGCAGCGTGCGTTCTTCGTCGGTGAGCTGGAAGTCGGACGGCCGGGCGCCGACGCTGCCGGTGGCCTCGATGCCGATCCAGCGATGCATGTCGTCGTTGACGAAGTCGCCGCGGGTCCGGCCGAAATCGCCGCCGGCGCAGCCGCCCAGCGTCAGGCCGAGCAGCGCCAGGAACAGGAGCGTAAACCGGACGCGATCGCCCCGGATCAGGGCCGGAGAGCTGATCGCATGCATGGCAATGGCCGGTTTCAGGATCGAACGCGGCGACGGCGGCGGCGACGCGGGGCGTCGCCCTGCTCCGGGCCGTCGCCGTCACGCGTTTCGGCGTGGCGCTCGATCCGGATCGCCGGCAGGATCACGACCGTGGCTGGATGGTCCGGCGGCAGGACCATGGTTGAGCCCGACCTCCGCGACGCCGCGTCCGTCGGAAATTCAATGATGGTGCCCATTCTCGACCTCTCGGAGCCCTTCCTGATTTGGTATGATGCGGTGGTGATTAAGTCGGGTTATGGTTAACGCACTGTTAATGGCGCGGCGATCAGCGGTTGCAACCCTCGCTGGCGAAGTGCTATTTCATCCTTGTGGGTGGGGAACTTCACACGGACGCGAGGCTTGATCGTCCATGACCGTGATTCCTCCGTCGGACTTCCGATCGCGCGCGATGGCGACGATCGGCGCGCAGCCGATCGCGTTCGCGGCGGCGGCCCTGGTGCTGATCGTCTCCGGCATCGGCGCTATCTTCCTTTGGCGGGTGGCGACCGGCATGACGCCCGAAACCGAACGCGCCGCCGTGGTCGGCCGTCAGGTCCAGGCCCGGGTGGTGCAGACCTCCGAACAGATCATGGAGAAGACCAAGGGCCTGGCGATGTCGCAGCAGGAGTCGATCGACCAGCTCCAGGCAGTCCAGGATCAGTTGCACGCACTGCAGCAGATGGTCGCCGCGCAACGCACCGAAACCAGGAAACTGTCCGAGCAGGTCGGCGAGATCGGCAGCAATCTCGACGGGCTGCGCCAGTCGTTCGCCTCGGCCCGCACACCCGACGCTTCCGAGCGGCCGGCGGTGCGGCAGAAACCGGCGGTCCGCTCGCCGCGCGCCAAGGCGAAGAAGCCACTCCGCAAGCGGACGAAATCGCGACGCTAGAGCGTTTTCGAGCGAAGTGGAAACCGGTTCGCGTGAAGAAAACGCGTCAGAACTAGAATCTAGAGCTCCGGTTCTGATTCTATCAGAACCGGAATTGCTCTAGTCCGCGGCACGAACCCCGGCTTAACCATTTTCCGAGCAAGTTGATCGCGGTTGGCGGTGATCGGGTTCGGGAGTTGCGTGATGCGTAGAGTTGCAATGTTGACGGCCGGGTGCAGTGCCCTGGCGGTTCTGGTCGGCCTCGGCGCCGGGCGCGCCTATTTCTCCGCTCCGACCGCACCGACGGCCGCGGCCTCCTCCGAACTCACCACCGGCGCGATCGCGTCGCGCTGGCCGACGCCGACCGCCGAGACCTCGAAAGCTCCGGCGCCGACGGTCCAGCCCGTCGTCGCCCGCGAGCCCGCGGCGATGCCCGCGCCGGCTCCCGCGCCCGCCCCGGCTCCGATGCAGCAGGCCTGCAGCCAGCCGAACGCGCTCGGCGTCTCGCGCACCGTCGAGATCGACACCACCGGCGGCCCGGGGCTCGGGATGTCGCAATATCGCGACTATGATTTCCTGCAGCCGGGCGAAGTCGCGCTGACCTTCGACGACGGCCCGTGGCCGGTGAACACGCCCGCCGTGCTCAACGCCCTGGCGGCGGAGTGCGTCAAGGCGGTGTTCTTCCCGGTCGGCAAGCATGCGAGCTGGCATCCGGCGATCCTCAAGCAGGTCATCGCCGCCGGCCACACCGTCGGCTCGCACACCTGGTCGCACGTCAATCTCGCCAGCAAGCCCTTCGCCGACGCCAGGACCGAGATCGAAAAAGGCATCAGCGGCGTGACGCTCGCCGCCGGTCAGCCGATCTCGCCGTTCTTCCGCTTCCCGCAACTGCGGCAGACGGCCGAGCTCAAGGCCTATCTCGGCGAGCGCAACGTCGCGGCGTTCTCGATCGACGTCGACAGCGAGGATTTCCGCATCCACAAGGCGGATCAGTTGGTCACCGCGGTGATGACCAAGCTGAAGAAGACCGGCAAGGGCATCCTGTTGATGCACGACTTCCAGAAGAGCACCGCCGAAGCGCTCCCGGAGCTGCTGTCGCAGCTCAAGGCCGGCGGCTACAAGATCGTGTTCATCACCGCCAAGGACAAGCTCGCGACACTGCCGGAATACGACGCGCAGGTCGCTCCCGCGCAGCCGACCGCCGGCAGCAATGCGCGGCCGATCGCCAGCGTGATCCGCACCGTCAAGTAATCGCGCGCCCGACGAGGCCGAGCGTAGCGGGCGTCGCACCGCTGCGCTCTTTCATTTGTCCCGCGTCATCCGTCTTAACGAAGCCTTTTACTTAACGCGCCATTAAACCCGGCGCGCTAGTTTCGGCGGAGTTGTCCAGCTTCGCGACGCCATGACCCAACAAGCACCCTTTCCCGGTTTCGACGGCCTGATGGCGCTCTCGCATCGCGAGGGCGTCGACATTCGTCCGACGCTGCTGCGGGTGCTGACGGATCTGTATGTGCAGAGCGCCTCGCACACCCGCGAGGAGGAGCAGCAATTCGTCGAGCTGACGTCGCGGCTGATCGACGAGGTCGACGACGCGACCCGCGCGGCGGTGCGGGCGCGGCTGTCGATCTATCCGCATACGCCGCCGGCGATCGCGATGCGGCTGGGGCTGCGCAATTCGACCGAGCAGCGCGTGCCGAAGGCCGCGGAGATCGAGACCGCCCTGCCCGCTTCCCGGCCGTCGCGGCCGCCGACCGAGGCCGAGCAGCGCGCGTCGAGCCTGCCGATGCAGCCCGACGACGCCGCCAAGCTCGACCAGATGTTCTTCGCCGCCACGACGCGCGAGCGTGCGCTGATCCTGCACAATCTCGCCGACGCGCCGCTGCGCCCGGCAGCGCGCGTGTCGCCGCCGCGGGCCGCGCGGGCGATCGCGACGCTGCACATGGCGGCCTACGCCTCCGACGCCGAGAACTTCACCCGCGAGCTCGGCGACGCGCTGATCCTGTCGACCGGCGCCGCCGAGCGCGTGGTGTCGGACCAGGGCGGCGAAGCGCTGGCCTGCGCGATGAAGGCGGTGGGGATGCCCGGGCCGGTGTTCGAGCAGGTGCTGATGTTTCTCGATCCCGAGCTCGGCGCGTCGGTCGACCGGGTCTATCGCCTGTCGCGGCTGTACGATCGGCTCGAGGAGCGCACCGCGCTGATCATGCTGGCGGCCTGGCGCGGCGCCACGGTGGCGTCGGCGCGCGCCAAATATCGCGCGGTGCTGTACGACGACGAGCGCCACCGCGCCCGCGCCGCCACGCCGCAGAGCGGCCGCCCGACAGTGCAGCCCGGCTCGGCGCTGCCGTCCCGCACCGGCACGGATCGCTAGCGCGCTACATCGATTGGCTGAAGCGATACGGCCCTGGCCGAATGCACCGACTCCTCATCCTGAGGAGCCCGGCGAAGCCGGGCGTCTCGAAGGATGCGGCGACGCTGTGCCCACGGCGCATGGTTCGAGACGGCGCTGCGCGCCTCCTCACCATGAGGTTGTGCCTGTGGTGAGGGTCCCGGAACGCCAGTGCTGATTCCATCGGAACAGAACTGCTGGTCCGATCAGTTACGTTTGCTTGACGAGATCGAGGAAGTGCCGCCCGGCGCGGTCTTCGGTCTCGATGATCCAGACGTCGGGGTCGAACCGGATTTCCCTGGCGAGGCGCTCGTCCACCGCGGCTTCGGGCTGCGGCTCCGCCGACACCGGCGCGAACACCCGTTCGAACGGCCGGCTGTCGTCATAGGCGGTCTGCGGCGCCGGCGCGTACAGCATCGCGGTGCGGTCGGGCAGCACGACCTTGACGAACACCGCGCCCGCCTCCTCGGCGCCGCGCCGGCTCACCGCGCCGAACACGCCCTCGGACTGGCAGCGGCGCAGATAGGCCGACACCCAGATTGCACTCTTGAGTCTCATGGCGTGAGGTGTAGGCCGACGGCCGCCGCAAAGCCAGAACAAGCTACTCGATCGGGCGGCCCGTCACCACGGCGAGTTCGCGGATCAGCCGTTCCGAGATCTGCCCCGTCACCGGCAGGCGGCGGGCGCGTTCGAAGCGCTGGATCGCGGCCTGGGTGTCCGAGCCGACGGTACCGGTCGGCTTGAGCTGGCCGTAGCCGTATTCGGTCAGCGCGCGCTGCACCGAGGCGACGCGCCGCGACGAGGTGATCATGTCGCCCAGCGGATCGCGCGACGCGGTCGGGATTCCCGCCGGCGGACGCGGCACGCCGGGCGCGGCGGAGGACGTCGCAGCCATCGCCGGTGCCGTGCGGGACGGCGCGGTGGTGCGGACAAGACTGCCGAGCGGATCGTTCGGATCGGCATCGGCGACGCGAGCGCGCGGATGCGGCTCGGCGCGCCGGGTCTCCGTGGGGCGAGTCTCCGTGGGGCGCGTCTCCGTCGACCGCGTCTCCGTCGGCCTGATCTCGATGTGTTTCGGCTCCGCCGCTTTGGGCTCCGCCGCTTTCGGCTCGGCGGCCTTCAGGCCGGTGGCGGTCGGCTCCAGCAGCGCCGCGTCGAACGCCTTGCTCTCGGCGCGCGTATCGACCGGGCGCGGGCGCGGCAGCGTCACCACCGACACCGACGACGATGCGGCGACGCTGCGCCCGAACATCGGCGACGGGTGATGGCCGGCCTGCATGAACATCGCATTGGAGACGATGGCGATCACCGCGGCGGTCGCGAACATCGCGGCGATCACGTCCTTCGGGCTGCGCGTCAACAGGCGCATCGCAAAGGTCCGCTCGTCGCTGTCCGCGACGACGGCCGCTGCGGCGCCACGGCGTCGCCGCGGCGCGTCGTCGTCCTTCCGGGTCTTAGGCACTCTTCTTCACCTGATAGTCTGGCAGTTTCGGCTCGGGCGGCTGCGGCGGCGCCAGCGGCGTGACGTTGCTCGGCGCCGGCTGCGCCAGCGGCAGCGATACCGTGACGGTCGTGCCGAGATCAACCTCGCTCTTCACCTCGATGTCGCCGCCGTGCAATCCGACCAGGCTCTTGACGATCGACAGGCCGAGGCCGGTGCCTTCGTGACGGCGCTGATAGGTCTTGCCGGCCTGAAAGAACGGATCACCGATCCGCTTGAGATCCTCCGCGGCGATTCCGACGCCGGTGTCGCTGACGCGCAGCACCAGCCGCGCGCCTTCCACCGCGGCGTCGACCGACACGGTGCCGCCGCGCTCGGTGAACTTGATCGCGTTCGACACCAGGTTGAGCAGGATCTGCTTGAACGCGCGCGGATCGCCGACGATCTCCGGCAGATTTTCCGGCGCGCGCGTCACCAGGTCGATGCCGTTCTCGCGCGCCTTCAGCGCCAGCAGGTTGCAGCAATTCAGCAGCGCCGGCCGCGGCGCGAACGGCTCCGGCGCGATCTCGAAATGGCCGGACTCGATCTTCGACATGTCGAGGATGCCGTTGACGACCGACAGCAGATGCTGCCCGGAATCGTTGATGAGCTGCGCGTATTCCTTGCGCCGCTCGGGCGCGAGCATCAGCTCGTCCTCGTGCAGGATCATGTCGGAGAAGCCGATCACCGCATTGAGCGGCGTGCGCAGCTCGTGGCTCATGGTGGCGAGGAAGCGGCTCTTGGTGGCGTCGGCGCGGCTCGCCTCGGCGCGCGCCTCCTCCAGCGCCTGTTCCTGCTGCTTGCGGTCGGTGACGTCGCGCATCACCGCGACCACGTCGGCCTCGCCCGCCGCGTTTACGACCCCCGCCTCGAACGGGCGGCACCGCATCTCCAGCCAGATGAATTCCGGCGCGCTCGGCCGGCCGCGATCGTCGCGCGCCACCTCGCGGCGGACGCGGAACTCGACGCTGCGCGCTTCGCCGCCGCGGCCCGCGTCCGACAGCGCCTTCAGATAGGCCGGACGATCGGCGACATGGACGCGGTCGAACAGCCGGTGCCCGGACAGAGCCGACGCCGGCACGCCGATCAGCGCTTCCACCGCCGGCGAAATGAACTGCACATCGCCGTTGCGGCCGTGGCGCGAGATCACGTCGCTCATGTGGCGGGCGAGCAGCCGGTAGCGCTCTTCCTCGACGCTCAGCAGCGTGTCGCTGGTGCGCGTCAGGGATTCGGATCCGAATGCGAGGCCGGCCGCATACAGCGTCGCCGATGCGACGCTGACCGCCATCAGCGCGCCATGCGACACGTCTCCGGCGGGCGCCGCGGGCAGCCAGCCGAACTGGCCGATCGCGATCAGCACGGCGGCGGCGCCGAGCGCCAGCATCGTGGCGAAGGCGACGACGCGGCGCGACGCCGACAATGCGGCCTCGAGCGGCACCAGGATCAGCCAGATCGCGGCGAAGGACGAGATGCCGCCGGTGAGCGTGGCGATCACCAGGATCAGGCTCGTCAGCGACAGCGACGACAGCACATGCGCGCTTTGGTAGCGGCCGGTGCGCGACAGGAACCACGACAGCAGAATCGGCGCGATCAGCCAGGCGAAGGCCAGCGCCTCCAGCCCCGTCGGCGCGCCGCGCATCGCGAGGTAAATCGGAAACGCCGCGAATGCGGCGAGGCTGCCGAGCAGGCGCGGCGCGATGAAGGCGCGATGCCGCGCGCTCGCCAGCGCGTCGAATCGCGCCGACGGATGCAGCAGGGCGTCGAGACTTTCGCTGATGATCTTGGATACTGCCACGCTGGCCGCGCTCGCTATCGCCTCATGGCGGGAGGTAGTTCCCCCGCTTCTGGTTGGCCCAACGTGTCAGAGCGACCTTAAACGAACGCTAAGGCGAACCGACACGCCGCGGCGCCGCCGGATTTGCGCCGCGTTCGTCGGCGCATTCGGCACGGATGGTGAATGCATCGTTTCGAAATCGGCGGCGATATGGTTTCGAATTGGTGGACGCGCGAACCGCACGATCCCGAAACCCGAGTTCCATCAATCGAATATTTACGGCGAATCGCTTCGCCGTTTGGTTTTCGCGGATTTTCGTCGAATTGTAAGTAACCGAAACACTCCGAATTCATCGGCGAAAGCTAGGGAAGGATTCGATTGCGAGGACAATCGCAACGGGAATTGGACGACGGGGTCGCGAGATGTTTTTTCTGCTTCGATTGACGTTCTGGCTCGGGCTTGTTCTGGTGCTACTCCCGCGGGAGAAGACGCCGGAGTCCGAAAATCTGCCGCAGGTCGGCGCGTCGGAAGCGGTGTCGGCGGCGAGCGCGGCGGTGTCGGATTTCAGCCAGTTCTGTAAGCGCCAGCCGGCCGCCTGCGAGGTCGGCGAACACGCCGCCAGCGTCATCGGCCATCGCGCGCAGGAAGGCGCGCGCAAGATCTACCGGATCATCATCGACAAGCGCTCGAGCGACGAGACCGGATCGATCGGCGAAGACGGCCTCGCCGAATCCGCCGTCGGCATCGCGCCGCGCGACACGCTGACCGCCGGAGACCTGCAGGTCGAATGGCGCCCGCCCGGCGAGGACGCCACCACGAATTGACGCCGGACTCCGACTTTCAGACGGCCGCCTTTCAGACGGCCGCCGCCGATATCGCTTTCGAGCGATCGCAATTCCATATATCTGTAGGACGAGGTTCCGCCGCGGGCCGCGACGAACAGATACGGATGACGATGACGATCGACGAGATCAGAGACAATTTCGCGCTGCTGGACGATTGGGACGATCGTTATCGCTACGTGATCGAACTCGGCCGCATGCTCGATCCGATGCCCGAGGACGAGCACTCCACCGCCAACAAGGTCAATGGCTGCGCCAGCCAGGTCTGGCTGTCGCGCAAGCTGACGCACAACGCCGACAACGAGCCGGTGCTCAACTATCTCGGCGACAGCGATGCCCATATCGTGCGCGGGCTGATCGCGATCCTGCTGTCGATGGTGTCGGGCCGCACGCCGAAGCAGATTCTCGCGGCCGAGCCGATCGCGGTGTTCGACGAGCTCGGCTTCCGCGAGCACCTGACGCCGCAGCGCTCCAACGGCCTGCGCTCGATGATCGAACGCATCAAGGCCGACGCGCACGCGACCCTGGCCGCGTCGAGCTGATCGGTATCGCCGTTTTCCGCACCTCGTTGCGCGCCTCGGGTCTGAAAATCGGTTTTTTTGCTCGGGCCCCGTCGCTCGATTCTTGCTGATATGATGAACTCCGCTGATCGGGCGGATTTCATTATGGCGATTCGAGAACACCCCATTCCTGGGACAATTTTGGTCTGCAATTTCGACGGCACGTTCAGAGAACCAGAAATGGTGAAGCCGCGATGCGTCGTTGTACTGAGTCCAAAGATTGCGGCTCGTCCAGGACTTTGTACGGTGGTGTGTCTCAGCACGACGACGCCCCATCCGGTTATGCCTTATCACTGTCAGATCGATATTCGACCGCGTCTGCCCGGAACTTGGCGGAGCGATGGAGTATGGGTGAAGGGCGACATGATCTACGCGATGGGGTTCCATCGTCTGGATTTGATTCGAACGGGGAAAACGCGAGAAGGCAAAAGAACTTATCGTTTCGATGTTCTGGCTCCGGACCAGATGAAGATGATAAAATCATGCGTTCTCAAAGGCTTAGGGATGTCGCCCTTGACAAAACACCTCTGATGTGTACATTCCCCTTTGTGAGAGGCTCTGGCTTGCGCCATCCTCGTCTAAGACCCCGCCAGGGGCCGTCATATGGTTGGGCGATAACAAGCTCTCATATGACGTAGAATTCGAAGCCCCGTCCGCGAGGATGGGGCTTTTCTTTTGCCAGCAAACAACTGCGCTATCTTGTCTATCTCCCCCGTCTATTCAAAGCGCGCTACCCCACCACGAACTCCGCCCCCTCGGCGAGCCAGCTCCGCAGCTTCGGCCGCGCCATCCCGGACGGCGGCGCGAGGCCGTAGTGCCGCGCCAGCCGGTCGAGCGCGAGTTGCAGCACCACCTTGGCGGAGCGCGCCGGCCAGCCGCGTTCGCGCTCGACGTCCTCGAGCCCGCGCAGGAAACAGCAGACGTCGAGCAGGATGCCGGAGAACTCCGGCCCGCAGGCCTCGACCGCGTGCTGCACACGCTGGCGCGACGCCACCACCAGATCGGTCATCTCCCCTGCCCCGCCGCCGCGCCCGGTCGGCGTGGACCAGCTCGACGTCACCCGCGGCGTCAGGTTGCCGCGGGTGAAATCGGCGCGCAGCCGCTCGCCGGCGACGAACTGGTGATTGCTGATCAGGCTGCGGCCGTCGCGGCCCTTGCGCCGCGCCAGCCACGCCAGCGGGCTTTCGCCGTCGTCGATGGTGACGCTGGCGAGGCCGCCCTCGGTCATGATCTGACGCTCCGCCAGCGACAGATGCTGGGCGCGGAACGCGTCGATCTCGGCCTTGCCGGTGTCGCGCTTGCTCGCAGTGCGGCCGCGGCGATTCATCGTGCGGCTCCCGCGGTTCGAAAGGTCGCCGGAGCGCCGGCGCACAGACCAGAGATGGAGGCGGACCTCCGCGAAGGAACTGCAATCAACATGGCGCCGACCTCTTATGAGAACATCCACTAAAGGAATATATTCTCATATGATCGGAGTCGCAATCCCCTCGAAACGAACTATCGGACTTTTTTCCTCACTGAGCAAGCCCACGCTTCTTTTACCCTCCCCTGGAGGGGGAGGGTCGACGAACATCGCGCAGCGATGTTTGGCGGGGTGGGGTGAGCCGCGGGCACGGCGGATGAACTCTTCGCCACCCCACCCCGCTCGCTAAGCGAGCGACCCTCCCCCTCCAGGGGAGGGTGGGCAGGGCCCCTCGCCGGCTTACTTGCTGCGCCGCCGGCGCTGCTGGCCGAGGCCCATCTTCTTGGCGAGTTGCGAGCGTTCGACCGCGTAGTTCGGCGCGACCATCGGGTAGTCCGCCGGCAGGCCCCATTTCTCGCGGTATTGCTCGGGGGTCATCTTGTACTGCGTGCGCAGATGCCGCTTCAGCGATTTGAAGCGTTTTCCGTCCTCGAGACAGATCAGATATTCCGGCGTCATCGACTTCTTCAGCGGCACCGCCGGCTTGGCCGGTTCCGGCGCCGGCGCGTCGGCGCGGCCGCTCGACAGCCGCTGCATCGCGGCGTGAACCTGCCCGATCAGCGAGGGAATGTCGCCCGCCGGCGTCGGATTGTTACTGACATAGGCCGACACGATGGTCGCGGTCAGTTCGATCAGGCTCTTGCCCGCGGCGTCGCTCATGAAGGGTCGTCCAATCGGCTCAGGGCCGGCGGCGGAGGCTCCGCGCGCTACGGCCGTCGAATCTCGTGGGTTGCTCGGCGATGATCGGCAGGTTGCGCCGGAAACGCAACGATGACTTGCCTGGACACGATTCTATTTCGCGCGGTTCAGTCGACGCAAGGTAGACCAATAGATTAAGCGCGCTGATCGAGATGCTCGCGCAGTTCGTCGATCGATGCGAACCGCATCATGCCTTCGGGCATCTGCGCCTCGATCGAGCCGTCGGAATACAGCGAATAGGCCATCCCGTCGACCACGCCCGACTTGAGCACCGTCACCTCGGTCATCTCCTCGCTGCGCGGCGGCGGCGACCGCTCCGGCAAGGCTAGGCGCTCCGGCGCGCCGACCGGGTCCCGCTCCTCATTATCGCCGGCCGGCGGCCGGCTCCGGCGCACACCGGCGTCGCTGCGCGGCCGCTCGGATTCCGGCCAGGCCTCCTCGAAGGTCCGCGGCGGGAAAGCCGGTGGCGCGGCGGCGGTCTCGGCCGCGGCGCCGGCAGCCTCCGCTGCGCCGCCAGACTTGGCGGCGGCGCGCTCGCGTTCTTTCCGCGAGCTGGAGAACAGCAGGTTCCGCTTCTTCGGCGTCGATTCGTCCTCGGGCGGCGGCGGCGGCGCGACGGGCTCGCGCAGGCGCGGGCGGAGCCGGTCCCGCGTGGACGCTTCGTCCTGCCACGGCATCGGGGCGAGCGGGCCCGCGTCCGGCGGATGGGCCGCAGGCGTCTCGCGTTCGGGCTCGGAACGATCGCCGGGAAACAGCGGCCCGTCCTGGCCGTCGGCCGGACCGGATTGCGCCGGCGGCGGGAACACCGGCCGCGGCTTCGCCGGCGCGCGCTCGCCCGCAACCCGCTCCGACGCAACCTCGTCCACAGCCCCCAGCGCCCGGATCTCGCGCAGCACGGCATACAGCCCGAGCAGGATCGCGCCGGTGCAGCCCCCGATGACGCCCGACATGATCAGGGTATTGCCGAAGCTGAATTCCTTCACCGGAACGCCGAACACGATCGACACCAGCCCGGCCAAAAGGAAGCCAATTCCGGCCACCAGCAGAAAAATCATCCCAAACTCCCGTCCGCCGCTGCTCGCGCGGCGGCCGCCTGCGGCACGATAACGTCATATGATCCGCAACGGCAATCGCCGTTCCGCCTTGCAAACAACTTGTTGGGCGTGGTTTCGGACGATTTCGCGAACGCGAGCGGGCCGAGGGCCGTGCCGCCCTCGCCCGGCCGCGCCCGCCGACGCCAAATCATGACTGCTGCGCGTGACGCGACTTGCTGCAAAGCATTCGCACGACTAACTTCGTCGACAATAAGATCATCGAGCAACCAGAGGGAACGCCATGTCGCCAGCGGAAGCACGCCTGAGAGAAGTCCCGTCGGATATGACGGAGGCCGAATGGGAGCAGCGGGTCAATCTCGCCGCCTGCTATCGCCTGGTCGCCTATTACGGCTGGGACGATCTGGTCGACACCCACATTTCGGCGCGTGTGCCCGGCCCGGAGCATCACTTCCTGATCAATCCCTACGGCCTGATGTTCGACGAGATCACCGCGTCGAGCCTGGTCAAGGTCGACCTCGACGGCAACCAGCTCACCCAGAGCCAGTACAAGATCAACCCGGCCGGCTTCACCATCCATTCGGCGGTCCATGAAGTGCGCGAGGACGCCGGCTGCGTCATGCATCTGCACACCGCGGACGGCACCGCGGTGGCGAGCTGCATGGAGGGCCTGCTGCCCTTGAACCAGACCGCGCATTTCGTCACCGGCGACCTCGCCTATCACGACTACGAAGGCGTCGCGCTCGACCACGACGAGCGCCCGCGGCTGCAGCGCGACCTCGGCAACAAGAACCACATGCTGTTGCGCAATCACGGCACCCTCACCGTCGGCCGCTCGGTCGCCTCCGCCTTCGAGCGGATGTACCACCTCGAGCGCGCCTGCACGATGCAGGTCCGCACGAGGATGCTGGGCCCGACCGCCTATCCGGTCGAGAACGTGGTGATCGACAAGAACCACACGCTGATCGCCAATCAGGACGCGATGGAGCTGCGCTCGACCAAGCTGGTCTGGCCGCCGCTGCTGCGCAAGCTCGACCGCATGGACCCGAGCTACCGCAATTGAAGTCGCGGCGCATCTGATGTAGATTCGGACCATACCCCTCTACACTACCGGAATTCAAACGCCGCCCAATTCCGGGCGGCGTTTTTGCGTTGGATCAAATTCAGCGCGCAATCACCTCGGAATCATACCGAGAATACGCGATTTCCAACTAACAGTTAACCGGGCCGGTCTCACTGTGCCGTCGATTCGGCGCGCATCATTTGTGAGGCTTCCATGTCCATTTTGTCGTCCGCAAGCAAGGCCCTTCGCGGCAGCAGCGAGGCGTCGGTCGGCGATTCGGCGCTGATGAAAGAGCTCGTCGACAAGCGCGCCCGCGACGAGGCGATTGCCGCCTGTCTCCACCGTATCGCCGAAGGTCACTACGACGTCGCGGTGCCCGCCGGCGACGATGCGCTGACACGTGCGATCGACACGCTGTTGCAGCGGCTCTCGGCCAGCGCATCGCGCGATCTCGACCGCATGGTCGACCTCAGCATTCAGGGTAGCGAGACCGCGATGTCGTCCGCCTATTTGCTGTCGTCGACCCGCAAGATCGACCAGCGCACCCAGGCGCTGGCGAGCGCCAGCGAGGAAATGGTGGCGTCGATCGGACAGATCCGCGCCACCGCCGAAGCGGCCGCCGCGCAGGCGTCGGAAATGCGCGTCAGCGCCGACCGCGGCATGACGACCGCGAGTTCCGCCTCCTCCGCGATGGGACGCGTCAGCGCCACGGCCGAACTGGCCTCGGAGAAGATCACCGCGCTCAGCGAAGCCTCCGAGGCGATCGGCAGCATCGTCGGCTCGATCGACGCCATCGCCCGCCAGACCAATCTCTTGGCGCTGAACGCCACCATCGAGGCGGCGCGCGCCGGCGAGGCCGGCCGCGGCTTCGCGGTGGTCGCCACCGAGGTCAAGAGCCTGTCGCAGCAGACCTCGAACGCGACCGTCGACATTCGCAGCCGGATCGAGCGGCTGCGCGAGGACATCGCGACCATCGTCGCGGCGATGGCGGATTGCACCAACGCGGCGGTCGAGAGCCGCGGCGTGGTGAACACGCTCGGCGAGGCGATGTCCGGCGTCTCGGACCGCGTCGCCGGCGTCACCAACGGCATGTCGGAGATCGCCGGGATTCTGAATCAGCAATCCGAGGCCTCGCGCGAGATCGCGACCGGGATCTCGGCGATCGCCGAGATGACCAAGAAGAGCGTCGGCCAGGTCGGCGACATCTCCAACCAGCTCGATCGGGTGCAGGCGACGGCCGACCAGGAACTCGTCGAGCTGTCGCAGATGTCCTTCGACCACCAGATCCAGCGGCTCGCCAAGGCGGATCATATCGGCTGGAAGAAGCGGCTGTGCGACATGGCGGTGGGCCGCGCCAAGCTGAACGCCGACGAACTCACCGACCACCATTCCTGCCGGCTCGGCAAATGGTACTACGGCGACGGCTCGCTGGAGTCGCGCAACCATCCGGCCTTCCGGGCGCTGGAGAAGCCGCACGCGCTGGTGCACGACCACGGCAAGAAGGCGGCGCGGCTGTTCCAGTCCGGCGACCTCGCCGGCGCGATCGCCGAGATCGAATGCGTCGGCGACGCATCCAAGGACGTGCTGCGGCTGCTCGACGACCTCGTCAAGTAACAGCGTCCGCCTGGAAGCGGTGTTGCGGCTAATGGCGCCGCGCCGTCCGCCCCGCCATCCGCACGCGCGCGATCAGCGCGCAATACACCACGCCCGCGGCCAGCGTCGTATGGCCGCTGAACATCACCAGGCCGAGCCCCCAGCCGTGCCACGCCACGAGGACGCCGAGCGCGATCAGCAGCGCAATGGCACCGACGATGCGGAGGGCGCGCACCGGGCCGCGCGGCAGCGAGCGGCCGATCACCTCGTGCTGCTGGCGGCGCGTGGCGAGCGCCAGCGCGACGAAGCCCGCGAGGCACAGCGCGAAGGCGAGCGCGTGCATCATTCCGCCGCCTCGCCGGACGCCACCGCGATCGCCGCGCGCCGGCCGGCCTTGCGCCCCGATTGAACGCCGAGCCGATGATGCCGCGCCGCGCGGATCGCCAGCACGGCGTGCAACGCCGCCAGCGCGCAGCACATCAGCTCGGTGCCGGCGAACACCCAGTCGCCGTCGGCCAGGCTGTGCCACAGCGGCCTCGGCGTCGTCAGCGCGTTGAGCACGGGGACCAACGCCAGCAGCGCCGCCGCCGTCCAGAGCTGCTCGCGCCACGCCGCCTTGGCCGGCCGCAGCAGCGCGTGCAGCAGTGTCAGTCCCCAGACGATGAAGAAGACATGGATTTCCCAGAACGGCCGCTCCGCCATCGCGACCGGCAGCAGCCGGTTGGCCCACAGGAACGCCGTCATCGCGATCGACAGCCCGGCGATGCTGGCGATGTTGAGCCGCTCGACCACGCGAAATCCGAAATAAGGCCGCTCCGGATCGGGCAGCTTCGCCCGCCGCTTGACGATCCACATCACCAGCCCGGTGCCGACCATCGCGGTGCCCATCAGGCTGGCGAGGAAATACAGCCAGCGCGTCTCCAGATCGCTGAAGCGGCCGAGATGCAGCGCATACATCACGCCGCGCGTTTCCGCCGCCGCGCCGACATGATCGTGCACGGCGAGCAGCTTGCCGGTGACGCCGTCGAATTCGATGTAGTCCGGGCTCATCGACACGCGCCTGGCATCGCCGCGGGTGACCGCGATGCGGGCGGTCGCGTCGCCCGGATTGGTGGCGTTGACGCGCCCCGCATCGGTCGTCCCCCAGCGCTGCTGCGCCTGCCGGACCATCGCCTCGATCGACGCCAGCGGCACGGTCGCGCCGCTCGGCTTGCCGGCCTGGACGAAGGCATTGAGTTCGGCGCTGAGCTGCTGGCGCTCGGCCGGCGTCTTGATGGCGGCACGCTCGCCCCACGGCACGTACAGCGCCATCAGCGTCACCAGCCCGGTGTAGGTGATCATCACATGGAACGGCAGCCCGAACACCGACAGCGCGTTGTGCGCGTCGAGCCAGGAGCGCTGGCCCTTGCCCCAGCGGAAGGTGAAGAAATCGGTGAAGATCTTCTTGTGGGTGATCACGCCGGCGACGATCGCCACCAGCATGGACATCGCCGCGAGACCGGCGAGCAGCCGCCCCCAGAACGGCGACATGTAGTAGAACTGGAAATGAAAGCGATAGAAGAAGTCGCCGCCCAGCGTGAGGCGCGCCGCGACGCGATGGCCGGTCTCGGGATCGAACAGGTCCTGTCCGAATCCCCGCGCGCCCTGTCCGCCGCCGGGAAGCCGCCAGAACGCGTAGACGGTGTTGCTGCGTCCGTCGGGAAGCTTGATGCTCCACTGCGTCGCGCCCGGCGCGATCCGGCCGATCTCGTCGGCGACGCGCTGCGCCACCACCGCCGGATCGAGCGGCTGGGTCAGACGCGGCTGCTCCGGCCGCATCCATTGCGACAGCTCCTCCTTGAAGAACGACACCGTGCCGGTGAGGAACATCGCATACAACACCCAGCCGAGCAGCAGCCCGGCCCAGGTGTGCAGGCCCGACATGCTCTGCCGGATGCCCCGTCCCGCCACGCGCTGATCATTCTGCGGCTTCACGGGCGCGCCCTTCGTCAGGAGACAGACCACGCCAGCGGCGCCAGCGCCGCAGCGACGATCAGGAGGCCGATCCAGGCTTTCAGCGCGCTGCGCACCGCGAACACCCAGATCACCGCGCCGGCGTAGATCGCGAAGCTCGCGAGCTGGCCGGTCAGCACCGCCTGCGGCTTGCTGATCGGCAGCGCCAGCACGGCGACGCTGAACAGCGCCGCCAGCGCATAGCCGCCGAGCAACGCCGCGACGATGCGCGAGACCAGCGGGCCGGTGGTCCGCGCCCGCCGCAGCAGCGTCGTCATTTCGGCGCGGCAGGCGTCGCGGCCGGGCCCGCGGGAATCGGCGGCAGGCCGTCGGACTTCACATAGGTCAGCGTGGTGGCGTAGCTGACGGCGTCATACTTCTCGCCGGCGCGTTCGCCGGCGGTGCGATCGTTGACGCTGACTTCGGCGACGTAAACGCCCTGCCACGGCATCTCGAAGCTGACCAGGCCCTGCGCGTCGGTGTGCGCCTCCTTGGCCCAGCCGGACTGCGTGGTCAGCGTCACCTTGGCCTTCGGCTTCGGCTGATCCTTGAACACCAGCTTGAACTCGCCCGCCTTGCCGGTCGGCACCAGATCCAGCGTCAGCTTCGGCTCGAGCCCGGCGAAGCCGGTGATCAGCCGCGCGGCCGGATGGAACCAGTTGCGGACCTCCTTGTCGGGCTGCTTCCAGGTGTAGAGCGGGTAGTTCGCGTCCTGCGCGACGATGCTGTCGCCCGCCTTGGCGGCGAATGGCAGCGTGAAGCCGGTCGCGGTCTTGGCGGCGTCGACGGTCTGCTCGCCCTTGGCGGAGACCAGCGTCGCGGTCGGCTTGCTGAACTTGTCGAGCAGACCCGGCGAGGCTTCGCGCAGATTCTCGCCGAACTCGCCGAACCGAACCACCGCGTTCTGCCCGTCGGCCTGCTCGATCCAGATCTGATGCGCCTGCGCGGAATTCATCGCGCCGAGCAGGACCACCATCGCGACGGAGAGCTTCTTCATGTCAGATACCTTGTTGGTACGCGGTTAAAATCAGATCGACTCTCTCGCTCGTCATGGCCGGGCTTGTCCCGGCCATCCACGTCTTTCTTGCGGCTTCCGCTGCAGACGTGGATGCCCGGCACAAGGCCGGGCATGACGAATTGATAGCGAGCGATCAAAAATCGAACGCCGCGGAGAGCAAGTAGGTGCGCGGCGCGCCGACGGTCACGTAGGTGCCGGTGGTGAGCCAGTAGTTCTCGCCGGTGACGTTCTCGATATTGGCGCGGAACGTGACGGGCTTGCCGGTGAGCGCGGTCGTGGTGTAGCGCGCGCCGATATCGAGCCGGGTCCACTCCGGGAATTTCACCGTGTTCGCGGTGGTGAGATAGGAGCCCGAGGTGTAGATCACCCGGCCATTGAGCGCGAGACCCCGCACCCACGGCGTATCCCAGTCGAGACCGGCCGAGAACGTCTTGTCCGGCACGCCGGCGGCGTCGTTGCCGCGTTGCGTCGGATCGCTCGGATTGGTCAGTTCGGGCTTGATGAAGGTCGCGCTGACCATACCGCGCAGGCTCGGCAGGATCAGGCCGTAGGCGTTCAGCTCGACGCCGCGGTTGCGCTGCTCGCCGTCATAGGCCAGCGAGCCCAGTGTGCCGCCCGCCGTCCGGATCTGGCTCGGTCGCGCAATCTGGAACACCGCCGCGGTGGTGGTGATCAGGCCCCAATCGACCTTGACGCCGGCTTCCTGCTGCTTCGACTTGTAGGGCGCGAGCACGTCCCCGACATTGTCGTAGCCGGCGCCGACGATGGTGCCGCGGGTCAGGCCTTCGGCGTAGTTCGCGTACAGCGACACGTTGTGCCACGGCTTGACGACGATGCCGGCCAGCGGCGTCGTCGCGCTGGCGTCGTAGCCATTGGTGAACGCGCCGGTGATCGTGCTGAAGCTGTCCACCTTCACGTTCTGCCGGCGGACGCCGAGCGTGAGCAGCACCGACTCGTTCAGGACCGACATCGTGTCGGCGATCGCTACGCTGGTCAGCGTCGATTCGGACGCAAGCCGCGGGTCTGTCCGTGGCAGCGTGATGCTCGGCAGCGGCGACGGATTGTAGATGTTCGACGCCGCCCTGTTGCCTTGAATGTAGGCGTTGCCGGCCTCCTGATAGAAGCCGGTATAGGCGACGTTCACCTTGTGGTTGATGAAGCCGGTGTCGAACTGCGACCGGAATCCGGCATTGCCGCTGACGGTCTTGGTGTAGGAGTCGTAGTAGTTGTTCTGCACCGTGAAGTTGCCGAGCGCATTGACGGCGACGGCCGACGACGGGAAGGTCTGATCGTTGGTGCCATCGCGATAGCCGATGCCCGCATAGGCGGTGAGCCAGTCGGTCAGGTCGTATTCGGCCGCGGTGGCGATGGTGTTGTCCCTCTGCCGCAACTTCGTGCCGGGGTACCAATTGCTGCGCGCATCCGGCGCCGCCGGAATCGACGTCAGGGTCGACAGCAGGCTGATCTGCGGCCTGAAATTGTCGGTGTCGTCGTTCTGCGAGATCGCATCCAGCGTCCAGCGGAAGCGCTCGCCGCGATAGTCGATCGCCAGCGCGCCGAGGCCGCTGCGGAAATTGCCGTCGTCGATCGAGGCTTCGCCGTTGCGGCCGACGCCGTTGAAGCGGACGCCCCATTCCTTGTTGGCGCCGAAGCGCCGGCTGGTCTCCAGATGCAGGCCGTAGCTGGCCGCGCTCATGAAGAACGGCGTCAGCCGCGAGAAATCAGTCTCGGTGGCGCGCTTGGTGACGATGTTGATGGCGCCGCCGACGGTGCCGCCGGGCGCGATGCCGTTGATCAGTGCGCCGGGGCCCTTGAGCAGTTCGATCCGCTCGATGATCTGCGCCGGAATACGCTGCGACGACGACAGCCCGTACAGGCCGTTGAGGCCGACGTCGGTGGCATTCACGGGGAAGCCGCGAATGACGAAGGTGTCATCGAAACCGTTGCTGCCTGTGCTGGTCCGCACCGACGCATCGTTGATCAGCGTGTCGGCCGCGGTGCGCGCCTGCTGGTTCTCGATCAGCTCCGAGGTGTAGTTCACGGTCGAGAACGGCGTGTTCATCACGCTGGTCGCGCCGAGCAGGCCGAGCGTGCCGCCCTGCGCCACCTGCCCGCCCGCATAGGCCGGCGCCGGCGCGCCGATCGTGCGCGTCGATCCCATCGTCGGCGGCGCCACCGGGGCCGGCGGCCGCTCGGCGGTCTGCCGCGGCGTCACCCGCGCGGTGCGCGGCGCTGTTGCGCGCGGCGGCGCGACGCGGGTCGTGCGTGCGCGCTGTTGCGGCGCATCGACCGACACCGGCGGCAGCACGCGCGGTTCCGCGCTCTGCGCGCGGCCTTCCGAGATCCCCGCACCAGTCAGGCACAACGACAGGACGCTCGTCGCCACGCCGACGCACCAACGATTCTTGTTGTTCTTGAAGTAACTCACCTGACGCCCCCAGTTCACGTAGTCGAGCCGTGACTAGGGGAATGAGGATGGCGAGACAACCGATGCGATTTAGAATGACTTTACACTTGCGCGCTGTTCAGGCCGACGTTCGGCGCGGCCCGCAAGCTTAGAACGAATCCAGTCGCGATGCCGGCGATCCGCGGTCGCCACTCCGGCGACACGTAGCATGCACAATTTGTTAGGAAACATATGATCGGGCGACGCCTCGTCGCCGCCCGCGCACGCCGCGGCGCGCGCGGGAACTCGCCGCGCTGGACTTAGAAGATTTCCAGCATTGCGCGCTCGCCGACACGCGGCGGGCGGTAACTCGCGTAAAGCGAGGTGACGTTGTGTCGCGGGAGGGGTTTTACTTCGGCGCCTCGGCGAGCGCGCCGAGTATCCGCACCCATGAGCGGATGCCCTTCTGGAAGCTGTTGAGGTCGTACTTCTCGTTGGGCGAATGGATGTTGTCGTCGTCGAGTCCGAAGCCGACCAGCAGCGTGTCGACGCCGAGCGTGCGCTTGAAATCCGCCACGATGGGAATCGAGGCGCCGGAGCCGATCAGCAGCGCCTCCTTGCCCCATTCCTCGGTCAGCGCCTGCTTGGCTGCCGCGAGCGGCTTCATCGTCCAGGGCAGCGCGATCGCCGGCGCGTTGGAGTGATCGAGGAACTCGGCGCTGCAATCGCCCGGCAGCCGCGCGGTGACATAGGCGCGGAACGCGTCGCGGATCTTCGCCGGGTCCTGCCCTTCGACGATCCGGAACGAGACCTTCGCCGAGGCCTCCGCCGCGATCACCGTCTTGGAGCCCTCGCCGGTGTAGCCGCCGACGATGCCGTTGATGTCGCAGGTCGGCCGCGACGAAATCTGTTCGATCAAGAGGCGATCGTCCTCGCCGGCCGGCAGCGACAGCCCGATCGGCTTCAGGAAGGTCTCGGCCGTGAGCCCCAGCCCCTTCCACTGATCGAGGATCTCCGGCGGCAGATCCTTCACGCCGTCGTAGAAGCCCGGAATGGTGATGCGGCCGTGGTCGTCGTGCAGCCCGCCGAGGATCCGCGTCAGCACCCGGATCGGATTCTGCGCGCCGCCGCCATAGATGCCGGAATGCAGGTCGCGATTGGCGGCCTTGATCTTCACTTCCTCATAGACCAGGCCGCGCAGCGCGGTGGTGATCGCCGGCGTGGTCGGGTCCCACATCCCGGTGTCGCAGACCAGCGCGAAGTCGGCGGCGAGATCGGTCTTGTTCGCTTCGAGGAACGCCACGAAATTCTTCGAGCCGACTTCCTCTTCACCCTCGATCAGGATGGTGAGGTCGATCGGCAGTTCGCCGGTGGCGCTCTTCCAGGCGCGGCAGGCCTCGACGAAGGTCGAGAGCTGGCCCTTGTCGTCCTGCGCGCCGCGCGCGACGATGATCTTGCGGCCGTCGGCGTGGTCGGCGACCACCGGCTCGAACGGCGGCCGGTGCCACAGCGACAACGGATCGACCGGCTGCACGTCGTAATGGCCGTAGAACAGCGCGTGCGGCCGCGCGCCGGTGTTGCCATTGGGCTTATCTTGAACGGCTTTGGCGACGATCGCCGGATGCCCCGCGGTCTCGCGCACTTCGGCGTCGAAGCCGAGCGAGGCGATGTCGGCGCACAGATGCGCCGCCGCCGCCCGGCAGTCCGCCGCGTAGGCCGGATCGGCCGAGATCGACTTGATCCGCAGCAGCGCGAACAGCCGCGCCAGCGCGGCGTCGAAATCGGCATCGGCGCGATCGAGCGCGGCGGAGACGGGCGAAGGGACGGACATGGTGGCGTTTCCTTGCGTGTCTCGCGCGACAGGCGAGCGACATCGGGCACGTGGTATCAACTCGTCATGGCCGGGCTCGTCCCGGCCATCCACGTCCTGTCTCGCGTCCTTCGCCGCAAGACGTGGATGCCCGGGACGAGCCCGGGCATGACGGATCATAGGGCAATTGCCCGGCTTATGAAGCCGTCTGACTGCAGCACACGCCTGCAGTCAAGCAGGTGGCCTCACCGCCGCAGCATACCGCCGAGCGTGCCGCGGACGATCGAGCGGCCGACCGAGCTGCCGAGCGAGCCGCCGACCTTCTTGCCGAGCTGGGCGGCGATGCCGCCGACCACGGTGGTGGCGACGGTGCGGGCGACGTTGCGCGCCACCACCTGCCCGGTGGTGAGCTTGCCGCGCGGCGTGTTGGTGCCGAACACGGTGGAGACCAGGCTGCCGAGCTGGCCGAACAATCCGCCTTCCGCCGGCGCGGCGTCGGTGCCGGCCGCCGTGCCGTTCAACCTGTCGCGCAGCTTCTCGTAAGCAGACTCGGAATCGATCGCGGTGTCGTAGCGGCCCTTCATCGGGCTCGCCTTGATGATCGCGGCGCGTTCCTCCGGCGTGATCGTGCCGATCCGCGCCGATGGCGGGCGGATCATCACCCGCTCGACCATCGCCGGCGTGCCGTTGCCTTCGAGGAACGACACCAGCGCCTCGCCCTTGCCGAGCTCGGTGATCGCCTTGGTGGTGTCGAGCTTCGGATTGGGCCGGAACGTCTCCGCCGCCGCCGCCACCGCCTTCTGGTCGCGCGGCGTGAAGGCGCGCAGCGCGTGCTGCACGCGATTGCCGAGCTGCGCCAGCACGCGATCCGGCACGTCGATCGGATTCTGCGTCACGAAGTACACGCCGACGCCTTTAGAGCGGATCAATCGCACGACCTGTTCAATTTTATCCATCAGCGGCTTCGGCGCGTCGTTAAATAAGAGATGCGCCTCGTCGAAGAAGAACACCAGCTTCGGCTTGTCGGGATCGCCGAGTTCGGGCAGTTCCTCGAACAATTCGGACAGCATCCACAGCAGGAAGGTCGCGTACAGCCGCGGATTGCTCATGAGCTTGTCGGCGGTCAGGATGTTGACCACGCCGCGGCCCTGGCTGTCGGTGCGTATGAAGTCCTTCAATTGCAGCGCGGGTTCGCCGAAGAAACTTTCGCCGCCCTGGTTCTCCAGCACCAGCAATTGCCGCTGGATGGTGCCGACGGTCTGCTTGGTGACGTTGCCGAGCGACGCCGCGGCCTGGCGGATGTCGGCATTGACGTCGCCGTTTTCCGCGACCTTGGCGGCGATCGGCGCGATCGCGTCGAGCATCGCGCGCAGATCCTTCATGTCGACCAGCGGCAGGCCCATGTCGTCGGCGACGCGGAACGCGACGTTGAGCACGCCCTCCTGCACGTCGTTGAGATCGAGCATCCGCGACAGCAACAGCGGCCCCATCTCCGACACGGTGGCGCGGACCGGATGACCCTGCTCGCCGAACACGTCCCAGAACACCGTGCTGAACTGGTCGGGCTGGAACGCGAGACCCATCGCCTTGGCGCGCTTCAGGATAAAGTCCTTGGCCTCGCCCACTTCGGCGATGCCGGAGAGATCGCCCTTGATGTCGGCGGCGAACACCGGCACGCCGGCGCGCGCAAAACCCTCGGCCATCACCTGCAGCGTCACCGTCTTGCCGGTGCCGGTGGCGCCGGTGACGAGGCCGTGGCGGTTGCCGAGGCCGAGCGTCAGCCACGCCGGCTGCTCGCCTTTGCCGATGAAAATCCTGCCGTCGGTATCGTCGTTACCGGTTTCGCTCGCCGTCATCGTGCCGTTTCCCCGCGCGCAGAACAAGAGAGCCTTCGGCGGCTCGTTGCGCTGCATATCCTGCATATCGATGCGGACTGTTCAACGATCATTCGGCGCCCGGCCGCGTCCGCAGCAATCTCGCGTCACCGCGGCGCAAAATCCGCCGTCTTAATCTCTTGGTAGAGCCGGCCGGGCAACAAGCTCTTGCAATGATGCAACACTCGCGAATCGAATCCCGCGGAACAGCGGCTTCTCCCGCGGGCGTTGCTTGTGTTTCGGAACGTGGAAGATCAGGATGACAGACAAGTACAATCCGGCGGACAACCGGCGGCGGGGGCGTAATGGACGAGTTGATTGAACGGCTGGCCGACAAGGCCGGCCTCGAGAAAGCTGTTGCCGGAAAGAGCGTCGGCATCATCCTCGGTTTTCTCCGCAGCGAGGGTCCGCAAGAACCCGTCCAGGCTTTGATCGACACCATCCCCGGCGCCGAAGCCGCGATCGAATCCGCAAACGAATCGCGCGGCGGCCTCGGCCGGCTGATGGGCTCGGGCGCGAGTCTGATGGGCGGCGGCGTGATGGCGATGGGCGCGCGGCTGATGGGCCTCGGCCTCGGCATCGCCGACATCAAGAAGCTCGCGCACGAGCTGTTTCACATCGGCCGCGAGAAGATCGGCCCCGATCGGATGCAGGCGATCATCGCCGAGACCCCGGGCCTTCGCCAATTCACCTGACGCTTCAGTTTCGAGTCCAATGACATACCCCATCGCACAGATCGACGGCATCACCGTCGCCGCAGCCGGCAAGCTGAAAGCCGCCGGCATCCGCACCACCGAAGCGCTGCTCGAAGCCGCCCGCACCATGCGCGGCCGCAAGGCGCTGGCCGCGAAAACAGGAATCACCGAACAGCAATTGCTGGAATGGGCCAACATCGCCGACTGCATGCGCATCCCCGGCATGGGCAAGGCCAAAGCCGAACTCTTGCGCGCCGCCGGCGTCTCGACCTTACGCGAATTCACCCACCGCAACCCCGCGCGGCTGGCGCAGAACATGAAAGAAGCCAACCTCAAGCGTAAACTGGTCCGCGCCCTGCCGTCGGAGAAAGAGGTCGGGCAGCTGATTGAAGAGGCACGGAAGTTGCCGCTGAAGATTAGTTATTGAGGGGAAAGCATCCGGCGGCTCGATACGTGCACCACTTCGTACCCGACGATCGCTGACCAGAGATTTCTATTGTCCGCCTTGGTGCAGATCGCTATCTGTCCGCCGACGTAGCCACGGTGCGCTCACGCGCGTGGCGCGCCCATCCGGTGCTATCTCGCCTTCTTTTGTGCACCGCGATCTATTGTTTAACGGAACTATTTAAATGGCGTAGCATGAGCGAAAACGCTGAAGACAAAACACTTGAGGCAGATGCGCCCCTCATGCGGTTTGCTGTATCGGAACAGCAGAGCCCTGATCCAACTACTTTAGCGTTCATTACGATTTCCAGGAGCGGCGTCGGGGCCTATTCGCTCACCATTCAGGCCCAAACGGAACACGCCACCAACAGGCTCGTACCACTCCTCCAATCATTTCGTTTTCAGAGAACACCAGAAATCGCGCCTGATGATCCGCCCAACGGGCAGGAACTGATCGATATGCTGGCAACGCACGGTCTTCGCACTGAAGAAATTCCGCTCAGCGATGCGCAAATCAGGATTGAATTCGATATGCGATCGGGGCTCGTGGTCGGCACACATAAGGCCATGCACGCCTTTGCCGATCCCAAGGAAGGGATCAGCCAAGCGGTCTTCGATGCCGTAACATCCTCAATCACGAAAGCCTGCGACGATCTTGCCGATCGCATCACAGCGGCGCTCGATAACGGCGATATCGATGCAGCCTCGCGTGCCCTCGAGGCCGGAATGCATGCGGTAGCTCTCGCAGGAACGCCGCGCTTGCTGGCGGCCCTGGAGTGCATGGACGCTTCCGGTCTGCCCAAAGACGAGCAAAGGCGCCTTCTCGATTGCCGCCTAACCGTCAGCCAACGGCTCAAGCGGTACGACATTGCCGCGAAAGATGCAGAATGGATTCTGCGCGAGGAACGGGCCTCCCTTACGGAGGAGCAACAGTCGATACTAAACACCGTCATCGCGCTTGGATCGATTCATCGCGGGAACCGTGAGACAGGGATAGCGCAGCTTCGGCACGTTCTGGCCGATCCATCGCGACTCTCCGCCGAACAACGTGGATGGGTTTGGCGCAATCTGTCGATCGCTCTAGAGCAGGACAGCCCCGAAGCCATGAAGGCGGCGCGGCTTTCGTCCGATGCTTTTTTAGAAGCGGGCCAGAAGGCGGAAGCGGGCCGCAGCACAAAAGGCCTTGTCGATGCTCTGATGCATCAGAACCCAGAGGACGCGATTGCCTCCCTTACGAGAAGCATTGAGCTTCTGGACAAGGACGGTGTCAGCAACCGTGCAATTTATGCAGCCGCGCTTCAAGTGCGAGCGAAACGTCTCATCATGCTGGAGCGTTTTTTGGAAGCCTACGAGGATGCCAAAGCAGGCGTCGATGCCCTTCGTGGCCTCATGGGCGTCGAAGAGCAATTTGTCAGTTCGCTCCATCTCTTAGCGCTGGCCGCTCGCCACGCAGGCAAGGAGGATCAGGCCGAACGCTTTGAGGCCGAGGCCACATTGGTAACGGACAAGCACGGCCTGTCGCATTTTCAACTGGCCGCTCGCCTGGGCGAATTGCATGACCATTTCGATGAGGCGAAAGCCGTTGCGCTGATCGAAGACGCCAAGGCGACTGGCAACATCGACGTTGTTGCATCTGTTCGTCTCTTTCAGGCGCACGAGACGCCGGGTCTCGATCCGCCCCAGCGCATGGCGCTTCTCGAAGATGTGCTCCGCGAGTTTCACGGCGAAGCATGTCCTGAGATAGTCAACCTGATCAAGGCTTCGATCGGCATTCAACTACGAAACATGCAAGTCTATGACCGCGCCGCGACTTGGTTTCAGGAGGTGGTGGATGCCGAGCCGCTGAATGCCAGAGTACGCAACGACCTCATCGATTGCTTGTGGAAGTCGGAGCAGTGGCCCAAGGCGGCGGCGGTTCTTCGCAGGGCGATGGACCTACGCGGTGAGTTTCCGGGTCTCCTATATGCTTATGCAAAGTCGCTATTGGAATCCGGCAATATCGATGACGCGCTAACGGCGGCCCAGCGCGCAATCAAGCTTGTGGAGAATGAGCAAGCCGACCTTCGCAAAGCAGCGACAGAGTTGCGCGATAGTGCAATCGAGATGGGCGGCAAGATGGAGAGACTCGCTCCGAAGCCACAAATGGCCGAGGTGACATGCGAGGAGTTTGAGAGCGCTCTACTTGAATTCAGCCGGTTCATCGCTGGCAGAAAGCGCATGACGTTCTGGAAGAAAGGCGAATGGACGCCGAGTCCAGAACGACATGCGCAGAACCTGCTGCACACCTACATTCAGGCAAAATTCGGCGACCGCGCCGACATCTTCGAGGAGTTGGATACGGGCGCCGGCCGCCTTGATCTCTACATCAAGCTCAAGGGCGGCCTGTCGGCTGTGCTTGAACTGAAAATGTGCGGCGGACGCTACTCAAGTAACTACGCCGCAGCAGGAGAAACCCAGATCCAACACTATATGAAAAACCGGGAAACCAATATCGGCTATTTGATAATGTTCGATGCCCGCGCGACAATGTACGCGAAGCCGCTCCTGTCGCTGGCACCGCGGCATACAATTGTTGAAGTTTTTGTTGATGTCCGCCCCAATGTGTCGTGATCGTGCTTCCGGCAGCGTCGCTCAATTCAACGACGCGGCTTGTCCTCATACCGAGGGGCATTATGATGTCACGCCCCAAAAAGCCGCCTTGGGAGTACCTCATGCCGCTAAGCAATGCTGAGATCGATGCTTTGCTGTCTGTGCTCTGGCATACTCACGCAATCCGTTCTTATTACGAGGATCGCGCACTATTCGACGACGAACGAATGTGGAAAAGGAACGGAGGAGTATTTCCGAGCTTTTCTCGATATCACTCTGAGAGATGGAGAGTGATGATGGGACCGGATGATCCAACTGTTCGAGGCCGGAGGATTTCCAGTGCATCAATGTCTCGGGCACGCGCCGATTTTGAACGAAGCTATCGAGAGCCGGTCACGTTCGCGCTGGAGTTGGCCGAAAGAATTATTGCAGTGGTAGCCAAGGCAATTGATAGGAGCGGCCCCTCACAGGATGGCCAGCACGAAGACGAGATAGGAGCGAAAGCATGGGAGAAGCTTGCATCGGACCCTGTCGTTAGAGAAAGACTTATGAAGATAGCGAGGGATTGGTGCAACGTGGACGCCTCTTCATTTCGACCGTAGGCTTGGCCGCAAATTGGGGCAACATTGCCGTGCCAAGTTCTTGCTTAGCGACATTCTCAACCATGCGAAGCGGCCGGCCGACACATCTCTCCCCCACCCCGCTTGACTCCCCGCCGCTTCCCGCGCAAAGCGCTGGCCATGAGCGTAGCGCCGCAAACCCCAGCGCCTCCCACCGCGACCGGCGCCGCCGCGTTGCGCGAACTGCTCGCGCGCCCCGTGCCTGTGGTGATGGGCATCCTCAACGTCACGCCGGATTCCTTCTCCGACGGCGGCGACTTCGCCAGCCCGGAGCGCGCCCGCGCGCATGCCGCGGCGATGATCGACCAGGGCGCCGACATCATCGACATCGGCGCCGAGAGCACCCGGCCCTACGGGTCGACGCCGGTCTCGGCCGACGAGGAGCGGCGGCGGCTGGCGCCGGTGCTGGCGGCGGTCGCAGCGCTCGGCGCGCCGGTGTCGATCGACAGCATGAAGGCCGAGGTGGTGGCCTGGGCGCTCGACCATGGCGCCGCGATCGCCAACGACGTCTGGGGCCTGCAGCGCGATCCGGCGATGGCGGAGGTCGTCGCCGCGCGCGGCGCGCCGGTGATCGTGATGCACAATCGCGACGCCGCTGATCCCGCGATCGACATCGTCGCTGATATCAACGCGTTCTTCGCGCGCTCGCTGGCGATCGCCGCCCGCGCCGGCATCGCCGAGCACAACATCGTGCTCGATCCCGGCATCGGCTTCGGCAAGACGCCGCAGCAGAGCATGATCACGCTGGCGCGGCTGTCCGCGTTCGCGCATTTCGGCCTGCCCGTGCTGGTCGGCGCCTCGCGCAAACGTTTCATCAGCACGGTGTCGCCGTCGGAACCGAAGCAGCGGCTCGGCGGTTCGATCGCCGCGCATCTCATCGCGATTGAGAACGGCGCGCGCATCATCCGCGCCCACGACGTCGCCGACACCGCGCAGGCGCTCAAAGTCGCGCACGCGATCAGGACCAGCAGCGAGGACAGACGATGACCGACACCATCTTCATCACCGGCCTGGTGCTGCACGCGCGGCACGGCGTGATGGATCACGAGACCGAAGTCGGCCAGCGCTTCGTGATCGATCTCGAACTCGCCGCCGACCTCACCGAGTCCTCGCGCACCGATCGCCTGTCCGACACCGTGTCCTATTCCAACGTGGTGGCCTGCGCCACCGCCGCCTTCAAGGACGCCAACTACAAACTACTCGAACGCGCCGCCGGCGCGGTCGCCGACGCGATCCTGTCGGCGTTCGACAAGATCGGTTCGGTGAAGATCACCGTGCACAAGCCGCACGCGCCGATCGCGGCGATCTTCGACGACGTCGGCGTGATCATCACCCGCGCGCGGCAGCCCTCGCATGGCTGAGGCGCTGATCGCGCTCGGCGGCAATGTCGGCGACGTCCGCGCGACGTTCGACAAGGCCATCGCCAATATCTGCGGCATGACGCAGGGCGAACTCATCGCGCGCTCGTCGGACTACGCGACGCCGCCCTGGGGCGACGAGCAGCAGGAGCGCTTCGTCAATGCCTGCGTGGCGATCGACACCGCGCTCGATCCGCACGCGTTGTTATTTACGCTGCACAAGATCGAGAAGCGCTTCGGCCGCGACCGCGCCAACGAGCGACGCTGGGGTCCGCGCACGCTCGACCTCGATCTGCTGAGTTACGACGATGCGGTGATCAATCAGTCCGGCCTGACGCTGCCGCATCCGCGATTGTTCGAGCGCGCCTTCGTGCTGTTGCCGCTGGTCGAGATCCGGCCGGACGGATTAGTCGGCGGCCGATCGCTGAAAGACGCCCTCGCCGGCCTCTCCACCGCCGGGATCGAGCGGCTGCCGGACCGCGTCTGAGCGGTTTTGCGCTGCCGCAGGTTTGCCACCGGTTTGCCGCAAGCGTTGTCTCGTTCCTTTGGCCCGAAACAACCGTTTGGCAGGACGGTCCGCACGTGGCATTTTCCGGCCAAATCAAATGTCGTACCGGGAGCCCGATTTCAAAAATGTCGTCCACAACCAAGGACTTGCCGCTCGCCGCCGAATTCGCTCCGGCCGGCTATGACGACTGGCGCAAGCTCGCCCTCGGCGTGCTGAAGGGCGCGCCGTTCGAAAAACTGCTCGGCAAGACCCCGGACGGCCTCCCGATCGAACCGATTTATCCACGTGCGATCAATGCCTTACCGGTCGCCGGCCGGCCCCTCGGGGCGCCCTGGCAGATCGTCCAGCGGGTCGACCATCCCGACGCCACCGAAGCCAACAAGCAGGCGCTGCACGATCTCGAAAACGGCGCCACCGGCCTCGCGCTCGTCTTCGCCGGCAGCGTCGGCGGGCGCGGCTTCGGCCTGCCGCCGACCCAGGAGGCGATCGAAAAAGCCCTGCAGGACGTGCATTTGGACGCCGGTATCGGCATCGAACTGCAGTTCGCCCCGGAATCCTGCGACGTCGTTCGCCACCTCGCCGCGCTGATCAAGAGCCGCGGCACCGACCCCGCCGCCTGCGACATCCGCTTCGGCATCGACCCGATCGGCGCCCGCGCCGTCCGCGGATCGAGCCCCTCCGACTGGAGCGAGATCGCGCGCGGCGTCGCCGAAGTTGCGAAAAACCTCTGTGCCGCAGGCTTCAAAGGCCCGTTCGTCGTCGCCGACGGCCGCGTCGTGCACGACGCCGGCGGCTCCGAAGCGCAGGAACTCGCCTACGTCCTCGCCTCCGCCATCACGTATCTGCGCGCGCTGGAAGCCGCCGACATCCCGCTCGATCAGGCGCGCAGCATGATCTACACGCGGCTGAGCGCCGACGCCGACCAGTTCCTGACGCTGGCGAAATTCCGCGCGCTGCGGCTGTTGTGGGCGCGCATCGAACAGAGCTGCGGCCTCGCGCCGAAGCCTTTGTTCGTCGCCGCCGAGACCGCCTGGCGGATGCTGACGCAGCGCGATCCGTCGGTGAACATGCTGCGCGCCACGGTCGCGACCTTCTCGGCCGCGCTCGGCGGCGCCAATGCGCTCGCGGTGCTGCCGCACACGCTGGCGATCGGCCTGCCCGATGCGCTGGCGCGCCGCATCGCCCGCAACACCCAACTGGTGCTGCTCGAAGAATCGAACCTCGAAAAAGTCGCCGACCCCGCCGCAGGATCGGGCGGCATCGAGGCGCTGACCCGCGAACTGTGCGACGCCGCCTGGACGCAGTTTCAGGCGATCGAACAGGCCGGCGGCGTGTTCGCCGCGCTCGCCGCCAACACGATCCAGCCCAAGGTCGCCACGACCCGCGCCGCGCGCGACAAGGCCATCGCCAAGCGCCGCGACGTGCTGACCGGCGCCAGCGAATTCCCGAACCTGCACGAGGCGCGCGCCGCCGTGCTCGACGCCGCGCCGATCGCGGCCCCGGCTTACGAAGCCAAAATCAGCTTCGAGCCGCTCGCACCGATCCGGATCGCGACGCCGTTCGAGACCCTGCGCGACAAGTCCGACGCCGTGCTGGCGCGCAAGGCGGCGCGGCCGAAGGTGTTCCTCGCCAACCTCGGCAGCGCGGCGGATTTCACCGCGCGCGCGACGTTTGCCAAGAGCTTCTTCGAAACCGGCGGCATCGAGGCGATCGACACCGAAGGCTTCACCGATGCCGCGGCGCTGGCGTCGGCGTTCAAGGCCTCGGGCGCGGCGTTCGCCTGCCTGTGCTCGTCGGACAAAGCCTATGCGGCTCATGCCGCCGCGGCCGCACAGGCGCTGCGCGAGGCCGGCGGCGCGCGGATCTATCTCGCCGGCCGGCCGGGCGAGCTGGAAGTGAGCCTGCGCGAGTCCGGCGTGCAGGAGTTCATCTTCGCCGGCAGCGACGCGCTGGCGCTGCTGAACGAAGCCTGGCAACGCATCGAGGCGGCATGACCACGACCGGCAAAGCGGTGCTCACCGGCGGCTGCCAGTGCGGCGCGATCCGCTATGCGCTGTCGGCGCCGCCGCTACGCACGGCTTTGTGCCACTGTCGGATGTGCCAGAAGGCAACCGGCGGTCCGTTCGCCTCGATGGCCGAGATCGCCAAGGACAGCTTTGCCTGGACGCGTGGCAAGCCCGCGTCGTTCCGCTCCTCCTCGGTCGCCGAGCGCGACTTCTGCAAGGACTGCGGCACGCCGCTGGGCTATCGGCTGCTCGCGTGCGACAGCATCGAGATCATGACCGGAACCTTCGACCGGCCCGATCGGGTGGTGCCGACCATGCAATACGGCGCCGAAGCCCGGCTCGGCTGGACCGGCACCATCGCGAACATGCCGAGCAAGACCACGTTGCAGAACTACGGATCCGACAGGCTGGCACAGGTGTTCAGCTATCAGCAGCCGGATCACGACTGAGGCCGACAAATGACGCGTATGGCCGGCCGTGCTATAGAAGACACGTCAGCGGCCGGTCGAATTGAATAGATTGCGATCTACCCGAGGTCATCATGATAGGCGTGCTCTGGGAGCTGATCACATGGTGGTTTTGGGACAAGTGGACTGCAAGTCTGTCGAAGGATCATCGAGACGATCCCACCTACAAGAAGAATGTTCGGGACTTGATCGAACGACATCGAGAATTTGAGAAGACAAAATGAGCAAGATTCCGAACTTCACCGAGATCGCGTATCAGACCGCCGCCGCGCCGACGCCTGCCGGCGAGGCCTCGCCGTGGCTGACGCCCGAAGGCATCCTGGTCAAGCCGGGCTACACCGAGGCCGATCTCGACGGCATCGATTTCCTCGATACTTATCCCGGCATCGCGCCGTTCCTGCGCGGCCCCTACCCGACCATGTACGTCAACCAGCCCTGGACGATCCGGCAATATGCCGGCTTCTCGACGGCGGAAGATTCCAACGCGTTCTATCGCCGCAACCTCGCCGCGGGGCAAAAGGGCCTGTCGGTGGCGTTCGACCTCGCCACCCATCGCGGCTACGACTCTGATCATCCGCGCGTCGCCGGCGACGTCGGCATGGCGGGCGTGGCGATCGATAGTATCTATGACATGCGCACGCTGTTCGCCGGCATCCCGCTCGACCAGATGAGCGTGTCGATGACCATGAACGGCGCGGTGCTGCCGATCCTGGCTTTGTTCGTCGCCGCGGCGGAAGAACAGGGCGTGCCGCCGGAGAAGCTGTCGGGCACCATTCAGAACGACATTCTGAAAGAATTCATGGTGCGCAACACCTACATCTATCCGCCGACGCCGTCGATGCGGGTGATCTCCGACATCTTCGCCTACACCTCGCAGAAGATGCCGAAGTACAACTCGATCTCGATCTCCGGCTATCACATGCAGGAAGCCGGCGCGACGCAGGATCTCGAGCTCGCCTATACGCTGGCCGACGGCGTCGAATATCTGCGCGCTGGCATCGCCGCAGGCCTCGATGTCGATCGCTTCGCGCCGCGGCTGTCGTTCTTCTGGGCGATCGGCATGAATTTCTTCATGGAAGTCGCCAAGATGCGCGCGGCGCGGCTGCTGTGGGCCAAGCTGCTGACGCAGTTCAATCCGAAGGACCCGAAGTCGCTGTCGCTGCGCACGCATTGCCAGACTTCCGGCTGGTCGCTGACCGCGCAGGACGTCTACAACAACGTGATGCGCACCACGATCGAGGCGATGGCGGCGACGCAGGGCCACACGCAGTCGCTGCATACCAACGCGCTCGACGAAGCGCTGGCGCTGCCGACCGACTTCTCGGCGCGGATCGCGCGCAACACGCAATTGTTCCTGCAGCAGGAGAGCGGCACCAATCGGATCATCGATCCGTGGGGCGGCTCGTATTACGTCGAGCGGCTGACGCACGATCTCGCCGTCAAGGCCTGGGGCCATATCCAGGAAGTCGAGGCGCTCGGCGGCATGGCCAAGGCGATCGAAGCCGGCGTGCCGAAGCTGCGCATCGAGGAGGCTTCGGCCAAGACTCAGGCGCGGATCGACACCGGCCGCCAGTCAGTGATCGGCGTCAACAAGTACAAGCCGACCGACGAAGCACCGATCGACGTGCTCAAGGTCGAGAATTCGACGGTGCGGCGGCTGCAGATCGACAAGCTGAAGCGGCTGCGCAGCGATCGCAGTCAAGCCGATGTCGACGCAGCACTCGCGGCGCTGACCCGCTCGGCTTCGGACGGCAACGGCAATCTGTTGGCGCTGGCGATCGACGCGGCGCGGGCCAAGGCCACCGTCGGCGAGATCTCCGACGCGCTGGAGAAGGTCTACGGCCGGCATCGCGCCGAGATCCGGTCGATCACCGGCGTCTACAAGCGGGAGGTCGCGAGCATGGCGAACCGGATGGAGAAGGTGCAGGCGCTGATCGATGCGTTCGAGGACGCCGAAGGGCGCCGGCCGCGCATCCTGGTCGCCAAGATCGGCCAGGACGGCCACGACCGCGGCCAGAAGGTGATCGCCTCGGCGTTCGCCGACATCGGCTTCGACGTCGACATCGGGCCGCTGTTCGCCACCGCCGAGGAAGCCGCGCGGCAGGCGGTCGAAAACGACGTCCACATTCTCGGCGTGTCGTCGCTCGCCGCAGCCCACCTCACCGCGGTGCCGGAACTGAAGGCGGCGTTGAAGAAGCAGGGCCGCGAGGACATCATGATCATCATCGGCGGCGTGGTGCCGCCGCAGGACTACGACGCGCTGATCAAATCCGGCGCCGAGGCGATCTTCCCGCCCGGCACCGTGATCGCCGACGCCGCCGAAGAACTGATCCACAAGCTCAACGCAAGGCTCGGTCACGCGAGCCAGGCGGCGGAGTAGCTGCGGCGCGGGCCGCGATGTGCTAGGATGGCGGCATGACCACCGTCGTCGACATGCCACTGGACACGATCCTCGCGAAGCTGCGCGAGCACTCCGATGCGCTGAGGCGCGAAGGCGTCGCGAAGTTGTTCGTGTTCGGCTCGCGCGCCCGCGGCGACGCCCGGCCGGACAGCGACCTCGACGTGCTGGTGGAGGTGTCGCCAGATGCTCGCCTCTCGCTGCTTGATTTGATTGGCGTCGGGCACATCATCGAAGACGCCACCGGACTCAAGGTGCAGGCCACGATGCGGCGATCTATCCCGCCAGCTTTCGCTGAGCGAATCGGCGATAATCTCGTCGAGGTCTTTTGACGTGCCTCCAAGCCTCGGAGATAGACTAACTCACATCGCGACAGCGATTCAGAACATCCGGGACGCGTTGTCCGACCGCAACTTCTCCGATCTGCAGTCCAATCCTGTGTTGCTTGCAGCGGTAGAGCGATTCCTCGAAAGGATCAGCGAAGCATCGCGGCACATTCCCGAGGACTTCAAACGCGGCGAACCGACCATCAACTGGCGGCGTCTTGCCGATCTCGGCAATTGGCTTCGCCACGGCTATCACGCAACCGACGCTGGCTTGTTGTGGGAGATGGTCCAGCGCGACCTCGAGCCGCTGCAGCAGTTCATTACACGCGTCAGCAAGGAAATCGACCGTTGAACATGATCAACCTTTGGCGACATGCACTGGCTTGTCTGTTGGCCCTGCTCCTCCTCTCCCCCGCTTTCGCCGAGCCCGCGAAGCTCAAACCCGACTTCGCGGTCAAGACCAAGGCAATCGACGGCAAGGTGCTGCTCGACGCCGGGATCAAGGCCGATCCGAAGCTCGCGGAGAACTGCCTCGCCGAAGGCCAGAAATGGATCGGCGAGCAGCGTGCGGAAGCCGAACCGGAATTCAAGAGCGACCCGGAACTGTTCCGCAACGGGCCGTGGACCTACGAGCGCAGCTACACGGTGGATTCGCTGGTGACGGACCGTTATGTCAGCGTGCTGCGCACGGACTACAGCTACACCGGCGGCGCGCATCCCAATTCGGACATCAACACCATCCTGTGGGACAAGCAGCAGGGCAAGCGCATCAGCATCCGGCCGTTCTTCACCGATCTCGCCGACGACGGTCCGGCGATGCAGGCGATGGTCAAAGGCGTCCTTGCCTCGCTGAAGGCCGAGAAGAAAGCGCGCGGCACCGAGGACGATGGCGAAGACTACGTCAAGAGCATCGCGCCGAAGCTGCTGAAGATCGGCCCGGTGACACTCGCCCGTTCGACCGAAGCCGGCAAGAGCGCTGGCTTGATGTTCCACTACGCGCCCTACGCAGTCGGCGCCTATGCAGAAGGCAGCTACGACGCCTTCGTGCCGTGGCAGAGCCTGAAGCCGTATCTGTCGGCGGAGGGCACAGCGATCTTCGGCGGCGATCGGCCGAAAGGCGACGATGACCGCGCCAAGTAAGAAGCCGATCGACCTGCCGTCGTTGGCGACCGACGTCCGCGCCGGCAATCGCGCGGCGCTGGCGCGCGCGATCACGCTGGTCGAAAGCCGCCGCGCCGATCATCAGGCGTCCGCCCGCGCCCTGGTGCAGGAGCTGCTGCCGCAGACCGGCCGCGCGATCCGGGTCGGCATCACCGGCTCGCCCGGCGTCGGCAAGTCGACCACGATCGACGAACTCGGCATGTATCTGATCGCGCAGGGCCACAAGGTCGCGGTGCTCGCCGTCGATCCATCGTCGGCGCGCACCGGCGGTTCGATCCTCGGCGACAAGACGCGGATGGCGCGGCTCTCGGCCGAGCCCAACGCCTTCATCCGCCCCTCGCCATCCTCCGGCACGCTCGGCGGCGTCGCGGCGAAGACACGCGAGGCAATGCTGCTGTGCGAGGCCGCGGGTTTCGACGTGGTGCTGGTCGAGACCGTCGGCATCGGCCAGTCCGAGACCGCCGTCTGCGACATGACCGACTTCTTCCTGGCGCTGATGCTGCCCGGTGCCGGCGACGAGTTGCAGGGCATCAAGAAGGGTCTGGTCGAACTCGCCGACATGATCGCGATCAATAAGGCCGACGGCGACAACATCGCCCGCGCCAATCTCGCCGCCGGCGAGTATCGCGCCGCGCTGCACATCCTCACCCCGCGCTCCGTGCATTGGCAGCCGCCGGTGGTGACCTATTCGGCGATCACCGGCACCGGCATCGCCGAGCTGTGGCAGAGCGTGCTGGACCATCGCACGGCCACGACTGCGCCCGGCGAATTCGATGCGCGACGGCGCGAGCAGCAGGTGAAGTGGATGTGGACGATGCTCGAGGATCGCTGGAAGGCCCGGCTCAAGAGCGATCCCACGATCCGCGCCAAGGTGAAGTCCACCGAAGCCGCCGTCGCCGAAGGCCGCGTCACCCCGGCGATCGGCGCCGACCAGATCGCGGAGTTGCTGGCGTGAGCAAGCTGCGCATCCTGATCACCGGCTTCGGCCCGTTTCCCGGCGCGCCATACAATCCGACGCCGGCGCTGGTCGAGCGCCTCGTCAGATTGCGCCGCCCCGCCTTCGACGGCATCGAGCGCATCGGTCACGTGTTTCCGGTGAGTTATCGCGCGGTGGATCGCGAGTTGCCGGAGCTCATCGCGACGTACCGCCCCGACGCGCTGCTGATGTTCGGGCTCGCTGCGCGCAGCCGGCATCTGCGGATCGAGAGCCGCGCCCGCAATGCGGTCACCACGCTGTGGCCCGATGCCGATCGGATCAAGCTGCGTACCGCCTCGATCGCGCCCGGCGCAGACGCGCGGTCGTTCGGGCCGCATTGCGAAAGGCTTCTCCACGCCGCGCGCGCAACCGGGATCGACGCACGGGCGTCGCGCGACGCCGGCCGCTATCTCTGCAACTATCTCGGCTGGCGCGCGATCGAGGCCACGACGGCGCCGCATGGGCCCCGCCTCGCCGCTTTCGTCCACGTGCCGCTGACGGCGCGCGACGGGCGCGCCTGGCCCGGCAGCGCGATCACCGCCGAGCATCTGGTCGATGCCGGCGAGGCGATGCTGTTCGAATTGGTGAGAGTGGCGCGGCAGACCGAGCCGCGTTCGGCCTGATCCGGGTTAACCCTACCGCCAAACATCGTCGCCCTTCGACATCACCGCGGGCGCTGCTGCGGCGAATTCTGCGTTACTTCAAACAGCGAATTCGCTCAGCGAGGGATGCGCCCATGACTCTCGACCGGCGTCGTTTGATCGGACTCACAGCCGGCGCGCTGGCGCTGTCGGCGGTGCCACTCGCCGCGCAGCCGCTCACCTCGAAACGGGGCCGCGACGCGACGCAATCCGGAGTCCGCCCAGACAGTTCCGACGATCAGACAGAGGCGCTGCAGCGCGCGATCGATAGCGCCGCCCGCGCCCGCGTGCCGCTGGCGCTGCCGCCGGGCAATTATCGCACCGGGCCACTTCGGTTGCCGTCCGGCGCGCAGCTGAGCGGCGTGCGCGGCGCGACGCGACTGATCTTCACCGGCGGCCCCTCGCTGTTCGACAGCGCCGGCGCCGAGACGCCGACGCTCAGCGGACTCGTGCTGGACGGCGGCGCGATCCCGCTGCCGGCGCGGCGCGGCCTGGTGCATTGCGTCGGCGCCCGCGACCTGCGCATCACCGATTGCGAGATCACGGCCAGCGGCGGCTGCGGCATCTGGCTGGAAACCACCTCCGGAATGATCAGGGACAACACGCTGACCGCAATCGCGGTCACCGGCGTGGTGTCGTTCGACGCCAAGGGCCTGAACGTCTCGCGCAACACCATCATCGGCGCAAATTCCAACGGCGTCGAGATCCTGCGCACGTCGATCGGCGACGACGGCACGCTGGTCACCGGCAACCGGATCGAGAACATCACGGCCGGCCCCGGCGGCTCGGGACAATACGGCAACGCCATCAACGCGTTCCGCGCCGGCAACGTCATCGTCAGCGGCAACCGGATCAGGAACTGCGATTACTCCGCGGTGCGCGGCAATTCGGCGTCGAACATCCACATCACCGACAACAGCGTCAGCGATGTCCGCGAGGTCGCGCTGTATTCGGAGTTCGCATTCGAGGGCGCGATCATCTCCGGCAACACCGTCGATGGCGCCGCGCTCGGCGTCTCGGTGTGCAATTTCAACGAAGGCGGACGGCTCTCGGTCGTGCAGGGCAACATCATCCGCAATCTCAAGCCGAAACGGCCGATCGGCACCGCGCCGGACGACGATGCCGGCATCGGCATCTATGTCGAAGCCGACACCGCGGTGACCGGCAATGTGATCGAGAACGCGCCGGCGTTCGGCATCGTCGCCGGCTGGGGTCGCTATCTGCGCGACGTCGCCATCACCGGCAATGTCGTGCGCAAGGCCTTCATCGGCATCGGCGTGTCGGTGATGGACGGCGCCGGCACCGCCGCGATCAACGGCAACGTCATCGCCGAAGCGCCGCGCGGTGCGGTGGTCGGGCTCGACCACGCCCGCCCGGTGACGCCGGATCTCACCGCGCCGGGCGCGGCCAAATTCGCGCAGATCGCGCTCGGCAGCAACTCAGTGCGGTGAACTACGTGGCCCCGCCCGATCGTTTGGCCAACGCCACGACTTCGCCGGGGGTCGGCGGATTGGCCGGATGATAGCTCAGGCAGATCGGCGTCCGCACCTTGCCAGGTTTGCCTGAGCCTTCGGTGGCGAAATAGAATTCACCCGCTTTCAGCTTGCCGATGTCGTCGGCCCGCCCGCCGCTGGCGGAGATGATGTCCTGGGCTGCGGCGATGGTCGCCGGCGCGCTCTGCTTGCCTATGAACTGCGTCGTGCAGTTCGACACGACCTGATTGTGCACGCCGCGCGGCACCTGCGTCGCCACGATCATGCCGAGCCCGTATTTGCGCGCCTGGGCGACCAGCTTGATCCCGCTGCCGAGACTGAGCGCCGGCTTCTGCGCCGGCAGGAAAGTCTGCGCCTCGTCGATGACGTAGAGCAGACCGGTCTTCGACGGATGGCGCTTGATCCAGCTGAACAGCGTCATCTGCAACCGGTTGACGAAATCCTCCCGCGACGCCTCCGTCGCCAGGCCCGACAGATTGATCACCGACAGCCGCACGCGGGCCGGATCCGGGCCGAAGAACAGCAGCCTCGGATCGAGCACCGGCCCGTCGGCGCGCAGCAGCGGATTGGTCGCGACGGCGGCATGGAGCTGGTCGGCCATTCCGGCCGCGAGCTTGGCGGCGTTGCCGATCGGACTGAGACCATCGGGTAGCTCCGTGAGTAATTCGATGAACCGTTTCAGATCGCCGCCTCCGCCGGCCGCGAAGTGGCGCAGCGTCTCGACGAGGACACCTCTTTGCAGGGCGGTTTTCGCGCCGGCGAGAGGACCGAGCGTTTCGGCCGCCATCTCGGTCGCTTGCTGGCGCTCGTCCTTGTCGTCGCCGAGCCCAGCGAAATCCGGCATCACCGGCAGGAACAGCGGATTGCCGCCGTGCACGCCCGGCGTCCACACCACCACCTCCACTTTGCTAGCATAGAGGCTGGCCTTGTCGTCGTCCGCGCCGGTGAACGTCTCCGGCCGGACCGGCCACTGATCGCCGAGCCGGGACAGATCGTTGTTCGGATCGATCACGATCGCCGGAATCCCGGCAAGCGCCGCCTCCTCCACGATCCGCCGCAACAGCACGGTCTTGCCCGAGCCCGAGCCGGCGATGATCGCGGTGTGGCGCGGCAGCAGCCGGAGCGGCAGGCTAATGGGTTCATCGCCGACTCCGATGCGCCGACCGACCGGGATGGACTGCTGGATCTCCGCAACCGGCGCTGCGGTTCGAGGCGCCGGTGATGGCGGGGCGACGAGCGGTGGCGCCGGCTCTGGAGCGGGCGGCGGTGGCGCGTCCGACCGAACGTCCAAACTGCCAGGTCCGGTCTCCGGCGATTGCGCACCATCCGACCGCGTCGGCGCGGCAGGCGGCGGGCTGAGGCCGGCACGCTTGAAGAACTGCGTCGCAAACAGCGGCTTGTCGGTACGTAGCCAAGACTCGAATTCGGCGGCCCTGCCGCCGGCGGCGGCCTGTTTGTTCATCTGCCGCAGCGCGACGAACACGCGCAAATCCGCCTCCAGCGGATCGACGACGATGCCGCCTGCCCTCTCGAACAATTCGAACAGTTGCCGTGTCTTGGCGCCGCCCGGAACCGGACTACGCCGCACCAGGATGAGATGCCGGTCGGCGATCCTGGCGTTGATCCCCGATGCGGTCAGCGCCGCCCGCAGCCGGGCCTGGAACGAGATCGCATGGGTATGTTCGAGCGCGCGAAAGCAGAAATGCCGTTCGCGGTCGTTCTCAGCATGGTAAGTGAACGTCAGCCGGCCATGCAGCGGCGGTGTTTTCTGCGCCGGGTCGCCGCGGCTCTCCAGATCGACGGCTTCATCGGCGGCGAATTCGCGGGCGTAGAGATCGAACACCTCGCGAAGCAGCGCGGCGAGTTCGCCGTCGTCGTCCGGGACGAGGAGGCCGCCGACCTCGGCCGTCGCGCTCAACTGCTGAAACGCTTGCGCAAAACCATTGCGCGCGAGCGGCGTTTCGGGCGTAGTGACGGCCTCGGTCAGCCGATCGCATTCGGTGACCTCGCCCGCCTCGATGCAGCGGCGACGAAAGGCATCGCAGCGCATCAGGATGGTGCGCGGGGTGGTGACCACACCGGCGGCACCGGCGATCGCATCGTCGCTGAACGGCCAGCTTTCGTAAGGCGGGTCGAAGTTCACCGACTGGTAGGCCGGCGCAAGCCGGCTGACGATCAAGCTCCGAATATCGGCGGAGTCTTTCATCTCGCGAAGGTTCAACGGCTCGCGAAAGCGCTGGCTGAAAGGGATCAAGCCCCGCTTCTGAAGGGCCTGCCAGGAGTTGAACAGACAAGTAACGACCGTCATGCTGCGATGGCCGACGTCGTAGAGCTCGAGCAGTCCGGCCGCCAGGGCTTCGCCCAGGCCCTGGTTCGGCGCATCGTCGTTGATATGCGCGCTGACGATGCTCGGATTGACGACGCCGTCGATCTGATCGATCGCGACCATCGTCGGCCCGGCGAGGCTCATGATCCAGGACATCCCCCTCACCAGATCGACGGGCGGCGGCGGCGGCTTGAGAAAGCCGAGCGCGGCACGCGCCTGTTCGTCGGCGTCGTAGCCCTGCAGCCAGGCATGGGCGAGGCCGGCGCTGTTGATGTCGTTGGATCGCAGCAGACACATCGCGCGGAACACGTCCTGATGCCGGAGCGTGTTCTGCATGTCGTGGCGCATCAGCCCCTTGACCAGCACGTCCACGATCTTGCGTGCCTCGATGTTCGGGATGTTGAAGGCGGTCTCCACCTCCTTCTCGACCTTGAAGCGCCGGGCGACGCCGGCCAGCACGGCTTCGAGCTGGCGGCGTCCATCGGACATCGGCTGCAGCAAGGAGGTGATGTAGCTCAAGGCGGCGTTGCGCCAGAAATCGGTCAGACCCATCACTTCGAGCAGCACGAACCAGCCGCCATCCTCCCAGACCTGCCGACGTAGCTGGCTGACGAAGTGAGTCTTGCCGATGCCTGCGTGCCCGGTCAGCGCGATGCCTGGTGCACGCGATACGGGCCCCAGCGTTTCCCGGAGGAATTCCTGCGAGACGTGAGCGACAATGTCCGCGTTCGGCCCGGCGCTCTTGGCCGCGCTTTCATCGAACCAAATGCTGTCCAATGAACGAACCCAATTGAAATCGACGACGCGAAGCGCCTGCAGAGCCCGACTCATGATTGAAACCAGATGAAATGATAAGGATCGCCGCCGGTGCTGAAGGCAGCTTCGGACTCTTCGGCCGAGATGTCTTTGGGATCGTCGTTACGTCCGAACCCGGCCTTGATTTCGTTCTTATGGATCCGCCGCAGCCCGCCATCCACCGTCGCCCGATCGAGGTCGGACAGTTGCGCGCGGAGTTTGCTCAAGGCGACAGGCTCGCCTTTTCGTCCGTTGGTAATCGCCAGATAGGCTTGCTCGATACGTGCGCGCAGTTGCTCCGGCGACGGCGGCGTCGATTCCGGGTTGCGATCGTCCGGTTCGACCTTCTTTCCTTTCTTCTTCGGTCCGGCTGGCGCTTTCCTGGGCTTCGGTTTCGGCTCTTTCGCGGTCGAGGCCGGCGGCCATTCGGGGGCCGGACCGATGAAATCGGCCAGCGTCTCGCCGCTCCTCTCGAGATGCCGCTGCAACATCGCCAGCCATTGCTGCAGCACCTGATAGTTCTTCGGCAATTCGTCGCCGAGATGCTGGCCGGCCCAGTTCCACCCCTTGTCCTCCAGCTCGATTCCAATCGCGCGGCCGATCTTGGCGCTCGAGATCAGCCCGTCGGCAACCAACGCCTCACGGTCCTTCTTCTCGACTTTCGGGACGATCTCGCCCTGCATCGCCTGGCCCTTGCGGCCGAGCAGGCACCACATGATCAAGGTCTGTTTCGGAGTCATGGTCGTTACCGCATGCTAGTCGTTGATTGTCGGAAGCGGACCACCGCACGGATCTTCTCCACGGCGGCCTGCAGGTCGGTCGTGACCTGATGGTTGGTGATACGCAGCACCAGATAGCCGGCCATCAAGAGCTCGTAGTCGCGGTGACGGTCGTTGGCGAAATTCGGGTCGCCCTGGTGCTCGGGACCGTCGAGTTCGACGACCACACGCCCTTCGCGCCACAGCAGATCGACACGCGGGTTGCCATAGCCGTCGATTGCGACCGTTTGGTTACAGGCGAACAGCGTCGCCAGTTCGCGGTCGCGGCGCAATGCCGCCTCGACACGCTGCTCGACGAGGCTTGCGTGATGTGCGCGGCCGCTCGGGGCGATGAAGCGCAGTTGCAGCGGCTCGACTGCCGGGACGACCTCGACGGCGCCATACAACAATCGCTCGAATGGGGCGACAGGGGCCGGCCTGCTCGGGAACAGCGCCACCACGGAAGCGCCCTGTCCCGCGCACCATTCCAGAACCTGAATGACCGGCGCGGCACGGCGTGCGTCGATTGGATCGACAGCCGCGAGCAACACCAGGTCGGGCGGACCAATCGCCTGCATCAATTGAGTAAACTCGATCGATCTCGCTGTCCGCCGGAATCGCGGCCGGTAGCCGGCCGCGGCGCGCCTGGAAGCTGCACGAAACCACGGCGCAGAGACGCCCGGCTGGTCGAGGGGCAAGACGTGCAGCCCGTCCGCCGTTGCGCAGTCGCCGCCATACCAGCGCGGCCAACAGGCGAGAGCCAGTTCGGCCAGATCGTCGATAATTTGCTGCAGGATGGATTCGGTGGTGAGGCCACCAGGGGGCAGAATCAGCGCCGGGCGTTCCGCTTCGGCCGTCGTGAGCGCTTGTCGAACCTCGTCGATACCGATGCCCGTGACGGTCAGCCGCTCTCCGCGAGCGAGCCGGACCACTCGCTCGCCCAGCTCCTTCACACCAGTGAGGGTCGATGACCGCGATTGCACCCCTGTCTTCATGCAACTGCGAGAATGCCAAAGTCTCCCGCGGCGCGCAACAGAGACCTGCCGTAAGCGTTTCCAATTCCGGCGTTCGAGGGCGCTGCCGCGCGAGGGGCGGAAGCAACTCTCAAACGACAAGAAACGAACGGCCGGGCTTGCTCAGTTAGTCTAGCAAAACGCCAGGGCAGAGGCAGCTCGCCCTGGCGCTTCTTCACTCCTGCCCGATGCAGATACTACGCCGCCCGCACGGTTTCGACGAAGCGGCTGACTTCCTCGCGCAGGCGATTGCTGTCGCGCGACAGCGATCGCGCGGCGGCCAGCACCTCCGACGATGCCGAGCCGGTTTCGGTGGCGCCGCGCTGCACGTCGGTGATGTTGGCCGAGACCTGCTGCGTGCCCTGCGCCGCCTGCTGCACGTTGCGAGCGATCTCCTGGGTCGCAGCACCCTGCTCTTCCACCGCGGAGGCGATGGTCGAAGCGATTTCCGACATCCGCTCGATGGTGCCACCGATCTCGCGGATGGCGCCCACCGACTCCTGCGTCGCCGTCTGCATGCCGCTGATCTGCTGGCTGATCTCGCCGGTCGCCTTCGAGGTCTGTTCAGCCAGCGCCTTGACCTCCTGCGCCACCACGGCGAAGCCGCGGCCGGCGTCGCCGGCCCGGGCCGCCTCGATGGTCGCGTTCAGCGCCAGCAGATTGGTCTGCCCGGCGATGGTGTTGATCAGATCGACGACGGCGCCGATCCGGCTCGCCGCATCCGCGAGCTCGCCGATCCGGCCGTTGGTCTTGCGCGCCTGATCGACGGCATCGCCAGCGATCCGCGCCGACTGCTGCACCTGACGGCTGATTTCGGAGATCGACGACGACATCTGTTCGGTCGCGGACGCCACCGATTGCACATTCGCCGAAGCCTGTTCGGACGCAGCCGCGACCGAGGTCGCAAGCTCTTGCGAGCGATCGGCGGTCGAAGTCAGCGAGCCGGCGGAAGCTTCGAGTTCGGTCGAGGCCGAGGTCACGGTCTGGATGATCTGGCCGACCGCGCCTTCGAAATCGTCGGCCAGCCGCCGCATCTCGGCCTTGTGCTCCTCGGCCACGCGGCGCTCGGCTTCCTCCTGCTCCTGCTGCAGCCGCTGCACGTCGATCGCATGCGACCTGAACACTTCGACGGTGCAAGCCATCAGACCGATCTCGTCCATGCGGCCCGAGCCGGCTACGGCCACGTCCAGATTGCCGGAGGCGAGTTCCCGCATCGTCTCGGAGATCGCGATGATCGGGCGCGACACCGCGCGGCCGATCAGCCAGGCCAGCACGACGCCGATCAGTTGCGCCGTGATGGTGATGATCAGGGTCTGGCTCCTGGTATCGGAAACCAGTGCCTGGGTCTCCTGGCCGATCTGCTTCTGCTCTGCGGCGCCGATCTGATTGATCCGCGCGGCCGCTGCAGCCAGAGCATCCGCCACCTTGGCCATCTCGCCGATCTTGGTCTCGACCGCATTGACGTCGGCTGACGCCCTGCGGAAGGCCTCGGTGTAGCTGGCGAGGTCGGCGTCGATCGCGACGAGCTGGCTCTTCTCGCCGGCTGTGTCGAGCGAAATCTTCAGGGCCGACAACGTGGTCTTGAGTTCAGCAATCGCCTTTTCGGCCGCCACCGAGGCTTCACGCTCCAGGCGCATCCCCAAAACCTTGCTGGCCGCGAGCCGCAGCGTCAGAAGTTGCTTCACGGCCTGTCCGACCAGCAGCGCGTCGCCGCTACGGCCGTCGCCGGTCATCGCCGAGTTCTGCAACTGCTCCAGTCGGCTCATCATGCGCTGCCCGATCGGGCCGAGCACCTCGAGCGTCAGTCGATTCTGCTCCTGACGCAGCTTGACGACATCCGCAAACCCCTTGCCGTAGACGGTAACCTGGCGGTCGATGTCGGCCATCACGTCCCTTGTCTCGGGATTCTGGAGCTGCCGCGAGCCCTGCGCGATGTTGTCCGCGAGTTTCTGCCTGCGCTGATCCGCTTCGCCGAGCAACGCGTCTTCGCCGGTCATGCCGTATTCGCGCACGACGCCGCGAAAGGCGGTGAAGCTGCTGTCGATCTCCTGTGCGATTCCGACCACCTCGACGCGTTGACCGAACGAGGTGAATGCCGAGCCGATCGTACCAAAGCTGGAGTAATTCATCACAGCGAGCACGGCCATCAGAACCTGGATAGCGGCGAAGCCGATGACTATCTTGGTACCTATCTTTCGATTGGTGAAGACTGCGAAAAGACCGGAGGATTTCGATGCGGCAGCATTCGACGGAGCGGTGCGGGTCATGATCTGACTTTCGTTTCGAGCGCGAAGTCGGCAGCTCGGCTGCAACCTATTCGGGGCCACATCAGGCTTGGATCCGCGGCAACGCTACGCCAGGCGTAGCGGCGGATCTCCCTGGCGTGATTATGGTTTGAAGCGGACGACGGCGTCCGCATGCGAGCAGTGCGCCGAAATCATTTGAAAAGTATAAAGAGGAAAATTGCACAGCCGCTCAAATACAACGATCAGTTAGCTGCGCTTTGAAACAAACGCACCGGTCGACGGATTGATCGAAATCAAAAGGACGGCGCAAAGCCCTATTACTAATATGAAGAATGCACGACACGCTTGCCCCTCATCGGTGCGATTCTGTTGTTCGACTCCGTTGCCGGGGATGTTCCTTTCACCGAAGGTCTAGAGAGAATTCCGGTTCGACAGAATCGGAGGCGGAGCGCTCTGGGGTCCTGATCTGCCCGTTGTCTTCGAGCGGCCGGTATCCACGTCGCTCGAAAACAATCGAGCGACGGTAAAGCACTCGCAACCGAATGGGCCGTGGCGCAGTGCCCGCAAGCCGAATGTCTCGCGGGCATATGCGGATGATTCCCGGACGCCGGCGATCTGGTGTTTTCGAGGCGCCCGCGCACAGCAAACGAACAGGTGCTGGATTTACCCGCGGACCGAGCCGCCTCGCTTAGCCAGCTTTTCGCAGCAGCGGGTAGCGCTGCGCAAGTTGGCCGAGATCGAGCGCATGCTGCCAGGCGGGGCGCTCCGCACTCCCGATCGGTTCGAACACGTCAGGCTCGGCGGCTTCTTCCGGCTCGACGGACGGCACGATGCTCAGTCTCGGGACGCTCGACAGTTCATCATCGATCGCGGCCGGCGCGTATTCGTGAGCCGGCGAGACCGACGTCGATGCGAAGTGGAGCGTCTGGACCGAATCAGTCGCCGTCTCGTCGCTGAGATAGAAGATCTGACGCGGCGGCAGACTCTTGTTGTGCCCCAGCCAGGACAGATCGATCGGCTGGTTATCGATGGTGGCTTCGCGGTAAAGCAGATCGCGCCAGGTTTCGACCGCCGCCTTGGCTTCCTGAATATTTTCGAGAAACGCGGTTTCGCTGAAGAAACGCCGCCAGCGGCCGCTTTCGAACAGTTCCGTGAGATATTCCAGCCGCTGTTCAGCGACCACACACCAGCGCTCGATGACTGCGCGGCCACGCGCTGCGTCGGTTAGTTCCATGATCAATCCGCCGGAATTGGGGAAAACGGACGCGACGCAACTTACGAATCAACGCAAGCATAAGAGTCAGTTTGTTAACAAAAATTTACCATGTCCAGCCGCAGTGGTGCCCCCGTAATGACACGAAGTCCAAAATGGCCCCGCGGGGACCCCTCAGCAAACGGCCGGTGTCGATGATGAGGTCCCTGGGGCGTGAGGGCTCAACGCCAGGACGAGGTGGGGCCGAAACGAAATGACCCGCCCGGGGGGACAACCGGGCGGGTCAAGCCATATTGGCGCTGGGGTGGATGGGCGCTCGCGCCGAATACAGCCTTTTGGGGAGGGGCTTTCCGCTCCCACAAAGATTGGTCATCGAGACACCGCCGAACGTTCAAAGCGGCTGCCGCTTTTTTTCGAACGTGAGCCGGCCGATCTATCGGCCCGGCAGCTCGGCCTGCGCCGGAGCGACGACCTTCTCGTCGACTTTGGAGGGCATCTCGATCGCATCGCCGGGTACGGCCGGCTGCGCTGTCGCGACGGCGGGCGGCTCTCCTGCAGGTTCGGCCACGGGCGGAACAGCAAGGCGCTCCACCCGCGACACGGCAGCGAACGCATCCGCCTCGCCGGCTCCGAACAGATCGTCGCGGCCAGGCGGACCGCGATCATGCGCGGTCTGCGTCAGAATGGCGCGCACCTGATCGGGCGCAAGCGTGGGGTTTCGCTCCATCATCAAAGCGGCGATGCCACTGACGAACGCCGCAGAGAACGATGTCCCCGTCATCATCTCGTATTTGCCGCCCGGCGCCGGCAGCAGGATGTCTACGCCCGGTGCAGCCAAGGCGATCTGCGGGCCGCGGTTCGAAGCCGCAAACAGCGTATCGCCCGGGCTCGTCGCGCTGACGGCGATCACTCCCGGCAACGCCGCAGGATAGAGCGGCGGCGACTTCGGCCCGGCGTTGCCGGCGGCCGCAATCATCACAATTCCCCGCGCTGCAGCAGACGCAACGCCGCGGGCGATCAGCGGGTCCCGCGGCCCGGCAAAGCTCATATTGACGATTCGCGCGCCGTGGCCGGCCGCGTAATCAAGGCTCTTGAGGATCAGATATGACGTACTGCTCTGGCTTCCGGCCTTGCTCTCACTGAACGCCCGGATCGCCAGGATTTGCGCCGCCGGGGCGCCGCCAGTGAGTTTGGCGCGCGCAACGATCGCCCCGGCGATACCGGTGCCGTGCTGATGCGGCGTTTCCTTGCGGCCGAGCGGGTCGAACGAATCCGCGATTGCACCTGAAAGCTCGGGGTGGCCGATATCGATACCGGAATCGATCACCGCGACGACGATGCCGCGACCGCGCGCCAGCGCGTGCGCTTCGGGCAACCGAAGCCGGGCTTGCGGATACAGCATCGCATTGTCTGCGGCAGCCGGCGCAGCATCGTTCTGCAGCGTGTAGATGAAATTGGCCTGCGCCGCGCGCACGCGGTTGTCGGTTGCGACCGCGCGCGCGACCGCTTGCGGCGAGCGGCGGTCGTTGATCCGGAACAGGCCGATGCGAGTGCCGACCAGCGAGATGTTGTCGATACTGATGCGGGTGAGCCGGTGCCGGCGCGCCAGCGCACGGAGCTGTGAATCGGACAGCCCGCCGCCGAATTCGATCAGCACTTCGTCCGGAACATGATCACGATCGGCGATCGCGAGGCGCGGATTGCGCTGGACGGCAGCGCGCGCCGGCACGCGGCGGAGCGACTCCCGCTGCGCCTTGCCGCGCTTGTGCCGGCTTACGGTCCGCCAATCGTCGATCACCCATAGCTTGGCGCAGGTCCGGCCATTGCCGAGATAATTGCAGTTCGACGGCGGCAGCCGGGCATCGCGCAGGCGCCGGTATTCGCGCTCGACCGACGGCAGCACATCCGGCGCCGGGGGGCGCATCGCAGGAATGGTCGCGCCGACCGAAGGCACGACGAGCGGCGGCGCATTCACCGGGGCCGTGACGACCGGCGGAAGGTTGGTCAATGGCGGAGGAGCCAGCGATTGCGCGGATGCTGCCCCGGCCAGCGCCGCCAGCGCCGCAACCGTCCCGATCGCGGTACATAACCGTCGATGCAACGTTGCGGCGCTCATCTCAGCCTCACATCTTGAAATCCGCTATGGCGCGGGGAGCACCATCGCGACGATCGCCTCGTTCTGCAGGCGCGCGACCAGCCTGTCCTGATCCTGTTTCGACATTGCACTAGCCCCGACTTTCAGCCGAAACACGCCGCCCTTGCTGCTGTCGATCACCGAGGCTTGATACGCGTCGAGCAGCGCCGTGATCTCGGACGCGCGGGCGTCCGGCGCGAAACGCACAAACAGGCGTAGGCCGCTGTCGGCACCCAGGCTGCGGGTCAGCGGCGCCGCGCGTTGCGCGGTCGCGGCAGGCGGCGCAGCAGGCGCGGCCGGACGCGCCATCTCGGCACGCGGCGCGGGAGCAATATCGGCCTGAGGCTGGTAGGACGCCGTCTCGAACACACCCTCCGGGGTCCACGCCACCATCGCTCCGATCAGCCCGGCCTGCAGCACCAGCGCGATACCCGCGACCGATGCCGACCAGGCCAGCGCCTTCGGCGACAGGCTGGCGATGTATCCGGCGAAACGCGCGCCGAGTCCCTGCCCGGTCTGCGGCGATGCGCTGGCAGCCGAACGCGCCGGCTCGGCGGCGATCGCAGCGAACAATTTCTGCATCGCCTTGGCTGACGGAGCACCGAGACTTTCGTTCAGTTCGATGGTCGAAGCATATTCCTCGAGCACCGCAGCATATTGCTTCGCAAGCTCGGGATCGCGCTCCAGCGCTTCGGCGACGCGCCGGCTGTCGTGGGCATTCAGCGTCCCCGCGGCATACCACGGCAGCAACGCCTCGATGTCGCCCGGCTCCTGATGCTCCAGCATCGATTTGCTCATCGCCATCATGGCCAGCCTCGCTGCACGCCGGCTGCCTGCAGCAGATCGGCAAGTTTCTTGCGCGCATAAAACAGCCGGGTCTTCACGGTATTCTCCGGAATTCCGACAATATGAGCGACCTCTTCCACCGATTTCTCATGGTAGTAGACGAGATCGACGATTTCCCGATGGTCCGACGAAAGCCCTTCGAGGCACTTTCGCAGCACATCGCTGGTGTCCTTTTTCTGGACCGCCATTTCCGGATCGTCGGACGGATCCTCGATCGCCGCGGCAGCCTCGTCGTCCAGTTCGGCATCCTTGCGGCGTCGCAGCGCGGACAGCGCCTTGAACCGCGTGATCGCCAACAGCCAAGTGGAAACAGATGATCGACCTTCGAACTTCCCCGCTTGGCGCCAGACGTCGAGAAAGACCTCGCTGATAAGATCCTCGGCGACCTGCTCGTTCCGCACCAGCCTCAACCCGAAGCGAAACACCCGCACATGATGCCTGCCATACAGGACCTGCATCGCAGAACGGTCGCCTTGAGCAATCCGGGCGATCAAAATCTCGTCCGCAGTCGCCTGCTTGTCACTCACTGGCCGTCTCGCACAATAGGTCGGCTGAAACCCGTGGAAGGTTCGACAGTCAAAGGCAAATTTATCACCGTAGCTAGGTGCCACACCACGTCTGTGAGGTCGAGCACAGAAGTATGAGGCCTGCGCCATCCTGCCGGACCGACCAATCCGGCTCGTTCTGGTCTCGATCCGGCGGGCCGAAACCCGCCCGAAACGCGTCACCGAGCCGCCGGCCGAATTTGCGCGGCTGGCGCGCCCGATTCCATCCTAAAGAATAACTGTACCTCAAACACTTAATCGGATCGATCGGCGAGTTCCCCGCAGATACGAAACCTAAAGGCTTTGCCCGTAGATTCCAGAAATTCACACGCGTTGAAGCAGGCGAATGGGATCAACTGCCGTCATTTCGGGCATGCCAGCGGGCATTGCGGACGGGGCCGAACGGGCCCGGACGGTCGCTGTCCGTGCGCGGCGAATGAAGCAACGCCGGCAGATGCTCGATCTGATTGCGGCGAGCTATCTCACCGACGCCACCCTGCTGCTGATCTACAGCTTCACCGGAACAATCCCCGACATCGTCGTTCCGGCCTATATCGCCTGCGGCTTCGGCATCATCGTCGGCAGCATCGCATTGTCGGAATCCGGCTTCCACGATCGCTTCAAGGACCACTATCTCGTTCTGCCGACCGCTGCGCTGAATGTCGCGCTGGCGATGGGCTTCTGCTTCTGGGTGCCGCAAGTCGCATTCCTGTTTCTGTGCTCGCTGTTCATCATCTTCAGCTTCACGTCGCTGCGCGCAAACACCAGTCAGAGCCTGATTTGCTGGGCGGGGATGACGGGTGCGCTGATCGTCCTGTTCGTGTTCACCGACACGCCGGTCGCGATGCCGAACGGGACGCTGCTCGAGCGGACCGCGACCATGCTGGTGCTGGTGCTGACCATCGGCCGCTGCATGTTTGTCGGGATGTACTCCAGCGCAATGCGGCAGTCGCTCTACAAGCGCGGCGTCCAGTTGCGCGAGGCGTATCGACGGATCGAGGAACTCGCGGAGCTCGACGAACTCACCGGCGCGTTCAATCGCCGCTGCATCATGCGAATGCTCGACGACGAGATCGCCCGGGCCGAACGCAGCGGAGCGCCGCTGTCGCTCGCTTTGATCGACCTCGACTGGTTCAAGCGCATCAACGACAGCTTCGGCCATCCCACCGGGGACGAGGTGCTGCGGACCTTCGCGATCACCATCTTCGCCAACATCCGAAGCTTCGACCGGTTCGGCCGCTACGGCGGCGAGGAATTTCTGTTGCTGTTGCCGAACACTCCGCGGGAGGAAGCCCACGCCCTGCTGGACCGCCTGCGTGAAATCGTCGGTGAACTGGACTGGTCGGCATTCTCCTCCGGGATGCGGGTGACGCTGTCCGCCGGCGTCACGACGATGTCCGCGGACGAAACCGCCGAAGCCGTGCTGGCCCGCGCCGACAGTGCGCTCTATGCCGCCAAGGAAGAGGGACGCGACAGAATTGCCACGACCTGAGGAACTCAGGTTCTTCCCGTGACTCCAGGACAGAGTAATGAGCTCGAAAACGGCCCTTTCCGCCGCCACCCTTCTCGATGAACTGCAATCCACGCTGGCGCACGGCACTGTTGCGCGCCGCGTCGAGACGTTGCGTCGCGTCACCGACCTCTATCTCGACAGCGAGGTCGACTACAACGACAACCAGATTGCGGTGTTCGACGACGTCTTCAACTGTCTGGTCAAGAGCATCGAGACCAATGCCAAGGTGCTGCTGGCCAAGCGCCTGGCGCCCGTCAAAGCGCCACCGCGGATCATTCATCATCTCGCCTTCGAGGACATGATCGAAGTCGCGGCGCCGGTGCTGTCCCAGTCCGACCAGCTCGACGACGCCACGCTGATCGCCAATGCCCGCACCAAAGGGCAGAGTCACATGATGGCGATCTCGACCCGCAGATCGCTCAGCGGTGCGGTGACCGACGTCCTGGTCGAACTCGGCAACCAGCAAGTGGTGCAGAGCACCGTCAAAAACCCCGGCGCCGAATTCTCGGACAACGGCTATTCGGTGCTGGCCAAGCGCGCCGAGCTGGACGACGACCTCGCCACCGAACTCGGCCGGCGGGCGATGCCGCGCGCGCAATTTCTGAAGCTGACCGCGATCGCGTCGGCATCGGTGCGGGCGAAGCTCAAGGCCGCAAATCCGAACGCAGCCTCCGAGGTCGCGACCGCCGTGAAGCAGGCGACGCGGCTGGCGCGCTCCGCACCGGCGGCCATCAGCCTCCAGACCAGCATCGCCCACGGGCTGGTGAGGTCTCTGTTCGAAGACGGCCGCATCACCGAAGAGCAGGTCCTAACTTTCGCGAACGAGCGCAAGTTCGACGAGATCAACCAGGCCCTCGCCTGCCTCGCCGGCACATCGGTCGAAACCGCCGAGGCGATGATGATCGAATCCCGTGACGAGGGTCTTCTGATCCTCGCCAAGGTCTGCAAATTGTCGTGGTCGACGGTCAAGGCGATCATCACGATGCGCGACGAGGCGACGGGCACCATGTCCACCGACCTCGACGAATGCCGTTTCACCTACGAGCGGCTGCGCATCGCGACCGCACAGCAGGTGCTCCGCTTCCACCGCATGCAGCAGTCCAGCGCCGCAACGAAGTCGCCGGCCGCCTGAGCGAGCGCTTCCAAGCCCGTCATTGCGCCGGCGATCGCATGCCCGCCGGAGACGACCACCGGCGCGACCTCGAGGGTCACGCCGGGCCTATCGAACATCGCATGCAGCCTCGCGGCGATCGGCAGCAGCGCTGCCGCAACCAGCGACCATCGCAGCCGGCGGCGCATCACCACCGCGTCCTCATGCCGACATAGACCGCGCGGCCAATGCCGGGATTGAACAGCGCCGAAGCCGCCGTCGCCGTCTCGACGGCGATCGCGGTCGAGACGTAGCGTTTGTCGAGCAGGTTGCGCCCTTCGATATAGCCGGACCAACCGGTTCCGCGGTCGTAGCCGAGCTTGAAGTTCAGCAGCGCGTAAGAGTCGACCGTCAGCGTGTTGGCGTTGTCGGCGAAGAACGCCTGCGGCATCCATTCGACGTTCGGTCCAGCATAGAACCCGCTGAGATGTTTGTAGAGCACTTCGGCGCGAAGATAGTGCGCCGGCACCGCCGGCAGGCGATTGTTGCCCCAGGTCGGGTCGCCGTCGAAGCGAAAGTCACTGTAGGTGTAGGCGACGTTGAACCAGAAACGATCGTCCTGCGCGAAACTCGACGTCAGGAACGCGACGCCGAGCCCGGCCTCGACGCCCTGATGCACGGTGCGGTCGGCGTTGCGGATCGTGCAGGCGCCGGGGGTCGCAGGACTTGTCAAGCATTGCAGCTCGTTGCGGATGTCGGCGCGGTACAGCGCGACGTCCCAGGTGAGATCGGGCCGACGGCCGCGGGTGCCGATCTCGTAGGTGGTCGCGGTCTGGGCATTGATGTTGGTGCTCGCCGGCGACGCGAACGTCGTGACGTCGTAGGTCGGCACCTCGGCGCTACGCGAGATGTTGCCGAACACCTGCCAGGTCGAATCGACGTCCCACAGCAGCCCGATCTTCGGGCTGAACGGATCGTAGCTGCGGCGGCCCGATTGGTCCCCATTGGCGAAATAGCGGTCCTGCTGGTCGCGGACCGCGTGCAGGAAGGTCGCGCCCGTCACCAGCGCGACGTTCGGCAGGACGAACAACGAGTTCTCGCCATAGGCGGAGACGTTCTGCGACTTCCACAGATACGACGCGGCCAGTGGTCCCTTCACGGCCGCGCCGACGTTCCAGTACTGATTGATGTCGATGGTGCCGCTCTGGATGTTGACGCCGGTGACCAGGCGGTTGCGGAAACCGCCGATGAGCCGGTCGTCGGTGGCGCGGGCGAAGCCACCGTAGTCGTGGACGTGGAAATCGAGCCACTGATAGATCGGATGCATGACGTGGCGTTCGAGCACGAAGGCGCCGAAATCCACCGTCGTCTCGCCGAACCGCAACGTCGTCTTGTTGGCGACGCGAACGGAATCGATATTGCGCTGCTGGTCCTGCTGCACCCAGACCGGGTTCGCGGCGCGCGGCGAAGTCAGCGCCGCGTCCTTGGTGACCTCGCCGGGAATTTCCGAGCGCCATCGGCCGACATTGAGGTAGAACCGCGTCTCGGCATCGGGCGAGAACTGATAGCCGAAATTGGCGTTGAGGCGTTCAGATTCCGTCTTGCTGTGCTCGCGATAGCCGTCCTCGCGCTGCGCCGACATCGTCATGTACCAGTCGAACGGGCCGACGGCGCCGCCGGTGCTGGTCGCAGATTTCAGATAGCGGAAGCTGCCGCCATCGACGCGTGCCTCGAATTCGGGCGAATCGCGCCCGGTCGGCATCACGAAGTTGATCGCGCCGCCGAGCGAATTGGCGCCGAAGCGTAGCGCGTTGGCACCTTTGTAGACTTCAATATAGCGATATGCGGTCGGGTCGATCTCGAACAGATCGAACAGGCCGTCCGCGGTATTGATCGGGATGCCGTCCATATACGGATTGATGCCGCGATTGCCGTAGGCGCGCGACAGTCCGGAGCCGCGGATCGATACCCGGCCGTCCGGGCCCCAACGCGTCTGGATCAACACGCCCGGCACCCAGCCGAGCGCGTCCTTGATGGTGTTCGCCGGCGAGTTCTTGAACTCGGTATCGGGAACGAGTGCGACGGCGCCGGGCGTGCGCTGGATCTCCTGCCGCGCCTGCGCGGTGGTCGGCACGGTGAGGCTCGGAGGACCACTCGCCCCTTGGGGCGTCGCCGGCCCGCCGGCGACCGACGTTGCCGCCGCAACGCCGCGCATTGATGCGCGAACCACGCGGGTCCCGCTCCCCGCGCGCCGCGGCCTGGGCCGCGCCGCGGAACGCGCCGCCTGATCGGGCGCCTGCACCGTCACCGGAGGCAACGGTGCGTCGGGGCCGCGCTGAGCGATCGCGGGCGGCGTGGACAAAACCAGCGCGGCGGCGGACGCCATCAGGATGCTCCGCGACCCCGGGAACACCCGAGACATCACGTACTCGATCGAACAAGAGCATGAAGGACCGCGCATCACCAGCGCGCCTTGAAGCCGGCATAGACGGCGCGACCGGCGCCCGGCTCGAACAGCGGCGAATTGGCGTTGGCCTTGTCGATGATGCTGGCCGAGGCGATGTAGGCCTTGTTGGTGAGGTTGCGGCCCTCGATGTAGATCGAGTACGGCCCGCCATTGTCGATGCCCGCTTTCAAGCCGAGCAGCGCATAGGGCTCGGTCATCAGCGTGTTGGCGCTGTCGACGTAATAGGCCTGCGGCACCCACTCGACATTCGGCCCGAGATAGAAGCCGTTCGGGTTCTTGTAGAGCAGCTCGGCGCGAAGATAGTGCCGCGGCGCGCCGGGCAGCAGATTGCTCCCGAACCTGGCGTCGTTGTCGAAACGGAAGTCGTTCAGCGTGTAGGCCATGTTCAGCCACAGCCGGTCGGGCGCCGGCCCCCGCTCGAACAGATTCTTGAACAGCGCGACGCCGAGTCCGGCCTCGATGCCTTGATGCACGCTGCGATCGGCGTTGGTGACGTTGCAATTACCGAAGGCGCTGTAGATGCAGAGCAGCTCGTCCTTGATCTCGGCGCGATAGCCAGTCAGTTCCCAGACCAGATCAGGCCGGCGGCCGCGGGTGCCGATCTCGTAGGTCGTTGCGCGCTGCGGCCGGATGCTGGTGAACGGGATAGTCGGAATCCCCATGCCCGACGCGCTTTCGCCAAAGCTCGGCACCTCGGCGCTGCGCGAGATGTTGCCGAACGCCTGCCAGGTCGGATCGATGTCCCACAACAGCCCCGCCTTCGGACTCCACAGATCGAACTTGGTCGATCCGGAGCCGTCGCCGTCGCTCAGAAATCGATCTTTCCGGTCGCGGGTCGCATGCAAAAACTGCGTGCCGGCGACCAGCGCGACGTTGCGCAGGAAGTAGAACGAATTCTCGATGTAGAACGTGGTGTTGGTGGACTTGTCGAGCGAGGACGACGCCAACGCGCCCTTCTGCCCGCCGAGGTTGACGTACTGCTTGTTGTCGAGCCGGCCGTTGAGCAGATTGACGCCGGCGACCAGACGGTTGCGATAGCCACCGATGAAGCGATCGTCGGTGACCTTGGCGAAGCCGCCGTAGTCCTGGTAGCGATAGTCGAGCCACTGGAAGATCGGATGCATCAGGTGGCGATCGACGCCGAAGGCGCCGAAATCGACCACCGTGTTCTCGAACCGGATCGTGGTCTTGTTGGCGAGCCGCACCGTGTCGATGTTGCGCTGCTGATCGAGCGCGACGTTGTTGGCTGCGGCTGTTTCCGGCGAGGTCAGCGCCGAGGTCTTGGTGACGCTGCCGGGGATCCGCTGCCGGACGTGATTGGCGTTGAGATAGAACCGGGTCTCGATGTCCGGCGTGATCTGGTAGCCGATATTGGCGCTGAGCCGGTGCGCCTCGCCGTCGCTGTGGTTGCGGAAGCCTTCCGCCGCCTGCGTCGAGGCGGTGACATAGCCGTCCCAAGGGCCGTTGACGCCGCCGGCATTGGCCTGCAGCCGGCGATAGCCGAACGCCCCGGCATCGACGCTGACGCCGTTCGGGAACGGATCACGGCCGGTCGCGGTGACGAAATTGATCGCGCCGCCGAGCGAATTGGCGCCGAATTGCAGCGCATTGGCGCCCTTGTAGACCGCGACGTATTTGTACGCGGTCGGATCGATCTCCTGAAAGTCGCCGTAGCCATCGGCGGTGTTGATCGGAATACCGTCCATATAGAGCTGCACGCCGCGCAGGTGGAAATTGCGCGACAGGCCGGAGCCGCGGATCGACAGCCTGGTGTCGTCGCCCCATTTCGGCTGCGCGAACACGCCGGGCACGTAGTCGAGAATGTCCTTGATAGTGTTGGACACGGTCGAATTGCGATAGGCGTTGGCCGGCACCAAAGCGACGCCGCCGGGCGTCTGCTGGATATCCTTCAAAGCCTGCTGGACGGTGAGCACGGTCAGCGCCGGTCCCCGCGCCGCCCGAGCGCTGCCGACCGGCTCGACGGCCGGCAGCGGCGCCGGGGTGTTGCTACGCACCGCACGCGTCGCACGCGATGCGCTGCGCTGCGGTCTGCGGGACGCGGTCGGACGCGCCTGATCGGGCGCCTGCACGGTCACCGGCGGCAATGTGCCGTCGCGAGGGCTTTGCGCCGTCGCCGGCAATGAAACGAGACAAGTGAAGACGAGCGCGGTGGCCGGCATGAGGCGGCGCGACCGCAGACGAGCGGACGACATGGAATGAACTCCGGAACCTGAGATGACGAGACAAGAGCGCGCCGAAAGGCGCAGGTCGTCAGGTCAGGGCCGGGGGGCCGCGCGGCTGGTGATCGCGGCTCTGCGTCAGCGCGACGAATGGCGTGACGCGCGGCGGGTCATAGGCAATGCCGAATGCCAGCCGAATGGCGAGCGCCGGCGCAGTCGGCGGCGGCGCGGCGCTGACATGCTGGCCGACACATAGCGGACAATGGATGGCGGCGGGCTTCGCCTTGCCGGGCTCGACCGGCAACGCGTCCGCATCAGCGCTGGCGAGACAGAACTGATGCCCGGCCAGTAGCTGGAGCGGCGATTGCGCCGCCAGCAGTGTGCTGGCCAGGATGACGTTGAGCACGAGCGCGTAAACGGCGGCCAAACTGGCCGCCAACGCAATTGCTCGTACTTTCGAAAGTTTGCCCAACAGCCGCTCCCCGGCTGTTTGCTAGCACACCCGAAAAGCGAGTCACACTCGCTCGCAACTAGAAACTTCCGCAGTGTGGCTGATTTACCTCAGTACCGCAGCACTCGGCTGCCCGCGACCGCGCCGATCGCGGCGACGATCGCTGTCGCCAGCGTGTACCAGGTCGCCACGAACAGCGGCGAATCGTCGACGCAATGCGCCGCGTACAAGGTCGCGGCGAGGCCCGCCGCGATCATGCCGGCCAGCGCACCGGCCAGCGTCGGATTGGAAGGCGCACCGCGGCGCAAGCCGATCAGCGCCGCGATCAGCAATGGCAGCGACACCAAGGGAATAGCGGTCAGGCACTGCATCGAATTGTGGCCGACCAGCCGCGTCATCATCGACGTGCGGTGCGGCAACATCGCCTCTCCGCCGATCGCAAGACCGAGGATCGCGAGCGGCGCCAGCAGCAACAAACGCCAGCGTCGTGCCGTTGCCTCCGGCCGCGACAGATGCAACGCAACCGTGATCGCCGACAGCACCAGCGCCAGCGTCACCACGAATTTCAGATTGAAGAACGGACTGCCGAACGCGGTCGCGATATCCGAGCGCAGGCCGAGCGTCGACAGCAACATCGCGGCCGACACCGGCAGCGCCACCAGCAGCGCGGCGGCGAGTACCTGTCCCACCGGCCGCTCGCGCCGGGCGGAATCGGCGGCGAGCGTGTTGATGAAATGATCCGTATCCATCGTCAGACCGATCTCATTTTGGCGGCGAGCGCCGACAAACCCCGGTGCAGCGCGACCCGCACCGCGCCCTCGCTCATCGACAACTTCTTCGCGGTGTCCTTGATCGAGGCGCTGTCGACCGCGATCGACTGCAGCACCTCGCGCTGGCGCTGCGGCAGCGCCTCGAGATGACGCGCCACCTCGCCGGCCGGCAGCGTCTCCGGCGCCGCTTCGCTGGGGATCGTCTCGGCGAAATCGTCGATATTGACGAAGACCCTCCGGCCGCGGCGGCGCAGGGTGTCGATCAGCTTGTTGCGCGCAATCGCGAACAACCAAGGGGCGAACGGCGCGTCCGGGTCCCAGGTGTGTCGCTTCAGATGCACGGCCAACAGAATATCCTGCACAATGTCCTCGGATTGATCGATCGGCTGCCCTGCCCGTGCCAGACCCCGGCGCGCGCCGGCCCGCAACACCGGCGCGACGGCCTTGAGCAGCCGCTGATACGCGACGCTATCGCCGGCATTGGCCGACCGCATCAGGTCGGTCCATTCGTCGTCACGTCCGCGCACACGCGCTCCCAACAGACAATTCGATTCCAAACTCAGTTTGTTACGGGCGAGGACACATTTTTACGACGGCGAGGACACCCGGCAGATTCCGCATCTGGATCGCGAGCCTTCCTTATCACTGTTGTCAGGGATGATGCCATTGAGGCGGGCCGCCATAAATATTGCCAAATTATTGCCGCGGGTCCGCACCGATTTCCCATGGTTTGGCCCCGGTGACGCCATTGCCGCAGGGTCATTGTGCCGCTCGGGGCTGGCAACTGGGGAGATTGCCGTGAAAAGCAAGGCCATCGGGCGTTTGGGATTGATCATCGCAGCCGGCTTGTGTGCGTGTCTTTGGGGACCACTACAACCCCTGTCTGCCGCCGCGGCGCCGGCCGCCGCGCAAGATGGTGCGACGCAACAAAGTGCGCCGGCCGCCACGAAGAAATCCACCCGCCCTTCCAGCCGACGCGTTAACAAGAAGTCCGCCCCCACCAAGGCCGCGAAGCCTATCGCCGAAAAGGCTCTGGACAAGGACGGCCCCGCCAGCGCCGTCGCGTCGAGCGACGCGAAGCCGGCAGGCGCCGCGCAGACCGGCGCGCTGGTCGGAGACGGACCACCGTCGGCCGCGTTGCCTCCTTCGGTCGCCAATGCCAACGCACAGTTCCCAACCATCGCAGGCGCCGCCGGCGAGACGCCGGGCCCCGCCGCCGCGCAGCCGACGACGGCGCCCGATGGCTCGACGGACTCTCAGGTCGTTCCCCCCGACGAGGTCAACGAGCTCGACCGTGCCGCCGCGGACGCCCCACCGGCCGTGATGGCGGCGACGATTCCGGCTTCGACTGCCACGACTCCGGCAGCGACCAGCTCGGATCCAGCGACGGTTGGCACGGCGCAGATGTCTTCGGCGACCAGCAACGACGGCGCCTGGGACAAGGCGTCGCTGATCGGCAAGATTTTCATCGCTGCAGGTGGTCTCCTGACGCTCGCCTCGGCCGCACGGATGTTCATGGCCTGAACGATCCGCCCCTCCCCTTGAAGCCGGACCCGCCAGCGGGCAGATTGCCCGCGGCCGCGACCGGCCCTCGAGCGGGAATGCATCATGAGCACTTTTGAATTCATCATCGTCGAACGCCAGAATGCCGTCGGCATCATCAAGCTCAACCGTCCCAAGCTTTTGAACGCGCTGTCGTTCGGCGTGTTCGGCGAGATCGGTGCGGCGGTCGAGGACCTCGAAGCCGATGACGCGATCGGGTGCATCCTGGTCACCGGCAGCGAGAAGGCGTTCGCCGCCGGCGCCGACATCAAGGAGATGCAGCCGAAGGGCTTCATCGACATGTTCAACGAGGACTTCACCTCGATCGGCGGCGACCGCCTCGCGCGCTGCCGCAAGCCGACCATTGCGGCGGTCGCCGGATACGCGCTCGGCGGCGGGTGCGAGTTGGCGATGATGTGCGATATCATCATCGCCGCCGATAATGCGAAGTTCGGCCAGCCGGAGATCACCCTGGGCACGATTCCGGGCATTGGCGGTACGCAGCGTCTCACACGCGCCATCGGCAAATCGAAGGCAATGGATCTGTGCCTTACCGGACGGATGATGGACGCGCAGGAAGCGGAACGCGCCGGCCTCGTCAGCCGCCTCGTGCCTGCCGACAAGCTGATGGAAGAAGCTCTCGCGGCCGCCGAGAAAATCGCGTCGATGTCCCGCCCTGCCGCCGCGATGGCGAAAAGCGCAGTGAATCGTGCGCTGGAAACCACACTGGCCGAAGGACTCGCCGTCGAGCGCGATCTGTTCCGCTCGAGTTTCGCGCTGGAGGACCGTTCCGAGGGAATGGCCGCCTTCATCGAAAAGCGCAAACCGAACAACAGGAATCGCTGACAGCGAGCTGACGGGCGCGCGCCGGAGCGGCTGGACGCCGCATCATGCCGCGCGCCCGATCGCCGCAGCGTTGCCCCATGACCACAGTGGCGGCGGCAACCGCCGTCCGTGCGCCCCGATGATTTGCGTCACGCTGCAGCGCGTTCTAAACATGCAGTGGCGTCGGCGGGGGCGGATGTCGCAGAGTTGCTGCGGGACAGATGGTTTGGTGGACAGGATTGATTAGCAGCGTCGCAAAGACTGCACGTCGTTCTCTCGCGGGCGCTTGCGCGGCTGCGATCAGTATCGCGCTGACCTTTCCGGCATCCGCCGAGGGACTGCCCGAAGCGCTCGCGAAAGCCTATCAGACTAATCCGCAGTTGAACGCCGAACGCGCCCGGCAACGCGCGACCGACGAGAATGTGCCGGCGGCGCTGGCCGGTTATCGTCCGCAGATCATCGCCAGTCTCGGCGTCGGCATGCAGGCGGTCCGGAACCTGCTGCCCGACAACACCATCCAGACCGCAACGCTGAAGCCTTGGACGATCGGCGTCACCGTCACGCAGAACCTGTTCAACGGTTTCAGGACCGCCAACAGTGTGCGCGTCGCCGAGTTTCAGGTGAAGTCCGGCCGCGAAGCGTTGCGCAATGTCGGACAGGGCGTGCTGCTCGACGCCGTCACCGCCTACACCAACGTGCTCGCCAATCAGGCGCTGGTCGCAGCCCAGAGGACCAACGTCGACTTTCTCAGCCAGACGCTGGACATCACCAACAAACGCTTGAACGCCGGCGACGTGACGCCGACGGATACCGCGCAGGCGGAAGCGCGGCTCAGCCGAGGCCGCGCCGACCTCAACGCCGCCGAAGTCAACCTTGCCGTCAGCGAAGCGACCTACGCGCAGGTGATCGGCAATCCGCCGTCGCGACTGAGCCCCGCCGCGCCGGTCGACCGGCTGCTGCCACGCAGCCGCGAGGATGCGATTTCGCTGGCGCTGCAAGGCAACCCGGCGGTGCTCGCCGCGAGCTACGACGTCGACGTCGCCACCACGACGATCAAGGTGGCCGAAGGCGGCCTGCTGCCGAGCGTGACGCTGCAGGGCAACGCCAGTCGCAGCCGCGACACCGATTCGACCCTCGGCACCAAAGGCACCGACCAGGCCTCGATCCTCGGCCAGATCTCCGCGCCGATCTACGACGGCGGGCTCGCCGCCGCGGAGACCCGGCAGTCCAAGGAAATCGCCGCGCAGAGCCGGCTGGTGCTCGATCAGATCCGCAATCAGTCGCGCACTGCGGCGATCGGCGCCTGGGTCAGCAACGAGGGCGCCAAGATCGCGGTCAGCGCGTCGGAAGCCGAAGTGCGGGCCGCCGAGATCGCGCTGAAAGGCGTCGGCCGCGAAGCGCAAGGCGGCCAGCGCACTACGGTGGACGTGCTGAATTCGCAGCAAGATCTCACGCTCGCCCGCGCGCGCCTGATCGGCGCGCAACGCGATCGGGTGATCGCGTCCTACACGCTGCTCAGCGCCATCGGCCGGCTCGACGTCAAGACGCTGAAGCTCAACACACCGGACTATCTGCCGGACGTTCACTATCATCAGGTGCGCGACGCCTGGCACGGCCTGCGCACGCCGTCCGGTCAGTAATCTCGTATTTGATCGTTGCAAATGGTCGGAGTCGCCGAATGGCAGCACTCCCCGCTGTTCGCTGCCACCTCGTTCAGATATCGCTCAATGCACTTTCTCAGTGCGCCTTGGCGTGGTTGGCTGCCTGCGCGACGACGGGCCGCGGGCTGAAACCATCGAGGGTTTCACGCTGGCTGCCGACGGCACGTGCGTTGATCTGATCTGGCGGGAACGTCGGGCTGTGGGTCGCGGTCACCGCCTCGACACGGTCGCCGAGCGCCCGGCCGGTCTCGACGCAGATGAAATGCTGCTGCGAGCAGGCGAGACAAAAGACCGGCTCGTAGGTCAGCCGCTCTCTGCCCGCCACTTCATCGGCGAGCCAGGTCTGAGTCATCAGACCGTTTTGCGGACATCGGTATACCAATAATCGAGCCATGGTTGCATCGTGCCACGACCTTCACGCGACCGGCTTGACGCAAGTCAATCGGCGGATGCGTTCAAATGACGCGACAGGCGCGTCATCGCAATGCAACAAAGCAGTTCCCTCTGATTTTGCTGCTGTTCCGAAAACAGGGAACCGCGGCCGCTCGCGCAACTACGAGGCCGGCTAAGTAATCATCCGAGCCGGCGACGCGAGAAATAGGAGATCAGCACCGGCAATGTGACGAGAATCACGACGGGGGCGAGCACCATCCCGGTGACGACCACGACCGCCAGCGGCTTCTGGACCTGCGAGCCGATGCCGCTCGACACCGCGGCCGGCAACAACCCGACACCCGCCACGACACAAGTCATCAACACCGGCCGCATCTGCAATTCACCGGTTCGGAGGATCGCACGGACCCGGTCGAGGCCCTGATCAATCAGTTGGTTGTACTGGGACAGAATGATGATGCCGTCCATCACGGCGATGCCGAACAACGCAATGAAGCCGATCGCGGCCGACACGCTGAACGGGATCCCGGTCACCAGCAGGCCGAGCACGCCGCCGAAGATCGCCATCGGAATCACGCTCATCGCCAGCAGCGTGTCGGTGAACGATCCGAAATTGAAGAACAGCAGCACGCCGATCAAAACCAGACTGATCGGCACCACGATCGACAGCCGCTTGATCGCATCCTGCAGATTGCCGAACTCGCCGACCCATTCGGCACGCGCCCCCGGGGGCAACTGGACCTGCGCCGCGACCTTGTCCTGCGCCTCCTTGATGGCGCTGCCGAGATCGCGCTCGCGCACCGAGAACTTGATCGGCAGATAGCGCTCCTGGTTCTCGCGATAGATGTAGGCAGCGCCCGAGACGAGCTGGATCGAGGCGACTTCGCTGAGCGGAATCTGCGTGATACCGTTCGGCCCCTGCACGCCGATCCGCAGATTGTGGATCGCCTCGGCGCTCTTGCGATATTCCGGCGCGAGACGAACGATGATCGGAAAATGCCGGTCGCTGCCGGGTTCGTAGAGATCGCCAGCACTGTCGCCGCCGATCGCGACCCGGATGGTGGCGTTGATGTCGCCGGGCGTCAGCCCGTAGCGCGCGGCGCGGGCGCGGTCGACGTCGATCTGGATGGTCGGCTGGCCGAGCGAGGTGAACACCGCCAGATCGGTCACGCCTTGCACCGTCGACAGCACCGCCTTGATCTTGTTGGCGGTGTCGGTCAGCGCCTGAAGATCGTTGCCGTACAGCTTGATCGAGTTTTCGCCCTTCACGCCGGACACCGCTTCCGAGACGTTGTCCTGCAGATATTGCGAGAAGTTGAACTCGACGCCGGGGAATCTGTCCTGGAGCTGCTTCAGCATCCGCGCGGTGAGATCGTCCTTGTCCTTCGACCCCGGCCATTGCGACACCGGCTTCAGCGGCGCGAAGAACTCGGCGTTGAACAGGCCGGCGGCGTCGGTACCGTCATCGGGCCTGCCATGCTGCGACACCACCGACTCGACTTCAGGAAAGGTCGCGATCAGCTTGCGCATCTGGTTGACGTAGCCGTTGCCCTCGGCGAGCGAGATCGTCGGCGGCAGCGTCGCCCGCACCCACAGATTGCCCTCCTCCAGCTTGGGCAGGAATTCGAGGCCGAGAAAGCGCGTCGCGATCACCGTCATCACCACCAGCCCGACCGCGCCGGCCATCACCAGCCGCCGGTTCGCCACCGCCCAGGCGAGCAGAGGCGTGTAGACGCGATGCAGCCAGCGCATCAGCAACGTCTCGGTCTCCTTCACATGCGCCGGCAGGATGATCGCAGACAGCGCCGGCGTCACGGTGAAGGTGGCGAGCAGGCCGCCGGCCAGCGCGTAGGCATAGGTCTTCGCCATCGGGCTGAAGATGTTGCCCTCGACGCCGGACAGCGTGAACAGCGGCAGGAACGCCGCAATGATGATGGCGGCGGCGAAGAAGATCGAACGCGACACGTCAGCGGCGGCCGACAGGATGGCGTGGCTCTTCATCCCCATGACGGTCTCGGCCGAGATCTGGCTGAGTTCCTCCGTCGACAATTCGGTCGTATGCGACAGTCGGCGGAAGATCGCCTCGACCATGATCACCGTCGCGTCGACGATCAGGCCGAAATCGATCGCGCCGACCGACAGCAGATTGGCCGACTCGCCGCGCAGCACCAGGATGATCACCGCGAAGAACAGCGCGAACGGAATCGTCGCGCCGACGATCAGCGCGCTGCGCAGGTCGCCGAGAAACACCCATTGCAGGAACACGATCAGCAGGATGCCGACCACCATGTTGTGCAGCACCGTGTGGGTCGTTGTGTCGATCAGGTCCTTGCGGTCGTAGATCCGTTCGATTCGCACGCCCGGCGGCAGCACGCCGGAGGCGTTGATCGCCTTCACCGTCTGCTCGACACGCGCGATCGTCGGCGAACTCTTTTCGCCACGCCGCATCAGCACGATGCCCTGGACGATGTCGTCGTCCTGGTTCATGCCGGCGATGCCGAGCCGCGGCTTCTCGCCGACGCTGACCTTGGCGATGTCCCGGATCAGCACCGGATTGCCGCCGCTCGACGCCACCATGGTGCTGCCGAGATCGTCGATCGAGCGGATCAGCCCGACGCCGCGCACCACCGCGGACTGCGCGCCGATATCGACGGTGTTGCCGCCGACATTGATGTTGGAATTGGACACCGCCTGCAGCACCTGCGGCAGCGTCAGGCCGTTGGCGACCAGCTTGTTGAAATCGACCTGGACCTCATAGGTCTTGGTCTTGCCGCCCCAGCCGGTGACGTCGATCACCCCGGGCACCGCACGGAAGCGGCGCTGCAGCACCCAGTCTTGCAGCGTCTTGAGATCGAGCACGCTGTAACCGGGCGGGCCGACCAGCCGGTAGCGGAAAATCTCGCCGATCGGGCTGAGCGGCGAGATTCCCGGCTGCGCGTTGCCAGGCAGCGGCGCCAGTTGCGACAGCCGGTTCAGCACCTGCTGCAGCGCCTCGTCATAGGTGTAGTCGAACGAGAATTGCAGTTTGACGTCGGACAGGCCGTACAGCGAGATGGTGCGGATCGTCTTGAGGTTCTTGATGCCGGCGACCTGGGCCTCGATCGGAATGGTGATGTAGCGCTCGACCTCCTCGGCCGACAGCCCGGCGCTCTGCGTGACGATGTCGACCATCGGCGGGGTCGGATCGGGATAGGCCTCGATGTTCAGCTGCTTGAAGGCTACCGTCCCGCCGGCGATCACCAGCAGGAACATCGCGACCATCAGAAAACGGCGGTTGACGGCGAGGGCAACGAGGCGACCCATCCGGATCGGACCTTTCAGGCAGGCAGGCGGGCGCGAAGCGCGGCGGGTGGTGCGACCTTCCTCTCCCCCATCGCCACGCGCCGTTCAAATGAACTCTGCGACAGGCGACCAAGAAATTGCATTCTTCTCGGCTGAGAAGACGAAGGATCGGTCCAGGAAGGGAAGGGAAACGAAGAGAAGCAGTCGTCGTATCTTCGCGGGCAGCGCCCGCAAACCTCAACCGGTCGCAGCGCGGTCGATGAACAAGGCGCCCTTGGTCACGATCTTATCGCCCGGCTGCAGATTGCCGATCACTTCGACCAGATTGCCCGCGGTGAGTCCCGGCTTGATGGTGCGCAGTTCGATCGAGCGGTCGTCGCGCGCGACCCAGACCCTGACCTGATCGCCTTCGTAGATCAGCGCGGTGCGCGGCACGCCGACCGCGGGATGGTCGGAGGCCGAATAGATCGTGACGTTGGCGAACATTTCCGGCTTCAGCGCGCCGTCCGGGTTGTCGATGGTGGCGCGGACCATCAGCCGGCGGGTGGCGGGGTCGATCGCGGCGGCGACGTAGTTGACACGCCCGGTAAGGGTGCGGCCCGGCAAAGCCAGCACCTGGAAGCTGACGTCCTGACCGACCTCGACGTCTGCGGCCTCGGATTCGCGGACGAAAGCGGTGAGCCACACCGTCGACAGGTCGCCGATCACGAACACCGGGTCGCTGGCGCCGGCGTTGACGTATTGTCCGGGTCCGATCTTGCGTTGCACCACGGTGCCGGCGATCGGCGCGTAGATCGTGGTCTCCGGATTGATCTTGCCCTTGTCCTGAAACGCCGTGATCGCGCTCTCAGTGAGGCCGAGGATCCGCAGCCGGTTGCGAGCGGCCTCGAGCGCCGTGGTCGCCGACTGCATGTCGTTCTGCGTACTGGTCAGCGTCGCCTGCGCCTGCTGATAATCCTTCAGCGGCACCGCCTTGCCGTCGAACAAGTCGCGCGCGCGCTTGTCCTGAAACTGCGCCAGTTCGAGCTGCGACTTCGCCTTGTTCAGCGCGGTGGCGGCGACGATGAAATCGTTCTGCGCCTGCACCGTGTCCGGCGCCTCGATCGTGAACAACGGCTGGCCCTGCGCGACATGGTCGCCGGGGCGCGCCAGCAGCTTCGTCACGCGGCCGGCATAGGGCGAGAATACCGGGGTCGAGCGATCCTCGTCGATTGCGATCTTGCCTTCGGTGACATGCTCGGCGCGAAAGCTGAAATCGCTCACCTTTTCGATGGTGAGGCTCGCCCATTCCGCCGCGCTCGGCGTGTAGCGATCGGCGCTGCGACGCGACTGGCTGGAGATCTCCGAATGAACCTCGGTAGCCGCGAAGCGATCCGCGACGATGGAACCGGCCACAGCGACACCGACGGCCAAGCAGCCTGACAGCACCAGCCACTTCCGCGACACACGTCCCAGTCTTCGCGCTACGTGTTTCAACATGGGCCTGATCACCGCGTTGCCTCCCGGCGACTGGTAGTGCCGAACTATGACACGCTAACCACAAAAGCGGACCGACGTCAGCCCAGATGAATTCTGCGGCGCAACATCCCGTTCGCGACGGACGGCCAGGATATCGTTTCGTAGAGGCCGGAATCTGAACGCAGCATTAATGCTCGCTTTGTCTGCTGACAATCTCCGTCATTAGTGAACAGCAGCCGAGGGTCGGTTGATCGATTACTCCTGCGCAACCCTCGAGACGCACACCTCGACCGCTCACCCTCGTCGTCAGCCCCGGGCGGGCCAGCCTGGTGGATCGGTGCCGAGCGGCACCGCGGGTCGCGCCCAATGCGCCGGCGTCCCGGACAGGATCGCGGCGTGACGCACAGCCGTCAGCGTCCCGAATCCGGAGGGCACATCGTCGAGAAAGCCGGCCGCCAGATCGGGCGTAATGTCCGGTGCAGCGAGGCCTTGCACCAGTCGCCCCATCTCCCACAGCCATTTGCCGGTGCGGGCGAGCGACACCTGGACGTGCCAGCTCCCGCCTTCGCGGGCCTGCCGGGCCTTGGCGATCATCGCGCCGAGCGCCATCAGATAGCCGGTGGCGTGATCGAGAATCTGCATCGGCAATTCCTTCGGCCCCTCGACCCCGGCCGCCTGCCCTTCGGCATGGTTGAAGCCGGTCGTGCATTGCACCAGCGAGTCGAAGCCGCGCCGCGTCGCCCAGGGTCCGTTGCGACCATAGGCAGAGAGCGAGACGTAGACGATGCCCGGATTGATCGCAGCGGCGTCCTCCGGCGAGAAGCCGAGCGCCGCCAGCGATTGCGGGCGATAGCCCTGAGAGAAGACGTCCGCTTCGGCGAGCAGATCGCGCAACGCAGCGTGGCCCTGCTGGGTCGTCAGGTCGGCGCAGCTCGACAGCTTGCCGCGGCCGGTGTCGATCACCAGCCAGGGGATCGACGGCAGCTCGGGACTCGACACCAGCATCACGTCTGCGCCATGCGCCGCCAGTGTGCGGCCGGCGACCGGGCCGGCGATCACCCGCGACAGATCGAGCACGCGCAGGCCCGCGAGCGGCCGCTCGCCCGCCGGCCATGGTTTTGGCGCGGCGTCCCCGATCCTGGTGATTTCCACGAGCGGCAACGCATCCAGCGCGGCGGCCTGCGGCAGCGCCTGCCATTCGTCGCGCGAACGCATCAGCGCCACGACGCCGCCGGCCTGGTAGGACGCAGTCTCGAACGCCTCTCCGTCCCATTCCGACAGCGCCGCCTGCACCGCGGCGCGCTCCGGCGCGCAGGCGAGCACCTTGCAGACGGCATCGCGATGATGCGGAAAATTGGTGTGCAGCCGGACGAAACGGCCGTTCTTCACCTGGTACACGCCGGCGATCGGATCCCACATCGGCGGCGGCGGTTCGCCGTCGCGGCGCAGATAGCGTTCGGAGCGGCACTCGATCGCGGCGTGGCGCATATCGACGCTGACGCTCTGTGATTGTCCGCTGCGCATCCGCCAGATCTCCGCCGCAGCGAGCCCGCTCGCGGCGATCGACACTTGCGCCGCCGCATCGACCCGAAACGACGACGGCAATTGCGGCTCGTCGCCGGTGAGCGTGACGGCATCGAGCGCGGCAGCATCGCCGCCGACGGAGGTCCACAGTTCAGCGAGCAGATCGCGGGGAGATGGCATCGTGTGATTTCCTCCGGCTGACTGAGGGCGACGCTGAGACGATCGCTCTCCACACTGTCAGCGTCATACGCGGGCTTGACCCGCGTATCCATCGTCTTCGGAATGATGGATTGCCGGGTCAAGCCCGGCAATGACGAAGGACAGCCAAGCAACACATAGCCCCGTCTCGCAGCGTCATCCTGAGGCGCCGCCGCGCAGCGGCGGCCTCGAAGGATGGGTCGCTTGGTGGTCGTCAGCATCCTTCGAGGCTCGCTGCGCTCGCACCTCGGGATGACGATCGTTGCGTTGCGAGTCCTCAATGGAAATCCCGCGACGGCGGCAGGATGCGGACGTCGCGGGGGTGGCGCAGGCGCTGGGCGGGCGCGTCGGGGTTGTCGCGGCGGTCGCCGTTCAGCGGCTCATACAACTCGGCGGCGGGCGACAGCGGCGGCCGCGCCGCGAGATCGTCCGATAGCCGCGCCATGTCGTGAGAGCGGTCGATCAGTCGCTCGGCGACCAGATGCACCACGCCTTCGGGGCTCGCCTGAATCTTGCCTTCGACCAGGATCAGCCGCGCGCCCATCACTTCCTTGCGGAATTTCTCCATCACCGCCGGCCACACCACGATGTTGGCGATGCCGGTCTCGTCCTCGATCGTCATGAAGATCACGCCGTTGGCGCTGCCCGGCCGCTGCCGCACCAGCACCACGCCGGCGCAGCGCAGCCGCCGGCCGCTGCTGCGCATTCCCGAGACATTGCGGCAGGTGACGACGCGCTCCGCCGCGAACAAGGCTCGCAAAAATTCCATCGGATGGCCCTTCAGCGACAGCCGCACGGTCTGATAGTCGGCGACCACGTGCTCGGCCATCGGCATCTGCGGCAACGGCGCAGTATGTTCATCCTGCTGTTCCTGCGCGCGCGCGGCTTCGAACAGCGGCAACGGCACGTCGTCGGGCAGCCGCCGCACCGCCCATAGCGCCGCGCGCCGATCGAGCCCGAGCGAGCGGAACGCGTCGGCATCCGCCAGCAGGATCAGCGCCCGCTTCGACAGCGCGGTCGATCGCGCGAACTGTTCGAGCGAACCGAACGGCGCCCTCGCCCGCGCCGCGACGATCCGCGCCGCCCAGTCGTCGCTCGGCGCCTCGCCGGCTTCGCGCCGCACCCGCTCCTCGTCCGGATCGGCCCAGCGGAAGCCGTCGATCATCCGGAAGCCGAGCCGCACCGCGTGATGTTCGCCGCAGCGCTCCTCCAGCGTGCACTGGCCGTCGCTGAACGAGACGTCGACCGGCCGCACCTCGACTTTGTTGGCACGCGCATCGCCGACGATCTGCGCCGGCGCGTAGAAACCCATCGGCTGCGAATTCAGCAGCGCACAACAGAACGCGTCTGGATGCTCGCATTTCATCCACGCCGAGACATAGACCAGCTTGGCGAAGCTGGCGGCATGGCTTTCCGGAAAGCCGTAAGAGCCGAAGCCCTTGATCTGTTCGAAGCAGTTCTTGGCGAAGGTGGCGTCGTAGCCGCGCGCCATCAGATTGCCGACCATCTTGGCCTCGAACTTGCCGATGGTGCCGACATTGCGAAACGTCGCCATCGCGCGGCGGAGCTGATTGGCCTCGTCCGGCGTGAAATGCGCGGCCTCGATCGCGATCCGCATTGCCTGCTCCTGGAACAGCGGCACGCCGAGCGTCTTGCCGAGGATCTGCCGCAGCTCGTTCTTGTCGCCGGCCTCGCCCGACGGCGACGGATACACCACCGGCTCCTGGCCGTTCCGCCGCCGCAAATACGGATGCACCATGTCTCCCTGGATCGGGCCGGGCCGCACGATCGCGACTTCGATGACGAGGTCGTAGAAGCAGCGCGGCTTCAGCCGCGGCAGCATGTTCATCTGCGCCCGGCTCTCGACCTGGAACACGCCGATCGATTCGCCGCGCTGGAGCATCCGGTAGACGTTATTGTCGTCCACAGACTTGATATCGGAGAGTTGGAAGCGCACGCCCTTGTGCTGCGCGATCAGATCAAAACCCTTGCGGATGCAGGTCAGCATGCCGAGCGCCAGCACGTCGACCTTCATCATTTTCACCGCGTCGATGTCGTCCTTGTCCCATTCGATGAAGGTGCGATCCTCCATCGCGGCGTTGCCGATCGGCACGTAGCTGTCGAGCCGATCCTGGGTCAGCACATAGCCGCCGACATGCTGCGACAGATGCCGCGGAAAGCCGATCAGCTCGGTGGCGAGCTCGACCGCGCGCACGATCATCGGATTGGCGGGATCGAGCCCGGCCTGGCGCACCTGCATCTCGTTGAGGCCCTTGCCCCAGCTTCCCCACACCGTGTCGGCGAGCGCCGCGGTGACGTCTTCGGACAGCCCCAGCGCCTTGCCGACGTCGCGGATCGCCGAGCGTGGCCGATAATGGATCACGGTGGAGACGATCGCGGCGCGGTGGCGGCCGTAGCGGCGATAGATGTACTGCATCACCTCTTCGCGGCGCGAATGTTCGAAATCGACGTCGATGTCCGGCGGCTCGTCGCGCTCCTCGGAGACGAAGCGCTCGAACAGCAGGTCGATCTCGGTCGGATCGACGCAAGTGATGCCGAGCACGTAGCACACCGCGGAATTCGCCGCCGAGCCGCGGCCCTGGCACAGGATGTTCTGCGACCGCGCATAGCGGACGATGTCGTGCACGGTAAGGAAGTAATGCGCGTAGTCGCGCCGCGCGATGAGGGTCAATTCCTTGTCGATGGTGGCGCGCAGTCTGTCGCTGATGCCGTTCGGAAAATATTCGGCGATGCCCTGCTCGGTCAGGTCGCGCAGATGCTGTTGCGCGGTCTTGCCGGGCGGCACCGGCTCGTCGGGATAGTGATATTGGAGTTCGTCCAGCGTGAACGAGATGCGGTCCGCGAAGCGCAGCGTCTCGGCGATCGCATCGGGATCGGTGCGAAACAGCCGCATCATCTCGGCGGCGGGCTTGAGATGCCGCTCGGCATTGCCTTCCAGGCGCCGGCCGACCTTGTCGATCGTGGTTTTCTCGCGCACGCAGGTCAGCACGTCCTGCAACGCGCGCCGCGACGGATGGTGATACAGCACGTCGTTGGTGGCGATGCCCGGCACTTTGGCCGCCGCCGCGATCCGCCGTAGCCGGGCGAGCCGCCGCCTGTCGTCACCGCGATAATACGGCGCGAGGCCGAGCCAGACGCTGCCGCTGCCGCTGCCGCTGTTCAGCGCCGTCAACCGCTCCAACGCTTCGGCAATTCTTTTTGATTGAAACCGATATGACGGCATCAGGACTAACAGGATCTGCGATGGATCACTCTTGCGCCTCCCCTCGTCATGCCCGGGCTTGACCCGGGCATCCACGGACACCAGCACGGCCTCGCTTGAGGACGTGGATGGCCGGGACGAGCCCGGCCATGACGAAAGCGATGGCTGATGGATAGCGATCGGAGGTTGGTGGATAAAAGCCTCCAGATCCGCAACCGTCAGATGGCACTCGCCCTTCCCGGCGCGCAGCTTGCCGGTGCTGAGCAGGCGACAGAGACGGCCATAGGCGGCGCGGTCGGTCGGATAGGCCAGCAGGTCGGGGGTGCCGTCGGTGAAGCACAGCCGTGCGCCGATCAGCAGTTTCGGCTTATAAGCGAGGTCCTCATTGTCGAGTTCGCTGTAGGCGCGGACCACGCCGGCCAGGGTGTTGCGATCGGCGATGCCGATCGCGTACAGCCCGAGCCGGCTCGCTTCATGGACATAGTCCTGCGGATGCGAGCCGCCCTCGAGGAACGAGAAATTGGTGGTGACGCCGATCTCGGCGTAGCGCGGCGCGCTCATTGGCGTCTCGTCTCAGAAATTAAGTGACAACTCCGTCATTGCGAGCGAAGCGAAGCAATCCAGAAGCCCCGTACACGGAGCTTCTGGATTGCTTCGTCGGCTTCGCCTCCTCGCAATGACGGGGAGAGGCTGTGCAACACATTCGCCTGTCCCTCATGCGAACAGGCCGTGCATGTACCAGCGCGGCTGGCCGCTGCCGTCCGGCTGCGGCAGTACTTCGACGCCGTAGAGGCCGTCGCGATACAGCCAGAATCGTGACCCGGCCTCGTCCTCGATCCGGAAGTAATCGCGGGTGAGCCCAGGCTGCGCCGCGCGCCACCACTCCATCGCGATCCGCTCCGGCCCCTCGGCGCGCGCGACGCGATGGGTGACGCGCCGCCAGGTGAATTGCGCCGGCGGGCCGTCCGGCACGCCCGCCAGCACCTCGATCGGCTCCGGCGGCTGCAGCAGGCGCAGCGGCCGCAGCGGCGGCTCGTCGGAACGCGCCGGCCACGGCGCATCGCCAGCGTCCGGCGGGCAATGCTGCACCGGCACGGCGAGCGCCGCGCGCTCCGGAATATGGGTGTCCCGCGGCAGATAACGCACCACCCGCTTTGCTCCGAGCCGCGCCGACAAGGTATCGGCCAGCGCAACCACGTCCTCGGCCTGATGCGCATGGGTGTCGAAACCACGCTGCGCCTCGGCGATGGCAACGCACTGGTTCGCGGCGAGGCGGATCAGGTCGAAGCCGAAGCCGGGATCCAGCGGGTCCGCCAGCACGTCGAGCCGTTCCGCAAACAGCCGCTGGACGACCTCGACCCGCGTCACCGGCTGTCCGGCCTCGACCACAATGCTGCGCACGGCGCCATCGCTGCGGAAGAACGAGGCGGTGAGCTGCCGCGCGCCCTTGCCGCCACGCTCCATCGCCGCGATCAGCAGCCGCGCCAGCGCCAGCAGTGTCGGCAGGATCACGTCGGTGGTCGCGACCGGCTCGGGGAAGCGCTTGTCGACCACGTAGTCCGGCGCCGGCTTGCGCGGCGAAATCGGCGCGTCGTCGTCGCCGGTGGCCTGTCGCAGCACCGCGACGAAGGCTTCGCCGAACCGCGCCGCGAGTTCGGACGGCTGCCGCGCCAGCACATCGCCGATCGTCGTCAGCCCGGCGCGGCGCAGCCCGCGGACGATCGCCTCGCTGACGCCCAGCGCCGCCACCGGCAGCGGCGCGACCGCGGCGGCTTCCTCGCCCGGCGCCACGATCCTGCCCGGCGCGCCGCGGGTCAGCGCCCGCGCCGCCACGGCCGTGCCGGCGATCGCTGCGCTGACCGCAAAGCCCTGCCGTGTCAGCGCAATGGTCAGCAGGCGCATCAGTTCGGCCTCGTCGCCGAACAGATGCGCGCAGCCGGTGATGTCGAGCAGCAAGCCATCGGCGCCGTCGAACGCCACCAGCGGCGTGAAGCGGTCGCACCAGTCGGCGACGGCCGCGAGCAGCGCGGCGTCGGCATGCGGATCGTGATCGATCACGTCGAGCAAGGGATGCATCGCCCGTGCGGTGGCGAGCGGCATCCCCGGCATCAGCCCGCCCTGCGTCGCGCACGCATCGCAGGCGATCACCGCCATCGCATTGTCGCGCTTGGCGGCGACCACCCGCGGCGCGCGCGACGCTTCACCCGGCGAGCCGCCGCCCGGCGGCGATTTCCGTTCGATACGATCGGTCGGCAACCGCGGCAACCAGAGGCCGAGGATGCGTCTGCGGTTCACGGAAGCGGCACGCATCACAATTCCATTCCATGATCCAGCGGCCGGTCTGGCCGTGACGATTGCGAATGAGCGAGGTCTCGAGCACCGGCGCGCCCCACCCCTCGATCTGCGGCGAATGCGCCGCGCGCACCACCCAGCGCGTCTCCGCAGTGGAGGCTTGCGGCGTCGCAGCGATCCGCAGCATCAGCGCGGTGACGCCGGACTGCTGCGCCGCCAGCGTCAGCTTGCGCGAGGCGACCAAATCGAAGGCGCGGGTCTCGCCCCACAGTTCGGTCACCACCGCACCGAGCCCGTTGCAGGCGAGCGCATCGGCCGACGCGCGCAGCGCGCTCTCGGCGTCGTGCGCGCGCACCATCACGATGCGGCGCGGATCGAGCCCGAGTTCGGCGAAGCCCTCCATCGCCAGTTCGCCGTTTTCACGCGCGGAAAAATCCGATCGGATCCACAGCAGGAAACGCTGCTCGGCCAGCCGCCGCGCCAGCCCCGCGACGAATCCCGTCGCCGCCGCGCCGTGGCGGCCTTCCGCGAACACTTCGTGCAGCACGCCGAGCGCGAGACCGCCTTGCAGGGCGGCGTCGGCATCCGCGTGGCCAAGCGGGCCGCGCCGGACGATCTCGGCCGTCCCGCTTTCGAGCCGGTCGATGGCGCCCTGCAGGCGCGCAAGCGTGTCGAGGCGCGCGCTGGTCATGCGCCGCTCCTTCTTGGTTGCCGTTTCGAGATTCAGTGAACCCGTTGCCGGCTCATTTGTTCATGATATGTTCTAATAAAGCCCTAGCGTGGCAGGGAGTCAATCGGGATCGCTCCGAGGTCCCGCGCCAAATTTTTTCGCGAATTGAATCAAGGAGATTCGAAGTATGGACGTGCAGCGCAAGCTGGCCATTCTGGCGGATGCGGCGAAATACGACGCCTCCTGCGCCTCGAGCGGGACGGAGCAACGCGACAGCCGCGACGGCCGTGGGCTGGGCTCGACCGCGCCCGGCATGGGGATCTGCCACTCTTATGCGCCGGACGGCCGCTGCATCTCGCTCTTGAAGGTGCTGCTCACCAATGCCTGCGCCTACGACTGCCTGTACTGTGTCAACCGCGCCTCGTCGAACGTGCCGCGTGCCCGCTTCACCGTCGACGAGGTGGTGCAGCTCACGCTCGATTTCTATCGCCGCAACTACATCGAGGGGTTGTTCCTGTCGTCCGGCATCATCCGCAGCGCCGACTACACGATGGAGCAGATCGTGCACGTGGCGCAGACGCTGCGCGAACAGCATCACTTCCGCGGCTATATCCACCTCAAGACCATCCCCGAGGCCGACGACGCGCTGATCGCCAAGGCCGGCCGCTATGCCGACCGGCTCAGCATCAACATCGAGGTGCCGGAGGAGACAAGCCTCGCGGCGCTGGCGCCGGAGAAGAACGTCCGCGCCATCCGCCGTACTATGGGCCGGCTGCGGCTGAAGCTCGACGAAGCGACCGAGGCCAAGGTGGAGGCGCGTAAGGCACCCAGTCGTGCCAAGCCGCCGCGCTTCGCGCCGGCCGGCCAGAGCACGCAGATGATCGTCGGCGCGGATGCTGCGACCGATCAGACTATCCTGAACACCAGCGCCAATCTCTACGGTTCCTACAATCTCAAGCGGGTGTACTACTCGGCGTTCAGCCCGATCCCGGATTCCAGCCGCGCGCTGCCGCTGGCAGCGCCGCCGCTGATCCGCGAGCATCGGCTGTATCAGGCCGATTGGCTGATGCGGTTCTACGGCTTCGATGCGCAGGAGATCATCGATCCCGCCGCCGGCATGCTGTCGCTTGAGATGGATCCGAAGCTCGCTTGGGCGCTCCGCAACCGCGAGCGCTTCCCGCTCGACGTCAACCGCGCCAGCCGCGAAGACCTGCTGCGGGTGCCGGGCTTCGGCCGCAAGGCGGTCGACCGCATCATCGACACCCGCCGACACAGCGCGATCCGCGCCGCCGACCTGGCAAAGCTGCACATCCCAAGGAACAAGGCGTTGCCATTCATCGTTCTCCCCGACCACCGTCCGCCGCCGCATTTGCTCGACGGCGCGCAGCTGGTGGAACGGTTTCGACCGAAGGCGCAGCAACTGGGATTTGGGTTTTGAGTTCAGCAACGAAATAACAGCTTCCGTCATGCCCGGCCTTGTGCCGGGCATCCACGTTCTCGAGCGCGCCCCGCGAGGAAGACGTGGATGGCCGGGACGAGCCCGGCCATGATGCGTTGAGAGGCTATCGCCGAACTAATCAATTCAAGGGGACGAAGCCATCACCACCATGCACCGCATCCGGCTCGACAGCGACACCGACTTCGACGGCTGGCGCAAGGCGGCGCGGGAGCTGGTGCTGGCGGACGTCGCGCCGGCGGACGTGACGTGGACGGTGGCCGGCGACGAGCCGGAGCTGTTCGATGCGGCCGAGTTCGCGCCATCGGCGCCCACGCCCGCTGCGCCCGACCGCGAGAGTCCGACCTCCCCGTTCCCCACCTTCAACGTCCCCGCCCGCTTCGTCGAACTGGCGCAGACCGCGATCCTGCACCGCGATCCGCAGCGCTTCGCGTACTTGTATCAACTGCTGTGGCGGCTGCGCGCCAATCCCGAGCTGATGCAGGTGGCGACCGATCCGGATGTCGCGCGGCTGCAGACGATGGCGAAAGCGGTGCGGCGCGACGAGCACAAGATGCACGCCTTCGTCCGCTTCAGGGAGATAGGCCGCGAACCGAAGTCGCGCTACGTCGCCTGGTTCGAGCCGGAGCATCACATCGTCGCGGCCGCCGCGCCGTTCTTCGCCCGTCGTTTCGCCGACATGGAATGGTCGATTCTCACGCCCGACGCTTGCGCGCATTGGGACGGCCACAAGATCGCGATCACGCCCGGCGTGGCGAAAGCGATGGCGCCGTCGGAGGACCGGCTGGAGGAAACCTGGCTGACTTACTACGCCAGCATCTTCAATCCGGCGCGGCTGAAGACCAAAGCGATGCGGGCCGAGATGCCGAAGAAATACTGGCGCAACCTGCCCGAAGCGGCGCTGATCAGGCCGCTGATCGAACACGCCGAACGCAAGGCGCACGCGATGGTCGCGGCCGAAGCCACCGCACCGAAGAAACCGCAGCGACAGGAGCTGCCGATGATCCGAACCGAGCACACCGGCGATACGCTTGAAGCCTTGCGCGACGAGGCGCGCGACTGCCGCGCCTGCGATCTGTGGAAAGACGCCACCCAGACCGTGTTCGGCGAAGGCCCGCAGCGTGCGCGGGTAATGCTGGTCGGCGAGCAGCCCGGCGACAAGGAAGACCTCGCCGGCCACCCGTTCGTCGGCCCCGCCGGGCAGATGCTCGATCGCGCGCTGGCGGAAGCCGGGATCGATCGCGCCGAGACCTACGTCACCAACGCGGTGAAGCATTTCAAATTCGTGCCGCGCGGCAAGATTCGGCTGCATCAGAAACCGAGCACGTCGGAGATCAAGGCCTGCCGCCCTTGGTACGAGCGCGAACTCGCGACGATCAAACCGCTGCTGGTGGTGGCGATGGGCGCCACGGCGGCGCAGAGCGTGCTCGGCAAGATCACCCCGATCAACAAGAACCGCGGCCATCTGATCGACCGCGACGACGGCCCACCGGTGCTGGTGACGGTGCATCCCTCCTACCTGCTCCGCCTCCCGGACGCCGACGCCAGGCAACGCGAATACGCCCGCTTCGTCGACGATATCAAGCTGGTCGCAACGCATCTGAAGAAGGCGCATGCGGCATAGCTGCACGGCGCGCTCCCTCGCCCAGCGCTCGCGGGGAGAGGTGAACGCCACTGCACCGTCGCGCCCGCCGCGCATATCCTGCTCAATTGCTCAGGACGTATGCAACACGCCGGTGACACTTTCCATTCGACGGAACGGGCGAGAATTTCGGTAACCGTCGCAACCTCTGCGGGTTGAGCAACGCTCGCGAACCGGCTAACCCATTCCCGCACTGCTGCACTGCAGAGCAGCGCCTGCAGCAAGACCAACAACAACCAACGAGGAATCCAGATGTCGGCCCTCTCCCGTTCGATCGCCACCCTGGCGGCCGCCGCCCTGCTGTCCGCCGCGAGCGGCCAGGCCATGGCGCAGAAGAAATACGGCCCCGGCGCCAGCGACACCGAAGTCAAGATCGGCAACATCGTGCCTTACTCGGGCCCGGCGTCGGCCTATGGCAGCGTCGGCAAGGCGCAAGAAGCCTATTTCAAGATGATCAACGACAAGGGCGGCATCAACGGCCGCAAGATCGTCTACATCTCCTATGACGACGCCTATTCGCCGCCGAAATCGGTCGAGCAGACCCGCAAGCTGGTCGAGAGCGACGAGGTGCTGTTCATGTTCAGCCCGCTGGGTACGCCGTCCAACACCGCGATCCAGAAATATCTCAACGCCAAGAAGACACCGCATCTGTTCCTGGCGTCGGGCGCGACCAAGTGGAACGATCCGAAGCACTTCCCGTGGACGATGGGCTGGCTGCCGAGCTACCAGAGCGAGGGCCGGATCTACGCCAAGTATCTCCTGAAGGAGAAGCCGGACGCCAAGATCGCCGTGCTTTATCAGGGCGACGATTTCGGCAAGGACTATCTCAAGGGCCTCAAGGACGGCCTCGGCGACAAGGCCTCGCAGGTCGTGATCGAGGACAGCTACGAGCTGACCGAGCCGACCGTCGATTCCCACATCGTCAACATCAAGGCCAAGGCGCCCGACGTGCTGGTGATCTTCGCCACGCCGAAATTCGCGGCGCAGACCATCAAGAAGGTCGCCGAACTGGCGTGGAAGCCGATGATGATCGTGCCGAACGTCTCGGCCTCGACCGGGAGCGTGATGAAGCCCGCCGGCTTCGAAAACGCCCAGGGCATCATCTCGGCCTCCTACGCCAAGGACGCCACCGACAAGCAGTGGGAAAACGACCCCGGCATGAAGGCGTATTACGAGTTCATGGCGAAATACGCGCCGCAGGCCAGCCGCGCCGACAGCTCCTTCACCACCGGCTACAACATCGCCGAGACGGTCGCGGTGCTGATCAAGCAATGCGGCGACGACCTCACCCGCGCCAACGTCATGAAGCAGGCGGCCAACCTCAAGGACGTCCAGCTCGGCGTGCTGCTTCCCGGCATCAAGCTCAACACCAGCGCGACCGATTTCGCGCCGATCGAGCAATTGCAGCTGATGAAGTTCGAAGGCGAGAACTGGAAGCTGTTCGGCGACGTGATCGAAGGCGAAGTCGCCGCGCCCGCCGGCGGCTAGTTGCTCCTCCCTCGTCATTCCGGGGCACGCGCGCAAGCGCGTGAACCCGGAATCTCGAGCTGATCTGCGACAGAGATTCCGGGGTGCGCCCCTCGCGGGGCGCACCCCGGAATGACTGCCTCCGGCGCCCAGCCACTTGCCGCCCCGAGGCACGCCTGCCACAACGGGCGCATGAGCGACAAACGCGCACTCCTCCGCGCCATCTTCGACGCCGCCGTCGCGGCCGCGCATCCGGACAGCATTCTCGCCGCGCATCTGCCGTCGCTGCCGCGCGGCCGGATCATCTGCCTCGCCGCCGGCAAGGGCGCTGCCGCGATGGCCGCCGCCGCCGAACGGCACTATCTCGACACGTTGGGCCTCGCACCCTCACGCCTGACCGGCATCGCCACCACCCGCCATGGTCATCGCGTGCCGACCCGCGCCATTGACGTGATCGAGGCCGGCCATCCGATGCCCGACGCCGAAGGCCTGCGCGGCGCCGAAGCCAGCCTGAAGCGGGCGGCGACTGCCACCGCCGACGACCTGCTGCTGGTGCTGCTGTCGGGCGGCGGCTCGGCGAACTGGATCCTGCCGGCCGAGGGCGTCACGCTCGCGCAGAAGCAGCGGACCACGCGCGCGCTGCTGCGCTCCGGCGCGCCGATCGGCGAGGTCAACACCGTCCGCAAGCATCTATCGCGGATCAAGGGTGGCCGCCTCGCTGGCGCCGGCAGCAACGCCGCCGAGATCGTGACGCTGGCGATCTCCGACGTCCCCCGCGACGAGCCGTCCGCGATTGCTTCCGGGCCGACGGTGCCCGATCCGACCACGCTGGCCGACGCCCGCGCCTTGGTCGCGCGCTATCAACTCGACATCGACGACGCCGTGCGCACGGCGCTCGACGATCCGCACAACGAAAGCTGCAAGCCTGGCGACACGGCGTTCACGCGCGCGCGCTTCGCGATCATCGCACGGCCGCGGCAGTCGCTCGACGCGGCGATCAAGGTCGCGCGGGATGCCGGCTACGCAATTGCCGATCTCGGCGCCGATCTCGAAGGCGAAGCCCGCGACGTCGCCGCCGCCCACGCTCGGCTCGCGCGCGAGGCGCGCGCGGCCGGCAAGCGGCTGGCGATCCTGTCCGGCGGCGAACTCACCGTCACCGTACGCGGCAACGGCCGCGGCGGCCCCAATCAGGAATACGCGCTGGCGCTGGCGCAGCACCTGCGCGATCTGCCGGACATCGCAGCACTCGCCGCCGATACCGACGGCGCCGACGGCGGCGCCGGCAACGCCGACGATCCGGCCGGCGCGCTGATCGACGCGACCACATTCGCGAAGATCGCCCCGCTGCAACTCGACCCCGCCGCCGCTCTGGCCAACAACGACGCCACCACATTCTTCGAAAAGACCGGCGACCTGCTCGTCACCGGCCCGACGCTGACCAACGTCAACGATATTCGGGTGATTCTGGTGTGAGGCGTGCGTCGACGTCTCGACATATCCAGCCGTCATGCGCGGGCCTGACCCGCGCATCCATCCTTTTCAAAGAAGATGGATCGCCGGATCAAGTCCGGCGATGACGGCCTTTGTTGTGGATCCATCCTGCTACTCCGCCGCCTTCTCCTCCCGCCGCTCCAGCGACGACAGCGCCTGCAGCAGCACCGCGCGGACCTTGTCGCTGTCGGCGGGCGTCACCGCCGCGGCGTCGAGATAGAACTCCAGGCCCGGCATCTTCTCGATCACCACGTTCGACGCCTCGCTGCCGTCGCGCAGATGGTCGACCGCGTAGGGCACGACCTCGCGGCTGATGCCCTTCATGGTAATCGACGGCAGCGTATGTGCGGCGATGATGTCGCTGACCAGCGCGTAGGTCTCGTAGCTGATGACGATGCCGCCCGGTTCGGCGATCGCCTGCAACCGCGCGGCGAGGTTCGCTTCCGCGCCGATGATGGTGTAGTCCATCCGGTCCGCGCTGCCGAAATTGCCGACATTGCAATAGCCGGAATTGATCCCGATCCGCGCCCGGAACGGCTGCTCGATTCCGGCGGCGCGCCATTTGGCGTTGAGCTCGGCCAGGCGCCGCTGCATCGCCCAGGCCATCCGCAGACAGGCCTGCGCGTCGGCGCGGTCGCCTTTGCTCTCCGGATCGCCGAAGAAGATCAGCATCGCGTCGCCGATGAACTTGTCGATCGTGCCGCCGTGGCGATGCGCGATCTCCGACATCTCGGTGAAGTACTCGTTGAGCAATTGCGTGATCAGCTCGGGCTGCAGCCGCTCGGTGGTCGCCGTGAAGTTCTGGATGTCCGAGAAGAAGATCGTCAGCTTCTTGCGCTCGGTGTGGATCACGACGTCCTTCTGGCCGGAGAAGATGCTCTTGTAGATCTGCGGCGGGATGTAGCGCGAGATCTTCATCGACAGCGTGGCGAGGAAGTCGTTGTTGGTCTCCAGCTCCTTGTTCATCGCCACGATCTTCAGCGCCTGCCGGCGCTGCATCGCGACGAACGACACGCCCGAAACCGCGGCGAGCACCAGATAGGCCAGCAGGAACTTGAACGAGAACAGGTTGGCGGCGATCGGCTGGGTGATCGAGACTTCCTGAATGCCGCGGACGTCGCCGACCTTCCAGTCGCGCTTCGGACTCTCGGGATGCACGTTGTGGCAGGCGACGCAGGCCGGCGCCATCACCACCGGCGACACCAGCCGGACGCTGTCGTTGAACAGGTCGGCCTTGCCGGAGACGATGTTGTTGCTGGCGTCGTTGCGCAGCGCTTCGAGCGCATCCTGTTCGAAGGCATCGAGCTGATGCGGCGCACGGTTCTTGAAGGGGTAGTCGGAGACGAACCGATAGGTGATGTTGCTCTGCTGCTCGCCGATCACCTTGCCGAGTTCGAGCGACAGCGTCGCCGGAATCGGGATCGCACCCGGCACATTCTCATAATCGTGGATGACCTGAACCTGGCCGGGATGCGCCAGAATGCGGCCGACGACATTGGCCGAATAATAGTGCCGGACGCTCTTGATCACCGAATTGAGATCGGACGCCTGCCGCCGCAGTGCCGCATCGGACAGGCTGGTGAGATCGAGCCACACCGCAACCGGCAGCGCCGCCAGCAAGAGCGCAATCAGGCAGCCGGTCAGCAAGGCGCGCGACCGCAAATTCTCGTTGTCGTTCTGGTCCTTTTGCACGCTCATCCCACCCTCGCACCAGCCGGCGCAAACTAGAGGGCGCGGCGGCGGATGAGAAGCATCAACGGTGCAACGCTACCAGTATTTCTTCGCCCCTGCATGCGCAGCGGATAGGCAGCCGCAGGCGGCCTGCGCCACGAATCAATCTTTGCCGATGACCCGGATCGGCCGTCCCTGGGAAATGAAAGCATAGTGCCCGCTGGCAAAGCTCCCGAGCATCAGCGCTTCGGTCACCGGCTCGGCGATCTCGCCGACCGCCGCCCAGTCGACGACGAAATTGGCCCCGGTGCCGGCGCGGACATCGATATTGGGAACGAACGCCTCGATCGTGGCGAACGGCTTCAGCGCCACCGGCGTCTTGAGATAACTCTCCACCATCTTGCCCGAGCCGTCGAAATAGGCGACCCGGCGGATCACCAGCGGCCTGCTCTCGGACGCGTTGTGGATGCTGAGCGTGACCGAGAAATCGGCGCGCACCTTGCCCCGGCTCATCGACACGCTCGAATAGGCCGGCACATAGATCGATCCGCTGGCATTCCAGGGCTCCGGCGGCACTGCCGTCAGCGACGCCGCAAAGGTCTGTTCGATGCCCGGCCCGGCCACCTGCCCCAGTCCAGGATCGGCCCACAGCAGAATCGTGACAAAGGCCACCGCGACCCGTCGCCCGGCCCAAACCCGGTCGATCAGCCGGAGGTTCGGACTTATGTCTTTCGGACACATGACATTACCTTTAGAATGCGGCCCTGCAATTCAACGGCGGCCGAGGGTATGCACGAACTGATTCGCGACATCACGCTGTGCATCCTGTTCGCCTGGATGCTCGGACTTTCGGCGCATTTCTTCCGTCAGCCGCTGATCCTCGCCTACCTTATCGCCGGCTTCGCGATCGGTCCATTCGGCCTCGGTCTGGTGCAGTCGCAGGACTCGATCTCGGTGATTTCCGAGCTCGGCCTGATCTTCATGCTGTTCATGATCGGGCTGGAGATCGACCTGAAGAAGGTGGTGCGTGCCGGCAGTGTGATTCTGGTTGCGGCCGGTGGGCAGTTGATCGGCGGCTGTCTGCTCGGCTTCGCCTTCTTCGTCGGCATCGGCCTGTCGTTCGGCGGCGGCCAGTTCGACGCGGTGTATCTCACCGTCGCCTGCGCGCTGTCCTCCACCGTCATCATCGTCAAGGTGCTCTACGAAAAGCGCGAACTCGACACCCTGCCCGGCCGCCTCACGCTCGGCGTGCTGGTGCTGCAGGACATCTTCGCGATCCTGTTCCTCGCGGTGCAGCCCAGTCTCGCCGATCTGCAGATCGGCGTGCTGCTGCTGTCGATCGGCCGCGTCGGCGCCCTGGTCGCGACCGCCCTGGTGCTCAGCCGCTACGTGCTGCCATGGCTGTTCCACCGCATCGCGCGCACGCCGGAGCTGGTGCTGCTCGGCGCCCTGGCGTGGTGCTTCCTGATCGGCGAGATCGCCGAGCGGCTGCATCTGTCGCGCGAGATGGGTTCGCTGGTCGCCGGCGTGTCGCTGTCGACCTTCCCCTATGCGCTCGACGTCACCGCCAAGGTGACGACGCTGCGGGACTTCTTCATCACGCTGTTCTTCGTCGCCGTCGGCATGACGATCCCGATCCCGAACGGCTCGGTGATCATGCTGGCGCTGGCGATCGCCGCCTTCACCGTGGTCAGCCGTATCGTCACCACCTTCGTGCCGCTGTATCTGATGCGGCAGGGCCTGCGGGCCAGCCTGCTGCCGGCGCTGAATCTGGCGCAGATCAGCGAGTTCTCGCTGGTTGTGATCCAGACCGGCATCGTCGCCGGCCATATCCGCACCGAAACCGCGAGCGCCGCGTCGTTCGCCTTCGTGCTGCTCGCGGTGCTGTCGACCTTCGTGATGGTGCGCAGCGATCCGATCACACGCCGCGCCATTCGTTTGCTCAAAGGCCTCGGCCTGCGCGATCTCGACCATCAGGCCGAAGAGGCCGATGACGGTGCCGGCCACGGCGCGGCGCGGCGCATCGTGATCCTCGGCTTCTTCCGCGCCGCCAGCGCGCTGATCAGCGAGATCGAGCGGCAGACCCCGGAGCTGCTGAAGCAGATCAGCGTGATCGACTTCAACCCGATGGTGTATCGCACCCTCTCCGATCGCGGCATGCACGTGGTCTACGGCGATATCAGCAATGTCGACACGCTGCTGCATGCCGGCGTCGGCAAGGCCGAGATGATCATCCTCAGCGTGCCGGACTCGCTGCTGAAAGGCGCCAACAACGAGCGCCTGGTGCGCCACGTGCGCGCGCTCAATCCGACGGCGAAGATCGTCGCCACTGCGGATCTGCTGGCTGATGTTCAGGCACTGTACGCGGCCGGCGCCGACTACGTCACGGTGACGCGGATCAGCGACGCCCAGGAGCTGTTCGGCGTGATCGAGGCGGTCGAATGCGGCCTGCTGGATGACAAGCGCACCGAACTCGACGCCCGGCTCGCCGAGCGTCGCGAGGTGCTGCCGTAATCGCGCCCAGTCAGAACTCGTGCGCGATCTTGCCGAGCATCGCCAGCAGCGCGACGCGATTGTCCTCGCCGAGCAGTTCGCTGAGCCGCGCCTCGTGGCGGGTCGCGACCAGCTTCTTGGCACGCGCCAGCGTGGCGCGCCCCTTGTCGGTCAGGATCAGAATGTGCGAGCGGCGATCGCTCGGCGACCGCGTCCGCTGGCACAGCCCGCGCCCCTCCAGCGCGTCCAGCATCGCCACGAAATTCGGCCGCAGAATGCCGAGCGTGTTGGCGATCTCGGTCTGGTTGCGGCCGGGATTGTTGTCGAGCAGCAGCAGCACCGAGAACTGCGCCGGGGTGAGCTGCACCGGGGCGACGCAACGCAGGAAGTCCTCGAACACCTGAGCTGGGCCCGCTTCAGCGCGTAGCCGAGCAGCTCCGACAGTTCGCCCATCATCAGTTCGCCGGGATCGGCAGCCGGCACAGCGGGCGCTTCCTTGCGCGCGGCGCGGGGCGGCTTGGCGACGGCGGATTTCGGAGCGGTCATCGCCTGGCTCGCGGTTCTTTCGATTTCACGGCACCCGCTCAGCCGCGGGCCTTGAGCTTATAATCGATAATTGTTATGAACTATATCAAATAGCCCGTGCAGAATTCAACTGCCGGCTGGCGAGCGCGGCGGAGACCGCCGCTCGCACGTGAGGGGAGCGTCCGCTTGAACACTACAATACTGCTGTTCCTGCTGCAGGACGGCATCACCAACGGTGCGATCTACGCGTTGCTAGGGCTGGCGCTGGTGCTGGTCTTCGCGGTGACGCGGGTGATCCTGATCCCGCAGGGCGAGTTCATCACCTTCGGCGCGCTGACCTACGCGACGCTGTCGACGGGCGGCGTGCCGGGCACCGCCGGCCTTGCGATGGTGATGGGCATCGTCGCCTTCGGCTTCGAACTGTTCAGCACGCGGAAGTCACTCCGCGCCGCCAGAGTGCTGCGCGCCGCGCTGATCTATCTGGTGTTTCCGGCGATCGTGCTCGCTCTGGCGGCGCTGCTGCCCGGCTATAGGCCCGGCGTCGCAGTCAATATCGCGCTGTCGCTGGCGATCGTCGCCGCGATCGGCCTGTTCCTGTATCGCATCGCGTTCCAGCCGCTGGCCCACACCTCCGTGCTGGTACTGCTGATCGCCTCGGTCGGCGCCCACCTTGCCTTGCAGGGCTTCGGCCTGGTGTTCTTCGGCGCCGAGGGCCTGCGCGGTCCGCCTCTGTCCGACGCCGCGGTGACGATCGGACCGCTGCGCTTCACCGGCCAGAGCATCGCCGTCTACGTCATCACCATCGCACTGATGGTGGCGCTGTGGCTGTTCTTCGGCTTCACCCGTTATGGCAAAGCCCTGCGCGCCACCGCGGTGAACCGGCTCGGCGCACGCCTGGTCGGCATCCGCACCTCCCTGTCCGGCCAGCTCGCCTTCCTGCTCGCTTCGGTGATCGGCGCGATCTCCGGCATCCTGATCGTGCCGATCACCACGCTCTATTACGACACCGGGTTCCTGATCGGCCTCAAAGGCTTCGTCGCCGCGATCATCGGCGGCCTGATCAGCTATCCGCTCACCGCCTTCGCGGCGATCGTGGTCGGCGTGGTCGAGGCATTCTCCTCGTTCTACGCCTCGAACTACAAGGAGGTCATCGTCTTCACGCTGATCCTGCCGGTGTTGGTGCTGCGCTCGCTCGCGGCCCCCGCGGTCGAAGAAGAGAAGGATTGAGCGCGATGCCGAGATGGCTTCCGATTCTCCTGTTCGCCGCAGTGATGGCGGCGCTGCCGCTGATCCCGGGCATGCCGCCGTTCTGGATCGTGCTGCTCGACAATATCGGCCTCGCCGCGCTGGTGGCGATGGGCCTCGTGTTGCTCACCGGCGTCGGCGGCCTCACCTCGTTCGGCCAGGCCGCGTTCTGCGGCTTCGGCGCCTACACCACCGCCTATCTCACCACGGTCTACGGCGTGTCGCCATGGTTGACGCTGCCGCTGTCGCTGCTTGTCGCCGGCGCGGCCGCGGTGCTGCTCGGCCTGATGACGGTGCGGCTCAGCGGGCACTATCTGCCGCTCGGGACCATCGCCTGGGGCATCTCGCTGTTCTATCTGTTCAGCAAGCTGGACTTCCTCGGCCGCAATGACGGCATCTCGCAGGTGCCGCCGCTGTCGATCGGATCGTTGCAGATGTTCGATCCGGAGACGATCTACTTCGTGATCTGGGGCATGGTGCTGATCAGCGCATTGCTGACGATGAACCTGCTCGACAGCCGCACCGGCCGCGCCATCCGGGCCCTGCGGCGCGGCCATATCGCCGCCGAAGCGTTCGGCGTGCAGACCGCGCGGGCGAAGCTGCTGGTGTTCATCTACGCCGCGGTGCTGGCGGGCCTGTCCGGCTGGCTCTACGCGCACTTCCAGCGCAACGTGAATCCGACCCCGTTCGGCCCGCAGGCCGGCATCGAATATCTGTTCATCGCCGTGGTTGGCGGCGCCGGCTATGTCTGGGGCGGCGTGCTGGGTGCGGCGATCGTGATCGTGCTCAAGGAAGTGCTGCAGAGCTATCTGCCGATGCTGTTCGGCGGCCAGGGCCAGCTCGAGATCATCGTGTTCGGCATCCTGCTGGTGCTACTGCTGCAGCTCGCGCCCGGCGGCGTGTGGCCGTGGCTGCGCAATCTGGTTCCGATCAAAATCCGCCGTCCGCGCGTCGACACGAGCGCCGCGCTCGCGCCGCGCGAGCGGACGACCGGCACAGCCGGCCCTCTACTGAAAGTCGAGCGCGCGCGAAAACAGTTCGGCGGCGTGGTCGCGGTCAACGACGTGTCGTTCGAGGTGGGTGCCCGCGAGATCGTCGCGCTGATCGGGCCGAACGGCGCCGGCAAGTCGACCACCTTCAACCTGATCACCGGCATCCTCACCACGACCGGCGGCAGGATCGAGCTCCACGGCAAGCCGATCGACAACGCGCCGCCGCAGGACGTGGTGCAGCTCGGGATCGCCCGCACCTTCCAGCACGTCAAGCTGGTGCCGGACATGACCGTGCTGGAGAACGTCGCGATCGGCGCTCATCTGCGCGGCAATGCCGGCGCACTGACCAGCATGCTGCGGCTCGATCGCGCCGACGAGGCGAAGCTGCTCGCCGAAGCGACCCGGCAGATCGAGCGCGTCGGCCTCGGCGCCGAGATCGATCAGCTCGCAGGCAGTCTGTCGCTCGGCCAGCAGCGCATCGTCGAAATCGCGCGTGCGCTGTGCGCCGATCCGATGCTGCTGCTGCTCGACGAGCCCGCCGCCGGCCTCCGCCACATGGAGAAGCAGCGCCTCGCCGCCCTCCTTCGACAATTGCGCGACGGCGGCATGTCGGTGTTGCTGGTCGAGCACGACATGGGCTTCGTGATGGATCTCGCCGACCGTATCGTCGTGCTGGATTTCGGCACGCGGATCGCCGAGGGCACGCCCGACGCGATCAAGACCAATCCCGAAGTCATCAAGGCCTATCTCGGAGCCCTGGCATGAGCGCGTTGCTGCAGGTGTCCGACGTCTCCGTGTCTTATGGCAAAGTCGAGGCAGTGCGGTCGGTGACGCTCGAGGTGCGGGCCCGCGAGATCGTCACCGTGATCGGGGCCAACGGCGCCGGCAAGACCACGCTGCTCAACGCCACCATGGGGATTTTTCCGCTGAAGGGCGGCGTCTCCTTCGACGGCGTCGACATCGCCCGCCTCGACATCGAGGACCGCGTCGCCGCCGGCCTGTCGCTGGTGCCGGAGCATCGCGAGCTGTTCGCCACCATGACGGTCGAGGACAATCTCGAACTCGGCGCCTTCCGCATCGACAAGGCGACCGCCGCCCGATCGCAGGAGCGCGTCTACGGCCTGTTTCCGCGGCTGAAGGAGCGGCGCAAGCAGCTCGCCGGCACGCTCTCCGGCGGTGAGCAGCAGATGCTGGCGATGGGCCGCGCGCTGATGGGCGCGCCGAAGCTCTTGATGCTCGACGAGCCGAGCCTCGGCCTCGCCCCGATCATCGTCGCCGACATCTTCCGCATCGTCGGCGAATTGCGCGAGGCCGGCGTCTCGGTGCTGCTGGTCGAACAGAACGCCAAGGCGGCGCTGCGGATCGCCGATCGCGCCTATGTCATGGAGCTCGGCGAGTTCGTGCTCGATGGCCCGGCGTCGGAGATCGCGCAGAACGAGCAGGTGGTCGCGAGCTATCTGGGCTTTTCGCATTCCGCCTGAGCGGTCGGCGCCGAATTCAGCAGGCCGCCACCGCTTCCATCCGGTCGATCTGGACGACGCAATTGCGCCCGAGATCCTTGGCGCGGTACAATGCCTGGTCCGCCCGGCGCATCAGCGCGGCGAGATCGCCGCCCGGCAGATGCGCGGCGAGGCCGAAGCTCATCGTCACCGGCACCGCGACGTCGGCTCCCGCCACCTCGGTGGAACACAGCTTGCACAGGGCCAATGCACAGCGCGTCGCCTCCTCGTCGCTGACGCCGATCATCAGGCCGGCGAATTCCTCGCCGCCGTGGCGGGCGATCAGCATGTCGTTGGCCTCGGCAAAATCGCGCAGGATGTCGCCGATCCGGGAGAGCACGCGGTCGCCGGTGTCGTGACCGTAGCGGTCGTTGATCGCCTTGAACCGATCGATGTCGCACATCAGCGCGACCACGCGCTGGCCGGCCGCCGCGGCCTGCGCCAGCAGCGGCGCTGCCGCGTCGTCGAAGCCGCGCCGGTTGAGCAGCCCGGTCAGCGGATCGGTGCGCGAGATCCGCGCCAGTTCGGCGCGCGTCAGCGTCAACTGCCGCATCAGGATCGCCGAACGATAGCTCAGCGCACCCGACACCAGGGTCGATACGCCGACCGCAATCAGCAGCGATGAATGCGCCACCGTGCCGACCGGCACCAATGCGTTCGGGTCGGTGCCGAGATCGGAGAGAAGGAAGAGCAGCGTCACGAACGCGGTCAGCCCACCTGCGAGCGTCATTCGCCCAACGGTGTAGCTGATCGCATCCCGGTGCGTGACGATCTGCTTCGGCATGTCTTCACCGCAACCGGGGACGCCGCAGACCGCACGATGCGCGCCGGTCCGCGTCCCCGCCCTGTCAAACGGCGCGGTCTTTTCCGCGCGCACTCTGTCGTGCCCCGTAAACTTACCAGACCCGCGTTGCGGCTCGGGTTAAATTCCGGCAATTCGAACTGTCAGGCTTAACGCACCGCTAACGTATTCTCGCAGCGGCGCGCACCCGAGCACCGCCCGCCCCATTGCATCGCGCATTCATCCACGAAAAAGCCGGCCTCTGCGGGAGGCCGGCTCTGCTTCAGGGCATGGCGGCAGCGCCGCCTGCCTGCTGCTTACTTGACGATGACGTACTTGCCGTTCTTAACCGTCAGCAGGATGCGCGAACGGTCGTCGAGACCATAGCGATCCGTTTCGGTGAAGTTGTAGACGCCCTGGCTCGCCGCGATGTCCTTCTCGGTGATCAGCGCCTTGCGGATCGCCTCGCGGAATTCCTGCGTGCCGGGCTTGGCGGTCTTCAGCGCCACCGGGATCACACGCTCGAGCACCTTGAAGGCGTCGAAGGAATGGCCGGCGAACTGGCTGCGGCTGCTCGGGCCGTATTTGCCTTCATAGGCCGTGTTGAGCTCGACGCCGGGCTTCTTGGTCAGCGCGCTGTCGTCCTGGCCTTCCGGATCCATCACCGGACCCGACGCCATCAGCACGCCCTCGGCGGATTTGCCGGCGATGCGGATGAAGTCCATCGAGGCGGCGCCGTGGGTCTGATAGATCAGCCCGTTGTAGCCGCGCTCGCGCAGCGCCGTCTGCGGCAGCGCCGCGGCGGTGCCCGACGCGCCGACCAGGATGGCGTCGGGATTGGCGGCGACGAGCTTCAGCACCTGGCCCGCGACCGACGTATCAGGTCGTGCGAAGCGCTCCTCGGCTACGACCTTGAGGCCCATCGCCTCGCCCTGCTTCTTCAGGTCGTTGAACCACAGATCGCCGTAGCTGTCGGAATAGCCGATGTAGCCGACGGTCTTGATGTTGTTCTTCTTCATGTGCTCATAGAGCACCTTGCCCATGATCGGGATCGGCTGCGGCATCACCACCGACCACTTCGCCCGCTCCGGCGTGACCGGCAGCGGCGCGAGCGCGATATGCGGCACCTGCGCCTCGTTGGCGACGTTCGACACCGCCACCGTCGGCGGCGTCACCGACGAGCCCATGATCACGTCGGCCTTCGATTCCGTGACGAAACGCCGCGCGTTGGTGGTCGCCGCGGTCGGATCGCCGCCGTCGTCGAGCACGATCATCTTGATCGGGTGGCCGCCGATTTCCTTCGCCACGAATTCCAGCGCGTTGCGCTCCGGAATGCCGAGCGCGGCGGCGGGGCCTGTCGTGGTGACGGTGATGCCCACGGTGATTTCATTGGTCTCGGCGAGCGCGGCGCCGGACATCGCCGGCAGAGCGATCACCACGGCGAACGCAGCAGCGGATAGCTTGAACCTGTTCATGTGCTTCTCCTCCCTCTTGTTGTGTAGCCGGCCTTTCGGCCTGATCTTATCGCGTCTTCTTTACGGCATACCGGGCCGCGAGTCAGCCCCGCGTGAATTTCTCGATGATCTCCGCCGGCACCGCCACGGACTGCAGCCTGGCCGGATCGGCCGGATCGCGGCCGACCAGCACCCGCGTTTCGAACGCCTCGATCGCCAGTGCCTCGCCCTTGAAAACCTTGTGTGTCACCTCGAAGCTCGAGCGATTGAACTTCTCGATCCGGCTCTGGATCGTGATCCAGTCGCCATGGGTCGACGGGATGTAGAATTTGGCGCCGGTGTCGACCATCGGAATGCCGACCAACCCGTAGACGCCGACGAGATCCTGCTTGGAACAGCCTGCGGCTTCGAACAGGATCGACGTCGAATCGTCGAACATCGCGAAGTAGCGCGGATAGTAAACGATGTTCGCCGGGTCGCAATCGCCCCACTGGATCTGCACGTCGCGGCGGTTGGTGAACATCGGGTCGCCTTCGCAGTCAATTCGAAACGCTAATTCAATTCGTCATTCCGGGGCGCCGCGCAGCGGCGAACCCGGAATCTCGCGCGGAACAGCTCGGGATTCCGGGTTCGCGGACTGCGTCCGCGCCCCGGAATGACGGCCGTTGGTGTCGCATGCCCCTACGCCACCGCGATCACATGCGCCGGCGGCGGCTCGGTGTAGAGGTCGGCGATCAGCGCGGCGCGATGCTCCAGCACCGCGCGCTGGTTGACCGAGCCCTTGTCGGTGACTTCACCCTTGTCGATCGACAGCGGCTCGCCGAGCAGCACGGCGCGCGTGATCCGGGTCGAAGAGCCGGTCGCCTGCGTCAGCAACCGGGCGAACCGCTCGCGAAACGCATCGCGGATCAGCGGGTCCGCCGCCATGCCGGCGAGGTCGTCGAGCGCGAGCGTCGGGTTGATCAGCTTGCAGCCGTCGGCATCGAGGATCACCACTGCCGACACCGTGTCATGGTCGAGTCCGGCGATCACCACGTCGCGCACCAGCGGCGCGCAGGCAGCGATGAACTTCGCGCGCAGCGGACCGACGCTGACCCAGGTGCCCGAGGCGAGCTTGAAATCCTCGGAGATCCGGCCGTCGAAATCGAAGCCTGCGGTGAGATCGTTCGGATCCACCGGCTTCAGCGCGTCGTTGAGCTTGTAGAAGCCTTCCTCGTCGAACGCCTTGGCGGTCAGTTCGGGCGCGCGCCAGTAGCCCGGCGTGATGTTCGGCCCGCGGGCGCGGACTTCCAGCTTGCCGTTGTTCGGCACCAGCTTGGCCTCGTTGCCGGGCACCGGCAGCCCGACGTGACCCGAACGAGAGGTCTGCGGCGTCACCGACATGAAGAACGGCGCGGTCTCGGTGGCGCCGAGGCCGGTCAGCATTGGCACGCGCGCGCCGGTCTCCTGCGCCCCCACCTCGTCGAGCCCCTTCCAGACATGGGCGGCCAGACTCGCGCCGGAGAAGAACATCGCGTGCAGCCGGCTGAAGAACATCTTCCGCAGCTGCGCGTCCTCGCGTAGCACCGGCAGCAGCGACTCGTAGCCTTTGGGGACGTTGAAATACACCGTCGGGGCGATCTCGCGCAGGTTGCGGATCGTCGCTGCGATGCCGGCCGGCGTCGGCTTGCCGTCGTCGATATACATCGAGCCGCCGTTGAACAGCGTCAGCCCGATATTGTGATTACCGCCGAAGGTGTGATTCCACGGCAGCCAGTCGACGATCACCGGCGGTTCGTCTTTCAGAAACGCCATCGCCTCGCGGATCATCACCTGGTTGGCGCAGATCATCCGCTGGGTGTTGATCACCGCCTTGGGATTGCCGGTCGAGCCCGAGGTGAGCAGGAATTTAGCGATGGTGTCGTGGCCGATCGCCTCGTGCGCGGCGGCAAGCCCCGGATGTTCGGGCGTACTCAGCAATTCGTCGAGCGACGTGACCTTGCGCCCCGCGACCTCGCCGCGCGTCGCGGCGATCTCGACATCGTCGGGCACGGTCGCGAGGATCGCCGGCGCGAACGGCGTGACGTCGTCGGCGAAGATCAGACCGGGCGTGAGCAATCCCACGATGTAGCGCAGCTTGCCGAAGTCCTTCGACACCAGCGAATAAGGCGGCGACACCGGGCACACAGCGACGCCGGCATATAGCGCGCCGAACATGATCTGGGCGTGGTCGATCGAATTGCCCGACAGAATCATCACCGGCCGCTCGGCCGACAGCCCGCGCGCCAGCAACGCCGAGGCGATGGTCTGCGCCGCGCTCAGCATGCCGGCGTAAGTGATCTTGCGCCAGCCACCGTTGCCGTCGCGCTCGGCCATGAAAACCCGATCCGGCGCCGTTTCGGCGAAATGATGCAGCCGGTCGGTGATCCGCACCGGATAGTCCGACAGCGTCGTCGTCGAGCGGACGTAGATGGTGCCGTCGGGACGGCGTTCGGTGGCGATCCCGATGTCGCCGAACGAAATGTCGCGCAGCGGATGGGACTCGAGGTGCCCCACCTCGCCGGCGCCGGCAGTCGGGTTTGTCATGGCCGAATTGTTCATGGCGCCCATCTCAGGTCGGTTTAACCTTTGCGGTCTTGTGATCGAGAAAGTCGCGAATCCGGTTCTTCGCTTCCTGGTCGCTCTGCGCCACCGTCGCCATCAGCGATTCCATCAGCAGGCCGGTCTGCGGATTGGCCTCGGCGATCATCGGCAGCGCCTGCAGCACCGCGAAATTGGTCAGCGGCGCGTTCTTTGCGACGCGGTTGCCGAGCTCCATCGCCTTGTCGAAGGCGGAGCCGCCATCGGTGAGATATTGCGAGAAGCCGTGCACGACGCCTTCGGCGGCGGAATACACCCGGCCGGTCAGCATCATGTCGGCCATCCGCGCCACGCCGATCAGCCGCGGCAGCCGCACCGAGCCGCCGCCGCCGACGAAGATGCCACGGCTGCCTTCCGGCAGCGCGTAGTAGGCCGACGGCTCGGCGACGCGGATATGCGCAGCGCAGGCCAGTTCGAGCCCGCCACCAATCACCGCGCCCTTCAGCGCCGCGATCACCGGCACGCGGCAATACTGGATCCTGTCGAATACCCGGTGCCAGGTCTGCGAATGCACCAGCCCCTCGGTGGCGTCGCGCTCGCGCAGTTCGGACAGATCGAGGCCCGCGGAGAAGTGATCGCCGATGCCGTGGATCACCACCGCGCGGATGTCGGCCGGCAGATCGTCGAAGCAATCCTTCAGCGCGGCCATCAAGCCGTCGTTCAGCGCATTGCGTTTCTTGGCACGGTTGAGGCCGACCGTCAGCACCGAGCCGACGGTATCGACGACAAGCGTCGAGGAGTCCGCAAGCGTCGCGGCAGAGGCGTTTCCTGTGAGCACTTATTACGTCCTGTGCAGAATAGTTATAGACTATAACGAATTCGGCGGGAGTCAATGCGGTCGGACGCAATCGCAAATGAAACTTGCAGCGACCGAGCTGATCGCCCTCCCCTGGAGGGGGAGGGTCGGAGAACGCAGTTCGCCGGGGTGGAGTGCGGCCACAGGCGCGGCGTCTTCCTTCTCCCCTCGTGGGAGACGGTTGGTTGGCGCAACGAGTGGCCGCGATCGTCCTCTACCTTCTCCCCTCGTGGGAGAAGGTGGCGCGGACGCAGTCCGCGCCGGATGAGGGGGCGCCGCGAACGCTGTGCCCGCGGCCCCCTCACCCGGCTTCGCTGCGCGAAGCCACCCTCTCCCACGAGGGGAGAGGGTTATTTGTAGAATTTCACAGCACCTGATGCACGTCGACCACGACGCGGTCGGCGTGGCGGGCGGCGGAGCCGATGAACAGATGCGTGGTCAGCCACTGATAGTTCGGATGCCCGGTCTCGAATCGCGGCCGGGTCCGGAAATAGATCAGCTTCGGGTCGACCGGCTCGCCGCGCTTCAGCTTCTGCAAGAGCTGGATCGGCCCGAACCGGATCCCGACATTCTCGACATAGACCACCGCGCCGTCGTCGGTTTCGAACGCGTATTTGGCCTCGAGCTCGATCAGTTCGTTCGGCCGGATGATCTGGAAGTCCGCGCCGGAGGCGAGCACGCGGCCGCTGATGCCCTCGCCTTTGACCTCGCCGCCGATCACCGGAATGATACGGCGCACGCCGGCGCCGGTGTCGCCGGCCGAGATCACCCCGCCGATCCGCGCCGTGATGGTGAAGACGTAACGGGTCTCGAGCACGGGTTTCATCGGGTCATCCTACCATGCGTTGCGGCAGCCAGGTGGCCAGCAGCGGAAACATGATCAGAATGATCAGCCGGATCACGTCGGTGACCACGAACGGCGCCACGCCCTTGAACACGGTGCCCATGCTGACGTCCTTGATCACGCTCTTGATCACGAACACATTCATCCCGACCGGCGGCGAGATCAGTCCGAGCTCGACCGTCACCACCACGATCACGCCGAACCAGATCGGATCAAAGCCGAGCGCGGTGATCACCGGAAACACGATCGGCACGGTCAGGATCACCATCGCCATCGCGTCCATCACGCAGCCGAGCACCAGATACATCACCAGGATCAGCGCCAGCACGCCGTAGGGCCCCAGCCCGAGCCCGGTGAGGAATTCGGTGATCGCCTGCGGGGTCTGGGTGATGGTGAGGAAATAGCCGAAGCACAGCGCGCCGATCAGCACGGTGAACACCGCGGCCGCGGTCCGCGTCGCCTGCAGCAGCGATTGCAGGATGCCGTCGCGGGTCAGCTTGCCGCGCGCGATGCCGATCAGGAAGGCGCCCACCGCCCCGACCGCGCCCGCTTCTGTCGGGATGAAGAACCCGCCATACAGCCCGCCGATCACGAAGATGAACAGCAGCAGCGGCGACCAGACGTCGCGGAACGCCAGCATCCGGTCGCGCCACGAGCTGCGCGGGGCGGTCGGCAGATAGCCCGGCCGCGCCACGCCGATCACCGCGATGGTGATCATGTGCATCATGATCGCCAGCAGGCCGGGGACGATGCCGGCCATGAACAATTTGCCGATGTCCTGCTGGGTGATGATTCCGTAGACCGCGAGCACCGTCGAGGGCGGCAGCATCGCGCCGAGCGTGCCGCCGACCGCGATCACCCCGGTGGAGAACGATTGCGGATAGTTGTAGCGGCGCATCTCCGGATAGGCCACCGAGGAGAACGTCGCCGCCGTCGCCACCGACGAGCCGGAGATCGCCGCGAAGCCGCCGCAGGCGGCGATGGTGGCGATGCCGAGCCCGCCGCGCCAATGGCCGACGAAGGTGTAGCCGGCGCGGAACAGCTCGCGGCTGATGCCGGACACCGAGACGAAGGCCCCCATCAGCAGGAACATCGGGATCACGCCGAAGGAATAATCCGTGACCGTGCGCATCGTGGTCTGGCCGATCAGCTTCAGCGCCGGCTCGAAGCCGGTGAGATAGCCGAAGCCGGTGATGCCGACGAGCCCCATCGCCATGCCGATCGGCACGCGCAGCAGCATCAGGGCGAACAGGCTGACGAAACCGATCAGCGTCACCGCGTCGTTGTCCATGGTCATTCCACCGGCTTGAATTTGGGATCGTGCAGTTCGTCCGGATGGAAGATCAGTCGCCAGGTGCGGATCGCGATCAGTACCACCGCCGCGACGTCGCCGAGCCAGGCGACGAGGAAGAACGGCCAGATCGGCAATTGCAGGTCCATGGTGACGATGCCGTCGGCCCTGGTCGTCACCACCTTGTCGAACAGCGTGTAGGTCTGCACCGTGACCACGAACAGCAGCACCAGCGTCGCGAACACGTCGATCCAGCGCTGCGCCCGGGCGCCGACATTGCTCCACAGCAGGTCCACGGTGATGTGGGTGCCGCGATAGCTGGTGGCCGCGATGCCCCAGAAGATCAGAATGCCGAGCAGGAACTGGCCGACATTGTAGTAATCCGGGATCGTCACCGAGAAGAATTTGCGCATGAACACCGCGAGGAAGGTGTTCAAGGCGACGACGCCGACGAAGAACGCCGCGATCCATTCGATCACGTCGATGAAGCGATCCATCCCGTTCTTCGGAAACCGCCGCGTCGGCAGCGCGCCGGGCAGACGATTGGTCAGTCTGTCGAAATCGGAGGTCATGGGGCGTTCATGGCCAGCTTGGTAGTCACAGAGGAGACGTCATTCCGGGGCGCGCCGTCGGGCGCGAACCCGGAATCTCGATGTGCTCTGAACGTCTGGATTCCGGGTTCGCGAGCTGCGCCCGCGCCCCGGAATGACGACAGTTCGGCGTATCACAGCCCGGCGTCGTATTTCTTCAGCGCCGCCTTGAGCTCTCCGTCGATCGCGGCTGCGTCGCCGCCGGCCTTCTTCACCGCCTCGGCCCAACTCGCGTGCAAGGGCTCGGTCGCCTTCTTCCATTCGGCCAGTTGCTCGGGCGTCAGCGGATAGACCTCGTGGCCCTCGAGCGCCTTCATCTTGGTGCGGCCATTGGCCTCGAAGTCGACCCAGGGGTCGGTGACCTTGGACGCCCATTCGGGCGTGCAATGATCGTCGATGATCTTCTTCTGGTTGGGCGACAGCGCGTTATAGGCCTTCAGGCCGATGTTGTAGGTGAACACCGTCGAGTACAGCGGCACGTCCATGTGATACTTGACGACTTTGTCGATACCGAACAGGAACACCGAGCCCCACGGGAAGGTGATCTCGTCGGCGACGCCGCGCTCCAGCGCGTCGCGCGATTCCGGCGCCGAGGCCTGGACGTTGGTGCCGCCGAACAGCTTCACCATTTCGCCGATGGTCGACTGCGCCGGGCGCACCTTGAGGCCCTTCATGTCGGCCGGCAGCACCACCTTCTTCTTGCCGTGCAGCGCGCCCGGATCGTGAATGAAGGCGAAGCACAGCTTGGTGTCCTTCATCTCGGTCGGCGCGTACTTCTTGTACCATTCGTTGAACGCTAGCGTGCCCTTCTTGCCGTCCTTGAACACGAACGGAAGCTGGCCCGCGGAGACGATCGGAAAACGGCCGGGCTGATAGCCGGGATTGACGTAGGTGACGTCGGCGATGCCGTCACGCGCCATGTCGTAATGGTCGAACGCCTTGCCGAGCTGCTCGGACGGAAAGACCGCCATCTTGATGGTGCCACCGGAAGCCTTCTCGATGTCCTCGGCCCAGAGCTTGGTCGCCGGAACCAGCGGATGCGCCGGCGGCACCCACAACGAGACCTTCCAATTCACGGTCTTGTCCTGCGCCGAGGCGGGCTGGGCGACGACAGGCGTCACACCCGCCGCGAGCAGCAGCGCGAGCAGAGTCTTTCTCATCGGTTCTCTCCCTTGGACGGCTCTATTGGCCACTTCCTTGCATTGTTATCGGTTACAACCCCCAATGCAAGTGACGGCCTTGTAATAGCTGGTAGACACAGGACGACAACTGGACGCGGCCCCCCCGGTCCCGTAACGAGGCGGCAAACCAACCTGCGGGGAACGCGCATGCGCACGCAAGTCGCCATCATCGGCGCCGGACCATCGGGTCTGCTGCTCGGCCAGTTGCTGCACACCTACGGCATCGACGCCGTCATTCTCGAACGCAAGGACCCCGACTACGTGCTGTCGCGGATCCGCGCCGGGGTGCTGGAACAGGGCCTGGTCGGCCTTCTCGACGAAGCCGGCGTCGGCGCGCGGCTGCATCAGGAAGGGCTGGTGCACGACGGTTTCGAGATCGCATTCTCCGGCCAGCGCCACCGCATCGATCTCGCCGGCACCACCGGTGGCAAGCACGTCACCGTCTACGGCCAGACCGAGGTGACGCGCGACCTGATGGAGGCGCGCACGGCCGCAGGCCTCACCAACATCTACGACGCCGCCGACGTCAGCCTACACGATTTCGACGGCGACACGCCGAAGGTGCGCTGGACCAAGGACGGCGTCAGCCACGAACTCGCCTGCGATTTCATCGCCGGCTGCGACGGCTTCCACGGCGTGTCGCGGCAGAGCGCGGCGGGCGCGGTGCAGACCTTCGAGCGGGTGTATCCGTTCGGCTGGCTCGGCGTGCTGTCGGACACGCCGCCGGTGTCGCACGAACTGATCTACGTCAACCACGACCGCGGCTTCGCGCTGTGCTCGATGCGCTCGGCGCAGCGCAGTCGCTATTACGTGCAGTGCCCGCTGTCCGACGACGTCGCGCAGTGGAGCGACGAGCGGTTCTGGGACGAGCTGAAGCGCCGGCTCGATCCGGAAGCCGCCGGCAAGCTGGTCACCGGGGCGTCGATCGAGAAGAGCATTGCGCCGCTGCGCTCCTTCGTCGCCGAGCCGATGCGGTTCGGCCGGCTGTTCCTCGCCGGCGACGCCGCCCACATCGTGCCGCCGACCGGCGCCAAGGGCCTCAACCTCGCGGCCAGCGATGTGTACTATCTGTCGCGCGCCTTCCGCGAATTTTATGGAGACAAGTCCAGGGCCGGCATCGACGCATACTCCGTCAACGCATTGCGCCGGGTATGGAAGGCGGAACGGTTCTCGTGGTGGATGACCTCGATGTTGCATCGCTTCCCCGACAGCGACGCCTTCTCCCAGCGCATCCAGACCGCCGAGCTCGACTATCTGATCAGCTCGCAGGCCGCGATCACATCACTTGCGGAGAACTACGTCGGGCTGCCGTACTGATCAGGTATCACGTAAGCACACACCCACACCCACGTCATTCCGGGGCGCTCACGAAGTGAGCGAACCCGGAATCCCGAGGTGCCCTGAATCTCTGGATTCCGGGTTCACGCGCCGAGGCGCGTGCCCCGGAATGACGTGGCGGATGTTTGCCAGCGCTCGCCGTTTCAAACACCCTTTCAAAGCACGCTTCAAACTTTGTCGGCGTTGCGGCGACAATGCGCCTGCGGTCAAATGCACATGTTCAACGCGAGCGCTTGCATGACTGAAACCGACCAAACCAAAACGCCCGACATTCCCGCGGGCTTCATCCGCCACACCCGGCCGAGTCCCCTCACCGCGCCGTGGGAGCCGCTTTATGCGAGGACCACGGCGGACGCGGTTATGCTCGGCCTGCGCATCCGCGACGCCCACACCAATTCGCGCGGGCTCGCCCATGGCGGACTGATCGCCGCGCTGGCCGATGCCGCGATGGGCTACAGTTGCGCGCTCAAGCTCGGCGGCGGCGAGCGGCTGTTGACCGCGTCGCTGGCGATCGACTTCCTCGGTTCGGCGCGGATCGGCCAATGGCTGCAATTCGAGCCCGAAGTGGTCAAGCTCGGCGCGTCGCTGTGCGTGGTGCAGTGTTTCGTCACCGCCGACGGCGCCCGCTGCGCCCGCGCCAACGCGACGTTCAGCGTGGCGAAGGCGAAGGCATAGTTCGCACGTCGACGAACATAAGGTTCGTCATTCCGGGGCGCTCACGAAGTGAGCGAGCCCGGAATCCCGAGGTGCCCTGAACGTCTGGATTCCGGGTTCACGCGCTGCGCGCGTGCCCCGGAATGACGTGCGAGGCGGCGAGGACGCGCGATAGCGCCTCTCTCACCCCAAGATCGGCAGCTCGATCACATCGTAGCCGTGACGAATGACACGCCCCAGTACCGGATCGTCGATCTCGAAATCGAACCGGCTCGCCGGGCGGATGCCGCCTTTGGCCGCGAAAGTGCCGCCGAACAGCGCGCAGCCGTCAGGCAAGCCCGCTTCGCCGAAGCCGCGCGAAACCAGGTCGCGCGCCGGCAGCATGTGGTCGAGCGTGCCTTCCTGATAGAGCACGCGCGCGCCGCCGATGGTCGCGAAGGCGCGCAGCACGATCCGGTCCCAGTGCGCTTCGACGTCGGCGAAGTCCCAGAGTTCGGCGGCGACCGGCTTGTCGCACATCTGTTTCGACACCGTCACGCCATAGGCCTCGACCTTGCGGTCGGTGTGGTCGGAGCCGACGCCGACCAGAATGCAGGAGTTGTACCCGATCAGCACGAACTCGACTTCACCGGACGAGTCTCCGCCAGAGACTTCGATCGCGCCCGCTGTGGTGAGGCGCGCCGCAGCCACGCGATAATAGATCGGCGTCGAAGCCGGCCGCGCGATGCCCAGCGCTTCGAGTTCGACGATGTGCTTGTCGCGCGCCACCGGATCGCGGCCGGTCCAGCCGGCGATCACCGCCTGCCGGATCGGCATCGTCAGCGGCGTTCGCGTCCCGGCAGCGTCGAGGGTGAACGCAAGTTCAGCCACGGACCGCCGCCTCGACCCCCGCGGCGACTTCGAACACGTCGCGATCGGCGCCGTTGACACCGGCGAGCATCAGCCCGACCGGCGCCTCGCCGTCGTGGTGGCACGGCAGCGAGATCGCGCAGCCATCGATCATGTTGATCAGCGTGCAGTTGCGCAACGCCAGCAGATTGGCCTTGGTGAACGCCTTGTCGTCGGCGAGCTCGGCGATGCTCGGCGCGAGATTGGCCGTGGTCGGCATCACCACCGCGTCGTAAGGCGCGAGCCGCGCGGTCGCGCGAGCGATCAGCGATTTGCGCGCGAGGATCGTGTCGACGTACTCCGCCGCCGACTGCGTTTCGCCGCGCAAAATGCGTTCGCGCACCCGCGGGTCGTAGACGTCGCCTTGCGCGACGATCAGATAGCGATGCCAGGCGTAGCTCTCCGCCGCGGTGAGGCCGCCCTTGGCGCTGAGCGGCGCCACGTCGTTGAATTCCGGCACCTCGACCTTCTCGATGATCGCGCCGTGGCCACCGAGCGTCTTCAGCGCGCGCTCGAACGCGGTACGCACCGCATCGTCGAGTTCGTCCAGCGCCACCGTGGTCGGCACCGCGAGCCGCAGGCCCTTCAGCGGCCGCGGCACCAGCGGCACCACCGGCTCGTCGGCGAGCACGGCGTCGAGCACCGCGCAGCAGGCGACGCTGCGCGCCAGCGGCCCGATACTATCCAGCGAGAACGACAGCGGCACCGCGCCGTCGCGCGGCACGCGGCTCTGCGACGGCTTGTAGCCGACGATGCCGTTGAACGCCGCCGGGATCCGGCACGAGCCGCCGGTGTCGGTGCCGAGGCCCGCATGCGCCATGCCGTCGGCGACCGAGACCGCCGCGCCCGACGACGAGCCGCCGGGCACATAGCCGACATCGCGGCCATAGGCGGCTTTCGGCGTGCCGTAATGCGGATTGATGCCGATGCCGGAATAGGCGAACTCGGTCATGTTGGTGCGGCCGATCACAACGAAGCCGGCGCGCCGCAGCCGCGCCACCGCGGGGGCGTCGGCCTCCGCCGGCGGGTTGTCGTCGAGCGCGCGCGAGCCGGCGCGGGTGACCTGGCCCCTGATATCGAACAGATCCTTGATCGAGATCGGAATGCCGGCATAGGGCGACGGCGCGGCCTTGATCGCGCGCAGCTTGTCCATCGCCTCGGCGGCCTCGCGCGCCGCAGCGCGATCGACATGGATGAAGGCGCGCGCGCCCTCCCCGGTTTCGTCGGCGATGCGAGCGAGACAATCGTCGACCAGCTTGCGCGCGGTGGTGCGCCCGGCGTCGAGATCGGCCGCGAGCGCGGCGAGCGTGGGGTGTTTCGTCATGGCATCTGTTCCGCTGGAAGGTCGACCGACCGTGCCTGTCGGCACGCGCCGGCTTTCGCCGAATTGAGGGTGGATTTCCATCTCCTGTAGCGCGGAGTGCGGCGTTTGGCCATGCGCAACCGAGCTGATTGTTCGCCTGCCGGAATACGTTTTGCGCACGCTGACCCGCGCCGGGCGCGTGTTGACGCTGGCCGGTCGATGTCGCATCAAGGCCCGGAACCAATGGGCCCACAACCCCAATGCTCAGGGAGCAAACAACGACGATGGCCGAACCAGCGCGCGCACGCCCGAAGATCACCCCGGAAACCCAGCATTATTGGGACGGCGCCAAAGCGGGCGAGTTGCGGCTGCAGCGCTGCGATTCTTGTTCGCACGCGTATTTCCCGCCGCGGCCGTTCTGCCCGAAATGCGGCTCGCGCGGCGTCAGCGTGTTCAAGGCCTCCGGCAAGGGCACGCTGTACAGCTACGTCATCAATCACCGCCCGCTCGCGCCCGGCTTCACCGCGCCCTACGCGATCGCCGTGGTCGAGCTGGAAGAAGGCCCGCGGATGATGAGCAACATCCTCGACTGTCCGCAGACCCCGGAGGCGCTCGAGCTCGACATGAAGCTCGAAGTCGCGTTCGAAAAGATCGACGACAATCTCACCCTTCCGCAATTCCGTCCGGCGAAGGGGTGAGCACCATGCGTCGCAATCAGGTCGCCGTCGTCGGCGCCGCCGAGACCACCAAGCTCGGCGTCATTCCCGACATGTCGCAGATCCAGCTCCACGCCGACGCCGCGCTCAACGCGATGGCTGATTGCGGGCTGAAGCCGTCCGACATCGACGGCATCGCCACCGCGGTCGAGAGCCCGCAGCAGATCGCGCACTACCTCGGCATCACGCCCAGTTGGGTCGACGGCACTTCGGTCGGCGGCTGCTCCTTCATGCTGCACGTCCGCCACGCGGCGGCGGCGATCGAGGCCGGGCTGTGCAAGACCGTGCTGATCACCCACGCCGAGAGCGGCAAGTCGATGATCGGCAAATTGCCGCGCTCGATTCCCGCCGACAGCCTGCAGGGCCAGTTCGAAGCGCCCTACGGCATCTACGGGCCGCCGAGCCAGTTTCCGATTCCGGTGCTGCGCTTCATGAAGACCCATGGCATCACCCACGAGCAGATCGCGATGGTCGCCGTGGTGCAGCGCGAATGGGCCGCGAAGAATCCGCGCGCGACGATGAAGGACCCGATCACCGTCGCCGACGTGCTCAACTCGCGGATGATCGCCTACCCGTTCCGGCTGCTGCAATGCTGCCTCGTCACCGACGGCGGCGGCGCGCTGATCATGACCTCGGCCGACCGCGCCAAGGATTTTCCGCACAAGCCGGTCTATGTGCTCGGCACCGGCGAGAGCGTCGAGACGCCGATGGTCAGCCAGATGGAGAGCTTCAACTCCTCGCGCGCCTTCAAGGTGGCGGGCCCGACCGCGTTCCGCGAGGCGGGTATCAGCCACAGCGACGTCGATCATCTGATGATCTACGACGCCTTCGCGCACCTGCCGCTGTTCGGCCTCGGCGACCTCGGCTTGATGCCGTATGAGGAGACCGGAAAGTTCATCGCCGACGGCAACACCCGCCCCGGCGGCAAGCTGCCGCTCAACACCAATGGCGGCGGGCTGAGCTACATGCACTCCGGCATGTACGGCATGTACGCGCTGCAGGAAAGCGTCCGCCAGATGCGCGGCATCGCGCCGGCGCAGGTGCCGAACGCGAAGATCTCGGTCTGCCACGGCGTCGGCGGCATGTTCGCTGCGTCGGGGACGATCATCTTTACGAACGAGAAGTAGTTCGGCGCAAACCGCACCAAACCACGTCATCGCCGGGCTCGACCCGGCGATCCATCTCACGAAGAAGATGGATGCGCGGGTCAAGCCCGCGCATGACGACGGAACTAAAATAACGAACCGTCATTCCGGGGCGCTCACGCAGTGAGCGAACCCGGAATTTCTTCCGCAGAACATCTCGGGATTCCGGGTTCGCGCTGCGCGCGCCCCGGAATGACCGGCAAGTCGCAACCAACAAACAAAAAGGAGACACACACATGGCCAAGGCACTCGACGGCAAAGTCATCATCGTCACCGGCGCAGGGCGCGGCATTGGGCGCGAGATTGCGCTGCTCGCGGCGCGCGAAGGCGCCAAGGTCGTGGTCAACGATCCCGGCGTCGCCTCCGACGGCTCGGGCACCGACGCCGCTCCGGCCGAGCAGGTGGTCGAGGAGATCAAGAAGGAAGGCGGCATCGCGGTCGCGAATTTCGAGAGCGTCGCGGAAGCCGTGCCGGCCAGCAAGATCGTCAAGCAGGCGGTCGACACCTGGGGCAAGCTCGACGGCGTCGTCAACAACGCCGGCATCCTGCGCGACGCGATCTTCCACCGCATGAGCATCGACGCCTTCGAGCAGGTCATCAAGGTGCATCTGATGGGCTCGTTCTACGTGTCGCACGCAGCCGCCCGGCTGTTCCGCGAGCAGGAGAGCGGCTCGTTCGTGCACTTCACCTCGACCTCGGGGTTGATCGGCAATTTCGGCCAGGCCAACTACGCGGCCGCCAAGCTCGGCATCGTCGGCCTGTCGAAGTCGATCGCGCTCGACATGCAGCGCTTCAACGTCCGCTCCAATTGCGTCTCGCCGTTCGCCTGGTCGCGGCTGATCGGCACGATCCCGACCGAGACCGAGGCCGAGAAGGCCCGCGTCGCGCGGATGCAGCAGATGGGCCCGGAGAAGATCGCGCCGCTGTCGGTGTTCCTGCTCGGCGACGCCGCCAAGGACGTCACCGGCCAGATCTTCGCGGTGCGGATGAACGAGATCTTCCTGATGGGCCAGTCGCGCCCGATCCGCTCGGTGCACCGCGACGGCGGCTGGACCTGCGAGACGCTGGCCGAGCACGGCATGCCGGCGCTGAAAGGCTCGTTCTACAAGCTCGACCGCTCCGCCGACATCTTCAACTGGGACGCGATCTGAGCGAAGCGCCCCCGCACGCCTCTGCCTTAGTCCCTCATGGTGAGGAGCCCGGCGCCGCCGACAGGCGACGTCGGGCGTCTCGAACCACGAGGCCGAGGCCGTGCCACCTCATCCTTCGAGACGCCCGGCTACGCTCTTCGAGCTACGCCGGGCTCCTCAGGATGAGGCAACTAAGCACGCTGGGGTGCTGACAACCCGCGGCATACTCGGGCGCCGCCCGTATATCTTCGCCCTCTCCGCCGTCATGCCCGGGCTCTTCCCGGGCATCCACGTTTCAGCCTCGCGCGTGGCGAGACGTGGATGGCCGGGACGAGCCCGGCCATGACGTGGGAATATGCAGTGCGGGCTTACTTCACCACGAACTCGATCCGCCGATTGGTCGCGCGGCCCTCTGCGGAGTCGTTGCCGGCGAGCGGCTTCGACGCGCCGTAGCCGACTGCGGTGAGCTTGGCCGAGCCGATCCCGGCCTTGGCGAGATTGTCGGCGACCGCTTCGGCGCGACGCTTCGACAGCGCGTCGTTGGCCGCCTTCTTGCCGGCGGAATCGGTGTGGCCGGCGACCTCGATCGTCGCCGCCGGGCACTGCGCGATCACCGCCGCGAGCTGCTTCAGCACCGGCAGCGAGGCCCGCGCGATCTCGGCGCTGCCGCGCTCGAAGTTGATCTTCTGCGCCGCGGCCAGCGTCGACAATTGACTCTGGCAGGCTTCCAGCGACGGCATCGATGCGGTGCCGGCGGCATCGGCGGTCTTGATCGGCGCCGGTGCCGCAGCAGCGGCCGGCGGCGCAGCGGCGGCCGGCTTGGTGGACTCCTCGACCGCAGCCTTGGCGGCTGCTTCCTTCGCCGCAGCTTCCTTCGCAGCGACCTCTGCGGCGGCCTTCGCCGCGGCTTCCTTCGCGTCGGCCTCGGCCTTCGCCTCGGCGTCTGCCTTGGCCTTGGCGGCAGCCTGTTTCGCCGTGGCATCCCGGGCGGCGATCGCCTTGGCGGCGGCCTCCCGCGCGGCCCCCTCGGCGGCCGCCTTCTCCACCGCCTCGCGCGCCTCGGCTTCCGCCCTGGCCTTGGCTTCAGCCTGCGCGGCGGCTTCGATCTGCAGCTTCGCCACCGTTTTTGCGGCCAGCGCCGCGCCGCTCAGTTCCTCGATCTCGGACACCAACCGCACGCCCTTGACCTGCCCGATCTGTTCGCTCAGCACCGCGCGCTTCGCGCCGAGATCGTCCGGCAGCAACACGTCGCGGCCGCTGACGTCGAAATTCAGCGGATCGGCGCCCGCGCTCTTCACCACCTCGGCGACGCGCTCGCGCAGATCCGGCTCGATCTTCGACATCGTGGTGATGCCGAACAGCAGCAGAATCAGCCCGGTCGCGAACAGCCCGACCCACCAGCCCTCGAACCGCGCCGGCAGCAGGCCCGGCGCAATGCCGCCGGCAATGCCACCGACGATATAGGCCGCGACCAGACCGACGCCCGCCTCCAGCATCAATTCGGGCCTGCCCGATACCAGCCGCGCCACGATCAGCACCACGGCGATCACGAACACCACACCGATCCGCTGCAGCCAGTAGTTTTCCAGATCGGCCGACCAGCCGAGTTTCTCGGCCAGCAGCGGCGTGACGACGCCGACCGCGAATGCGGCTGCAAGCCAGATCCAGTAATGAGTCAGGAGATACAACATCGGGGCGCATCCTTCTCCGCCGCGATCGACGCCACCTCGGTGCCCCACTGATCGGCAGGGTCGCTCCGGCAACTGCCGGGCGAGCGCGCGCGCTTGAATTGAAGCCGCTGCTGCGACCGCTCGCACGGTCGCCAGGATCGGCACTCGTTCAATAGCGCCGTCGGCGCGCTCGCCACCATCCTGACTAAAGTTTGATCGCCCCCAGGACTTGATTAGTTAGTAGCCACCCGGCTGAAACTCACAGCAAATGCCAACTACCCACCTACCAATTCGCAGCAATAATTGTGTTCACGGTATCTGAGTGTAAGTCGGCCGGGCTGCAGGCGGAGTGGCAATCGCTGCATCGCTGAAACGACCGGCCGTTGCGAACCTGCTTGGACGGCGTGGGTCCAGCGCACGAAAAAGGGCGGCCCGAAGGCCGCCCAGTTCCCGTTCCCCATTCTCAGGTCAACAGAATGATGAGGATGATCAGCGGAATCGGAATTCCGACGAGCCACAAGAGAATTGGCATGATTACACTCCTTAGGTTGCAGTCGAACGACGACGAAACAAAGGCTGTTTGCCCCACGTGCCGTCGCGTGTTCCGCCGCCTTCCATCGCGGCGAGGCAGGCGCTCAACGCGCCGATGAAGAGAGACAATGTCAGCCAGATCGAGATCTGCTGGCCGGCCTGGCGTGCGGACTCGAGGCTCGATTTCAGACTGGCGACCACCTGATCGACGCGCTGCTCGGCGTCGGCCTGGCTGAGGCCGGTTCTGTTTGCGATCAATTTCGCGACATAGCTGCGATCGCCGGCGGACAGCCCGTCGCCGTTCTCGACCGACGAGGTCAGCAGTCGCGCCAGTTCGGAACGCGAATCTGCAGGATTGACCTGCGCCTGGCCCGAAGACTCGGTCCGCAGCAACTGATCGACATAACCGTCCATCGCTCCGGAAGATTGCGCGGCCGAAGCGACGCTCGATGTCGCCGCCGATGTCGCAGCGCCGACCCCGCCGATCAGCGCGCTGGCTGGAGCGGCGAGAAGCGCCGCGCCCACCACGGTCGCCAGCGCCCACGCCAGCAGCCCATGAGCGGTGTCGCGGAAGGTGATCTCGGTCGAAGCGACCCCGACCCATGTCGCACGCAACCGGCCCGCCAGATAGCCGCCAACCGCCGAAGAGATCATCGCGATCACGATGAAATACAGGCCGGTGCCGATCTTGAAAGTCGTCGCGGACACGCCGGACGAGCCCCACGGTGAAACCACCGAGAACCCCACGCCGGCACCAAATGCCAGCAGCACCAGCGTCAGCGCGCAGGACACGACTGCCCCTGCGATCACCGCGCCCCACGACACACCGGGCGTTACTGACACGTCGCCGCGCGCGCCGGTCGCCAAAGTTTGTTCCATCGAATTCTCCACGTGCCAAAAAGCGATCGTCGGGAGAATGTGGAAGCGTAGTGTTGGTTCCTGGAAGAAGCAGATGATGATCTCGAAAGCGCAGCCGACCGTGATCGCCCGCGCCTCACCCGCTGTTCCGCAGCCCCGCCGAGATCCCGTTGATCGTCAGTTGAATCCCGCGCAGAATTTGCTCGTCGGGATCATGCGTGCGGTGCTCGCGCAGGAGCTGCACCTGGACGTGATTCAGCGGGTCGAGATAGGGGAAGCGATGGCGGATCGAGCGGTCGAGCAGCGGGTTGCCTTGCAGCAGCTTGTCGTGGCCCATGATCGCCAGCAGGCTGTCGACCGAGGCGTGCCATTCGGCGCGGATCCGGCCGAAGATCTCGTGGCGCAGCTTTTCATCCGGCACCAGTTCGGCGTAGCGCGAGGCGATGCCGAGCGAACTCTTCGACAGCACCATGTCCATGTTCGACAATAGCGTGCGGAAGAACGGCCACTCCTGATACATCGTGCGCAGGAACGCGATGCCCTTGTCGGGATGCTGCGCGACCCAGGCCTCGACCGCACTGCCGAAGCCGTACCAGCCGGGCAGCATCAGCCGGCACTGCGCCCATGAGAACACCCAGGGGATCGCGCGCAGATCCTCGATCGCGCGGGTCTTCTTGCGCGACGCCGGGCGGCTGCCGATGTTCAGCGTCGAGATCTCGGTGATCACCGTCGAGGCCCAGAAGTACTCGACGAAGCCGTCGGTCTCGTAGACCAGGCCGCGATACGCCTTGAAGGCGAGCGCCGAGAGGTGCTCCATCGCCTCGAGATAGTCGTGATGCGGCGCAACGCGCTTGGGCTGCAGCAGGCTCGCCTCCAGCGTCGCCGCGGTGAGGATCTCCAGATTGTTGCGGCCGACCTCGCGGTTGGAATATTTGCTGGTGATGATCTCGCCCTGCTCGGTGATCCGGATCTGGCCGTTCACCGCGCCGCCGGGCTGCGCCACGATCGCGTCGTAGCTCGGCCCGCCGCCGCGGCCGACCGAGCCGCCGCGGCCGTGAAACAGCCGCAGCCTTATGCCGTGATGTTCGAAGATTTCGATCAGCCCGATCTCGGCCTTGTACAGCTCCCATCCCGAGGTGACGAAGCCGCCGTCCTTGTTGCTGTCGGAATAGCCGAGCATCACCTCCTGGACGCCACCGCGGCTGTCGACCAGCCGGCGATATTCCGGGATCGCCAGCAGCCGGTCCATGATCGCGGAGGAAGCCTGCAGATCCTCGATGGTCTCGAACAGCGGCACGATGTTGATTGCGCTGCGGCCCGCCGGATCGATCAGTCCGACCTCCTTCAGCAGCACCGCAACTTCGAGCAGGTCGGAGACGCCCTTGGTCATCGAGATGATGCATTGCGGGATCGCGGCTGCGCCATAAGTCGCGTGGGCGCGCGCCGCCTCGTGCAGCACCGCGAGTTCGCCGACGGTCTCGTCGCTGTATTTGACGAAGATCGAGGTCAGCGGCCGGGCGCTGCGCAGCTCGGCGGTCAGCAGCGCGATCCGCGCGTCCTCGCCGATCTCCAGATACGCGCTGGCCGGCCGCGCCGCGTTCATCAGCTCGGCGATGGTGCGCTCGTGCACCGCCGAATTCTGCCGCATGTCGAGGCTGGCGAGATGGAAGCCGAAGCAATCGGCGGCGCGGCGCAACTGCCGCAGCCGGCCGCGCGCGATCACGCCGGCATTGTGCGCAGCGAGTGAGCGATGGATGGCGTCGAGATCGGCCTTGAAATCCTGCACGCTCGCGTAAGCCTCGGCCTCGCCGACCGGGGCGCGGACGCTGTCGATCTTCAGCTTCGCCGCGGTCGCGGCCAGCCGCGCATAGATCCCCGACACCGCCAGCCGATACGGCTCGTGGCGGCGATGCGGCGAGTGATCGGGAGAGCGTTCGGCCAGCGCCCGCACCTCGTCACTGATCGACACCAGATGCGAGGCCAGCGACAATTCGGAGCCGAGCTCGTGCAGTTCGTCGAGATAGAACCGCAGCACCCGCGCGCTCTGCAATTGCAGCGTGCCGTGCAGCACCTCCGCGGTCACGAACGGATTGCCGTCGCGGTCGCCGCCGATCCAGCTTCCCATCCGCAGGAAGCTCGCCAGTTCGTCCTCCGGCCCGCCGCTCTCGCCGCCGCCGAGTTGATCCTCCACCGAGCAATGCAGCCGTGGCACCTCGCGCAGAAACGAATAGTCGTAGAACGACAGCCCGTTGGTGACTTCGTCGAGCACCGTCAGCTTGGTCCGGCGCAGCAGATTGGTCTTCCACAGCGTCACCACTGCGCGGCGCAACTGCTCCTCGTTCTGCTCCCATTCCTCGGGCGTGAGCTGGACGCGCTCGCGCTGATCGAGCAGCGCCGCGATCTGCATTTCGCGGTCCATCGTGCTCTTGCGGCGCACCTCGGTCGGATGCGCGGTCAGCACCGGGCTCACCAGAGCGGTCCTGAAGAAGTCGCGCAGCTCGGCCGCGCCGATCCCCTCCTCGCGCGCATGCGCCAGCGTCTTGGCCAGCATGCCGGCGCGCGGCGCCGAGCCCGCGGTCGAGCCGGCGCGCATCTGGCGGATGTTGTTCTGGTCTTCGGCGATGTTGGCGAGATGCGAAAAATAGCTGAAGGCGCGAACGATCTTCACGGTATCGGACGCCGACATGCCATCGAGAATGGCCTCGAGCTCGCGCCGCGCGGTGGTGTCGTCGTCGCGGTGAAACCGGATCGAGGTCTGGCGGATGCCCTCGACCAGATCGAACACCGCGGCGCCTTCCTGGTCGCGCACGGTGTCGCCGAGGATCCGGCCGAGCAATCGGATATCGTTGCGAAGCCTCGCCTCTGCCTCCAGCGCAGCGCTGTCGTCAGCGCGGTTCGGCAGAGTCTCGGGCTCGGTTGGCATGATCATGGACGACATCGCGATGCTGCTCCAGGATGTTGCCGGCATCCTGAGACGTCGCAATTTTTTGCGCTGCACGCAAGATCAAGAAACGGGCGACGCCTGAACGCCGCCGCCGTCGCCCGCCTCGATCAGCGTCCGGCGAACATATTGCGGACGTTGTCGGGGCGCGGCTCGCCGTCGTCGGGCGGTGTCGCGTCGGGCCCGGCGCGGTCGGGCTGGCCCGGCTCGATCTTCATCGGTGCGTTGCTCGGGTCGCATTCGTCGGCGGCAGAGGCCGGCGGCGGCACGCGGGGCGGCGGCGGCACCGGCTCGAACAGCGGCGGCTGCGGGAACGGCGTGGTCGCAGCCGGCGGCTCGAACAGCGGGGTCTGCGACACCGGCGCGGCCGGCGGCGCCGAGACCGGCTCGGATTTCGTCGCGGGAGCTTGGTGAAGCGGATGCGATGCGGCGGCCAGCTCACGCATGCGCGCCCAGAAGAACGGCACCGCGATCGCGACCAGCACCGCGACGATCAGCAGAATCAGCAGCGCTGACTGTTGCAGCAAGGCGACCGCCGGGACGCTGATGCCGAGGATGGCGCCGACCGCGCAGACTTTCCACGACCGGATGTGCAGACCGGCGGTGAAGGTGCCGAGCGCCAGCAGCGTCAGCACGCTGAGCGGCGCGGCGATACCGGTCACCTGGCGCAGCACCTGAAGCGACATCAGCTCCATCGCGGCCAGCACCGCGACCCAATGCAGCGCCTGCGACACGATCAGATGGATGCGCTCTTCGCGGCCCTCGACGTGCGACCAGCGCGTGATCACGCACACCAGACCGAACAGCGGCGTCAGCAGCACCCAGTACAATTCGGTTTGCGTGAAGCTGGTGTAGGCGATGCCGCCGAGCGACAGCAGCAGCATCAGCACATAGGGCCAGTCCCGCAGCAGGAAGCCGCCGAATCCGGAAAGCCATTTGCGCGGCTGAACCGTGTCGTCATCCAGCATGGTCATGAGCGTGCTCCGCTTGGATCTCGCATGCGCGTGCAGAGACAGCGCGGCAGCACGCCATGCAGGAGGGCAACGAACCCCGGCCAAGCCGGTTCCCGCGATTTTGCACCTCCCGAGGCGGCACAACAACTGCCATGTCAATCGACAAAATCGATTGATATCAGCCAAATAATCCGTTTGAATGATTGATCGCCGAAGCGTGAGATGGGCCGGAAACAGGAGCCTGCCCATGAGTCCGACCTCGCACAGCCTGACCTCGACCCCCGAAGCGCATCACCCGCGCGCCCGCCCCTCACGGATGGGCCCGCATCTGGCGGCGGTCGCGCCGGGCGTGTTGCTGACGGCCGCGATCGCCGCAGCGGCGCTGGCGCTGCGCGCGATTCCGACAATCAGCGGCGCCAGTCCGATGCTGCTGGCAATCCTGATCGGCATCTTGGCGCACAATGTCGTCGGCACGCCGCAATGGGCGGTGCCAGGGGTCAAGTTCAGCCTGCGCAGGGTGCTGCGCTTCGCCATCATCCTGCTTGGCCTGCAGCTCACCACCGCGCAACTGATCGAGGTCGGCGGCGAAGGGCTGGCGATCATCGCCGCGACGCTGCTCGCCACCTTCAGCTTCACGGTGTGGTTCGGGCGCCTGCTCGGGGTCGACCGCAAGCTCGCCGAGCTGATCGCCGCCGGCACGTCGATCTGCGGCGCCTCGGCGATCATCGCCACCAACACCGTCACCCGCGCCGACGACGAGGACGTCGCCTACGGGGTCGCCTGCGTCACCGTGTTCGGCTCGCTGGCGATGGTGATCTATCCGCTGCTGCAGGGCGTGCTCGGCCTCGACGCCCACGGCTTCGGGCTGTGGACCGGCGCCTCGATCCACGAGATCGCGCAGGTCGTCGCCGCCAGTTTCCAGGGCGGCCAGAGCGCCGGCGAGTTCGGCACCATCGCAAAGTTATCGCGGGTGATGATGCTGGCACCACTGGTAATCGGCCTCGGCCTGCTGGCCCGCGTCCGCACCCGGCACCAGCCGTCCGCGCCGGGTAAGGCCGCGCCGCCTATGCCGTGGTTCGTACTCGGCTTCGTGGCGATGATCGGCCTCAACGAGGTGATCGCGATCCCGCACGAGACCAAGGCGTGGATCGTCGCCGCGACCGGCTTTCTGCTGTCGATGGCGCTGGCGGCGATGGGGCTCGAAACCGATCTGCGCAAGCTGGCCGCGCGCGGCCTGCGCCCCGCTTTGCTCGGCCTCACCGCCGCGCTGTTCATCGCCGGCTTCTCGCTGGCGCTGATCAAACTCACAGGATGGCATGGATGACATTGGAGCAGCTCCGCATCTTCATCGCGGTCGCCGAACAGCAGCACATGACCCGCGCCGCGAGCGGACTGAACCTCACCCAATCGGCCACCAGCGCGGCGATCGCCGCGCTGGAAGCGCGTTACGACGTCAAGCTGTTCGACCGCGTCGGCCGCGGCATCGTGCTGACGCAGGCCGGCCGCGATTTCCTCGGCGAAGCCCGCGCCGTGGTTACCCGCGCAAGGGCGGCGGCGCAGGCGCTCGACGATATCGCCGGACTGAAGCGAGGTGCACTCAACCTCGCCGCGAGTCAGACCATCGGCAACTACTGGCTGCCGCCGCGGCTGCTCGCGTTCCAGCGCAGCTATCCGGGGATTGCGCTGCAGGTCACGATCGCCAATACCGAACAGGTTGCGCTGGCGGTGCGCGAAGGCCGCGCCGATCTCGGCCTGGTCGAAGGCGAGGTCGACGATCCGCTGCTGACCGGCGACCGAGTCGACGGCGACAGCCTCGCGATCGTGGTCGGCAAACAGCATCAATGGGCGAGCGCAAAGCGGATTTCGGCGAACCGGCTGACGAGCACCGGCTGGGTGTTACGCGAACGCGGCTCCGGGACGCGATCGATGTTCGAGGCCTCGCTGCGCGGCGCCGGCGTCGATCCGTCGAGCCTCGACGTGAAACTCGAACTTCCCTCCAACGAGGCGATCCGAGCCGCCGTCGAGGGCTCGAACTACGCCGCTGCGATCTCCGATCTGGTGGTTGCGCCGTCGCTTGCGGCGGGGGCCCTGCACCGGGTGCAGTTCGAATTGCCGAGTCGGTCGTTTTGTGTGCTTCGTCACAGAGAACACAGCGGCGGACAGGCCGAAACGGCAATGCTCGCGGCGTTACGCTGAATGAACTAATACTCGCAGAAGTACCGCGTTAGGGTGCCAAATTCCACAATTGTTGATTTCAGATTGTTCATACGCAACTCTACACAAGCTAATCTACGCATGGCAGCTCCGGAATATTGCGACGCAGCCGGGTATCGGCTTAGAATCGCCGTCGTTGAAGGAGCCGATATTGCGACAACGACTGAATTTATCGACCCGGCTCACCCTTGCCATCGTGCCTCTCGTGGTGCTGACCGCCGCGACGGTGGGCTATCTGGGTTACCGGAACCTCGCGGCCCTTGCGATCGAACGCACGCTGGCCGGCTTGGACGCGACTGCGCGTTCGCGTGCTGTGGAACTCGCCAGCCAGGTGGGGACCGTCAGCGCCGACGTGATGGCCTTCCGCAGCATGATCGGCCTCGACGAACTGATCGCGCTCAGCAGCGACGCTTCGCGACTGACCGCCGGCGGCCGAACGGCGGCGGAATGGCGCGCGCGGATCGAACAACGGCTCGCCGGCGAATTCGAAGCGAAGCGCTATCTCGTCCGATACCGCCTGATCGGATCGAGCAATGGCGGCCGCGAGATCGTTCGGGTCGAGCGGCGGCAGAACGATGACGTTCGCGTTGTTCCGGATGACGAACTGCATGGTCAGAGCGAATACGCCTTCTTCGAACAGGCGATCCGCGGCACCGCAGGTGGGGTGGTCGTCTCGCCCGTGGAACTCGCTCGGGACAGCGGCGAGATCTCGACGCCTCATCTGCCAGTGATCCGCATCTCGGCACCGGTCGTCGCAGCGGACGGCACGCCATTCGGGCTGATCGTCGCCGACATCGGTCTGCGCTCCGCATTCGAGCGAGCGAGCGAGAAGCCGCGGAAAGGCCGCACCGTCTTTGTCATCAACGACCACGGCGACTACCTCCTGCATCCCGACAGGACACGCGAGTTCGGTTTCGAGTTCGGCCGGCCCGCCCGCATCCAGGACGACTTTCCCGGCCTCGCCGCCGCCATCGCGGAGGGCAAGGATCAGACCGCGATCGTCGAAGACCGCGACGGCGTCCCCTACGGCGTTGCTATCGATCGGGCCGAAGGGGCGCCATTGTCCATCGTGGAGACCGTGCCGCAGCAGGTCATTCTCGACGCCATCATGACCGCATGGCTTGGTTCGACCGCGATCGGCGGATCTTTTGCCGTATTGACCGCAATTCTGGTCGGGTTCGTTCTGGCCCGGACCATGATCAAACCGCTGTCGCAGATGACCGAGGCGGTGGCCGGATTTGCCGAGGACGCTCCGCTGAAGATGCCGGTGGCGGCCAGCGGCGAGATCGGCGTACTCGCGCGGGCGTTCGACACGATGGTACAGGACGTGCGCGCAAAAACCGACGCGATCCGGCATGAGAAAGAGCTTTTCGACAGCATCATGACCACGATGGCCGAGTGCGTCGTGCTGATCGACCGCAGCGGCGAGGCCATCTATCAGAACCGTGCCAACCGGGAACTTCTCGCCGCGCTCGATATGCGGGTGGATCAGTGGCAGGATCTCTACGACATCTACACGCCGGACGGCTCGACCCAGCTTTCCCGCGACCAATGGCCCTCAGCGCGCGTCCTGCGTGGCGAGACGATCGACAACTACGAAATTCTCTGCCGAAGGCGCGATTCCGGCAAGACGGTTCATCTGATGGGGAGCGCGCGGCCGTTGTGGGAAGCCGCGGGCACGCAAACCGGAGCGGTCGTGGTGTTCCGCGACGTCACCGAGATGCGGGCGACCGAGCACCGGCTGCATCAGTCACAGAAGCTGGAAGCGATCGGCCAGCTCACCGGCGGCGTCGCGCACGACTTCAACAACATGCTGACGGTGATCAACGGCACCGCCGAGATCCTGCTCGACGAACTCGCCGACCGGCCGGACCTCTGCAGTATCGCCAGGATGATCGAGCAGGCGGCCGGGCGCGGGGCCGACCTGACGCGGCAGTTGCTCGCCTTCGCCCGCAGGCAGCCGCTGCAGCCCCGCAATATCGACGTCAACGCCATCGTGCTGAACACCCAGCAATTGCTGAAGGCGACGATCGGCGAACACATCGACGTCGAAGTCAGGCTGGCGCACGACGTCGATGCGGCGCGGGTCGATCCGTCGCTACTCTCCTCGGCGCTGCTCAACCTCGCGGTGAATGCGCGCGACGCGATGCCGAACGGCGGCAAGCTGCTGCTCGAAACCACCGACGTGGTGCTCGACCACGCCTACGGACAGCAGAACCCGGACGTCCAGCCCGGCCGCTATGTCATGATCGCGGTGAGCGACACCGGCACCGGCATCTCCGCCGAACTGCGCGACAAGGTGTTCGAGCCGTTCTTCACCACCAAGAGCGCCGGCAACGGTACCGGCCTCGGCCTCAGCATGGTCTACGGCTTCGTCAAGCAATCGGGCGGGCACATCAATATCTACAGTGAGGAAGGCCACGGCACCACCATCAAGCTGTATCTGCCGCGGGCCGACGCCGAACCGGCCGCCGACAGCGCGGCCGACGCCGGGCCGTCCGAGGGCGGCAGCGAAACCATTCTGCTGGTGGAGGACGACGAGCTGGTGCGCAAATTCGCGATCGCCCAGCTCGCGGGTCTCGGCTATCGCACCATCGCGATGTGCGACGGCCAGGCGGCGCTGAAGGAAGCGGAGCGCGGCACCGCGTTCGATCTGCTGTTCACCGACGTGATCATGCCGGGCGGCCTGAACGGGCCGCAACTTGCAGATGCGATCGCGCGGATCCGGCCGGTGCGGGTGCTGTACACCTCCGGCTACACCGAGAATGCGATCGTGCATCACGACCGTCTCGATGGCGAGGTTCTTCTCCTGACCAAGCCGTATCGCCGGTCGGATCTCGCCCGAATGGTCCGCGCCGCGCTCGGCCAGAACGTCCACGTCCCGACCGGGATCGCGGCCGCATCCTCGCCGCGCGCCAGCGCCGCCCGCTAGATCACCCGCCCCGCTTTGGCCCAATACGGATCGCGCAGCCGGCGCTTGAAGATCTTGCCGGAATCTTCGCGCGGCAGTTGCGCCATGATCTCGATGTGCTTCGGCACCTTGTAACCGGCCAGCGACTGCTTCAACCGATCGCGAAGATATCCCTCGTCGAGCGTCACGCCGGGCTGCGGCTCGAGCATCGCCATCAGCGCCTCGCCGAATTCGGCGTCCGGAATGCCGAACACCGCGCAATCGTGCACGCCGGGGATCGCGTGCAGCGCCGCCTCGATCTCGGCCGGATAGATGTTGACGCCGCCGGAGATCACCATGTCGCGCTTGCGGTCGCAGATGAAGACGTAGCCGTCGGCGTCGAGATAGCCCATGTCGCCCGAGGTGATGAAGCCGCGCCGGTCGATCTCGGCGCGCTTCTCCGGCTTGTTGTGATAGGTGAAATCCGGATTGCCGGCGATCCGCGAGAAGATCTCGCCGATCTCGCCCTGCGGCACTTCGTTGTTGTCGTCGTCGACGAACACCAGCTCCGCGCCGGGCGCGATCCGGCCGACGGTGCCGGGCTTGTTCAGCGCGTCCTGCGAGGTCGCGAAGGTCACGGCGCCAGATTCGGTCGAGCCGTAGAATTCGTAGATCACCGGGCCCCACCAGGCGATCATCGCGCGCTTGATGTCGGCGGGGCACGGCGCCGCCGCGTGGATAACATGGCGCAGCGACGACACGTCATACTTCTTCCGCACCTCCTCCGGGAGCTTCATCAACCGGATGAACATCGTCGGCACCATGAACACGGTGTCGATCTTGTGCCGCTCGATCAGTTGCAGCAGCGCCTCCGGCTCGAACCGCGGCATCAGCACCAGCACGCCGCCGAGCCGGCCCGCGCGGATGCCGAACGAATTCGGCGCGGAGTGATACAAGGGGCCCGGGCACAGCACGCGAGCGCCCGGCTTCAGCCCATAGATCAGCGCGCGCATCGCTTCGGCGCTCTTGGCCTGCTCCGGCGTCGGCGCAAACCGCTTGACGCCCTTCGGATGGCCGGTGGTGCCGGACGTGTAGATCATGTTCTGCGGCTGCGGCAGCGAGGGACCGTCATACGCTTTCTGCTGCGCCAGCCAGCCGTCGAGATCGATCGCGCCTTGCGGCGCGACGCGATGGTCGGGATCGATCTTGTAGTTTGCGAGAACTTCCGGCGGCGTCGGCACGCTCAGCATCGTCACGCTCGCCGGCACCACGCCGGCCGATTGATGCAGCAGATCGGCGTGGCCGATCAGCACCCGGGTGCCGGAATCACCCAGCACATACGCCACCTCCTCCGGCTTGAAGTGCCAGTTCACCGGCACCATGTAGGCGCCGAGCATCATCACCGCATAGGCGCATTCCAGAAACGCGATGTCGTTGCGCATCAGCACGCAGACGCAGTCGCCGGGCGCGACGCCGAGCTTCTGCAGCCCGCCCGCGATCAGCGCCACGCGCGCATCGACCTCGTCGAAGCTGCGATGCCGGTCACCGGAGATAATGCCGTGGAGGAGTTGGTGGTCAGTCATTGTTGAGTGTCCGATTCTTGGTGTCGGGTAACGGCCCCTCATGGTGAGGAGCATCGCGTAGCGATGCGTCTCGAACCATGAGGCTGGTGTGGTCGAAGCCTTGCTGCGCGGCCATCCTTCGAGACGCCCGGCTGCGCCGGGCTCCTCAGGATGAGGTCTTTCGAGTTGCGACGCCGTCCTACCCGTCGACGAAATTCGGCGCGCGCTTTTCCATGTTGGCGCGGACCGCTTCGGTCTGGTTGGGCGAGCCGATCAGCTTCTGCTGCTCGACGCTTTCGGCGAGCAGCGCAGGACCCGGGTCGACCGAGAGGTTGTTGAGCATCCGCTTGGCGGCGCGGATCGCGTCCGGGCTCTTGCCGGCGATCTCGCGCGCCATCTCCAGCGCCGCGGCGCGCGGGTCGTCGACGATCCTGGTCGCGAGACCGTAGCCCAGCGCCTCCTGCGCCGAGAAGATCCGGCCGGTGTAGGTGAGTTCGCGCAGGACGTCGTCGCGCATCAGCGAGGCCAGCACCGGCGTGCCGGCCATGTCGGGCACCAGGCCCCATTTGATTTCCATGATCGACATCCGCGCATCCGGCGCCATCAGCCGGATATCGGCGCCGAGCGCGAGCTGGAAGCCACCGCCAAAGGCGACGCCGTGGATCGCGGCGATCACCGGCACCGGCAGCATCCGCCAGCCCCACACAGCCTGCTGCGCCGCATTGGCCTGGCCGTGGGTGCGCTTGGTGAGATCGCGAAATTCGCCGCCCGGAATGCCGTTGCCGCCGCTCTCCTTCATCGCGGCAAAACGCCCCATGTCCAGGCCGGCGCAGAACGCCTTCCCCTCGCCGGACAGCACCACGACGCGCACGCCCTTCTCGGTCGCGAGCCGTTCGGTGGTCGCGACCAACGCCTCGAACATCGCGGCATCGAGCGCATTCATCTTGTCCGCCCGCACCAGCCGGACGTCGGCGACGCCGTCCGACACCGATACCGAAACGCGATCATTCATCAGGCTGTTTCCCCTGCACGTGTTGTGGCTTGTGTTTCGGCGCTACAGAAAAGCGTTGTCGGAATTTAGTCAATCGCTTAATCAACGACGATCATCCACTTTTCCGGGCACCTGACATGTTCTCCGATCAGCTCCTCGCAGGCCGTCGCATCCTCGTCACCGGTGGCGGCACCGGGCTCGGCAAATCGATGGCCGCGCGCTTCCTGCAACTCGGCGCCGAGGTCCATATCTGCGGCCGCCGCAAGGGCGTCTGCGACGAGACCGCGACCGAACTGATGGACCAGTTCGGCGGCAAGGTGATGACTTACGGCGTCGACATCCGCGACTCGGCCGCGGTCGACCACATGGTCGAGACGATCTTCGCCGATGGCCCGCTCACCGATCTGATCAACAACGCGGCGGGAAATTTCATCTCGCGGACGGAAGAGCTGTCGCCGCGCGGCTTCGACGCCGTCGCCAACATCGTGATGCACGGCACGTTCTACGTGACGCACGCGGTCGGCAGGCGCTGGATCGCCGGCGGCCATCGCGGCAATGTGGTGTCGATCACCACCACCTGGGTGCGCAACGGCAGCCCCTATGTGGTGCCCTCGGCGATGAGCAAATCGGCGATCCACGCGATGACGATGTCACTCGCCACCGAATGGGGCCGCTACGGCATCCGCCTCAACACCATTGCGCCCGGCGAAATTCCGACCGAGGGCATGAGCAAGCGGATCAAGCCCGGCGACGAGGCCGGCGCCCGCACCGTGAAAATGAATCCGATGGGCCGGGTCGGCACCATGGAGGAACTGCAGAACGTCGCCGTGTTCCTGATCTCCGGCGGCTGCGACTGGATCAACGGCGAAACCATCGCGATGGACGGCGCCCAGGGCCTGGCGATGGGTGGCAATTTCTACCAGCTCCGCGACTGGAGCAATTCCGACTGGGACCAGGCCAAGGCCTCGATCAAGGCCCAGAACGAAAAGGACCGCGCGCAGCGGGGGTGAACCGCAGTTAGTTCGTCATGGCCGGGCTCGACCCGGCCATGCACGAACAGGTGCACGGCTTCACGTTTTGATGGATGCCCGGGTCGAGCCCGGGCATGACGACTTTTGTAGATTTGATCGGCTCTTTCGGCCATCCAACGCCCTCTCCCGTCATCCTCCGCGAATGCGGAGGATCCAGTATCCCAGAGCGCCTCTGGGCTACTCACCAGCGCTCAGGAGTTCTGGGTCGCCCGGACAAGCCGGCGATGACGGCCTTTTGTTCGACCGCCCTCGTGCAACGCCGGAGCTGCGCCGCCTCGTGCTCCGCGAGCGCCCTTCCCCTCCCGCGACAATCACTCCCGCTTGTGTTCGCGCCCAAAGCGCGGCAGACTTTCTGCAACCACAAGTAACTAACAAAAATCGTCCCAGGGAGCGACAATGTCCGAGCAGTCCGAGCCGACCAATTTGGCCGACGTGATCCGTGCGCAGGCCAAGACGCGCGGCGACGAAATTCTCTACGAATTCGAGGACCGCATCACCAGCTTCGCGCAGTTCGACGCGAACACCAACCGGATCGCCCGCGCGCTCGCCGCGAGCGGCGTCAGGCCGCAAGAGCGCATCGCTTATCTCGGCAAGAACAGCGACATCTATTTCGAACTTTGGGCCGGCGCCATGAAGGCCAATGTGGTGATCGCGCCGGTGAACTGGCGGCTCGCCGGGCCGGAGATCGCCTATATCGTCGAGGACTGCAAGGCGGCGATCCTGTTCGTCGGCCCTGAATTCGTCGATCAGGTCCGCGGCCTGAAGGATCAGATCCCCAGCGTTCGCGCCATCATCACCACCGAAGGCGGCGCGCCGGAGTGGCAGGATTTTGCCCAATGGCGCGACGCGCAGCCGAGCGACGATCCGCAGATCGCGGTGGCGCCGAGCGACATCGCGATCCAGCTCTACACGTCCGGCACCACCGGCAAGCCGAAGGGCGCGATGCTGAGCCACGCCAACTTCCTGTCGCTGGTCCGCGCCGGCCGCGACAACACGCCGGAGTGGAACATCTGGTCGAGCGACGATGTCTCGCTGATCGCCATGCCGGTGTTCCACATCGGCGGCTCCGGCTGGGGCATGATGAGCATCTATCACGGCGCCAAGGGCGTGATCGCGCGCGAATTCGATCCGACCAAGGTGCTCGACTTCTTCGAGCAGGCCAAGATCACCAAGCTGTTCATGGTGCCCGCCGCGATGCAATTCGTGGTGCGGCAGCCGCGCGCCCGCGAGGTGGATTTCTCGCGGCTGAAATACATGCTGTACGGCGCCTCGCCAATTCCGGCGGCGCTGCTGAAGGAATGCATCGACGTGTTCAAATGCGGCTTCGTGCAGATGTACGGCATGACCGAGACCACCGGCACCATCGTGGCGCTGCCGCCGGAGGATCACGTCGAGGGGCTGGAGCGGATGCGCTCCGCCGGCAAGGCGCTGCCCGGGGTCGAGATCGCGATCCTCGATCCCGACGGCAAGCCGCTGCCGCCGCGGCAGGTCGGCGAGATCGCCACCCGCTCCGGCTCCAACATGGCCGGTTACTGGAATCTGCCGGAAGCGACGAAGAAGACGATCGATAGCGATAACTGGCTGCGCACCGGTGACGCCGGCTACATGGACGAGGACGGCTACGTCTACATCCACGACCGCATCAAGGACATGATCATCTCCGGCGGCGAGAACATCTATCCGGCCGAAGTCGAGAGCGCGATCTGCGATCATCCCGACGTCGCCGAAGTCGCCGTGGTCGGCGTGCCCGACGATCAGTGGGGCGAAGCAGTGAAGGCCGTGGTGGTGATGAAACCCGGCAAGGAAGCCACCGCGCAGGACATCATCGGCTTCACCCGCACCCGCATCGCCGGCTTCAAGACGCCGAAGTCGATCGACTTCATCCCGGCCTTGCCCCGCAATGCCTCGGGCAAGATCCTCCGCCGCCATCTGCGCGACCCGTATTGGGCGGGGAAGGACCGGCAGGTGAACTGAGCTAAAGGCGGCGCAGCGCCCGTCCCCTTCGCCTTCCATCGTTCGTCATCCCGGGGGGCGCAGCAGCGCTGCTGCGAACCCGGAATACGACCTCCTGTGCCCACGTCTATCGGATCTTCGAGCGCAGTGGACACCGGTTCGTGGGAAGAAGCGCGTCAAAATCAGGGACGCTGCCAGCAGGGGCGCCCCTCAACACGGTCGCAAAATAAAAGGGCGGCAGATTTCTCTGCCGCCCTTTTGAGCCCCGAAGGGATCTTTACTTGACGCTGGCCAGCGACAGGTCGGCCGAGAGCTTCGCCACGAAGCGCGAACCGCACCAGTTCGAGGTCAGGCCGTTCGACGTGAAGTCGGAGGTGATCGCCTGGCAGCCGGCCGAGGAGAGGTCGGTGTCGGTGTAGCGCAGATCGAGCGTGAACACCTTGTAGCTGAAGCCGATGCCGACGTTCCAGGTGTTGTAGTCCGGCAGCTTGGTGAACGCGTAGAACGCGTCGGTGGTGCCGAGCCACTGACGGCCGTATTCACCCGAGATGTAGGAGCCGATGCCGCTGGCGCCGAAGAAGGTGCTCGGCATGGTGATCTTGGCGGTCGCCGCGGCGTAGGTGCCCTCGGTGCCGAAGTTCAGGAAGTTCGGCGAATAGTTCACGCTGGCGCCGGCCGTGAACACGTCGTTGAACGTGTAGTTCATCTTGCCGTAGAACTCGTAGAAGGACACGTCCTTCTTCATGACGTTGAGATTGGCAATCGAGCTCGAGCCCAGCGGGCAGAAGGCGCCGCCGCCCTGAACGGTGTCGATGCACTGACCGCCCGGATAGCCGTAGTACCAGAAGCCGAAGTCGAACGCGACCGGACCGAAGGTCGGGCGGATACCGGCATAACCGTCGATCTCGACCGCAGCGCGGTTCGTGAACGAGATGCTCGCGGCGGCCACGCCGGCGTAGAGCTGCAGGTTCGGATTGATGTTGTAGCGCGGCTCGATGTAGCCGGCGACCGACGGCTGGTGGTTCGACTGGGTGATGCCGCGGAACACGTATTCGCTGGCGATCGAGGTGCCGAACGCGACATCCCAGGGATCGAACGCCACGATCGGCGGAGCCTTGGTATAGACCTTCGCGGGCAGATCGGCGGCGGAGGCCGAGGTGACGCCGACAGCGAGCACAGCCGCGACCGACAGAATTGTTTTCTTCATGATGTTCCCCATCGCTTTGAAACCAGCCCGACCCGAAGTCCAGAGACGCGATATCGACCTGCTAGTTAACTCCCGCACAATCTGCGGCTGAGACGAGGAACCGTGAAGCAAAAAACACATGCAGGTGCCGCATTTTTGAGCAAATGTGCACTTCCAGTTACGAGTAGTTCGAGAGTGTGGCAATTTAAGCACTATTTTGAGATTCACTCCGAATACCAATCCCGAAATCTGGCTCTCGCTGCAACACTTTCGGCTAATTCGACCGCGAGGTGACGGGATCATGACCGCGACGGACGCGGCCGATTCGCTGCCGCTTCGAAGCGAGTCGGGATCCCCCGATGATCGGCTCCTCGCCGCAAAAACAAAGGCCGCGGCAGTCGCCGCGGCCTTTGCCGGATCGTCCCGACCTGAACCCGGAGCGATCGCTGATCACATCGAATCGGGCGTCCTGTGATGCGGATGGGGGTGGTCGCGATCGCCCTCGATGTCGGCATCGTCCCCGTCGGACGGCGGCACGGATTCGACCGGCGTATTGTCCTCATGGCTCGATACTGCCGGCGCCGGAAACGGCTCCGCGGGAGGGTCGTCGACGACCTCCTCGAAGGACGGATCGGGCGGCGGAGACCGGGGCGGCTCGGCTTCAGGCGTGTCAGCTTCGGCGGGTTCAGCCTCGCTCGCCGCGGACGACGACGACGCGGAAGTCGTCTCCTCCGTCTCCGGCGCAGGGGGTGCGGCGGGCCGCTTGGCGCGCGGCTTGCGAGGCTTGGCGGGCTTCGGCGGAGCAGCGGCCTCGATGGGTGCCACGGCGTCGGCCGGCGCTGCCGCATCGATCTGGCCGAGCATCTCGATCGAAGGGCTCGCCTTGGGTGCGGCCCGGCTGGGTGAGGCCTTCTTCGGTGAGGCTTTCTTCGGTGAGGCTTTCTTGGGTGCGGCGTTCGCCGGCGGCGACTTGTTTGCAGACGCCTGCGGCGCTGCCTTCCTTGGCGCGGCAGCCTTGCCGGCCTTCTTCGCTGGCGCCTTCTTGGTGAGCGGCTTATTCGCGACAGCCTTCTTCGAGGTCTTGGCCGAGGATTTCTTCGCGGGTGACCTGGCCGCCTTCGGGGCCTTGCCGGGCTTCTTGGGAGCCTTCTTGCTGGGAGCCTTCTTGCTAAGAGCCTTCTTGGCCGAAGCCTTCTTCGAACCGGCCTTCACCGCCTTCTTGGCAGACGTCTTTGCGGATTTCGTCTTTGCGGATTTGGTCGAAGCCGACTTGGCGCCCTTCTTTGACTTCTTCGCTATCAACGGAAGCTTGGCCTTTTTCGACTTGGCCTTTTTCGAGTTGACCTTCTTGTCCGCCTTGGTTTTCTTGGACTTCGTGCTTTTCGCCATTGTCGTCCTCCTGTTGTGCGGATCGCCTGTGGTTCGGCAATCACGCTCTCCGCCAGCAGGCCTGCAGCGCAGTCAGGTACTCGCAGGCCGGGGACCGCCTGTCGCCCAATCGAGAAGTTCAATCGTGTGCACTACAGGGACTTCCGTTCCGCTGGCGATCTGCACCATGCAGCCGATGTTGCCCGCGGCAATCATGTCCGGCTTGACGGAAGCGATGTTGGCGACCTTGCGGTCACGCAATCTGGTCGCGATGTCAGGCTGGAGAATGTTGTACGTGCCCGCCGAACCACAACACAAATGACTCTCGGGGATATCTTTCACCACGAATCCGCTCTTGGAAAGCAATTCTTTGGGCAGCCGTGTGATTTTCTGACCGTGCTGCAGCGAACATGCGGAGTGATAAGCGACGACGATATCGCTGTGCGATTGCGGCGCCGACAGCTCCAGCTCGCCGACATACTCGCTGATATCCTTCGCGAGCGCCGAGACCTTCGCGGCCGATGCCGCGAATTGCGGATCCTCGCGGAGCATGAAACCGTAGTCCTTGATCACCGTGCCGCAGCCCGACGTCGTCACCAAAATCGCGTCGAGCCCCCCGCGGTCGATCTCGGCGAGCCAGGCCTTGATGTTGGTGCGGGCGTATTCCAGCGTGCGCGTATCGCGGCCGAGGTGATGGATCAGGGCACCGCAGCAGGCCTCATCAGCCGCCAGCACGACTTCGATGCCGTGGCGGGTCAAGAGATTGATCGCGGCGCGGTTGATGCGCGGCGCCAGCACCTGCTGGGCGCAGCCGTGCAGCAGCGCGACCCGGCCGCGCTTCGGTCCAACCGCGGGGAACGTGGTCCCGGAGTCCGGCCCGGGCGCCGGCAGGTGTTTTGGCGCCAGCGCCAGCATCGCCTTGACCCGGCTCAAGAACGTCGGGTGGGCAAGATCGTGCGAGCCCGGCAGCAGCTTGGCGAACGGGCGCACGATCCGCGCCGCCCGCATGCCGAGCCGGAACATGCCGGGGTGCGGCATCATCCACGACAGCGCCTCCCGGACGATCCGGTCCCAGAACGGCCTAGTGTAATCCTTCTCGATCCGAGCCCGTGCCTGGTCAACCAGATGCATGTAGTTCACGCCGGACGGACAGGTGGTCATGCAGGCGAGGCACGACAGGCAGCGGTCGATATGCTTGACCACGTCCGCCGTCGGCGGCGCGTTGCTTTCCAGCATCTCCTTGATCAGGTAGATGCGGCCGCGCGGGCTGTCGAGTTCGTCGCCGAGCAGCACATAGGTCGGGCACGTCGCCGTGCAGAAGCCGCAATGCACGCAGGCACGCAGGATTTTGTCGGCCTCGGCGATGTCCGGATCGGCGAGCTGGGCGAGACTGAATTCGGTTTTCATGCTGCGGGTCCTCGCGACAACCGGCCGCGATTGAGAACGTTCCGGGGATCGAAGCTGCTCTTGACCCGCTGCCCGAGCGCGGCCAATCCGCCGGGCTGCGGATGGAACACGTCGATACTCGCGCGAACCTCGTCGCTGCCGCGGATCAATGAGGCGTGGCCGTCGATCTTGTCGACGCGCTGGCGCAGCGCCCTCGCCTGCGCATCTGCGGCCGGCGGCAGCGCCGCCCAGATCAATCCGCCGCCCCAGTCGTAGATCACCTCGCCGCCGCTCTCGCGCTGCAGCGCCTGCCCGAACGCGCCGCCCGACGCCGGCGGACAGACGATCCGCCAAACCGGCCACAATGCTCGCGGCCCCGAGGCCGCGAACGGCTCGACGTCGCGCACCGCGCGCCACAGCGCGGCCGAGTCTTCGTCCTCGATCAACTCGGTCGCGCCAAAACTCTTCAGCGCCTCGCGCAACGATTGGGCGCGATGACTTGCCGACGAGGTGATGCCCTCCAGCCGCAGCAGCGTCAGCGCCTGATCCGGCTGCGCGAGTTCGGCCAGCGCGCCGCCGGTGGTGCGCAGCGCCGAGCCGGGCAGATGCGCCGCGCCGCTGACGTCGTAGGGCGAGCCGACCGCCTGCGTCATCGCTCTGTTGGCGGTGACGTCATCCAGCCCGCGCAGCACCAGCGTGCGTTCGCTCTCCGGCCGCGGCGTAACCTTCAGCGTCACTTCGGTCATCACCGCCAGCGTGCCCCAGGAGCCAGCCAGGAGCTTGCAGAGATCGTAGCCGGTGACGTTCTTCACCACCTTGCCGCCGGCCTTGAAGCTCTCGCCGAAGCCGGACACCGCGTGCGCGCCGAGCAAATGGTCGCGTGCGCCGCCGGACTTGATCCGGCGGGGACCTGCGAGGCCGGCGGCGATCATGCCGCCGATCGTGCCTTCGGTCTCGACCGTGCCGAGTAGCAGCGATGTGTTCATCGGCTCGAAGGCGAATTGCTGATTCTTCGAATCGATCAGCGACAGCACATCGGCGACCGGCGCACCGGCCTGCACGGTGATGATCAGTTCGTTCGGCTCGTAAGCGACGACCGCATTGAGCGCCGACAGGTCCAGCACGGCGTTGGTCGCCATCGGCTGGCCGACCCGCCGCTTGGTGCCGTGCCCGATGATCTCGAGCGGCTGCTCGTTGGCGATCGCGGCGCGCACGGCGTCCTCGACCTCCTGCGCGTCGCGTACTTTCAGCGTATCCACGGGCGGATCTCGTCCTTCAGTCGGTGTTCAACGATCCGGCCCCGAACCGTCATTGCGAGGAGCGAAGCGACGAAGCAATCCAGGAGCGCCGCGCACTGCGTTGCTGGATTGCTTCGCTTCGCTCGCAATGACGTCGGGGTGATGCGCAACATATCGAAAGCAACTACCAGGTTCAAAACCGCGGAATATCCGGGAACGGCAATTTGCCGCCGTGCACATGCATGCGGCCGAGTTCGGCGCAGCGATGTAGCGTCGGAAACACTTTGCCGGGGTTGAGCAGGCCTTCGGAATCGAACGCGCATTTCAGCCGCTGCTGCTGATTGAGATCGATGTCGGAGAACATCTCCGGCATCAGGTCGCGCTTCTCGATGCCGACGCCGTGCTCGCCGGTCAGCACCCCGCCGACCTCGACGCACAGCCGCAGGATGTCGGCGCCGAACGCCTCCGCCCGGTCCTGCTCCCCGGGCTTGTTGGCATCGTACAGGATCAGCGGATGCAGATTGCCGTCGCCGGCGTGGAACACGTTGGCGACGCGCAGCCCGTACTTCTCCGACATCTGCGTCATCCGCCGCAGCACCAGCGGCAGTTGCGCGCGCGGGATGGTGCCGTCCATGCACAGATAGTCCGGCGAGATCCGGCCGACTGCCGGGAACGCCGCCTTGCGGCCGGACCAGAACAGCAGACGCTCCTGCTCCGACGTCGAGATCTGGCAGGTGGTCGAGCCGCAGCCGAGCGCGATCGCCTCGACGCGCTGGATCAGTTCGTCGACCTCGACCTGCGGGCCGTCGAGTTCGATGATCAGCAGGGCTTCGACGTCGAGAGGATAGCCGGCATGGACGAAAGCCTCGGCGGCGTGGATCGCGGGCCGGTCCATCATCTCCATGCCGCCCGGAATGATGCCGGCGCTGATGACGTCGGCAACGCATTTGCCGGCGGCCTCGACGTCGGTGAAGCCGACCATCAGCGCCCGCGCCGTCTCCGGCTTGCGCAGGATGCGCACGGTGACCTCGGTGATCACGCCGAGCAGCCCCTCGGAGCCCGTGATCACGCCCATCAGATCGTAGCCGGCGTTTTCCGCGCATTTGCCGCCGATCCGCAGGATCTCGCCGGTCATCAGCACGATCTCGCAGCCGAGCACGTTGTTGGTGGTCATGCCGTATTTCAGGCAATGCACGCCGCCGGAATTCTCGGCGATGTTGCCGCCGATCGAGCAGGCGATCTGCGACGACGGATCGGGCGCGTAGTAGAAACCCATGTGATCGACCGCCTGGCTGATCGCCAGATTGGTGACGCCGGGCTCGACCACGACGGCGCGGTTGTCGAAATCGATCTCGCGAATGCGCTTGAACTTGCCGAGCCCGAGCAGAACCGCATCCGCAAGCGGCAGCGCGCCGCCCGAAAGCGACGTGCCGGAACCGCGCGGCACCACCTTGATGCCGTGCTGATAGCAATAGCGCAGCACCTCGGAAACTTGTTTGGTCGTGCTCGGCAACACCACCACCATCGGCGGCTGGCGATATGCCATCAGCCCGTCGGACTCATAGGGCTTCATCTCGGCTGCGCTGGAGATCACGCCCTCGCCCGGCACGATCCTGCGCAGGCTCGCGACGATCTCGTCGCGGCGCGCCAGCACGGCCTGGTCCGGCTCCGGCATCAGAATCGTCATGGCGAGATACTCCTGCGCGGCCCGCCGAGATCGGGCGTGGCTGGCGCGTATCCCGCAACTGCGGAACAACGGTTCTGGGTTCGGGATACGCTCTCAACCCTTACTGAGAGCAATTCCATTCGGCAAACGGATTCGGGCGTCGGAAAGTCTCAGGCGCCGACCAGCGTGCGCGACGGCACCACCGCCTGCACCACGAGTCCGCGGGCTCGGGCATCCATCACACCGACGGCGCGGAGCGCCAGCAGCGTCACGGTTTGCACCGCATCGCGCAATTTGGCCGGGTCATCGAGATTGTCGGGCGCCAGCGGCCCGACCAGCGATTCATGCACCGCACCAAGCAGAGCAGTCGCGGCGAGCGCCGTGTCCTGCGCCGGCAGATGGCCCGCGCGCACCGCGGCGCTGATCCGGGATTCGATCTCGCCCGCGATCTCTTGCCGACTGGCGAGCCGCGACGCAGAGACGTCGACATCGACCGGCTCGGCGAGAATCCCCCAGGCGAGCTTGCGATGCGACAGCACATGCACCGCGACCGTCGTCACCGCGGCGGCAAGCGCCGAGGACGGACCGGGTGCAGCGTCTGCGGCGCGGCGGATCGCTGCGAGTTCGTCGCGGGACACGTCCGCGATCAGTTCGGAAATCAAATCGGCCTTGGAGGGGAAGTACCGGTAAACGGTTCCAGCCGCGACGCTGGCGCGGTTCGCGACAGGCGCGATCTGAACCGCCGCCATCCCGCCTTCGACTGCGGTCTCGCGCGCGGCAGCAAGAATGGCGCTGCGACGTGCAGCCAGCCGCTTCACGACCTGATTGGTCCGCCGATAAACCATGGCGCTCTCGTCTCGGGATCGAGCGTTCCGATTCCGGACGGGATCGGAAAGTGGTCGCTCATCAAGATCTTGGGGCAAAGGCACGGCGAAACCGCCGGCCCCAAATCAGTGAAAAAAGTGAACACCTATTCAGAGACGAAGGCAAGCCCTTACAGCCGAGCGCTTTGCGCAATGAAGTGAACAGCGAGACCGCAACTACCCGCCGAAGCCGAGCGCTCTTGCCAGTGCCGCTACGGTCATACCGGTAATCACCGCGATGAAGTCGTTGCGGCGGATGATGCTGACCGCCATCGCCGCGGCGAGTGCAAACATCACGATGGGTCCGCCATTGACCGCGACCGGCAGCGCCGCGGCGACGATGATCGACCCGGGCAGCGCGTCGAGCATCCGCCTCACCCGCGGCGTGACGTCGACATAGCGCATCAGCCAGAAGCCGCCGAGCCGCGAAGCGACCGTGACCGCAGTCATCACGGCGAACGCCATCATCACGTCGCTGCGCAAGAACTCGCTCATGCCGCCCGCTCGGGCCGTGGCGGCGGCTCGTCCATCAGACCGGCGCTCAGCGCACCGCAGAGCGCGCCGGCGATGATGAACCAGTAGCCCGGAATCAGCCAGTGCACGGTCAGCGCGACCACACCGGAGACCGCCCAAGGGATCGCTCGTCGAGGTCCCTTCCAGGCCGGCACCAGCATCGCGGCGAAGAACGCCGGCATCGCCAGATCGACCCCGAACTTCTTCGGATCGGACAATTGTTCGGCGAGCAGATAGCCGGGTATCGCGGAGACCAGCCAGACGAAATACAGAACGATGCCGCCGGCGACGTAGAACCAGGCGTTCGCGCCGCCGTGCTCGCGATAGCGCATCGCGGCGAGCCAGCCGCCGTCGGTCACCAGCAGCATCGCCGGATAGGCCTGCCACGCCGGCAGCGTACCGAACCACGGCCGCATCGATGCGGTCATCAGGAAGAAGCGGATGTTGACGGTCGTGGTCAGCAGCGCCAGCGTCGCGATGGTCGACGGCGTCAGCGTCGCCGGCCAGGACTGCACGGCGACGAACTGCGACAGCCCTCCATAGACCGTCGCCATCATCACTTCGACTTCGGCCAGCGTGAAGTTCTTCTGCGCGCACAGCGCGCCGAACGCCATGCCGAATGCCAGCGTGCCCGGCAGCATCGGCCCGATCGCGACGATGCCGGGCCAGATCGCGTCACGCGACCAATAGGCCGGCGCCTTGGGAAGATGAGTCGTCATGATGGGGTCCGCCTTGCGAGCCCTGCCTGATGGCTGCGCGCGTCCACGTCAAGTCATCGGCCCTCATGGGGCTATGCGGTTGCGCGACGGTCGGCAAGCGCTACACGCTACGCAATTACCTCGGCAACGGGTCGCCGCAGCGACCAGGGCATATCGGCTCCGTAGCCGAAGCGCACGACGAAATCCGGACGTCGCGCGCCGAGACCGAGAAGTTCGGCCAGGTGCCGGCGCTGCGGCAGCACTTCGACAGCCTGGTTCAGGAACGCCTGCTTGATACCAAGCGCAGTGGCGCGCAGCGCGAAGCGCTGGTAGGCGCGTCCGGCCGAGAGCCAATGCCGGCGATCGTCGCGCTCCGAGACAAACACCGCAAGGCCTGCCGAACTGGCGATCTGAGCGCGACATTTGGCGTTCTCGGATGCCGCCGAAACGATATAGTCGAACAGCGCGCGACCGACCGGCGCAGGCAACGCCGGATTGCCTGACGTCAGGGAAAACAGCCCGTCGCCGGTCGCGACCGCGTCGGCATAGCCGAAGCGAAGCCAGTGCTTCAGTTCGGCAAGGAACGTCGGATCGGCGAATTGTGCCGTGTTGCCGGCAATTATCAGCGAAGCAACGGCATTGATCGCCGGACGCTCGGTCAACAGCACGATATCGACGCCGTCGCCACGCCCGGCCGCGGCGAGCAAATCCAGATCGGCCGGGGCGATATTACGCCCGTCGTACAGGCCGCGGCTGCATTGGCGTCCGACGATCGCTGCCGCCAATACTGAGGGCGCGGAGGCACCCCGCGGGAGATCGATCCTCACCCGTCCGTCTTCGTCGACAGGCCGCACGGTCGCGGACAGACCGAACACCGGCGCTGCCTGCACGATGTTCTCGGTGGCGGCGCCGAGGCTGGCGAACAGATGATGGTCGTCCGGATCAACCACCGGACAGCGACGGGAAAAATCCGGAACGATGGCGAGCGCGGAGTCGCCGAGTACGAAGCGCCACGGCTGGGTGTTGTGGCTGCTCGCCGCGAGCGTGGCGCAGCGCACCAGTTCGGAAAGCGCAGCCGAGCCGGAGAGGTCCACGTTCAGCGGCCGCCGAATCCCGGCTGCGGCCTCGCGCCATTGACCGACGCCCTGCCTCGACCACAGCACGGCGCCAGTGGCAGCGGCTGCAACAGTTGCAGCGCCCCCTATCACGATCGACCGGCGGTTCATCGCGTGCTCCGCGCTGGGTCTGCACAACAGCACAGCCCTATCCGGGCGGAATTGTCCTTTGTCAACACGTCGATACGAAAACGCGGCCCGTCAGGGCCGCGTTTCAACTCGACCAGTCGCCCGGCGATTACGCCTGCGGCTGCGGCTCCAGGCCCGGATCGGGCCGCGGACGCGGCTTGCCGGCGGGCGGCACCGCGGAGGTGCGCGGGCCCGAGGGCTCCAGCACCGACTCGCGGTTCGGCTTCTTGCCGTTGATGAGATCGGTGATCTCGTCGCCGGTCAGCGTTTCGAACTCCAACAGGCCCTTGGCGAGCGCTTCGAGGTCGGCGCGCTTCTCGGTGAGAATGCGGGTCGCCTCGTTGTAGCCCTCTTCCACCAGCCGCTTGATCTCGGCGTCGATCTTCTGGACCGTCGCTTCCGACGCATTCTGAGTGCGCGACACCGACATGCCGAGGAACACCTCGTCCTGGTTCTCGCCGTAGGACACGGTCCCGAGTTCTTCCGACAGGCCCCAGCGCGTGACCATCATCCGGGCCAGGCGGGTCGCCTGCTCGATGTCGGACGACGCGCCGGAGGTCACCTTCTGACGGCCAAACACCAGCTCTTCGGCGACACGGCCGCCCATCATGATGGCGAGGCGCGAGGTCATCTGCTCCAGCGACATCGACAGCTTGTCGCGTTCCGGAAGCTGCATCACCATGCCGAGCGCACGGCCGCGCGGAATGATGGTGGCCTTGTGGATCGGGTCGGTGGCGATGACGTTGAGGCCGACGATGGCGTGACCGCCCTCGTGATAGGCCGTCAGCATCTTCTCTTCCTCGGTCATCACCAGCGACTTGCGCTCGGCGCCCATCATCACCTTGTCCTTGGCGTCCTCGAACTCGGCTTGCGTCACCATGCGCTTGTTGCGCCGGGCCGCCATCAAGGCCGCTTCGTTGACGAGGTTCATCAGGTCGGCGCCGGAGAAACCCGGGGTGCCGCGCGCGATGGTCTTGAGGTTGATATCCGGCGCCAGCGGCACCTTGCGGACATGCACCTTGAGGATCTGCTCGCGGCCGACCACGTCCGGATTGGGCACCACGACCTGACGGTCGAAGCGGCCGGGACGCAGCAGCGCGGGATCGAGCACGTCGGGCCGGTTGGTGGCCGCGATCAGGATCACGCCTTCGTTGGCCTCAAAGCCGTCCATCTCGACCAGCAACTGGTTCAGGGTCTGCTCGCGCTCGTCATTGCCGCCGCCGAGGCCGGCGCCACGATGACGGCCGACGGCGTCGATTTCGTCGATGAAGATGATGCAGGGCGCGTTCTTCTTGGCCTGCTCGAACATGTCACGGACGCGGGAGGCGCCGACGCCGACGAACATTTCGACGAAGTCCGAACCCGAGATCGTGAAGAACGGCACGTTGGCTTCGCCGGCGACCGCACGCGCGATCAGCGTCTTACCCGTACCGGGCGGACCGACCAGCAGCACGCCGCGCGGGATTCGTCCGCCGAGGCGCTGGAATTTTCCGGGATCGCGCAGAAACTCGACGATCTCCTGTAGGTCCTGCTTGGCTTCGTCGACGCCGGCGACGTCTTCGAACGTCACGCGGCCGTGGGCCTCCGTGAGCATTTTCGCGCGCGACTTGCCGAAGCCCATCGCCTTGCCGGCGCCGCCCTGCATCTGCCGCGACAGGAAGATCCACACGCCGATCAGCGCGATGAACGGCAGCCAGGAGACGAGCAGCGACACGAACCACGGCACGTTGTCGCCCGGCGGCTTCGCGGTGATCGCGACCTTGCCGTTGTACAGGCGCGTGACGAGCGACGGATCGTTCGGCGCGTAGGTCTGGAAGCTCGAGCCGTTGGTGAAGGTGCCGTGAATTTCCTGGCCCTGGATCACCACGTCGCGAACGTGATTCTGATCGACCTCGCTGAGTAGCTGCGAGAACGAGATATCCTGCGATGCAGTGCGCTGGCCGGGATTCTGGAAGAGCGTAAACAGCGCCAAAAGCAGCAAGACGATAATGACCCAGAGGGCGAAATTCCGCAGATTGGCGTTCATCGATCTTCCTTATCGGTCGCGCGGATCGCGATCCTTTAGCCCGGGTGCCGCGAGACTGTCCTCGGACCGGCCAATCCACAATCTAGGTGTCACACGGCCGCCTGCCAAGAGAACCGTTCAGGACTATTTAGCGCATTTCGGCCTTCCGAAGGCTCAAATCACGGAGAGTTCGGCCGCTGTCGGAGCCGTCGGAACGCGGATGCGAGCGGGTCAGCCCGTCTTCCGCCGCCGCATCGGCGCTGCGGCAAACTTCAGGCAAACTGGTGTCAAAGTGATTACGGCCCCGGCAAGCGTTTGTTTCAGCTTGATTTGCCCCGGTTTCGGGGCCGGCCTGGCGGCGGCCGATTGAAGCGCAGCGGCCAATGCCTCGACCTTGCCGAGTTCAGGCCGGCCTTCCCGGCCGGCGCGGCCGATCGCACGTAGCAACAACCGAATCCGGATTTCCGCGGCGAGTGCGTAAAATACCGAGGCGTCGAAGCTCTGCGGCGGGTGATCCGCGCTGCGCATCGCCAGGAACCGCTCCGCGCCATCGACCAGCAGCTCCAGCGCGGCCTCGGCGCGGGCGGCGCGGGCGGCCAGCCGCGCCAGATTGCGCGAATCGCATCCCTCGGCGGCCAGCAGCGGCATCAGTTCGCGCAGACGGGGGCGGGTGAACCGGGGATCGGCATTGCTCGGGTCGATCGCAAATCCGATCTTCGCCCTGTCGAGCGTCGCAACGAGGCGCCGTTTCGGCACGTCCAGCAACGGACGGACCAGCACCGCACCGTCGCGCACCGTCTCGCGCGGCATCGCGGCCAGGCCGGCGATGCCGCTGCCGCGGGACAGCCGCATCAGCACGGTCTCGGCCTGATCGTCGCGGGTGTGCGCGGTCATGATATGCGCGGCGCCGACCGCCTTCGCCACCTTGGCCAGCAGCCGATAGCGCGCCGCGCGCGCGGCCGCCGGCAATCCCGTGTTCGGCTTGTCGCCGGTCCAGCGCAGCGTCCGGTGCGGCAGATCGAGCTTGCGGGCGAGCTGCTTGACCGACCGCGCCTCGCGGGCCGCTTCCGGCCGCAGGCCGTGGTCGATGGTGACGACGAACAGCGCGGGCCCGCGCTTACGCGCCTTGCGCCAGCGCGCGGCGAGCCACATCAGCGCCAGCGAATCCGGACCGCCGGACACCGCGAGCACGATCGCGGGGACCGCCTTCCAGTCGGCGAACAGATCAGAAGCCTCGCGCGCCGAAATCGGCGCTTCGTCATTGCCGGACATCAGCGGCTCGATCCCTGGCGATTGGCACCGGCTCGGCCGGGGCTCTCGTCAGCCTAGCACTTGAGCTTCTTCTGCTCGGCGTCGACTGCCTTCTTCACGCCGGCCGACGCCTTCGGATATTTGCGGCCGATCTCGCCCAGCGCGGCGCAGGCGGCTTCCTTTTCCTTCAGCGCCGACAGCGACTGGCCGAGCCGCAGCAGCGCATCGGGCGCCTTCGCCGACTTCTCGTATTTGCTGGTGACCGCAAGGAAGGCTTCCGCCGCGTCGCGATACATCTGGCGCTGGAAGAAGCTCTCGCCCAGCCAGTATTGCGAATCCGGCGTCAGCGCGTCGTTGGGATATTTGCTCGCGAAGTTGCGCATCGTCTCCTCGGCGAGCGCGTAGTCGCGGCGCTGCATGTAGCCGATGCCGAGATCGAACTCGTCGCGTGGGCTGGCCGACGGCGGCAGCGTGGTCAATCCCGCCCCGCCCGTCGCGCGCGGCGCCTGCTGCGGCGGCGCGCCGGCGTCGGGATAGCGACCGCCGGGATTGTTCGACAGGTCGAGCGGCGCGCCCGCCACCCCACCCTGCTCGGCCGGGATCGGCAATTGTCCGCCACCGAGCGCACGCGGGACGCCGGGCGCCGCCGGATTCTGGCTCGGATCGAACGCATCGCCACGGCGGCGGCCTGTCGCCGGAGGCGCCACCGCCTGGTCCTGCACGATCGGCGCCTGCGGCTGCTGACCATAGACCGGCGCCTGCTGCGGCGGCTGGCCGTAGACCGGCGGTTGCTGCGCGGCGGCCGCCGGAGGGGCGACGTTGCCCGGCCCGCCCGGCTGCGCGCCGGCGTTGCCCTGCAATTGCCGGACCTGCTCTTCGAGCCGACGGTTGCGGTATTGCAGTTCCTCGTTCTGCCCGGTCAGCGTTCGCAGCCGCTCCTCGAGCTGCTGGACGCGGATTTCCGGGTCGACCTCGCCGCCATATTGCTGGGCCAGCGCGGGAGCGGCGAAAGCGAGCATCGCGACGATCGCGAGGCTGCGCGCAGAGAGGGCAGGAATGCTCGACATGGGGGCCCGACGGTTGGGGATGGCGCGCCAGATTAGTAGCGCCGGATTGATCGCCGGACTACGCCAAAAATGTGACTGGAGCGATGGCCGACGGTCGCAGCCGGCCAAGGGATCCAAACAGCAACGGCGCCCGAAGGCGCCGCTCCCTCACATCGAACCGGAGCGCGTTCAGGCGCCGGCGTTCAGCACGGTGACCGCGCGGCGATTCTGCGACCAGCACGAGATGTCGTTGCAGACCGCGACCGGACGTTCCTTGCCGTAGGAGATGGTCCGCATGCGCGACGGATCGATCCCCCGCGAGGCGAGATAGTTGCGGACCGACTGCGCACGGCGCGCGCCCAGCGCGATGTTGTATTCGCGGGTGCCACGCTCGTCGGCATGGCCCTCGATGGTGAACGAGTAACGGTTGTAGCTCTGCAGCCACTGCGCCTGCTTTTCGAGCGTTGCCACCGCCTGCGGCGACAGTTCGGTCTGATCGCTTTCGAAGAACACGCGATCGCCGACATTGACCACGAAATCCTGCTGGCTGCCCGGGGTCGCCGCGTTGGCCATCGCGCCGTCGGCACCGAGACCGGTCTTGTTATTGGCGCAAGCCCCCATCGACAGGGCCACCGCGAGCACCGCGGCCAGCTTCAATCCCTGGAGGATTCGCTTCTGATGTTTCATTCCGGAGCCTCCACGCTCGCGATATTCGGACTGTCATCCGGTCTACAGGGCGATGGTTAAGCGAACGTTCCGTCAACCTTGACGAGACCTTGCCGGCTCCGATCAAAAGCCCCCGATCGGCGAAAAGCAATCGCAATGGTTAATGGGGTGTAAATGTGGCGTGACGGTGAAGGGCGGCGTCCGCAGATCGGGAGCGCGCGACAGCTCGGCGCATCACTGGACCGACTTACATCCCGCACCGGCCGGCCCCTTCCGCGCCGGACCGGCAGAACGAGCTCCGGGCGACCGAAACAGGTTCTAGAGCACTTCATCGATTGTTGAAGCGATATGGCCGTTGCCAGATGCACGGACTCCTCATCCTGAGGAGCCCGGCGAAGCCGGGCGTCTCGAAGGATGCGGCGACGCAGGGCCCGTGGCGCATGGTTCGAGACGGCGCTTCGCGCCTCCTCACCATGAGGTTGTGCCTGTGGTGAGTGCCCCGGAACGCCAGTGCGGATTCCATCAGGGACAGAACGGTTCTAGATGTGCTCGTGGTCGCTGGTTGCGAGCGAAGGCTCTGCGAGCCGGAGCGACGCCGGTCGGGCCGTCGTCCGCGTGAACAGCTTGTGCCGTTCGAACGCTGTCGAGCGCAAAAAAGGATAGCGCGCGAACACTTTCATATGCTTGGCGGGGAAATCGATCTCCATCAGCCCGATCGGCTTCTTCAGGCCCGGATACACCCGCGGCGGGCAGACCGCGTTCATGAAGACACGGCGATAGAACGCCTGATGCTCGGCGCGCACCGATGCCAGACCGATGTCGGCATGAAAGTGCTCGCAGGCCACGTAGGCCAGACGCAACGTCAGATAAGCGAGTTCAGGCACACGATTGGTTCGGTCAGGATCCGACACGAACCGGGTCGGATCGACGATCACCTTGCCACTCGCCAGCCACGGCTCGAGCAGATCCGGAAACACGTCCATCGACGGGCAATCCTGATTCTCCAGCGAAGCCACGGTGATTCTCAGAGAACTGGTCAGTTCTCCCTCGAAGAAAATCCCGAATATCCACGAGTTCGGCAAGTTGTCGTAACGGTCGGAGACGATGCCGAGGGGATTGGGCTCGATCGCCCCCTCTTTCAGATAGGCGCGGTAACGCAGCCGGTAGATCGCGGCTCGCTCGGCTTCCGTCTCGGCGAGCCGGTACTCGACCTTGTCGAGCAGTTCACGTCGGCGGACGGCAACGCGGCCCTCCTGCTGTTCCTGCCGGGCGGCATCCATGTCTGTTCCCCTACCCCAAAACCGCACGCAAGATCGTATAAGCGAACGTTAACGAACCCTTAACGATGAAGCAAAGCATTTGAAACGTTAGGGTTAATCATCTCTGCGAAATCTGAGGTTGTATTGAGGCAGAGCGCGCCGCGGCTGTGGTCAGGCGATGGAGCGGAGAGGAATTGAGAGGACCTTGCCGTCCTTCTGACGCTGGCCATGCGAGGCCGTCAGAAGTTTCCGGACGCGCGCTGCAGGAACCGGCCGGCTGAACAAATAGCCCTGCGCTTCGGTGACCGTCCCGTCGGCGCTGATCAGTTCGAGTTGTTCGTTGGTCTCGATGCCCTCGACGACCACGGACATTCCGAGGTCGGCGCTCAGCCGCGCCACGCCACGCAGCAGCGTGAGCGGCCGGTCGCTATCGATTCCCTCGAGGAAGGATCGGTCGATCTTGACCTTCTGCAATGGGAACGTGTGCAGATAGCTCAGGCTCGAATAGCCCGTGCCGAAGTCGTCGAGCGCGATCCGCACGCCCTCGGCATGCAACTGCGCGAGCGCGTCGTGGGTGAACTGCGTATTGCGCAGCAACGACGATTCGGTGATCTCGATTTCGAGTCGGCTGGCCGGCAGGCCGGACACCTCGAGCGCGTAGCGCACCTCGTTGAGAATGTCGCGCTGATGGAATTGCTGCGACGAGAAGTTGACGGCCACGCTGACCTGCTGCGGCCACATCATGCACTCCATGCAGGCCTTGCGCAGGATCCAGCGGCCGAGATCGACGATCAGGCCCATATCTTCCGCCACCGGAATGATGTCGATCGGCGACACGGTGCCGCGCACCGGATGATTCCAGCGCAGCAGCGCTTCGCACGTCGTGATCCGGCCGGTCTTCAGATTGACCAGCGGCTGGTAGTAGAGCTCGAATTCCTCGTTGGCGAGCGCCTTGCGCAGATCGAGCTCGAGGATACGGCGCGCCTCGACGGTGTGCGCCATCTCTTCGCGGAAGAAGCAGAAGGTGCCGCGGCCGTCGGCCTTGGCGCGATACAGCGCCATGTCGGCGTTCTTCAGCAGGATGTCGGCGCGAATGCCCGGCGACGTCGTCGCGATGCCGATCGAGGCGCCGATCTCGACGACGTGATGGTCGATCAGATAGCGGTCGCTGAGACGATCGACGATCCGCCGCGCCAGCACCGCGGCGTCCTCGTTGGACCGGATGTTCTGCTGGAACACCACGAACTCGTCGCCGCCGAACCGCGCCACGAAATCTTCGGGACGAAGCATGTCGCGCAGCCGGTCGGCGACCGCGCACAGCAGCCGGTCTCCGAGCGGGTGGCCGAGGGTGTCGTTGACCTGCTTGAACTGATCGAGGTCGATGAACAACAGAGCCGACAGCCGGGTCTTGCCGTGGCCGTGCTCGATCGAGAGAATCCGTTCGATTTCGTCGCGGAACTGCACCCTGTTCGGCAAAGTGGTGAGTTCGTCGTAGCGCGCCAGATGCACGATGCGCGCTTCGGCGTTGCGGCGTTCGGTGATGTCCTCGACCAGCACCACGGTGCCGCCGCCGGGCATCGGCTGGAACGTCCAGGACAACGAGCGCGGCGCGGGCTCGTCGCCGACGGTGACGATCTCGCCGGCCAGCGAGTTGTCGATCTCGGACAGGATCAGGCGGCCGCTCGAGGCCGAGATGGCGCCCACCGTCACGCAGGACGCGACGATCTCGGTCGCGCTCGGCGAGCCGTCGGCGAGCGCCTTGCCGAGTCTCATCATCTCGGCGAAGCGGTTGTTCATGACGGCGAGCCGCCCGTCCGCCTGGAACATGCACAGGCCGTGCGGCATGTTGTTCAGCGCCGTATCGAACTGGTGAGCCAGCGCCGCCTCGCGCTCCCGCCCGATCCAGGCGTCGAGATAGATCCGCTGCAGGCTCGACGTCACATGCCTGATGGCGATGAAGAACACCGTGCTGAGCAGAGCCAGCGCCAGATAATAGATGCCGCCCACCGTGATCATCGCCAGGATCAACGGTCCGCAGCTCAACAAGACCTGCAGATGAAATATCTTGGGCCGTCCGAAGGTACGGCCGACGCCCGCCGACGTGTAGGCCACGACGGTGGTGATGCAGAGCATGTGCGCGCCGGTGTCGTGGATGTCCAACAGGACGACCAACGACCACAGGCCGAGCGCAATGCCGTGGCTGATCGCGCCCAGGCGATATCGCTGCTCCCAGACATCGGCATCGTGCTGAGAAAGGGGTGCGTTCCGCTTTCGGTAGCGGTGCATCTGCCATGCGCGCGCGATGCCGACCAGAACGAACAGGGGAACGAAGAGCCAGTTCCAGATATTGCCGGTGACGAAGCCGATCACGGAGGCCGCGATTCCGGGCCCGAACGCGCCGATGATCATCGGCGCCGGATTCATGAACAGCGAGTCGACCAGCCCGGCGTGAATCGCCGGCGACATCTCGTGATCGGCGTCTCGTTTTTGATTGGCGAGCTGCATCAGGCGCAAGCGGTCCTTTCAGCCCCGTTATATCCCGAGCAGATGAACTCTTTCTGAGTGAAGATGATTAGCGAGTCGTTACCGGACTCGTCGAGACCGGAAATATCTTCGGCTTCTTAGCGCGTTACGCGCAGGCTGCCTGCGACCGAAACGGCCGCCGGCAGATCGCCAAGAGAAACTTAACGATTTACGACAACAGCGGCGACCAGGCGGGGTCGGAGGCGTAGCCGGGCGTCGGGACCCGCAATTCGTTGCGGCCGGAGACGTCGACGGTGAACAGCGACGGACCGGCATTGCCGCCGGGATCGCGGAAGAACATCAGCACCCGGCCGTTCGGCGCGAAGGTCGGCCCCTCGTTGTGGAAGCCCGAGGTCAGAATCCGCTCGCCGGAGCCGTCCGGCTTCATGATGCCGATCGCGAACTGGCCGCCGCCCTGCTTGGTGAAGGCGATGTAGTCGCCGCGCGGCGACCACACAGGCGTCGAGTAGCTGCCCTCGCCGAACGAGATCCGCTGCGCCTGGCCGCCGCTGGCCGGCATCACGTAGATCTGCGGCTTGCCGCCACGATCGGATTCGAAGCAGATCCGGGCGGCGTCCGGCGAATAGGACGGCGAGGTGTCGATCGCCGGAGTGTCGGTCAGCCGCGTCGTCGACTTGGAGCGCAGGTCCATGACGAACAGGTTCGAATTGCCGCCCTGCTGCAGGCTCATGATGATGCGCTGGCCGTCCGGCGAGAATCTCGGGGCAAACGACATGCCGGGGAAGTTGCCGACGGTCTCGCGCTGCCCGGTCTCGATGTTGAACAGGTACACCTTCGGATCGCCCTGCCCGAACTCCATATAGGTGATTTCCTGGGTCGACGGCGAGAACCGCGGCGTCAGCACCAGATCGCTGCCGCGCGTCAGATAGCGGACATTGGCGCCGTCCTGGTCCATCAGCGCCAGCCGCTTGATGCGGCGGTCCGCCGGACCGCTCTCGTCGATGAACACGACGCGGCTGTCGAAGTAACCCTTCTCGCCGGTGAGCCGTTCGTAGATCTGGTCGGAGATGATGTGGGCGATCCGGCGCCAATATTCCGGCGAGGTGAAGTATTGCTGGCCGGCGAGCTGCTGGCCGGTGGCGACGTCCCACAGCCGGAATTCGGCCTTGAGCCGCCCGTCGGGCTGGCGCGTCATCCGGCCGGTGACCAGCGCCTGGGCGTTGATGCTGGTCCAGCTCTTGAACTGCGGCGGCACGTCGATGTTGGTGATCTTCTCGACATAGGCGGCCTGGTCGATCGGCGCGAACAGGCCGCTGCGCTTGAGGTTGTTGGTGATCACCTGGCTGACGCCGCTGCCGACCTCGTTGTCCGACGGCGTGCCGGCGACGAAATTCGGAATCGCGATCGGCAGCGGGGCGACGTTGCCCTCGGTGATCTGCACCCGGGCCTGGCCGAACGCGTCGCGCGCCGGTCCGAGCGCCAGCGCGCCCGCGGCAGTCGCGGCTGAGAGGAGGATCTGTCTGCGGTTCAAGTTGAGCGGCATGTTCGGGCAATCCATCGGTCAGTCGGATGTCGCGCGTGGCGGAACGCCGGCGATCGTCAGCAAGCTTCGCATCAGGTCCGCCGGTCGGTGAACACGGGCGCGAAGTATTTCCATTCCTCGAAGAACGCCGGCGGCAGCTTGTAGGGCTGGCACTCGATGATCGCCCGCAGCGCGCTCTCCTGATACACGCGCAAATAGGGCGTCGCCGGATGGCCCTCCGGCTGCGGCATCGACTCCAGCGTGCCGTCGCGCTTCAGCCGGATCACGAAGGCGGCTTCGGCGCGCTGCGCCTCGATGCCGCCATAGGGCTTTTTCCAGCAGCGCTCGACCTGCGACTGGAACATCGCGCCCCAGGTGGCGGAATTGTTCGCCGCGCTGCCCTTCGACAACCCCAGCGCCGCGTTCGAGTTCAGCGCGTCGCCGGCGACCGCCTGCCGGGTCGGATCGCGCTTGTCGAGCAGGGCGGCGATCTTCGACTGGTCGAACACCCGCTCGGCCTTGGGCTTGACCGGCTCCGGTGGCTTGGCGGCGGCCTCGGCCGGCTTCGGCGGCGGCTTTTTCTTCTCTTCCTTCTTCAGCGCCTCGGCGATCGGATCGACCTTCGGCTCCGGCTTCTTCTCGGCTTCCTTGGCTTCTTCCTTCGCCGGCTCCGGCTTCTTCTCGGCCTTCTTCGGCTCTTCTTTCTTCGGCTCTTCCTTCACCACCGGCTTCGGCGGATCGGGCTTCTTCTCGACCGGTTTTTCCTCGGTCTTCGGCTGCGGCGGCGGCGAGGTGTCGGTGATCACCGGCGCCTTCTCGCTGATCTTGCCGACGGTGTCCTCGACCGGCTTGGCCTCGGCGACCTTCTCGACCAGCGGCTTGGGATTTTCCTTCTTGCCGGAGCGCATGCCGGCCATCACCTTGGCGAGCTGATCCTCCGAGATGGTGTCGACCGCGACCGTATCTTGCGGCTCGAGCTCGAAGGCCTTCGACGAGAACGACAGCATGGCCCAGCCGAGCACGAGAACGTGCAACGCCACGGACGCCGCCAATGTCTTGTCGATCTTCACCTTCAGAAATCCTGCTCCATCCTCACGACGGCGCCCGCTGCTTCCCCGCTCAGGAGCCCTGCTCCGGCACGATCACGATATTCGCCTTGAAGCCGGCGGTGCGGATCTGGCCGAGCAGCTTCATCATGTCCGTATAGCAGACGTCCTTGTCGCCCCGAAGATAGACCACGTTGTCGGTGTCCGACCGCGTCGTCCGGATCGCCTTGATCTTGGCTTCCATCTCGGCCGGGGCGACCGGGCTGTCGCCGACATAGAGCTCGACCTGCGAGTTGCAGCCGCCGCCGGTCCGTTTCACCGACAGCGTCAGCGGCGGCGTATTGGACTGGATCTGCGCGCCGCCGCGGGCGACCGGCAGGTCGATGTCGATCGACGTGGTGAGCAGCGGCGCCGCCACCATGAAGATGATCAGCAGCACCAGCATCACGTCGACCATCGGCGTGACGTTGATCTCCGCCATCACCGGGCGCTTGCCCCGGCGACGTCTGCCGCCGCCTCCGCCGCCTGCCGCCATGTTCATCGACATGATCTGGTGCTCACCTTGCGCTCGCCTTCATCCGACTCATGCGCGCTCGTCGATCTGCCGCGACAGGATGGCCGAGAACTCGTCCGCGAAACCCTCCAGCCGCTGGGTCTGCCGGTTCACCTCCGACGTGAATTTATTATAGAAAATTGTCGCCGGAATTGCGGCGATCAGGCCGACCGCGGTGGCGAACAGCGCCTCGGCGATGCCGGGGGCGACCACCGCCAGCGAGGTGTTCTTGGACGCGGCGATCGATTGGAAGCTCGACATGATGCCCCAGACGGTGCCGAACAGGCCGACGAACGGACCGGCGGAGCCGACCGTCGCCAGCACCAGCAGCCGCCGCTCCAGCCGCTCGACCTCGCGGGCGATCGAGACGTTCATCACCTTCTCGATCCGCATCTGCAGGCCGGCGAAGGAGCGCGAATGGCTTTCGAACGAGCGCTTCCACTCGCGCATCGCCGCGACGAAGCAGGCCGCCATCGAATGCGTCGGCTTGGCCGACAGCGTGCGGTACAGGTCGTCGATCGATTCCCCCGACCAGAACGCCTGCTCGAAGCGGTCCATCGCGCGCTTGGTGCGGGAATAGAGGATCAGCTTGTCGATCGCGATCGCCCAGACCCAGACCGAACAGCCGATCAGCCCGAGCATCACCGATTTGACGATCCAGTGGGCCTGCCAGAACAGTGCGATCAGCGACACGTCGGCGGACACCAGCGGCATCGCTGATTGGGCAACCTCGGCCGGGTTCATGATCGCATATCCTCTCGCGCAAGGGGTTCGGCCGCAGCAGGCCTGGCGCGCGCCCCGGTTCCCGCAGCCACGCGCCGCATTCTGGCCAGAAGCGCCACCGCCAAGATTTGCGTTGTCAGTTGGGGACGGCCCGTCCGAAGCCGGGCCCTCAATCCCCTGCCAACGTGTCAAAACGAGGGCTGAAGGCGCATCTTGACGGCCCTAACCAAACGCTAATCAGGGTTAAGAAGGGGTTACGATGGCCGGGAAAATACCCGTGATCGCCCGAGCGGACGGCCCGCGCGCGCGCCCCGTCGCGGCTCAGGGCCGCGCAGCACCGGCCGAGAGCGCCAGAAGATGGCGCAGCTTGTCGGGATTGCGGACGACGTAGATCGCAACGATGCGGTCGTTTTCGACGGCGAGCGCCGTGGTCTGGATCAGCCCGTCGGGCTCGGTGGTGACGAAGCCGGGCAGCCCGTCGATCCGCCCGGCCGAGATCACGGCCGAGGCGCCGGGCGCATGCTTGCGCGCGAGGCCTTCGAACAGCCGGGCCACCTTGGCGAGGCCGAAGATCGGGTTCAACGTCGCCGGCCGCTTGCCGCCGCCGTCGCCGTAGAACACCACGTCGTCGGCGAGCAGCGCGGTGAGCGCCTTCAGATCGCCGCTGCGCGACGCCTCGAAGAACGCCCCGGCGATCGCCTGGCCGCGCTCCTCCGACACCGGAAAGCGCGGCCGCTCGGCGCGGACATGGCCGCGGGCGCGGGCGGCGAGCTGGCGGCAGGCGGCGGCGTCGCGGTCGAGCGTGCGGGCGATCTCGTCGAAGCCGAGGCCGAACACATCGTGCAGCAGGAACGCCGCGCGCTCCAGCGGCGACAGCCGCTCCAGCGCCAGCATCAAGGTGAGCGTGATGTCGTCGCCCTCGTCCTCGCACGGATCGGCGATCAGCGGCTCGGGCAGCCACGGTCCGATATAGGTCTCTCGCCTGAGCCGCGCCGATTTCAGCACGTCGAGGCACAGCCGAGTGACGACGCGCGTGAGAAACCCCGCGGGATCGCGCACCTCGGCGCGATCGGTCCGGTGCCAGCGCAAGTAAGCGTCCTGCACCACGTCTTCGGCCTCGGCGACCGAGCCGAGCATGCGATAGGCGACCCGGATCAGCCGCGCGCGCAGCGGCGCGAAGCTCGCTGCGGCGTCGTCGCTGATCGTGGGCTCAGGAGGCCCTGGCATGGACGGCGGCCGCGACCGGATGGATCAGGCGGAAGCCGATCGCGATCCGATTCCAGGTGTTGATCGCGCCGATCAGCATGGTGAGATTGGCCTGTTCGGCCGCGTTGAAGTGCTGCGTCAGCAGCGCGTAGTCCGCGTCCGGCGCGTGGGTCTGCGCGACCAGTGTCAGCGCCTCGGTCCACGCCAGCGCGGCGCGTTCGCGATCGCTGTAGACCGGCGATTCCCGCCAGGCGTCGAGCAGATACAGCCGCTGCTCGGTCTCGCCATGGGCGCGGGCGTCCTTGCTGTGCATGTCGAGACAGAACGCGCAGCCGTTGATCTGCGAGGCGCGCATCTTCACCAGTTCGATCAGGCTCGGTTCGAGGCCGCTGGCCTTGATGGTGGTCTCGAGCGCGACCATCGCCTTGTAGGCGTCGGGCGCGGCGGCGGCGGGGTTCAAACGGGGCTTCATCGTCGTCTCCTGCGGTTCACTGAGGATAGGACGAGACGGCGCGGCCGGGTGTGACATTGCCGCGAGCGAAAAATCAGCTCCCGAAACAAAACCGCCCGCCTGGGTCACAGGCGGGCGGCGATGACGATGGAAGTCACTGATTCGACGGGACGATCAGCCCTGCTGCGGCGCGTCGGGGGACGGCGCCGGCTTGGTGCGGTGCTGCGCCATGAAGGCGTCGAACTCTTCCTTGTCCTTGGCGTGGCGCAGACGATCGAGGAAGTCCTTGAACTGGACCTGCTCTTCCTCGAGCCGGCGCAGCGTCTCGCTGCGATACTCGTCGAAGGCGCGGTTGCCGCTCGACGGCGGGCCGAAGCCGAAACCGCTGCGGTCCATGCGCTCGCGCATCCGCTCCATCTTGTACTGCATCCGCTCCATCTTGTTGGAGAAGCGATCACCGCGATCCCAGCAACCCATGTTTCTGCTCCAGAGTGTGTAGAAGAGAAGTGCCAATCCGATCGGCCACCAGACGATGAAGCCGGCCACCGTCAGCAGGATCCAGCCCGGGCTCCAGGACGACCGCGGCGCGGGCTGATAGCGCTGTTGGGTCGGGCCCCATCGATTGTAGTCAGCGGCGTTCGCCATATGCCTCTCCATGACCGGCAACCGCCGGTGTGAATGTAAATAACATTTACATACGTAAGCCAATCCCTGGTTTTGTCAAGCGAGACCGGATTCTGGACGGGGCGACAATTTCGCGCGGCGCTCACATCGTGGTGAGCGACATCGCCTATGGGACGCTGCCCCACGGACCGGAACGCTTTGGTTCTGCAGGCTTTTCCGGCGGAGCGCGAAGGTCGGCCGAGAACCCGAGACCGCGCAGATAGATCAGCACGCCGGCTTCCAGCAGCTCTTCCGAGGCCATCGGCAATTTGCGCCGGGCCGCGTCGCCGCGGCCGAACAGCGACGCAATGCCGTGCGACATCGACCAGATGTGCAGCGCCATCATCAGCGCCGGCGGCCTTGCGACTCCCGGCGGCGTCAGCGCGGCGAGCCGTTCGGCGGCGGCGCGGATGACGTTGAAGGCGCGTTCCGACGCCGTCATCAGCAGCGGATTGGCGTCGACCGGCACGCCGGATTCGAACATCGCCGAGTAGTAGGCCGGCTCGTTGCGGGCAAAGGCCAGATAGGCCGGCCCGACCCGCATGAAGGCGGTGAGCGTGTCGGGACGGCCGTCGTCCCAGGCCTTGGCGAGCACCTGTTCGAACAGCTCGAAGCCGCGCTGGGCGATGTTCGACAGCAACTCCTCACGGTCGCGGAAGTGCCGATACGGCGCGGCCGGGCTGACGCCGGCCATCCGCGCGGCGTCGGCGAAGGTGAAGCCGGCCGGCCCCTTCTCCGCGATCAGCCCGAGCGCCGCCTGCAGCAGCGCCTCCTTCAGATTGCCGTGATGATAGCCGCGCTCGGCGCGGCGCTCTTCCTTGCGCCAACTCATGTGAAGGGCTTTTACATGAGGGAGATGCAAAGGTCACGGATTTCGACGGCGGGCCGGCGCCGGCTCCGACGCGCGCCAAGCACCGGAACTGCTTGCGGCGCACTTCAGGCAAAGATGAAAGTGGACAACCCTGTCCCGGGCGCGGTGCGGCACACAGGCCGCTCCGCTGAACCGGAACCCCGGTCCGGCGCCGACGTCACCGGGGCCCCGGATCAGCAGCGCACCACGCCGCAAAGCGGCGGCGCGCTGCGCTGCATCCGGGGCACGAAGCCGTCGAACTTCGGCAGATGCTCAGGCGCGGCCCTGCATGGCCTCGAATCCTCTCGCCGCCGCCTGCACGTCGGCCGAGAAATCCTCCATCTCCTGCACCTGCCGGATCTCGATGATCTCGTTCGGGCCGGCCGGGCAGCGGCTGGCCCAGGCGATCACCTCGTCGCGCGAGGCGACGTCGATCATCCAGTAGCCGCCGAGCACTTCCTTGACCTCGGCGAACGGCCCGTCGGTGACCAGCGGCTTACCGCCGGCGAAGCTGACGCGGGCGCCCATCGACGGCGGGTGCAGGCCTTCGCAGGTGATCAGCACGCCGGCCTGCTGCAGCGCCTCGTTGTATTTCATCATCGCCGCGACCGCATCGGCCTCGGGCATCTCGCCCGGCGCCGCGCTCTCGTAGCCCTTCGGGATCATCAGCATCATGAATCGCATGGTCGGCTCCCCTGTGGATCGTATGATCCTTGGACGAACCGCAGCGTGCCGCGCCGACAATCGTTGTGAAATTACTTGCCGGGTCATCGCGCCGGCGGGCGGCGACGCCTCGGAACCGGGTTGCGGCTGCGCGTCAGTACATGAAGTAGCGCTGCGCCATCGGCAACACTTCGGCGGGGGCGCAGGTCAGGAGTTCGCCGTCGGCGCGGACCTCGTAGGTCTCGGGATCGACCTCGATGTTGGGCGTCGCGTCGTTGTGAATCATGCTCTTCTTCGAGATGCCCTTGCGGACATTGGCGACCGGATAGAGCTTCTTCTGAATGCCGAGTTTGCGCGCGAGGCCGCCGGCGGCGGCGGCTTTCGAGGTGAACACCACCGACGACGCGGTCAGCGCGCGGCCATAGGCGCCGAACATCGGCTGGTAGTGCACCGGCTGCGGCGTCGGGATCGAGGCGTTGGGGTCGCCCATCGGCGCTGCGACGATGGTGCCGCCCTTGATGATGCAATCCGGCTTGACGCCGAAGAACGCCGGCGACCACAGCACCAGATCGGCCATCTTGCCGGTCTCCACCGAGCCGATCAGCTTCGACACGCCGTGCGCGATCGACGGGTTGATGGTGTACTTGGCGATGTAGCGCTTGACCCGGAAATTGTCGTTGCGCGAAGAGTCCTGCGGCAGCGCGCCGCGCTGCTTCTTCATCTTGTCGGCGGTCTGCCAGGTGCGGATGATCACTTCGCCGAGCCGGCCCATCGCCTGGCTGTCCGACGACATCATCGACAGCGCGCCGAGATCGTGAAGAATATCCTCCGCCGCGATGGTCTCCTTGCGGATGCGGCTTTCGGCAAACGCCAGATCTTCGGCGATCGACGGATCGAGATGGTGGCACACCATCAGCATGTCGAGATGCTCGTCGATGGTGTTGCGGGTGAACGGCCGCGTCGGATTGGTCGACGACGGCAGCACGTTCTTCAGCCCGGCGACCTTGATGATGTCCGGCGCGTGGCCGCCGCCGGCGCCTTCGGTGTGGAAGGCATGGATGGTGCGGCCCTTGAAGGCCTTGATGGTGTCCTCGACGAAGCCACTCTCGTTCAGCGTGTCGGAATGGATCATCACCTGAACGTCGTAGTCGTCGGCGACGGTCAGGCAATTGTCGATCGCCGCCGGCGTCGTGCCCCAGTCCTCGTGCAGCTTCAGCGCGCAGGCGCCGCCCTCGACCATCTCCTTCAGCGCCGCCGGGCGCGAGGCGTTGCCCTTCCCTGAAATACCAAGATTGACCGGGAAGGCATCGAACGACTGAATCATCCGACCGATGTGCCACGGCCCCGGCGTGCAGGTCGTCGCGAAGGTGCCGTGCGACGGCCCGGTGCCGCCGCCCAGCATCGTCGTGACGCCGCTCATCAAGGCATGTTCGATCTGCTGCGGGCAGATGAAATGGATGTGGCTGTCGAAGCCGCCGGCGGTGAGGATCTTGCCCTCGCCGGCGATGATATCGGTGCCCGGGCCGATGATGATGTCGACGTTCGGCTGGATGTCCGGATTGCCGGCCTTGCCGATCGCGGCGATCATGCCGGCCTTGATGGCGACGTCGGCCTTGACGATGCCCCAATGGTCGACGATCAGCGCGTTGGTGATCACGGTGTCGGCGGCGCCCTGGCGGTTGGTGACCTGCGATTGTCCCATGCCGTCGCGGATCACCTTGCCGCCGCCGAACTTCACCTCCTCGCCATAGGTGGTGAAGTCCTTCTCGACCTCGATGATCAGATCGGTGTCGGCGAGCCGGACGCGGTCGCCGGTGGTCGGGCCGAACATGTCGGCATAGACGGAACGCGAAATTCTGGTGCTCACAGCACGGCCCTCCCGGACGAGGCGGTTTCGTCATAGATGCGTTCGAGCCAGACATTGACGCCGCGGCAGCCGGCGACCACCTGGTCGGCCCAATCGAGATAGTCGACCAGCCGCTCGCGCTCCCAATCGTCGGGCGGCGAAAAGATCAGCGAGCGCAGATTGCTGATCTTGTCGGCGACCTTGACCATCCGGGCGCGACCACTCAGATGCGGCGCGTGCTCGACCTGCAGCCGCTTGCGCTCGGCCTTCGGCAGCGTCTTGTCGTCGGTGCATTCGATCACCAGCGCGGCGACGTCGTCGCCGAACTGCTCGATCAGTTCGTCGCGCGTCGTGCCGGAATCCTCGATGGTGTCGTGCAGCCAGCCGGCCGCGACCAGCGCCGCGTCGGAGCCGTCGGTCGCCACCGCCAGCAGCTCGGCGACTTCGGCGAGGTGATTGACATAGGGCTCCTTCGCCGCCCCCTTGCGCCGCTGTCCGGCATGGCACCGCGCGGCGAAATCCGCGGCGCGGGAGACGAGCACGAGGTCGGTCATCTACAACATCCCATCACTTCACTTCGAGCGACTGTCCCGGACATGGCTCGCCCCGTGCTAAATCTTCAAAGACCGGAACGAGAGGGTTCTGGCGGCCTTCTTGTCGAACGTCATGGTCGCATCGCAGCCGAAGGCGAGGTTGAGTTCACCGATCATGCAGTCGGCGAAATCGGCCAGCCCCATGCCATATTGCTCCACCGCGCGCTCGATCGATGCTGCGAACGGCAGCACGAATTCAGGAGCCGCGACGATGCGCTGCAATCGGGCATGGATCGCCTTGCGATCCAGCCCGAACGAGGCGCGCAACGCCCAGACGAACTCCACCAGCACCACCGGATTGATGAAGACGCTGCCCTGAGACCGCACCATGTCCCGCGCCGCCGCGGTCTGGGCGGCGTTGTCGTCCGCCTCGAAGAACCGCAGCAGCACGTTGGTGTCGACCGCGATCATCCCCGCCGCCTGCCCGGTCGGGGAAATTTCTCGACGATGGTCGCGGCGATCGCCTCGTCGATGTCCTTCCGCGTGCGCGCGCGGCCGCGCGGCGGCAGCCGCACCTCGTCGAAATTCTCGAAAATGCTGCGCCGCTTCACCGCCGTGACGGTGAGCTTGCCGGACGCCGACAGGTCGAAGTCGAGCCGATCGCCGGCCGTGACCCCGAGCCGCTCGCGGATCGGGGCCGGCAAGGTCACCTGCCCTTTCGAGGTGAGGGTCGCGGACGCTTTGTAGGACATCGCTCGAACTCCTTACATTCAAGGTAGTCCTTACATAGCGGGCCATCAAGCCTTGTCCAGTCTGCCCATCACGTCGCCGCGGAAGCCGTAAACGACGCGCTTGCCGGCGAGCGCCACGAGCTGCACGTCGCGGGTCTGGCCGGGCTCGAAACGCACCGCGGTGCCGGCGGCGATGTCGAGCCGCATGCCGCGGGCTTTGTCGCGGTCGAAGCGCAGCGCCGGGTTGGTTTCGAAGAAATGATAATGCGAGCCGACCTGGATCGGCCGGTCGCCGGTGTTGGCGACGCTGAGCGTCACCGTGGCGCGGCCGGCATTGAGCTCGATCTCGCCGTCTTCGATCAACAGTTCACCGGGGATCATTGCGACTTCCCTTTTCCCAGAATTGCTCGTTGACATCGAACTGATCGCGATGCCGGTCGACGTACTCGTAGAGCTTCACCGAGAGTTCATCGAGGTTCGGATTCAGCGGATCGTCGAAGGCGTAAACCTGATCGCGCACCTCGGCCGGCGCACGGCTCAAAATCCCGGATTGCGTCGCCGCAGAATGCCACGCCGTGCCCGGACGTGATGCAGCGATTGCGTCATCCATGGTCTCGGCCAACTCGATCGCGCCGACCTCTCTCAATGCGTCGCAAATGTAGGGCGTATATTCGCCGGTCGAGTTGGTGAAGAACTGCCAGACACCACCATTGTAGAGCTCTGCCTGAAATCGCCACAGCATGACGAAGATGCGCTGGGCGCCCTGAAGGTCAGGCTCCAGCCCCGAGTCGTACAGATACTCTCCATGCAGCTCGGCGAGGCAATGTCCGGCCGATGATGCGTCGATCGCCACGGCCCGTCACCGGATCGGCTGGTGCACGGTGACGAGCTTGGTGCCGTCGGGGAAGGTCGCCTCGACCTGGATGTCGTGGATCATCTCGGCGATGCCGTCCATGCACTGCTCGCGGGTCAGCACCTCGGCGCCCGCCTTCATCAGCTCGGCGACGGTGCGGCCGTCGCGGGCGCCCTCGACGATGAAATCAGAAATCAGCGCGATCGCCTCGGGGTGGTTGAGCTTGACGCCGCGCTCCAGCCGTCGGCGCGCCACCATCGCCGCCATCGAGACCAGCAGCTTGTCCTTTTCGCGGGGGGAGAGATTCATGCAGGCACTCGATCGATTGCGGAGGTCTTCAGAGCGAAGCGAACGATACTAACTCAGCCACAGCCGCGGCAGCGCGCGGCCGGCGGCGCGGCGCAGCACGGCCATCATGTCGGCGCGCAGCCTGGCCGCATCTTGAGCACAGAACCGCGCCATTGCAATTCCATTCCATGCGGTGATGCCGACCTCCGCACCGAAGGAGTCCGCGTCCTCGCGCAATCGTTCGACCAGCGCGGCATCGCCGGGCGCGATCAGCGCGGTGCCGATGGCGACGCCGCCTTTCGCCACCGCCGGCCGCGCCAGCAGCGCGCCGATGTCGCCGTCGAGCCGCACGGTTTCGGCGTAGACGAGCTTGCCGCCGACGCGCAGCCGCCAGCGGTCGGTGAAGCGGCCGGTCTGCATCGTCTCGCCCATCGCCGCGCGGCCGAAGATCACGGATTCGCACAGCAGCAGCGAGGCGCCGGCGGCGAGATCGATGTCGATCCGGCGCTCGACCCGGGCCTGATCGAACAGGATGGTTTCCTGCGGCAGCCAGGCGAGATGACCGCCGCTGGCGACTTGCAATGCGATGTCGAGCTGCGCCGCCGGGCCGTGCGAGCGATAGACCTTCTCGGCGGCGGCGGTGGTCAGCGTCAGCCGCGCCCCCTCGCCCACCGCGATGTCGACGCCGAAGCGATCGCCGCCGGCGACGCCGCCGGCGGTGTTGACCAGCACGGCCGAGAGCCCCTGCTGCTCGGGCGACGGAAAGCGCACGCGCAGCGAGCCGGCTTCGTGCAATCGCCCGCGCCGCGTCGCGCCGTCGACGGCGCGGACGTCGAACGCCACCTCGCCCTGGGCGCGGTTGGCAGCGAACACCGCCGACTGAACCGCGTTGGTGTCGGTTGCGATCATGCTTGTTGGCCGCAGAATAGCGCCAACGGCAGCGCGCTCCCTCTCCCGCTCTTGCGGGGGAGGGTTGGGGTGGGGGCGACGCGAGTCGCTGACTCTCGGCCGCATGGCCTGCGGACGAAGCAGATCACCAAAGCTCGGCTTCGGCGAAACGCCCCCTCACCCGGATCATCGCTGCGCGACGATCCGACCTCTCCCCGCGCGCGGGGAGAGGTGAACGCGGCGCTTCCGATCGATCGATGAGTTCGCCCCACGCACGGCGCGCTCCCTCGCCCCGCTCTTGCGGGGAGAGGGGTGGGGTGAGGGGCGACGCGCGTCACGGACTCTCGGCTATGCGGAGACGCCCCCTCACCCGATCGGCATCGCTGCGCGACGCCGATCGACCTCTCCCCGCGCGCGGGGAGAGGTGAAGAGGGGCGCGCGTGGTTATGCCGGAGCTGATGAGTCAAAGCCGTCCTACAGCGCCATCTGCCGGCTGATCTCGGCGGGGTCCAGCGTGGCGCGGTCGCAGGTGTATTTCACTGCGCCGCGGTCCATCACCGCAAAGCTGTCGCCGAGCTCGCAGGCGAAATCGAGATATTGCTCGACCAGCACAATGGCGATGTTGCCGAGGCTGCGCAAATAGGAAATCGCACGGCCGATGTCCTTGATGATCGAGGGCTGGATGCCTTCGGTCGGCTCGTCGAGCAGCAGCAGTTTCGGCCGCATCACCAGCGCGCGGCCGATCGCGAGCTGCTGCTGCTGGCCGCCGGAGAGGTCGCCGCCGCGCCGGCCGAGCATCGAGTTCAGCACCGGAAACAGCGAGAACACGTCGTCGGGGATCGACTTGTCGGCGCGCTTCAGCGGCGCGTAGCCGGTCTTGAGATTTTCCTCGACGGTGAGCAGCGGAAAGATCTCGCGGCCCTGCGGCACCAGCGAGATGCCGCGCCGCGCCCGCTCATAGGGCTTCAGATGCGAGATGTCGGCGCCGTCGAAGGTGATCGACCCGGACGCGATCGGCTGCTGGCCGACCATGGCGCGCAAGAGACTCGTCTTGCCGACGCCGTTGCGGCCGAGCACGCAGGTGACCTTGCCGGGTTCGGCCGCGATCGACACCCCGCGGAGTGCCTGCGCCGCGCCGTAGTAGAGGCTGATGTTGTCGACGTTCAGCATTGGCAAGTCCCAGGCAATCGAATTTCTGTTTCGTCATGGCCGGGCTTGTCCCGGCCATCCACGTCTTGACAGCGCGGCAAGACGTGGATGCCCGGCACAAGGCCGGGCATGACGGCGGAGAGTACCGAGAGAACGGCCGCCATCTTCACCGCCCCAGATACACTTCGACCACGCGCTCGTTCGCCGAGACGTCGTCGATGCTTCCTTCCGCCAGCACGGTGCCTTCGTGCAGGCACGTCACCTTGACGCCGAGTTCGCGGACGAAGGTCATGTCGTGCTCGACCACCACGACGGTCTTGTCGTGGCTGTTGATCTCTTTCAGCAGTTCGGCGGTCTGATGGGTTTCGACGTCGGTCATGCCGGCGACCGGCTCGTCAACCAACAAGAGCTTGGGGTCCTGCGCCAGCAGCATGCCGATTTCGAGCCATTGCTTCTGGCCGTGCGATAGGCTGCCGGCGAGGCGGTCACGCGCGTCGCCGAGCCGGATGATCTCCAGCACGCGGTCGATCCGCTTGCTCTCCGGCTCGCTGCGCCGCCAGAACAGCGTGCCGCGGACGCGGTGATCGACGTTCAGCGCCAGCAAGAGATTGTCCTCGATAGTCTGGCTCTCGAACACCGTCGGCTTTTGGAATTTGCGGCCGATGCCGAGCGTCGCGATTTCCGTCTCGTCGAGCCTGGTGAGGTCGGTGGTGCCGTCGAACACCACCTCGCCTTTGTCCGGCTTGGTCTTGCCGGTGATGATGTCCATCATCGTGGTCTTGCCGGCGCCGTTCGGGCCGATGATGGCGCGCATCTCGCCGGGCTCGAGCGTCAGCGACAGATTGTTGATGGCGTGGAAGCCGTCGAACGAGACGTGGACGCCGTCGAGATACAGCATCGCCGAGGTGGTGCGGGTTTCCAGCAGGCTCATCGCTTCACCAGATTCGGTTCGATCACGCCGTCCTCGCGCGCGGCACTTTCGGCCGCGGCGGCGGTTGCGCTGTCGCGCTGCGCCTTGTCTCTCTCCGCGCCCTCCTCCTTGCGGCTCTCCCACCAGGCATTGAAGGTGCCGATGATGCCCTTCGGCAGCAGCAGCGTCACCAGCACGAACAGCGCGCCGAGCATGAACAGCCAGTACGGCGCCAGCGGCCCGGAGGTGAACACGGTCTTGGCGTAGTTGACCACGATGGCGCCGAGCGCCGCGCCGACCAGCGTGCCGCGGCCGCCGACCGCGACCCAGATCACCGCCTCGATCGAATTGGCGGGGGCGAATTCGCCCGGATTGATGATGCCCACTTGCGGCACATACAGCGCGCCGGCGACGCCGGCCATGCAGGCCGACAGCGTGAACACGAACAGCTTGTAGGATTCGACGCGGTAGCCGAGGAACCGGGTGCGCGATTCCGCGTCGCGGATCGCGATCAGCACCTTGCCGAGCTTCGAGGTCACCACCGCGCGGCAGATCAGGAAGCCGATGCCGAGCGCGAGACAACTCAGCACGAACAGCGCGGCGCGGGTGCCGTCGGCCTGGACGTTGAAGCCGAGAATGTCCTTGAAGTCGGTGAGCCCGTTGTTGCCGCCGAAGCCGAAATCGTTGCGGAAGAAGGCGAGCAGCAGCGCGTAGGTCATCGCCTGCGTGATGATCGACAGATACACGCCGGTGACGCGCGAGCGGAACGCTAGCCAGCCGAAGCAGAACGCGAGCAGGCCCGGCACCACCAGCACCATCAGCGCGGCGAACCAGAACATGTCGAAGCCGTACCAGTACCACGGCAGTTCCTTGTAGTTCAGGAACACCATGAAATCCGGCAGCACCGGATTGGCATAGACGCCGCGGTCGCCGATCTGGCGCATCAGATACATCCCCATCGCGTAGCCGCCGAGCGCGAAGAACGCGCCGTGGCCGAGCGAGAGAATGCCGCAATAGCCCCAGATCAGGTCGATCGAGAGCGCGAGGATGGCGTAGCAGACGTATTTGCCGAACAGCGAGATCAGATAGGTCGGCACGTGCAGCGCCGAGCCTTCCGGCAGCAGCAGGTTCGACAGCGGCAGCAGCACGCCGACCGCGGCGAGCACCAGCAGGAAGATCGTCGCGCTGCGATTGAGCGAGCGGGTGAGGATGTGCGGGGTCATTGGCACCTCCCCCTCACCGCGACGCCGCGCGCGTCCCTCACCCATAAGGGCAAAGCGATCGCATCGGGAGTTTCGAAAGCCATTGCAACGGAGCTGCCTTCACCCTCCCCTGGAGGGGGAGGGTCGGCGGGTAGCGCGCGAAGCGCGGTGCACGCCGGGGTGGGGTGAGCCGCGGGCACGGCGGATGAACTCTTCGCCACCCCACCCCGCTCGCTGCGCGAGCGACCCTCCCCCTCCAGGGGAGGGTGATCCTCGGCCGCGGGCAGTGAGCGCGTGGCAAGTGCCCTCACCCCAGCCCTCTCCCGCCAGCGGGAGAGGGAGTCAGGCTGCGACTCGCGGAAGGGCGACGGCACAGAACTAACCATCCTCATGCCTCCACCGCCCTGCCCTTCAGCGCGAACAGGCCGCGGGGGCGTTTCTGGATGAACAGGATGATCAGCACCAGGATCGCGATCTTGGCCAGCACCGCGCCGGCGACCGGCTCGAGGAATTTGTTGGCGATGCCGAGCGTGAAGGCGCCGACCAGCGTGCCCCACAGATTGCCGACGCCGCCGAACACCACGACCATGAAAGAGTCGATGATGTAGCTCTGGCCGAGATTGGGCGACACATTGTCGATCTGCGACAGCGCCACGCCGGCGATGCCGGCGATGCCGGAGCCGAGGCCGAAGGTCAGCGCGTCGACCCGCGAGGTGGCGATGCCCATCGACGCCGCCATCCGGCGGTTCTGCGTCACCGCGCGCATCTCCAGGCCGAGCGCGGTGTAGCGCAGCATCGCCAGCAGGATCACGAACACGGCGAGCGTGAAGCACAGGATCCACAGCCGGTTGTAGGTGATGGTGATCTGGCCGAGTTCGAACGCGCCGCTCATCCAGCTCGGATTGCCGACCTCGCGGTTGGTCGGGCCGAAGATGGTGCGCACCGCCTGCTGCAGGATCAGCGACAGGCCCCAGGTCGCGAGCAGCGTCTCCAGCGGCCGGCCGTAAAGGAAGCGGATCACGCTGCGCTCGATCAGCACGCCGATCGCCCCCGCAACCAGGAAGGCCAGCGGCACCGCGATCAGCAGCGAATAGTCGAACAGCGCCGGATAGGAGGTGCGGATGGTCTCCTGCACCACGAAGGTGGTGTAGGCGCCGAGCATCACCATCTCGCCATGCGCCATGTTGATGACGCCCATCACCCCGAAGGTGATGGCGAGGCCGATCGCCGCCAGCAGCAGCACCGAGCCGAGCGACAGCCCGTACCAGGCGTTCTGCACCATCGACCACAGCGCCAGATTGCGCTCGATCGCGGCCTTGGCGGATGCGATGCCGCTCGCCACCGCGGCACTCTGCTCGCCCGGCACGCCGGTCAGGAGCGCCATCGCCTCCTGATCGCCGCGCGCCTTGAGGGTGGCGATGGCGTCGAGCTTGTCGACGTCGGAGGCATCGGTCTTGAACAGCAGGATCGACGCGCGGGCCTCGGCGAAGGCCTGCCGGGCGGCGGCGTTCTTCTCCGCCTTCAGCGCCGTCTCGACCGTCGCCAGCATGGTCTCGTCATGGGTCTTGAACACCGACTGCGCCGCCTGAATGCGCTTGCCGAGGTCCGGCGACATCAACGTCAGCCCGGCCATCGCGCCGGAAACGGCGCGGCGAAGCTTGTTGTTGAGGCGGACCGCCTCGGCCTTGTCCGGCAGCGCGGCGACGGCCTCGCCGGTCACCGCATTGCTGATCGCGCCGTCCTCGGCCTTGATGAAGACGGTCTTGGCGTCGGGATCGGCGAACAGCCGGCCGTCCTGCAACGCGACGATGATGGTGGCGGCGCGCGGATTGCCGCTGGCGACCAGTCTGCCGATCGCTTCCTCGGTGTCGGAGAACGAGCCCGCGGCAAACTGCGCGACGGCATCCTCGTAGGGACCGGCCAGCGCCGGCTGGGGCGCGACATGAAGAACAACGAGCGCGACGGCGGCGAATAACAGGCGCGACAGCAAGGGGCGCAGCAAATGAATCAGCGGCACTGAAATGTCCCGGCAAGGATGAAGGTGCGGAGCGTCGGACAGGATCGGGAGCGTCAGAGGTGAGAGGGCGGCGCGCAACCGGCGTCGCCGCCCTCTCTGTTGGTGAGTACGTCAGCGGATGATCGGGTGCCTGATCAAGTGCCTTCTCAGGTGCCTTGGCCGCCGCACTTCTTGGTCACGGTGTTGTAGTTGCCGCATTTCAGCGTCACCCAGTCGCCGATCAGGTCCTTGGAGCCGTCGAGCTCCTTCGACCAGGCGTCGCCGGGCACCAGGCCGGGGGTCTTCCAGACCACGTCGAACTGGCCGTCGCCCTTGATCTCGCCGATGAACACCGGCTTGGTGATGTGGTGGTTCGGCAGCATTTCCGAGGTGCCGCCGGTGAGGTTCGGCGCCTTGGTGCCGGGCAGCGTGTCGATCACCTTGTCGGCGTCGACGGTGCCGGCCTTCTCGACCGCCTTCACCCACATGTTGAAGCCGATCACGGTGGCTTCCATCGGGTCGTTGGTCACGCGCTTCGGGTTCTTGGTGTAGGCCTGCCAGGCCTTGATGAACTTCTCGTTCTCCGGGTCCTTGATCGACTGGAAGTAGTTCCAGGCGGCGAGATGGCCGAGCAGCGGCTTGGTGTCGATGCCCGCGAGCTCTTCTTCGCCGACCGAGAACGCCACCACCGGAATGTCGGTGGCCTTGATGCCCTGGTTGCCGAGCTCCTTGTAGAACGGCACGTTGGCGTCGCCGTTGATGGTCGAAACCACGGCGGTCTTCTTGCCGGCCGAGCCGAACTTCTTGATGTCGGCCACGATGGTCTGCCAGTCCGAATGACCGAACGGCGTGTAGTTGATCATGATGTCTTCCTGCTTGACGCCTTTCGACTTCAAGTAGGCTTCCAGAATCTTATTCGTGGTGCGCGGATAGACGTAGTCGGTGCCGGCCAGCACCCAGCGCTGCACCTTCTCTTCCTTGGCGAGATAGTCGACCGCCGGGATCGCCTGCTGGTTCGGCGCGGCGCCGGTGTAGAACACGTTGCGCTCGCTCTCCTCGCCTTCGTACTGCACCGGATAGAACAGGATCGAATTCAGCTCCTTGAACACCGGCAGCACCGATTTGCGCGACACCGAGGTCCAGCAGCCGAACACCACCGAGACCTTGTCCTTGGTGATCAGCTCGCGGGCCTTCTCGGCGAACAGCGGCCAGTTCGACGCCGGATCGACCACCACCGCTTCGAGCTTCTTGCCGAGCACGCCGCCCTTCTTGTTCTGCTCGTCGATCAGGAACAGCACGGTGTCCTTCAGCGTGGTTTCGCTGATCGCCATGGTGCCGGACAGAGAGTGCAATACGCCGACCTTGATGGTGTCGTCGGCAGCCTTCGCGGGCGCGAAGGTCGACAGGCCGACAGCCAGACCGGCGGCGGCCGCCAGCCAGGTGCGCCGGCTGATCGGCGTCGCCTGATGAAGCTTTGATCCAATACGCATGCGGTATTATCTCCCTGACGCAGAATGGTTGTGCCCCGGCCCCACGGCCGTCTGCAGCCAGAGAATCGCAAGAAGCGTGCCATGCCCCGGGGCGCTGTTAAGAAATTGATAAGACTTCTGAAAAGTGCCTTGGCCGAAAACTGCCCGGATCACATCGCCTATATATTAGGCTGAGAATCTGCCGGCGCATTGGACAATCAGCACATTTGGTGTGCACGCGAATCGGCGTGACTAAATTCTGCTCGGCAACTGCACGGCCCGCCATACGATTCGACCTTGAAAGCGCCGCTTTGATGTTCCATATGTTTTGCAAGACCTTGAGAATCATCAGGTCGCCGCGAGCCGCGTGTTCTGATCCCCGTGTTCTCGATATCGAACCGTTCGATATCGGATATCGGCTTCTGGCTCGTCTTTCAGCCGATTAGAGCCGACGCTCCAAACACGCGAGCGTCCCGGTTTGTGCGCGCACCCGACCAAAGCCGTCGGGCGCTTGCTTTCACCATGGAAAGAACCAATCTTTTGACCTCGTTTCAGGATTTCGGCCTCGCCGATCCCATCTCCCGTGCGCTTCAGGAAGAAAATTACACCGTCCCGACGCCGATCCAGGCGCAGACCATTCCTCTCGCACTCGCCGGCCGCGACGTCGTCGGCATCGCCCAGACCGGCACCGGCAAGACCGCCTCGTTCGCGCTGCCGATTTTGCACCGCATCCTCGCCGACCGCATCAAGCCGCAGCCGAAGAACTGCCGCGTCCTGGTGCTGAGCCCGACCCGCGAACTCTCCGGGCAGATCCTCGACAGCTTCAACGCCTATGGCCGCCACATCCGCCTCAGCGCGACGCTGGCGATCGGCGGCGTGCCGATGGGCCGCCAGGTCCGCTCCCTGATGCAGGGCGTGGAAGTGCTGGTCGCAACCCCGGGCCGCCTGCTCGACCTCGTGCAGAGCAACGCGCTGCGTCTCGGCCAGGTCGAATTCCTGGTGCTCGACGAAGCCGACCGCATGCTCGACATGGGCTTCATCAACGACATCCGGAAGATCGTCGCCAAGCTGCCGATCAAGCGCCAGACGCTGTTCTTCTCGGCCACCATGCCGAAGGACATCGCCGATCTCGCCGAGCAGATGCTGCGCGATCCGGCCCGCGTCGCGGTGACGCCGGTGGCCTCCACGGTCGAGCGCATCAACCAGCGCGTGATCCATCTCGATCATTCCGCCAAGCCGGCGATGCTCGCCACCATCCTGCAGCAGGACGGCGTCAACCAGGCGCTGGTGTTCACGCGCACCAAGCACGGCGCCGACAAGGTGGTGAAGGGCCTGCAGCGCGCCGGCATCGCCGCCGACGCGATCCACGGCAACAAATCGCAGAACTATCGTGAGCGCGTGCTCGCGGCGTTCCGCACCGGCGAACTGCGTACGCTGGTCGCCACCGATATCGCCGCCCGCGGCATCGACGTCGACGGCGTCAGCCACGTCGTCAATTTCGACCTGCCGAACATCCCCGAGACCTACGTGCATCGCATCGGCCGCACCGCGCGCGCCGGCGCCGAGGGCACCGCGATCTCGCTGTGCGCCGGCGGCGAAGAGACGGGCTATCTGCGCGACATCGAGAAGCTGATCCGGATCGCGCTGCCGAAGGAAGACCATCGCACCCCGGGCGCGAAGCCCGCCCCGTCCACCGCGCCGCAGCGCGGCGGACAGCGCAACGGCCAGCAGCGCAGCGGCGGCCAGCGCAACGGCGCGGCGCCGCATGGCGCCCGCGGCGGCGACGCTGCTCCCGGATCGAAGGATCCGCGCCGCCCGCGGCGCGCCAGCGGACCGAACGCCGGACGCCATCCGGACGCTTCCCGGCACGAACCGGCAGCTCGGCCCCAGCACGGCGGCGGACAGGCCGAAGGCCTGCAGGGCGTCGCGTTTTTGCAGCGCAAAAATGATCGCCCCGCGAAGACCACCAATCAACGCCCGCAACGCTGATCAAGACCGATCTGGAGATCACAATGGCTAAAGAAGAGCTGATCCAGTTCGAAGGACTGGTGACCGAAATCCTTCCCGACGCGCGGTATCGTGTCCAACTGGACGCCGGACACGAGATCGTTGCCTACACCGCAGGCAAAATGAAGAAGAACCGCATCAAGACGCTGGCCGGCGACCGGGTCACGATCGAGATGTCGCCCTACGATCTGGAGAAGGGCCGGCTGATCTTCCGCCACAAGGACGAGCGTCCGGGCGGCACCGGCGCGCCGCGCGGCGGCCCGCCGCGTGGTCAGTTCCGGCGCCGCTAGGTCGCGGCCCGCAGCTCCCACGACAGGCGCTTTGCCGGCTCCGGCAAAGCGCATCCACCGACGATGATAAACTGCCGCACCAAAAAATCGCGCATGTCAGGATTGTTTTGAGCGCAGGCTTCGCATAATATCCGTTAATCGATTTTCGGCCGGACGACATTAGCTACTACCGGTATAGCCGGTTCAGACGCTGACGACCCTTCCAAAATTCGATCTCACCAGCCCGCCTGGTCATCAGATGGGCTCCGACTGTCTATATTGAGAAGGGACTACCCCCGTGAGCATGGGAACCGTGAAGTGGTTCAACGCGACCAAGGGCTACGGCTTCATCCAGCCGGACGATGGCGGCAACGACGTGTTCGTACACATCAGCGCCGTCGAGCGCGCGGGCCTCGGCACGCTGCGTGAAGGCCAGAAGATCAGCTACGAAATCGTCGCCGATCGCCGTTCTGGCAAGTCGTCGGCCGACAATCTGCGCGCTGCGAGCTAAGCAGAACGTCCGGACGAGGATACCGAGGCCGCGCCACAGCGCGGCCTTTTCAATTGCAGCGACTTCAATTTGTGTGACGGCCGCACCCCAGTGCGGCCTTTTCAATTTGAGGGCCCGAATTTCAGGAGCCCGAATCTGAGTAGCTTGAATTTCAGTAGCGTCAATTTAAGCGTTTGATCGATTGATTGAATCGAACCAGCCCTCGCCAAATGCACCGATCCTCATCCTGAGGAGCCCGGCGAAGCCGGGCGTCTCGAAGGATGCGGCGACGCAGGGCCGGCGGCGCATGGTTCGAGACGGCGCTTCGCGCCTCCTCACCATGAGGTTGTGCGTGTGGCGGGCCTCTCGGAGCGCCCGTGCTGATTGCACCGGAAACAGAACTGCTCCGGTTCGATTCCGGCCGCTTCGAACGATCAGAACGTCGGGCAGCTCGAAGTGTCGTACAGCACGCAGGTCGATTGCCGCGGCCGCGTGTAGGACTCATCGTCGAGGTCGATCTTCGCGACGAAGTAACCGACGCCCGGCTCGTATTTGTAGGTGACCTCGCTCAGGATCAGATAAGTGTTCGGGACCTTGAGCCCGTTGCGGATGGTGATCGTGTCGCCTTTCTTGCGGCTCGACGCGGTGAGCGTCGCGGTGGCGGTGTTGCCGTCCTGCGCGACAGTCGCGGCCTTGCTCCACTGCACCTTGGCGACGCCGGCATTGTTGACGTAGATCTCGGAGATCGTCGCGGTCACGGTGTTGGTCGGGTACGGCGTCAGCACGCCGTAGCTCGCGGCGAACACATTCTCGAGGTCGCTGTCGGTCACCTTGGTGGCCTGCGACACCAGATCCGACAGCGTCCGCGACACCAGCGTCACCTTGCGGTCGATCGCGATCCCCGCGGATAGTTCGACGGTGGCGAAGAACATCAGCAGCATCAGCGGGACGATGAAGGCGAATTCGGTCGCTGCGAGTCCGCTGCGGTCCTTCGCCAGCCGCACGCTGCAGCGGCGCGCATCGACCCAGAATTTCACCAGCGCTTTCATCGGTCGATCCTAATTGCTGTACGGCTCGTTGCGGAACGCCGCGGTCGCGCTCAACAGCCGCTTGCTGCCGCTGAGATTGGCGCTGTTCCAGCCGAGCCCGGTGACGAACAGAGGCCACTCGTAGAATGCCCGTACCACCACGATGTCGCCGGCTTTGCCGGGATCGTACTGCATGTTGTCGACGAAGGCCTTGGTTTTGGGATCGATCGGCGTTGTGATCTTCACCGTCGAGAAGTCGCTGCCGTAGCTCTGCACGTCGACATGGATGCCGTCGCAGGTGAACAGCGCCTTGAGACGGTTGCAGACCTCGGTCTTGAATTTTCCCTGGGAATAGGACGCCGTCTGCGCCTGGCCGGTGAGGATCAAGCGCGCCGAGTCCTGCACCGCGGTCTCGAGCGACTGGCCCGCGAGGAACACGAAGGCGGTTTCGATGATCGCGAACAGCAGTCCGATGAAGATCGGCGCGACCATGGCGAATTCGATCGCCGCCGATCCACGGCGATTGCGACCGAACCGCCGCGCCCGCGCCATTGCGCGCGAAACCAATAACGACATCATCGACGGACTCTCGGCATCAGACGGATTGGACTGTACCGGAGGCTAGTCGAAACTGATTGTGGAAGTGTTTCGCCGGATCGGAACAAAATCGACCGCACCGTTAGGGCGGGATTAACCACGCGCGCAACGAGCAGCGCGGAACGAAGGCGGCCGGCGCAGTCGTGGCCGGCTGTCGACTCTCTATAGTGTCTCTATAGTGAGAGGCTCTCTATAGTGGGCGATCGCCGGGTCGACCGGGTCGCGCGAACGGCGGTGCGACCCGACTCGTCTGCTCCGCTCGCCTCAGTTGCCCTTGGGGCCCGTCGCTGCGCCGGTCGCCTGGGCGTTGAGATTGCCGGCCTGGTCGATGGTGGATTTGAAGTAGCCCTCGGAATCGCCGAGCGTGATCCGGCGCTGGCACACCGGCGTGCAGCTATAGGACTCGCGATCGACCCCGCGATACACCGTCACCACCTTGTCGGGACCCTCGACCTGGATCAGACGATCGGCGATCACCGTCCCCTTGCGGTCCATCGCGATCACATTGGTGGCGCCATAGCCTTTGCCGGTGACGACGACCATGCCGCCGGGCTGCATCGCGACGTCGGCGATGAGCGGATTGCCGACCACCAGCGTCGAGATGTTCTGCGGGAGCCTGATCAGCTTGGCCTGATCGACATTGACGGAAACGGTCTCTTCTGTGCCCGCCGACACGGCGGACAACGGCATCAGGCCGCATATGAAAGAAGACACCACGAGCGCTGCGCGCATCCGGCGCGAGGAGCTGGTCGACATACTGTACTCCGGGACATCAACAAGCCGGCTAAAGCAGATACGCAGCGGGCCGGCGCCCGACATGGCGAAGGTGCCGTTAATTGATGAACGAACCGCAAACGCGATGCATCGAATTCGCGACACTCTGTCCGAATACGACGCAACGGCTGCGCGAATGCAATCAGGATGGGTAGTCCGTTGCCGCATTCGATCGACTTTTCACCAGTTTAATCCGGCATTTACCGTACCCGAGAAGTGGCCGTAAAACGCATGTTTCTGCAATCGAATTAACTGCGCTGCAATTTCCAGATCCTAGGTTGACGTCATGGTCGCGGTGCTGAGAACGCCGGAAAGACCAAAGTTAGTTCGACAGCCACGTTGTACATGGAGCTCCACGATGAAGACCATTCTCGCTCGTTTCGTTAAGGACGAATCCGGCGCCACCGCGATCGAATACGGCCTGATCGCCGCCGGCATCGCGCTGGCCATCATCGCCGTGATCAACGGCATGGGCACCAAGCTGAACACCGCCTTCACGAGCATCAACACCGCGCTCAAGTAAGCGGCCGCCGGCCACTTCAAGAAAGGCTCCGGTGCGCCGGAGCCTTTTTTGTTTCCCGATTTTTCCGCCGGTCTCCGGCGATCGAGTTCGCGTGACATGAATCGGTTCGATCCGGCCGCAGCCGACCAGGCCCGCCCCGCGATCCGCGACATCGCGGCCCGACAGACGGTGTGCGCGGCGCTCGCGCTCGGCATCCTCGCGATCGCGGTGCGGATCGCCGCGGTCTGGTGAGCCGCGCCGCCGTTTTCCGATCGTTCACTTCTGCGCGCTAGGCTGACCCGCGCGTTTCGCGGCGGTTGCGGCCGCCTTTGCCCCGGCCTTTCGGCGAGACCCGATCATGATCGCTGACCTTCTCCGCCTGTTGCTGTTCCCCGCGCTGATGGCGTTCGCTGCGGCCAGCGACCTGTTCACGATGACGATCTCCAATCGCGTCTCGCTGCTGCTGGTGGCGGGCTTCCTCGTGCTCGCGCCGATGTCGGGCATGAGCCTCGCTGCGTTCGGCCTGCATCTCGGCGCCGGCATGACCGTGCTGGCGGTCGCGTTCGGATGCTTCGCGATGGGCTGGATCGGCGGCGGCGACGCCAAGGTCGCGGCGGCGGCGGCGCTGTGGTTCGGCTTCGGCCATCTGATGGATTTTCTGCTCTACGCCTCGCTGTTCGGCGGCGCGCTGACGCTGCTGCTGCTGAGCTTCCGGCAGTGGCCGCTACCCTATCCGCTCGCCGGCCAGAGCTGGCTGCTGCGACTCCACGCCAAGGAGACCGGCATCCCCTACGGCATCGCGCTCGCGATCGGCGCCCTCGCGGTGTATCCGCAGACCGACTGGATCCGGGCGGTGGATCTCACCCGGTTCGCGCTGCCCTGACGACGCAGGAAGTTCTCGTTAACGCGATTTAGATACGCCTCATTAACCATGCCTTGACGATTAGCTGGTCAACTCCCGGTACTGCGGCGTGGTCCGTCGCCGAGTTACCCCGGGAAGTAAAGCGTATGAATACCGCGCGCATCGTCGTTCTTGTCATCGCTGTCGGCGCCGGCGCCGTCGCCGCCTATCTGGCGAGCGGCATCGGCGGACAGGAGACCGCCGGCCCGGCCGCGCCCGTCGCGCAACTGGCGACGGTCGACGTACTTGTCGCCAAGTCCGACATTCCGCTCGGCCAGCCGGTCGGGCCCGCGGACGTGCAGTGGCAGACCTGGCCGGCCGCCACCGCCAGCTCCAATTTCATCCTCCGCAGCGAGCGCCCCGACGCCAGCACGCAGCTCGCCGGCTCGATCGCGCGCTCGCCCTTCATCGCCGGCGAACCGATCCGCGAACAGAAGCTGGTGAAAGCCAACGGCTCCGGATTCATGGCCGCGATCCTGCCGACCGGGATGCGCGCGATCTCGACGGAAATCTCGCCGGAGACCGGCGCCGGCGGCTTCATCCTGCCGAACGATCGGGTCGACGTCATCCTGTCGAAGCGCGACCAGAATCCCGATCGGGGCCAGAGCGGCGACGTCGTCAACTCCGAGATCATCCTCAGCAACGTGCGGATTCTCGCGATCGACCAGACCGTCGAGGAAAAGAACGGCCAGAAGGTCGTGGTCGGCAAGACCGCGACGCTCGAACTGAAGCCCGATCAGGCGGAATTCCTGGCGCGCGCGCGGCAGAGCGGCACGCTGTCGCTGGCGCTGCGCAGCCTCGCCGACGCCAACGCCCCGGCCCGGACCGAAGAGATCGGCGGCAAGCGGGACAGCATCAACGTCGTGCGGTTCGGCGTCTCCACGCCGACGACGACGCCGAAGTGATCAGGGGACGGATATGAGCTGCGGCACCAATCACCGATTCATCCGGACGCTGAAAGGCACGGCGATGGCGTTCACCGCCGTCGTCGCGCTGACGCTGCTGCCGACCTGGACGCCGGTGAAGGCCAGCGACTATCGGGCGACCGCGGCGCAGACGGGCGGCGGGATGAACGCACAGCCGCTCGCGCTCGGCATCGGCAAATCGGTGGTGATCGACCTGCCGCGCGACATCAAGGACGTTCTGGTCGCCGATCCGAAGATCGCCAACGCCGTGGTGCGGTCGGCGCAGCGCGCCTACATCATCGGCGCCGCCGTCGGCCAGACCAACATCGTGTTCTTCGACTCGACCGGCCAGCAGATCGCCGCCTACGACATCGCGGTGACCCGCGATCTCAACGGCATCCGCACCGCGCTGCGGCAGTCGATCCCGAACGGCGACATCCATGTCGAGGGTCTCGGCGACGGCGTGATTCTCATGGGCTCGGTGGCGACGCCGATCGAGTCGCAACAGGCGGCCGATCTCGCCGCGCGGCTGGCCGGCGACGCCAGCAAGGTGGTCAACAACATCGCGATCCGCGGCCGCGACCAGGTGATGCTGAAGATCACCGTGGCCGAAGTGCAGCGCGACGTCATCAAGCAACTCGGCGTCGATCTGACCGCCAATTTGAGCTACGGCACCTCGGTGGTGAAATTCACCAACACCAACCCGTTCACCCAGTCCGGCGCCGCGCTGGTTTCGGGCAACGCGCTGACGACGTCGTTCGGCAACGGGCCGTCGATCACGGCGACGCTGAAGGCGATGGAGAGCGCCGGCGTGGTGCGGACGCTGGCCGAGCCGAACCTGACCGCGATTTCCGGCGAACCGGCGAGCTTCCTCGCCGGCGGCGAATTTCCGGTGCCGAGCGGCGTGACCTGTACCAACAGCCTCTGCACGCCCTCGGTGACCTTCAAGAAGTTCGGCGTGCTGCTCAACTTCACACCCGTGGTGCTGACCGAAGGCCGGATCAGCCTGAAAGTCGCGACCGAGGTCTCCGAGGTCTCGAGCGACAATTCGATCACCATCAGCGGCCTGTCGGTGCCCTCGATCAAGACCCGCCGGGTCGACAGCACGGTGGAAATTCCCTCCGGCGGCTCGCTGGCGATGGCCGGCCTGATCCAGGAACAGACCAAGCAGGCGATCAACGGCCTGCCCGGCATGACCCAACTGCCGATCCTCGGCACGCTGTTCCGCAGCCGCGACTACATCAACCGCCAGACCGAACTGATGGTTCTGGTGACGCCCTATGTGGTGCGCGCGGTGGCGCCGAAGGATCTGTCGCGGCCCGACGACGGCTTCGCCGACGCCTCCGATCCGCAGTCGGATCTGCTCGGCAGCATCAACAGGATCTACGGCGTCCCCGGCCGCACCGGCCAGAGCCGGACCTACCGGGGCCGGTTCGGCTTCATCACCGACTGAGCGGGACGAGGACAGGACGATGACATCCAGGACACCCGCCCGTGCCATTCGCGGCCTCACCTGTGGGGCCGCTCTGATCGCCGTATCGCTGTCGATGGGCGCATGCACCCACACCAGCGCCAACGACGAGGTCACCGCGAGCATTCCCAACGACTACCGGCAGCGCCACCCGATCGCGATCCAGGAAGCGGATCGCAGCGTCGTGGTGTTCGTCGGCAACGGCCGCGGCGGCCTGACCGCGACGCAGCGCGCCGACGTCGTCGCGTTCGGCCGCGACTGGCTGCGCGAAGGCACCGGCTCGATCATCGCCGAAGTGCCCTCCGGCACGCCGAACGCCCGCGCCGCGGGCGAGACGATGCGCGAGATCCAGTCGCTGCTGGTCGCCGGCGGCGTGCCGGCGCGCGGCGTCGTCGTGAAGCCCTACCACCCCGCCGATCAGCGCGCCTTCGCGGCGATCCGCATGCTCTATCCGAAGGTCGCCGCGGTCGCCGGCCCGTGCGGGCTGTGGCCCGAGGACATCGGCCCGTCGATCAAGAACAAGGGCTATCTGGACAACAAGCCGTACTGGAATTTCGGCTGCGCCAACCAGCGCAACCTCGCCGCCATGGTGGATAATCCGTCGGATCTGGTGCAGCCGCGGCCGGAGACGCCGGCCTACACGGCGCGCCGCGGCGTCACCTTCGAGACCTACCGGACCACCAAGCCCGAAGCCACCGCGAAGGCCCAAGTGAGCAACGTCGGACCATGATCAGCTACGGACGCCAGAACCAGGACGAGCCCGCGGACGGCGCGCCGACGGGCGCCGCGACGCCGGACGAGCACATCGCGCCGGCGCCGCGCGTATCGGTCCAGGCCTTCTGCGAGTCGGTCGACACCGCCGCGGCGGTGCAGGCCGCCGGCGAAGACCGCCGCCTCGCCAAAGCGCATCTCAAGATCCAGATGGGCGGCATGGCCGCGGCGATCGAGGCCTATCGCTCGGCGCCGACGCCCAACGTCATCATCCTGGAGACCGACCCGCGCAGCGACGTGCTCGCCGGCCTCGATCAGCTCGCCACCGTGTGCGATCCCGGCACCCGCGTCATCGTGATCGGCAAGGTCAATGACGTCACGCTGTATCGCGAACTGGTCCGCCGCGGCGTCAGCGACTACGCCATCACGCCGCTGGAGCCGATCGACGTCGTGCGTTCGATCTGCAACCTGTTCTCCGCGCCGGAAGCCAAGGCGGTCGGCCGCATCATCGCGGTGGTCGGCGCCAAGGGCGGCGTCGGCGCCTCGACCATCGCGCACAACGTCGCCTGGGCGATCGCGCGCGACCTGGCGCTGGATGCCGTGGTCGCGGATCTCGATCTGGCGTTCGGCACCGCCGGCCTCGACTACAACCAGGACCCGCCGCAGGGCATCGCCGAGGCGGTGTTCTCGCCGGACCGCGTCGACACCGCCTTCGTCGACCGCCTGCTGTCGAAATGCACCGACCATCTCAGCCTGCTGGCCGCGCCGGCGACGCTGGACCGGGTCTACGATTTCGGCACCGAAGCGTTCGACACGATCTTCGATACGCTGCGCTCGACGATGCCCTGCATCGTGCTCGACGTGCCGCATCAATGGACCGGCTGGACCAAGCGGGCGCTGATCAACGCCGACGACATCCTGATCGTCGCGACGCCGGACCTCGCCAATCTGCGCAACACCAAGAACCTCTACGACCTGCTGAAGGCGTCGCGCCCGAACGACCGGCCGCCGCTGTACTGCCTCAACCAGGTCGGCGTGCCGAAGCGGCCGGAGATCAATTCCGGCGAATTCGCCAAGGCGATCGAAAGCTCGCCGATCGTCAGCATCCCGTTCGACCCGCAGATGTTCGGCGCCGCCGCCAACAACGGCCAGATGATCGCCGAGATCGCGGCGAGCCACAAGACCACGGATATGTTCCTGCAGATCGCCCAGCGGCTGACCGGACGCGGCGAAGCCAAGAAGCCGAAGGGCGGATTCCTGTCGCCGATCCTGGAGAAGCTGCGGGCCAAATAAGTCGCCCATCGGAGTATCGTCGTGTTCGGTAAGCGTAGCGGTGCAGATCAAGAGGTTCGTGCTTCGAAGCCGGTGAGCCCGGCTCCGGAGCCGATGTCGCGCGCGTCCGACGCGCCCGCAGCGATCGCCTCGCCGCCGCTGGCGCCGGCCCGCAGCGCGCCGCCGCCGCAGGTCGAGAGCCGCCGCTCCGACACCTACTACCAGGTCAAGGCGACGATCTTCGGCGCGCTGATCGAGGCGATCGACCTGGCGCAGCTCGCCAAGCTCGACGCCGAATCCGCGCGCGAGGAAATCCGCGACATCGTCAACGAGATCATCGCGATCAAGAACATCGTGATGTCGATCGCCGAGCAGGAAGAGCTGCTCGACGACATCTGCAACGACGTGCTCGGCTACGGTCCGCTGGAGCCGCTGCTGTCGCGCGACGACATCTCCGACATCATGGTCAACGGCGCCGGCACGGTGTTCATCGAAGTCGCCGGGCGGATCCAGCGCACCGGCATCCGATTCCGCGACAACCAGCAGCTCCTGAACATCTGCCAGCGCATCGTCAGCCAGGTCGGCCGGCGCGTCGACGAATCCTCGCCGATCTGCGACGCCCGCCTCGCCGACGGCAGCCGCGTCAACGCCATCGTGCCGCCGCTGGCGATCGACGGCCCCGCGCTCACTATCCGCAAATTCAAGAAGGACAAGCTGACGCTCGACCAGCTCGTCAAATTCGGCGCGATCACGCCGGAGGGCGCGCAGATCCTGCAGATCATCGGCCGCACCCGCTGCAACGTGCTGATCTCCGGCGGCACCGGCTCCGGCAAGACCACGCTGCTGAACTGCCTGACTAACTACATCGACGACGACGAGCGCATCATCACCTGCGAAGACGCCGCCGAACTGCAATTGCAGCAGCCGCACGTGGTGCGCCTCGAAACCAGGCCGCCGAACATCGAGGGCGAAGGCCAGGTGACGATGCGCGAACTGGTGCGCAACTGCCTGCGTATGCGGCCGGAGCGGATCATCGTCGGCGAAGTCCGCGGACCCGAGGCGTTCGACCTGTTGCAGGCGATGAACACCGGCCACGACGGCTCGATGGGCACGCTGCACGCCAACAACCCGCGCGAGGCGCTGTCGCGCTGCGAATCGATGATCACCATGGGCGGTTTCTCGCTGCCGTCGCGCACCATCCGCGAGATGATCTGCGCCTCGATCGACGTCATCATCCAGGCCGCGCGGCTGCGCGACGGCTCGCGCCGGATCACCCACATCACCGAGGTGATGGGGATGGAAGGCGACACCATCATCACCCAGGATCTGTTCATCTACGACATCATCGGCGAGGACGCCAACGGCCACATCGTCGGCCGGCATCGCTCGACCGGGATCGGCCGACCGCGTTTCTGGGAACGCGCGCGCTATTACGGCGAGGAGAAGCGGCTCGCCGCGGCGCTCGACGCCGCCGAAGTCGCAGTCGTCACCTGAGGGGAAGCGATCCATGCAGATGCAATCGCTCGCCCTCGGTTTCCTCGCCGCCGTCTCCGTCGGCGGGCTGGCCTGGGTCTTCATCTATCCGCTGCTGTCCGGCGAGAAGCAGGCCGAGCAACGCCGCACATCGGTCGCGCGCACGACGCCGGCGGTGCGCCAGATCGAGAAATCGCAGCGCTCGCGCCGCGAGCAGGTCGAAGGATCGCTGCGCGAGATCGAGGCGCGCAACCAGAAGCGGAAGAACGTCGCGCTCGGCACCAAACTGACCCAGGCAGGGCTCGACTGGACACCGAACAAGTTCATCGGCGTATCGGCGGGGCTGGCGGCGGTGGTCTTCGCGGTCGCATTCTTCGCGACGCTCGGCCCCAGCGGCGGCAGAGATCCCGCGACCGCGCCGGTGCTGAGCGACCCGCAATCGAAAACCCGCACCATCGATCTCGGCCCCGACCGTTCGATCGTCGTCGATCTCCAGCGCGAGGTCAGGGGCGTGCGGGTCTCGAATTCGGCGGTTGCGAATGCGATCGTGCGCTCGAACCAGCAAATCTTCATCGCGGCCGCCACCGTCGGCCGGACGAGTGTGACGGTGATCGGCGTCGATGGGCAGCCCATCGCCACATACGACGTTTCCGTCGAGCGCGACGGCTATGGCGGGTTGATCGCAGCCGTCGGACTGGCTTTCGCCGCCGGTTTCGGTCTGCCGCGCTGGATGCTGGGCTTCCTCAAGAAGCGCCGCGAACGGAAATTCCTGAACGCGCTGCCGGACGCCGTCGACGTGATCGTGCGCGGCATCAAGGCCGGCCTGCCGCTGTTCGACTCGCTCAAGGTGGTCGCGGCGGATTCGCCGGAGCCGCTGAAGAGCGAGTTCAACGCCATCATCGAGACCCAGGCGATCGGCATGCCGCTCGGCGACGCCTGCGCCCGGCTGTACGACCGGATGCCGGTGCCGGAAGCCAATTTCTTCGGCATCGTGATCTCGATCCAGCAGAAGTCCGGCGGCAATCTGTCTGAAGCGCTCGGCAACCTGTCCAAGGTGCTGCGCGACCGCAAGAAGATGGCCGAGAAGATCCAGGCGATGTCGATGGAGGCCAAGGCCTCGGCGGCGATCATCGGCTCGCTGCCGCCGATCGTGATGCTGCTGGTCTATCTGTCGACGCCGGACTACATCGCGCTGCTGTGGACCCACCCGACCGGCCGGCTGATGCTGGCCGGCTGCGTGCTGTGGATGTCCGCGGGCATCCTGGTGATGAAGAAGATGATCAACTTCGATTTCTGAAGGCGGCCGCGATGATCGAGTTCCTGATCGAGAAGATTCACGACGCCCGCTTCATGACGATGCTGCTGGCGTCGATCGCCGTCAGCGCCACGGTCTACACGCTGGTGATGCCGCTGTTCGTCGGCGAGACGCTGACCAAGCGGATGAAGGCGGTCGGCAGCGAGCGCGAACGCATCCGCCAGCGCGAGCGCGACCGGCTCGCCAAGGCCGAGCGGGTGTCGCTGCGGCAGGCGCCCAAGCAGGTCGTCGCCAAGATCGTCGACGACCTCAATCTCGGCAAATGGGTCGCTCAGGAGAGCGCGCGCGAAAAGCTGGTGATGGCGGGCTATCGCGGCCAGGCGCCCTACATCACCTTCCTGTTCTTCCGCATGGTGATGCCGATCGCGTTCGGCCTCGCGGCGGCGGTCTACGTATTCGTGCTGTCGAACATGGAGCAGTCGACGCCGATCAAGGTCGGCCTCTGCATCGCCGCCGTGTTTCTCGGCATGCAGGCGCCGATGCTGTTCCTGAAGAACGCCATCACCAAGCGCCAGCTCTCGATCCGGCGCGCGTTTCCCGACGCGCTCGACCTGCTGCTGATCTGCATCGAATCCGGCATGTCGATCGAGGCGGCGTTCCGCAAGGTGGCGGTCGAGATCGGCACCCAGTCGATCCCGCTGGCGGAAGAATTCACGCTGACGACGGCGGAGCTTTCCTATCTGCCCGACCGCAAGCAGGCCTATGAAAACCTCGCGACCCGCACCGGGCTGGACGGCGTCAAGTCGGTCTGCCTCGCCCTGCAGCAGTCGGAACGCTACGGCACGCCGCTCAGCCAGAGCCTGCGGGTGATGGCGCAGGAAAATCGCGACATGCGGATGAACGACGCCGAGAAGAAGGCGGCCGCCCTGCCGCCGAAGCTGACGGTGCCGATGATCCTGTTCTTCCTGCCGGTGCTGTTCGTGGTGATCCTCGGGCCGACCGGGATCAGGGTCGCGGCGATGCAGTGAGCGGCCGCGTCGCGCGACGGGCGACGGGCGGCGGGCGGCGGGCGATCGCATATCATTGAACATTCAGCCGCAATGCTCCGCCGCTGCGCCGACAACGAGTCGTCCCCCGCGCAGGCGGGGACGACATGCGGATAGGCACACTGCGAACCGCTTATCGACACCAGCAGGAGCGCATTTCGCCCTGCGGCGCGCGCGACGACATGAGCGCGATGGTCGTGCCGGCGCGGATCGCTGGTGGGCGTGATCAGTCGCCGGACGCCAGCACGCCGCGACCGCGGCCGCGCGGATCGGCCTTGCCGTCCAGCATCTGCTTGAGATAGGCGACGTTGGCGGCGGCTTCCTCGGGCGGCAGATCGGCCTGCACGATGGTTTCGGCTTCGGCGAAGCGGCCCTGCAATCCGACGACGAGCGCCAGATTCTGCCGCACCCGCGCATCGGCCCGGCCGCTGGCATAGGCCTGGCGCAGCGTCGTCTCGGCCTTCGGCAGGTCCTTGGTCAGCACGTAGGACAGGCCGAGATTGGACAGCACCGACGGCTCGCCCGGCGACAGTCTGAGCGCGCTCGCGTAGTAGCGCCGCGCCTCGTCGCTGCGCCCCATCTGGTCGAGCACGGTCCCCTGCACCGACAGAATCCGCCAGTCCGGATTGTCCGCACTGTGGGCGTTCGACAGCGCCTCGAACGCCGCACTCAGATTGCCGTTGTCGGCGAGCGCGCGGCCGTAGCCGGCGAGCACGGCCTTGTTGCCGGGATTGGCGAGCGACGCCTTCTCCAGCACCGCGACCGCCTGGGAGCGCTGGCCGATCGCGCGCAACGCCTGGCCATAGGCCAGCGCGGCGGCGGCATCCTTCGGACGGGATCGATAACGCTCGCCCGCGACCTCGGCGGCGCGGTTGGGATCGGCCGGGGCCTCCGCGCGCGCGCCGAGCGCGCCGGTGATCCCGGACATGCCTGCGGTCTGGCAGCCGGCGAGCGCCGTCGCCATGGCCGTGGTCAAGGCCGCGGATGCGAGAAACCGGGCGAGACAAGACAGCTTGCGCATGGCAACTTTACTCACGAAGCCGACTGGACAATTCGGACACGAGCCCAGCAATAGAGCGTTAACCCTAATGTCCGGTTAATCACGCCAGCCTCGTCCCCTCGCCTCGATTCGAAAGCCCCTGCATGTCCTCGCTGTTCGCCACCGCTCCGGAACCGACCGCCATTCCGATTTCCTTCGTCACCCGATCCGGCTGGGAGGCGCTGGCCGCTACGTTGCCGGAGGCGGCGCAGCGTTTCGCGCGCGCGCATGGCTATCGCGGCAAGCCGGGGCAGTTGCTGGCGCTGCCGACGCCGGAGGGCGACATCGGCCACGTCCTGTTCGGGCTCGACGAGGCGGACGCGCGTGCGCCCGACCCATTCCGCGCCGGACAATTGCCGGGCCTGCTGCCGGCCGGCACCTATCGCTTCGCCAACGCGCCGCACGACACCAGGCTCGCGGTGCTGGCGTTCGCGCTCGGCGCCTACAAATTCGGCCGCTATCGCAACGCAGAGCCGCCGGCCGTCCGGCTGGTGCCGCCCGACGGCATCGACGTCGCCGCGATCGAGCGCGCGGTCGAGGCTGCGACGCTGGCGCGCGACCTGATCAACACGCCGTCGAACGACATGGGGCCGGCGGAGCTCGCCGACGCCGCGCAGGCGCTGGCGCAACGCTTCGGCGCGGATTTCACCTGCGTGGTCGGCGACGATTTGGTGACGCACAACTTCCCGCTGATCCACGCGGTCGGCATGGCGGCGACACGCGCGCCGCGGCTGATCGATTTCACCTGGGGCGATCCTGCGCATCCGAAGGTGACGCTGGTCGGCAAGGGCGTCTGCTTCGACACCGGCGGCCTCGACCTGAAGCCGTCGAGCGCGATGCTGATCATGAAGAAGGACATGGGCGGCGCCGCCAACGTGCTGGCGCTGGCCTCGATGGTCATGGCTGTGAAGCTGAAACTGCGGTTGCGCGTGCTGATCCCGGCGGTCGAGAACGCGGTCGCCGGCAATGCGATGCGGCCGCTCGACATCTTCCCGTCGCGCAAGGGCCCGACGGTCGAGATCGGCAACACCGACGCCGAGGGCCGGCTGGTGCTCGCCGACGCGCTGGCGCTGGCCGACGAGGAGGCGCCCGATCTGCTGATCGATCTCGGCACGCTGACCGGCGCCGCGCGCGTGGCGCTCGGGCCGGATCTGCCGCCCTACTACACGGATGACGAGACGCTGGCGCTCGACCTGGCGCGCTGCGCCAAAGCCGAGAACGATCCGCTGTGGCGGCTGCCGCTGTGGGGGCCGTACGATTCCTGGCTCGACTCCAAGGTCGCCGACATCAACAACGCGCCGTCGGGCGGCTTCGCCGGCTCGATCACCTGCGCACTATTCCTGCAGCGCTTCGTCGAGACGGCGAAGAGCTGGCTGCATGTCGACATCTACGGCTGGACGCCGAAGGCCAAGCCGGCACGGCCCGAAGGCGGCGAATGCCAGGCCGCGCGCGCGATCTTCGCGCTGCTGAGCGAACGCTATGGCTGAGACAACGACCGATCCACGGCTGACGCCGGCGCGGCCGGACCTAGCGGCGAAACATCTCGAAGGCCGGGTGAGCGCGGACCGTTTCGTCGACGGCGAAATCTTCGAGATCAGTTACGGCGTGGCGCCGGTGCGGTGCGAGCCGTTTTCCGGCGCGACGCTGCAGACCGAGGCGCTGAAGGGCGAGCGCGTCACGATCTACGACCGCACCGAAGAAGGCTGGGCCTGGGGCCAACTCATGACCGACAGCTATGTCGGCTGGCTGCCGGACCTTGCTTTGTACCGGCCCGGCGCGGAGCCGACCCACAAGGTGACGGCGCTGCGCACTTTCGCATTCCACGGCCCGTCGATCAAACTGCCGCCGGCGGAGACGCTGCCGCTCGGCGCGCGGCTCGCGGTGGTGCGCGAGGACGCGACCTTCGCGGTGACGCAGGAGGGCTGGTACGTGCCGCGCCGGCATGTCGCGGCGCTCGATGTCGTGGAGACCGATTACGTCGCGGTCGCCGAGCGCTTCGTCGGCACGCCGTATCTGTGGGGCGGCCGCACCAGCCTCGGCATCGACTGCTCCGGCCTGGTGCAGACCGCACTCGCGGCCTGCGGGATCGAAGCGCCGCGCGACAGCGACATGCAGGAGGCGGCGCTCGGCGAGCCGCTGCCGCTGTCGGAGCAGACCAGGCTGCGGCGCGGCGATCTGTTGTTCTGGAAGGGCCACGTCGCGATCGTGCGCGACGAAGACAGCATCGTCCACGCCAATGCGTATGCCATGGCGACCGCGATCGAGCCCGCGCGGGAAGCGATCGCGCGGATCGCGGCGAGCGGCAGCGAACTGAGCGCGATCAGGCGGCTCGGCCGAACAGATCCCGCAGCCGGCTGCGATTGAGCGCCAACCATTGCAGCGCGCTGACCAGCAGCGCGTTGGCGACCTGCCCGCGCTCGAGCGCCGCCAGCGCCTCGTCGATCGAGACCACGAAGGGCTGGGTGTCCTCGTCCTCGTCGGCGACGCCACCGCGCTCCAGCACCGCCGTGGAATCCACCAGCCCGGCGAAATACACGATCTGCTCATCGGTGAAGCCCGGGGTCGCCAGCACGCTGTACAGCTCCAGCAGCCGGTCCGGCGCGACGCCGATTTCCTCGATGCATTCGCGCCGCGCGGCGGCGGCCGGCGCCTCACCGGATTCCACACGCCCTGCGACGATCTCCACCATATTGCCGCGGCCGGTGGCGAAATGGGCGGGCAGCCTGAACTGCCGGATCAGCACCAGCGCGTCGCGCGCGAGATCGATCGGCACCACCGCGGCGACGCGGCTGGCGCGCAGCACGTCGCGCCGTTGCAGCAGCGGCGGTTCGCCGTCGCGCCGCAGCGAGATCTCGTAGCGTTCGTAGCTCATGAAGCCGCGGCCGATCAGCTCGGCCTCGGACACGGTGACATCGGCCTCGCGATCGGCGAGTTCATCGGCAAGGTCGATTTCCGTCATCAGACACCTATGGCGCGGCGGCGCCGCCCGGAGCGGCTTCAAGCCGGAACGCGGCGGCAAACAGCGCACGCGTATAGTCGGTCTTGGGGTGTTTGAACAGCTCCGCCGCAGGGCCTTCCTCGACCACCTTGCCCTGCTTCATGACGATCAGATGACTGGCGAGTGACGCCACCACGCGCAGATCGTGCGAGATGAACATGTAGGTGAGATCGCGCTTGCGCTGCAGCTCGCGCAACAGATCGACCATCTGCGCCTGAAACAACATATCGAGCGCGCTGGTCGGCTCGTCGAGCACGACGAAATTCGGCTCCAGCACCACCGCGCGGGCGATCGAGATGCGCTGGCGCTGGCCGCCGGAGAATTCGTGCGGATAGCGGAAGCGCGTCGCCGGATCGAGGCCGACGTCGGTCAGCGCCTTGACCACGCGCGCTTCGCGCTCGCCCTCCGACAGATGCGGCTGATGCACGCTGAGGCCCTCGGCGATGATATCGCCGACCGCCATGCGCGGGCTGAGCGCGCCGAACGGATCCTGAAACACGATCTGCATGTCGCGGCGGAACGGCAGCATCTCCTTGAATTTCAGGCCCTGGATGTCGCTGCTGAGAAACACGATCGGGCCTTCGGACGAGATCAGCCGCAGCAGCGCCAGACCGAGGGTGGTCTTGCCGGAGCCGGACTCACCGACCACGCCGAGCGTCTCGCCCTTGCGCACTTCGAGCGTGACGCCGTCGACCGCCTTGATGTGACCGACGGTCTTGCGCATCAGGCCGCGCTTGATCGGAAACCAGACCTTGAGATCATCGGTGGAGATCACCACCGGCGCGTCGGGCCGCGGCGGGGCCGGGTCCGGCTTCGGTTCGGCTGCGAGCAGCGCCTTGGTGTAAGCGTGGGTCGGCGCGGTGAATACCTGCTCGACCGGCCCCTGCTCGACGATCTTGCCGTTGTTCATGACGCAGACGACGTCGGCGATGCGCCGCACGATGCCGAGATCGTGGGTGATGAACAACAGGCTCATGCCGAGCCGGGCGCGGATGTCGGCGAGCAGCGCGAGGATCTGCGCCTGCACGGTGACATCGAGCGCGGTGGTCGGCTCGTCGGCGATCAGCAAATCAGGCTCGTTGGCGAGCGCCATCGCGATCATCACCCGCTGACGCTGGCCGCCGGAGAGCTGATGCGGATAGCTGGCGAGCCGGGTCTCCGGCTCGGGGATGCCGACCTGGGTGAGCAACTCCAGCGTGCGCGCCCTTGCCTTGGCGCCGCGCGGGCCGCCGTGCAGTTGCAGGATCTCGCCGATCTGCGCCTCGATCGTGTGCAGCGGATTGAGCGAGGTCATCGGCTCCTGGAAGATGATCGAAATCTCGTTGCCGCGGATGGCGCGGATGTCGTTCTCCGACATGCCGAGCAGCTCGCGGCCCTTGAACCGGATCTGACCGGTCGGATGCGACGCGGTCGGATACGGCAGCAGCTTCAGGATCGACAGCGCGCTGACCGATTTGCCCGACCCGGACTCGCCGACAAGCGCGACGCACTCGCCGCGCCTGATCTGATACGAGATGCGATCGACCGCGATCGTCGTGCCGCTCTGCTGATGGAAGGCGACGGAGAGGTCGTCGACGGCAAGCAAGGGCTGGTTGAGGGCGTCCATCAGGCGAGCTCCTCGATCAGGCGGGAGACATTCTCTCGAGTCGAGTCGAGCATTCGCAAACCTTCCGGCGGCCTCAATCGTCGATCCGCTGAAAGCATGGTACCGCACGAGCTATGAACAGCCGTCATCACATGAATTGCGTCGGCGAGTTTGGCCATTCCGAATGCCTGCCGGTAACTTGCGGTTGCGATCAGAATGCCGCGGGTCACCGTGCAAAGATCAAACAGGTCGCTTTCGACGATGAGATCGATGTAGTCGCGTTGTTGAGTCGGAGTCGCCTTTGCCAAGACTTCCGCGATCGTCAGCTCACTGGTCACAGCGAATCCCGGCCGGCGCTGGAACGCGTTGAACAGACCACGAAGCGGTTCAGAGATCTCCGTCCGCCCCTCGACCGCATAGATGAAAACATTCGAGTCGAGATATACGCGCGAACGATGCGGACCAGCGATCATTCCCACTCGTCTCTCTGCCGCCGCCACTCGGCATCGATTTCTTCTTTGCTCCGAAACGGTGGCCTGCGACGTGCGAAGATTTCGTCCAACGTGGGGCGCTGCTGCGGCGGCTGGTCGTCTTCTTCGATTGTGACGGTAACGACGGGACCAGCCAAACCTTCGCGCAGATCGGCAGGCAACGCCGACACAGGATAATTTTCTTTAACGATTCTGTTCATAGCGCTCACTCCTGGCGAACCCTACCACACCCTCACCTGAACGTCTTGCGCGGGTCGAAGGCGTCACGGACGGCTTCGCCGACGAAGATCAGCAGCGACAGCATGATCGCGACCGCGAAGAAGCCGGTGAAGCCGAGCCACGGCGCCTGGACGTTGGCCTTGCCCTGCGCCAGCAATTCGCCGAGCGAGGGCGAGCCGGGCGGCAGGCCGAAGCCGAGGAAGTCCAAAGCGGTCAGCGTCATCACCGAGGACGAGACGATGAACGGCAGGAACGTCATGGTGGCGACCATCGCGTTCGGCAGCAGATGCCGGACCATGATCTTCGCGTTGGAGACGCCGAGCGCGCGCGCCGCCATGATGTACTCGAAATTGCGGCCGCGCAGAAACTCGGCGCGCACCAGCCCGACCAGCGACACCCAAGAGAACAGCAGCAATATCCCGAGCAGCACGAAGAAGCCGGGCACCAGCACCGAGGACAGGATCAGCAAGAGATACAGCGACGGGATCGCGGTCCAGACCTCGATGAAGCGCTGGAAGCCGAGATCGACCCAGCCGCCGAAATAGCCCTGAATGCCGCCGGCGGCGACGCCGATCACCGAGGAGATGATCGTCAGGCTGAGGCCGAACAGCACCGAGATGCGGAAGCCGTAGATCAGCCTCGCGACGACGTCGCGGCCCTGATCGTCGGTACCGAGCCAGTTGTATTCGAGGTCGCTGCAGCCCCGCACACCCTTCTTCTCGACAACCGTCCTGCATTCCGCCTCGGTCAGCAACCAGGTCGGTTTCGACGGCGCGGGCGTCGGCAGATCGAGATTGTGGGTGTCGTAGGAATAGCGGATCGGCGCCCAGATCACGGTGCCGTTCTTGTCGGCGATCAGCTTCTGCAAGTAGGGATCGCGATAGTCGGCGGCGGTTTCGAAATCGCCGCCGAACGTGGTCTCGGCGTAGCTCACCGCCGCCGGGAAATAATAATGGCCGTCGAACTTGATCAGCAGCGGCCGGTCGTTGGCGATCAGTTCGGCGAACAGCGACACGCCGAACAGCACCAGGAAGATCCAGAACGACCAGTAGCCGCGCCGGTTGGCCTTGAAATTCTGCCAGCGCCGCTTGTTCAGCGGCGAGAAGCTGAGGCGGTGGCGGGCGGGCGGCACCGCTTCGCCGAGCGGCGCCTGCGTGGTGCTTTCGATCGGCTCGCGTGCGATCAGCGTCATCAGACTTCCCGCGCCTCGAAATCGATCCGCGGATCGATCCACATATAGGCCAGGTCGGACACCAGATTCACCACCAGCCCGACCAGCGAAAAAATGAACAGCGTGCCGAACACCACCGGATAGTCGCGGTTCAGCACGCTCTCGAAGCCGAGCAGGCCGAGCCCGTCCAGCGAGAAGATGGTCTCGATCAACAGCGAGCCGGAGAAGAACGCGCCGATGAAGGCGCCGGGGAAGCCGGCGATCACGATCAGCATCGCGTTGCGGAAGATGTGGCCGTACAGCACCTGGGTCTGGCTGCAGCCCTTGGCGCGCGCGGTCATGACGTATTGCTTGCGGATCTCGTCGAGGAACGAGTTCTTGGTCAGCAGCGTCATGGTGGCGAAGGCACCGAGCACCATCGAGATCAGCGGCAGCGTCAGGTGCCAGAAATAATCCAGGATCTTCCAGTACCAGGGAAACTCGCTCCAGCCGTCGGAGGTCAGGCCGCGCAGCGGGAACCAGCTGAAGAACGAGCCGCCGGCGAACAGGATGATCAGCAGGATCGCGAACAGGAAGCCCGGGATCGCAAAGCCGATGATGATCACCGCCGAGGTCCAGGTGTCGAATTTCGAGCCGTCCTTGACCGCCTTGCGGATGCCGAGCGGGATCGAGATCAGATAGGTCAGCAGCGTCATCCAGATGCCCAGCGACATCGAGACCGGCAGCTTCTCCTTGATCAGTTGCAGCACGCTGACGTCGCGGAAGTAACTCTTGCCGAAATCGAACCGGGCGAAATTCCACAGCATGATGGCGAAGCGTTCCGGCGCCGGCTTGTCGAAGCCGAACTGCTTCTCCAGGCTCTTGACGAAATCCGGATCGAGCCCCTGCGCGCCGCGATATTTCGAATTGACCGCGTCCGACGAGGCGCCGGCCTGCGGGCGGCCGCCGAAATCGCCGCCGGACGAGCCGGAGACGCGCGAGGCGGCACCGGTGTCGGCGCCGGAGAGCTGCGCGATCACACGCTCGACCGGGCCGCCGGGGGCGAACTGCACCACGACGAACGACACGAACAGAATGCCGAGCAGCGTCGGAATCATCAGCAGGATGCGGCGGAGAATATAGGCGGACATCTACTTCCCCTCGCCCTTCGGGTCGCTTCGCTCGGCGGCGGGATTGCTTTTCGCCCACCACAGGTCCGGCGCGTTGACGCCGGTGTATTTCGGCAGGTTCGGCGGATGACCGAACACGTCCCAATAGGCCAGCCGGTGCGAGGACGAGTACCATTGCGGCACCCAATAGCGGCCGGCGCGGACCAGCCGGTCGAGCGCGCGCGCGGCGACGACCAGCTTGGCGCGGGTGTCGGCGGCGATCACCTGATCCATCAGCGCGTCGATCGCCGGATCGGCGATGCCGGCGAGATTGTTCGAGCCCTTGGTGGCGGCGGCCTGCGACGAGAAGAAGTTGCGCAGCGCCTCGCCCGGCACGGTCGAGAAGCTGAAACGCTCGATCGCCATGTCGAAATCGAAATCGTCGCGGCGGGCGCGCGACTGCACCGGATCCACCAGCCGCACCGTCGCCTCGATGCCGAGCGTGGCGAGGTTCTTGACGAACGGCATGTGGTGGGCCTGGAACGCCGGCTCGTCGAGCAGAAACTCGACGCGCATCTGTTCGCCACTGGGCATCAGGCGCTTGCGATCCTTGACCAGGAAGCCGGCGTCGGCGAGGAGTTGGCCGCCCCGGCGCAGCAACGCCCGGTCCTGCCCCGAGCCGTCCGACGTCGGCGGCGCGAACGGCGCGCCGAACACTTCGTCCGGCACCTTGCCGCGGAACGGCTCGAGCAGCGCTAGCTCATCCGGCGACGGCGGCCCGACCGCCATCATGTCGGAGTTCTGGAACGGCGACACCGTGCGCTGATAGGCGCCGTACATGATGGTCTTGTTGGTCCATTCGAAGTCGAACGCGCAGCCGATCGCCTCGCGCACCCGCGGGTCCCTGAACTTGTCGCGCCGCGTGTTGATGAACCAGCCCTGCGCGCCGGACGGCGTCTCGTCGGGCAGCGTCTCGCGCTTGACCCGGCCGTCCTGGATCGCCGGGAAATCGTAGCGCGTATTCCAGATCCGCGAGGTGAACTCCTCGCGATACAGATAGCTGCGCCCCGAAAAGCCTTCGAAGGCGACGTCGCGGTCGCGATAGAATTCGTAACGCACGGTGTCGAAATTGTTGGCGCCGATGCTGACCGGCAGCTTCGCGCCCCACCAATCCTTGACGCGGTCGAAACTGATGAAGCGTCCGGATTCGAGTTGCCCGACCTTGTAGGGCCCGCTGCCGAGCGGGATCTCCATCGTCGACTCGTCGAACGCGTGCTTGGCGTAGTAGGCCTCCGAGAAGATCGGCAGGCCGGCGACGAACAGCGGAACGTCGCGGCCGCGCTTCGGCGCGAACGTCACCACCAGCGTCGCATCGTCGGTCGCTTTCGCGGCGATGAAATCGCGCATCTGCTGGGTGATGATCGGGTGGCCCTTGGCCTTGAGGATGTTCAGCGAGAACGCCGCGTCGCGGGCGGTCAGCTTGCTGCCGTCGTGAAAGCGCGCTTCGGGACGCAGCGTGAAGCGATAGGTCAGGCCGTCGGCCGAGATCGCGACCGACGAGGCCGCGAGGCCGTACATTGCGTCAGGCTCGTCGCCGGCCCGCGCCATCAAGGACGCAAAGGTCAGGCCCATGCCCTGCGCGCCGTCGCCCTTCAGAATGTAGGCGTTGAGCGAGTTGAAGGTCAGGAACGACTGGTTGAAGGCGCGGACCGACGGGATGGTCGAGAACAGGCCGCCCTTGGGCGCCTGCGGATTGACGTAGTCGAAATGCGGGAAATCCGCCTTGTACTTCAGGTCGCCGAACGCCGACATGCCGTGGGCGATGGTCTCACCTTCGGCCGCGGCCGCGGGGCGAAGATGCGCCGCCGCCAGCGCGCCGATTCCGAGGACGAGCACATTGCGACGATCGAGCTTCGCCATCAGCGGGCGTTCCCTCAAGAACGTCGGCCGATCTTGGCGGCCTTGGCTTCGTCGTACCACCACAGCGCCGGCAGGCCGGAACGCGCGTATTGCGGCAGCTCGGCACGGCTGAAACGGTCCCAGCGCGCGTAGCGCGAGAAGCCGTAGGTGAACTGCGGCACGACGTAGAAATTCCACAGCAGCACGCGGTCGAGCGCGCGGGTCGCGGCCACCAGCGTCGGCCGGTCCTTGGCGAAGATCACCTTGTCGATCAGCGCGTCGACCGCCGGGTTCTTGATGCCGATGGTGTTGCGCGAGCCCTGCTGGTCGGCCGCCTGCGAGCCCCAAAAGTCGCGCTGCTCGTTGCCGGGCGACAGCGACTGGCCCCACAGATCGGTGATGACGTCGAAATCGAAGGCGCGGATCCGGTTCTGATATTGCGCGTCGTCGACCACGCGGATCGACACGGTGACGCCGAGCCGCTCCAGCGATGGCCTGTAGAACAGCGAGATCCGCTCCGACGAAGGATCCTGCACCAGAATCTCGACCGTGACCGGCTTGCCGGAGCCATCGACCAGCTTGCGATCCTTGAAGTCGAAGCCGGCTTCCTTCACCAGCTTCATCGCCTCGCGCAGATTGGCGCGAACCGCTTCCGGATTGCCGCCGACCGGATTGGTGTAGGCCTGGGTGAACAATTCGGCCGGCACCTTGTCGCGCACGGTGTCGAGGATCGCCAGTTCCTCGCCCTGCGGCAGGCCGCTGGAGGCGAGCTCGGTGCCCTCGAAGTAGCTGTTGATCCGCTTGTACTGGCCGTAGAACAGTTGCTTGTTCATCTCCTCGAAATCGAACGCGTAGTTGAAGGCGCGCCGGATCCGCGCGTCCTTGAACATGTCGCGGCGCAGATTGAGCACGAAGCCCTGCATCCGGCCGGAATCGTTGATCGGGAATTCTTCCTTCACCACGCGCTTGTCGGTGACGGCGGGGAAGTCGTAGGCCGTCGCCCATTGCTTGGCGGAATTTTCGGCGATCCAGTCGGCCTGGTCGGCCTTGAAGGCTTCCAGCGCCACGGTGTTGTCGCGGAAGAACTCGAAGCGCAACTCGTCGAAATTGTACTGGCCGACGCGGACCGGCAGCTTCTCGCCCCAATAGTCCTTGACGCGCTCCAGCACGATCGAGCGGCCGGCGACGAAGTCCTTGATCCGGTACGGGCCGGAGCCGAGCGGCTTCTCCAGCGTGGTGGCGGAGATGTCGCGCTTGCGGCCCTGGTCGTCGGTGCCTTCCCACCAGTGCTTCGGCAGGATCATCAGTTCGCCGACGATGGTCGGCAGTTCGCGGTTGCCGGGCCCGTCGAAGCTGAAGCGGATGTCGCGTTCGCCGGTCTTTTCGGCCTTGGTGACGTGGCGATAATACGAGGCGTAGCGCGGGCTGAATTTCTTCAGCGAGTCGAACGAGAACACCACGTCGTCGGCGGTCACCGGCTTGCCGTCGTGCCAGCGCGCATCGGCGCGCAGCCGGTACACCACCCAGGAGAAATCGTCGGGATGCGCCGCGCTCTCCGCGAGCAGGCCGTATTCGGTGCCGACCTCGTCCTGCGACTGGGTCATCAGCGTCTCGTAGAGATAGCCCACCGCCGGGGCGATGTTGCCCTTCACGCCCGCCACCGCGAGATTGAAATTATCGAACGTGCCGAGCGAGATCTGCCGCGCCGCGCCGCCCTTCGGCGCGTCCGGATTGACGTAATCGAACCGCTTGAACCCGGGCGGATATTTGAGCTCGCCGAACAGCGACAGGCCGTGCCGCCAGGTCAGTCCGGAAGTCAGCTTGTCCGCCGCGTCCTCGGCCATCGCGGGCCCGCCGGCCAGCAGGCCGGAGCCGAGACCGAGTGCCGGGGTGGCGGCCGCCGCTACGCCGGCTTGCAGAAGATGTCGTCGGGTCAAATTCACGGTCTGGAATTCCTGTTGGCGTCGGACTGGCAGTTCGGACCTGATGTCAGGGCATGATCTCAGCACATGATCTCGGGATCTGGTTCTTAAGATTTGGACATCAAGACAGCACTCAAGCCGCAATATGCGGCGAGGATTCGGCCGATTATGCCGGATTTCCGGCAAGATAGCACCCCGCGGCAGGGAGCGTTGCGGCGAAACGTCCCGATCAGGACAGCGTGAAGGCTTGTGGCGCGCACGCGAAAACGGCCGGGAAAGACCCGGCCGTTGGAGATCGTCGATCGCGCTGGGGATGGACCGCTATTTGGCGGCGGTCGGAATCGCCTCGGGCGTGTCGGAATTCTTGTTCAGATAGGCGATCAGATCCGCCCGTTCCTTCTCGTTCGAGATCCCGGCGAAGCTCATCGCGGTGCCCGGGATATAGCCCTTCGGACTGGCGAGGAACTTGTTGAGTTCCTCGAACGTCCATTCGCCGCCCTTGGCCTTCATCGCGGCCGAGAAGTTGAAATTGCGACCTTCGCCAAGCTTCTCGCCGACGATGCCGTAGAGATTGGGGCCGACGCGGTTCGGGCCGTCCTTCTCGAAGGTGTGGCAGGCGGCGCATTTCTTGGCGGCGGAAATGCCCTTCTCGATCGATGCGGTCTGCAGCAAATTTTCGATCGGCTCGGAGGCGACGGGCGCAGCGTCCTTGCTCGGGGCGGGCTCGGCTTCCTTCACCGCAATGGCGTAGCCCTGCTTCTCGACCTTGTCCGGTGCAAAAATCGCCTGCGCGGCGAAATTCGACAGCAGCAGAACGAGACAGGTGGCGAGAACTGCGCCGAGAATTTTGTTGAGCTCGAATGAATCCATGGTGCGCTCGCGTTTCCCGTCAGACCGAGTCTGGATTGTTTATCGTTGGCATTCGCAAATAGACTTTAGTTGTGATGAGATAACGGTTTGCCCCTGCTCTTGCAACCCGTATAAGTGCTTTACACCCCGACGTACCAACAGCCTGATACCGTCCTGATTGAGGCACGGTGGGCCCATTTTCCACCGCACGGGCCCTATCCCGCATCCTGATGACAGCACACCCCACGCTCGTCCTGATCCCCGCGCGGATGGCCGCGACCAGGCTCCCCGGCAAGCCGCTGCTGGACATCGGCGGCGTGCCGATGATCGTGCATGTGCTGCGCCGCGCGCTGGCGGCGAACATCGGCCGGGTCGCGGTCGCGACCGATACGCCGGCGATCGCCGACGCCGTCAGAGCCCATGGCGGCGAGGTAGTGATGACGCGGGCGGACCATCCGTCCGGCTCCGACCGCATCCACGAGGCGCTGCAAAATCTCGACCCCGAGCGCACGATCCAGACGGTGATCAATCTGCAGGGCGACTTCCCGACCATCCGGCCGGAGCAGATCGGCGCCGTGCTGCCGCCGCTCGACGATCCGGCGGTGGATATCGCGACGCTGGCCGCCGAAATTCACACCGAGGAAGAGAGCACCAACCCCAACGTGGTGAAGGTGGTCGGCTCCCCGATCGGCGACGCCCGGCTGCGCGCGCTGTATTTCACCCGCGCCACCGCGCCGTGGGGCGACGGGCCGCGCTACCACCATATCGGGCTCTACGCCTATCGCCGCGCCGCGCTGGAGCGGTTCGTGGCGCTGCCGCCCTCGCCGCTCGAACAGCGCGAGAAACTCGAACAGCTCCGCGCGCTGGAGGCCGGGATGCGGATCGACGTCGGCATCGTCGACAGCGTGCCGCGCGGCGTCGACACCCCGGCCGATCTGGAAACCGCCCGGCGGGTGCTGGCCGGGTGAGCCTGCCCACTGGCGAAAACTGCTGCGGCTGCTAGAACGCGCCGCAACACGCAGGATCCCATGACCAAGACCATGAAAATCGCATTCCAGGGCGAGCCGGGCGCAAATTCCCATATCGCGATCGGCGACGCCTATCCCACCGCCGAGGCGCTGCCCTGCGCCACCTTCGAGGACGCGCTCGCCGCCATCACCTCGGGCGAGGCCGATCTCGGCATGATCCCGATCGAGAATTCGGTCGCCGGCCGCGTCGCCGACATCCACCATCTGCTGCCGCAGTCCGGCCTGTTCATCGTCGGCGAATGGTTTCTGCCGATCCGGCATCAGCTCGTCGCGGTGCCCGGCGCCAAGCTGGAAGACATCAAGACCGTCGAGAGCCACGTCCACGCGCTCGGCCAGTGCCGGCGCATCATCCGCAAATTCGGCATCCGGCCGATCGTCGCCGGCGACACCGCGGGCTCGGCGCGGATCGTCGCCGAGCGCGGCGACAAGAGCAGTGCTGCGATCTCGTCGCGGCTCGCGGCGAAGATCTACGGCCTCGACATCCTCGCCGAGGACATCGAGGACGAGACCCACAACACCACGCGGTTCGTGATGCTGGCGCGTGAGCCGCGCTGGGCGGCGCAGGGCTCGGGCCCGCTGGTGACGACGTTCGTGTTTCGGGTGCGCAATCTGCCGGCCGCTCTGTACAAGGCGATGGGCGGCTTCGCCACCAACGGCGTCAACATGACCAAGCTGGAAAGCTACATGGTCGACGGCAATTTCTTCGCCACGCAGTTCTACGCCGACGTCGACGGCCACCCCGAAGACCGCAACCTCGCCTTCGCGCTCGACGAACTGAAATTCTTCTCGCGCGAATTTCGCATCGTCGGAGTCTATCCGGGGCACCCGTTCCGGGCGACGTTTACGGAGCGGTGAAGTCTAACTGACCTCCGTCGCCGATTCATCCACGCGTGGTCATTCCGGGGCGCTTGCGCAGCAAGCGAACCCGGAATCCCGAGATGATGAACTCCTCTAGATTCCGGGCTCGCGAGCTGACGCTCGCGCCCCGGAATGACGGACTCGAACCGAACTACGCCGCCGCCCTCTGTGCCTCGAACGCTTCCGCCAACAGCGTGTAGCTGCGCTTGCGGGCGTCGTGGTCGTAGGTGGCGGTGATCACCATCAGTTCGTCGGCCTGGCTGGCGCTGATCAGCGGCTGCAGCGCCTGCATCACCGTCGCCGGGCTACCGACGAACAGCCGCGAGCGGTTGCGCGTGATCGAAGCGCGGTCGGCATCGGTCAAGGGATAGGCCTGCGCCTCCTCGACGCTCGGCAGCGGCACGTACTGGCCGCGGTCGCGGCGCAGCCGGTTGATGTCCATCGAGATCGCCAGCCGCTCGGCCTCCTCGTCGGTCTCGGCGATCACCGCCGCCACCGCGAGAATAGCGTGCGGCTTGCTGCGCCAGCGGGTCGGCCGGAAAGCGGCGCGGTAATGCGTCAGCGCCTCGACGGCGTCGTAGGACGCGAAGTGATGCGCGAAGGCGAAGCCCATGCCGACCTGCGCCGACAGCTCCGAGCTGTAATCGCTGGAGCCGAGCAGCCAGACCGGCGGCAGCGGCGCGTCGTTCGGCATGGCGACGACATTGTTGTAGGGATGGCCGGCGGGCCAGCCGCGCGTCTCCCACAGCATCAACTCCTGCAGCCGCTCGAGAAAATCGTCGCCCTCGCGGATGTCGAGCCGGCGGCGCAGCGCGTGCATCGTCGCCTGATCGGTGCCGGGCGCGCGGCCGATGCCGAGATCGATCCGGCCGGGGAACAGCGCCTCCAGCATCTTGAAGCGCTCGGCGACCATCAGCGGCGCGTGGTTGGGCAGCATCACGCCGCCGGAGCCGACGCGGATGCGCTCGGTCACCGCCGCGATCTGCCCGATCATGATTTCCGGCGCCGGACTCGCCACCGACGGCAGATTGTGATGTTCGGCCAGCCAGTAGCGGACATAGCCGAGCTTGTCGGCATGCCGGGCGAGGTCGATCGAGTTGCGCAACGCCGCCGCCGGCGGGGTGCCGGTGGTGACGACGGACAGGTCGAGGATGGAGAGTGGTAACATCCGGCTAAGGTAATGCTCAACCACGAGTGGCGCAAAGGTAAGCGGCTAGGAAATTCGCCGTAAGGAGGATCGGAACCTCTTAGTGGGCAGTCCTGGGACTTTTGCGAGGAGATCTCGTCTGGTTTTTCATCCCGGCGCCGCAACCGTGCTGATATTCCTTGTTTTTCGGGCGAAACCCTACAGAAGCAGCCGGAATCTCGGCCAATCTTGCCCACTTTCAAGGACTTGAATGCCAGATTTTCAGTCTAATTAACATCTGTTGGGCAAATTCCCACCCGATTTCGCCGATGGGTGGGCTGGATCGCCCCGCGGGTTCGGCTTAATTTCGAAAGCGTCGGCCGATGCGGCGGTGCACGCACGACCGGCTACGACGTCGTAACGACTCCGCTTTGCGATGCAGCGGTCGACGTGAGTTTCGACTTTCACTCTGGATGACCCGACATGAGCGACGTGCTGCAGCACATTCCGGCGATCTCGTTCGAGTTCTTTCCGCCGAAGACCGACGAGATGGAACGCAATCTGTGGCAGGCCATCAGCCGGCTGGCGCCGCTGCATCCGCGTTTCGTCTCGGTGACCTACGGCGCCGGCGGCTCGACCCGCGAGCGCACCCATTCGACCATCGCCCGCATCCTGCGCGAAACCAGCCTGACGCCGGCCGCCCACCTCACCTGCGTCGACGCGCCCTGCGCCGATGTCGACGAGGTGGTCGAGCGCTACTACGAGATCGGCGTCCGCCACATCGTCGCGCTGCGCGGCGATCCGTCGAGCGGGCTCGGCGGCGCCTACACGCCGCATCCGCAGGGCTATCGCAGCTCGGCCGATCTGGTCGCGTCGATCAAGCGCAAGCATCCGGACATCGACGTCACGGTGTCGGCCTATCCGGAGAAGCATCCGGAGAGCAGCGGCTTCGACGCCGACCTCGACATGCTGCAGGCGAAGGTCGATGCCGGGGCGACCCGCGCCATCACGCAGTTCTTTTTCGACAACGATCTGTACTTCCGCTACCTCGACCGCGTCCGCGCCCGCGGCATCGACATTCCGATCGTGCCCGGCATCCTGCCGGTGCAGAACTTCAAGCAGGCTTCCAGCTTCGCCACGCGCGCCGGCGCCAGCGTGCCGGACTGGCTGGCGAAGCAGTTCGAAGGTCTCGACGACGATCCCGACACCCGCAAGCTGGTGGCCGCGACGATGGCGGCCGGCCAGGTCCACAAGCTCGCCAAGCACGGCGTCGACACCTTCCATTTCTACACCATGAACCGCGCCGACCTGGTGTTCGCGATCAGCCATCTGCTCGGCCTTCGGCCCAATGCCGCAAGGAAAGCAGCGTGAACTTGCAACTGAACTCTCCGCGCGGATGGCGCGCTCCCTCTCCCCTGTCGAACATCGACGGCGTGCTCGAGACGATTGCCCGAACGATCAGGCCGCATGCGTTCGATCCCCCTCACCCCAGCCCTCTCCCCGACGGGGAGAGGGAGTCGCGCTGAGTACTCCGCAAATGTCGCCCCCCAAAAATCCGACTGCCATTCGTCTTCGCGCACTCGCCGCCGAGCGCATCCTCGTGCTCGACGGCGCGATGGGGACGATGATCCAGCAACTGCAATTCGACGAGGCTGCGTTCCGCGGCGAGCGCTTCAAGGATTTCCATCGCGACCTGCGCGGCAACAACGACCTGTTGATCCTGACCCAACCGCAGGCGATCGAGGATATCCACGCGCAATATCTGCGCGCCGGCGCCGACATCGTCGCCACCAACACCTTCTCCTCCACCTCGATCGCGCAGGCCGATTACGACCTGTCCGAGATCGCCTATGAAATGAGCCGCGACGGCGCCCGCCTCGCCCGCAACGCCGCCGACAAGGTGCAGGCCGAGGACGGCAAGCCGCGCTTCGTCGCCGGCGCCATCGGCCCGACCAACCGCACCGCCTCGATCTCGCCCGACGTCGCCAATCCCGGCTATCGCGCGGTGACGTTCGACGATCTGCGCATCGCCTATGGCGAGCAGATCAACGGCCTCTTGGACGGCGGCGCCGATCTGCTGCTGGTCGAGACCATCTTCGACACGCTCAACGCCAAGGCGGCGCTGTACGCAATCGCCGAGATCGCCGAGGCGCGCGGCATCGACGTGCCGGTGATGATCTCCGGCACGATCACCGACAAGTCCGGACGGCTGCTGTCCGGGCAATTGCCGGAAGCGTTCTGGAATTCGGTGCGGCACGCCGGGCCGATCACGATCGGCTTCAACTGCGCGCTCGGCGCCAAGGATCTGCGCGCGCATATCGCCGATATCGGCCGCGTCGCCGATACGCTGGTCTGCGCCTATCCCAACGCCGGCCTGCCCAATGAATTCGGCCAATACGACGAGAGCCCGGACTACATGGCCTCGCTGGTCGGCGAATTCGCCGAGGCCGGCCTCGTCAACATCGTCGGCGGCTGCTGCGGCACCACGCCGGACCATATCGCGGCGATCGCCAAGGCCGTCGCGCCGCACAAGCCGCGCGTGGTGCCCACGATCGAGCCGCGGCTGCGATTGAGCGGGCTGGAGCCGTTCGAACTCACCGCCGCAATTCCCTTCGTCAATGTCGGCGAGCGCACCAACGTCACGGGCTCGGCGAAATTCCGCAAGCTGATCACCGCCGGCGACTACGCCGCGGCCTTGCAGGTCGCCCGCGACCAGGTCGAGAACGGCGCGCAGATCATCGACGTCAACATGGACGAAGGGCTGCTGGATTCCGAAGCCGCGATGGTGACCTTCCTCAACCTGGTCGCCGCCGAGCCGGACATCGCCAAGGTGCCGGTGATGGTGGATAGTTCGAAGTTCGCCGTGATCGAGGCCGGGCTGAAATGCGTTCAGGGCAAGCCGGTGGTGAACTCGATCTCGCTGAAGGAAGGCGAGGACAAGTTCCTGCACGAGGCCAGGATCGCGCGCCGCCACGGCGCCGCGGTCGTCGTCATGGCGTTCGACGAACAGGGCCAAGCCGACACCTACGCGCGCAAGACCGAGATCTGCAAGCGCGCCTACGACATCCTGGTCGACCGGATCGGCTTCCCGCCGGAAGACATCATCTTCGACCCGAATATCTTCGCGATCGCGACCGGGCTGGAAGAACACAATAATTACGGCGTCGACTTCATCGAGGCGACGCGCTGGATCCGCGCCAACCTGCCGCACGCGCACATCTCCGGCGGCGTCTCGAATCTGTCGTTCTCGTTCCGCGGCAACGAGCCGGTGCGCGAGGCGATGCACTCGGTGTTCCTGTATCACGCGATCCACGCCGGCATGGACATGGGCATCGTCAATGCCGGGCAGATGATCGTCTATGACGACATCGACGCGGAGCTGCGCCAGGTCTGCGAGGACGTCATCCTCAACCGCGATCCCGGCGCCTCCGAGCGGCTGCTGGCGCTGGCCGAAAAGTATCGCGGCCAGGGCAAGGCGGTGAAGGAGCAGGACCTCGCCTGGCGGAGCTGGCCGGTCGAGCAGCGGCTGAGCCACGCGCTGGTGCACGGCATCACCGAATATATCGAGGCCGACACCGAGGAAGCGCGAGCGAAAGCAGAACGCCCGCTGCACGTGATCGAAGGCCCGCTGATGGCCGGCATGAACGTGGTCGGCGACCTGTTCGGCGACGGCAAGATGTTCCTGCCGCAGGTGGTGAAATCCGCTCGCGTGATGAAGCAGGCGGTCGCCTATCTGATGCCTTATATGGAAGCCGAGAAGGCCGCGCAGCTCGCCGCCGGCACCCACACCGGCGAGCGCGCCACCGCCGGCAAGATCGTGCTCGCCACCGTCAAGGGCGACGTCCACGACATCGGCAAGAATATCGTCGGCATCGTGCTCCAGTGCAACAATTTCGAGGTGATCGACCTCGGCGTGATGGTGCCCGCGGCGAAGATCATCGAGACCGCGATCGCCGAGCAGGCCGACATCATCGGCCTGTCCGGCCTGATCACGCCGTCGCTCGACGAGATGAGCTTCCTCGCCTCCGAGATGCAACGCAACGGCCTCGACATGCCGCTCTTGATCGGCGGCGCCACCACCAGCCGCGTGCACACCGCGGTGAAGATCGACCCATCATATCCGGCCGGCAGCGTCGTCCACGTCAACGACGCCAGCCGCGCGGTCGGCGTCGCCTCGTCGCTGCTGTCGCGCGAGCGCGGCCCCGCTTATGCGGCCGAGATCCGCGCCGACTACGCGAGAATCACCGCGGCGCATCTGCGCGCGCAGGCCGACAAGAAGCGCCTGCCGCTCGCCGCCGCCCGCGCCAATGCGACCAAGATCGACTGGTCGGCAGCGCAGCCGGTGAAGCCGTCGTTCCTCGGCGTCCGCAGCTTCAGCAACTATCCGCTCGCCGAACTGGCCGACTATATCGACTGGACGCCGTTCTTCCAGAGCTGGGAGCTCGCCGGGCGCTTCCCCGCGATCCTCGACGACAAGGTGGTCGGCGAAACCGCGCGGTCGCTCTATGCCGACGCGCGCAAAATGCTGGAGCGCATCGTCGCCGAGAACTGGTTCACCGCCAAGGCGGCGATCGGGTTCTGGCCGGCGAATGCGGTCGGCGACGACATCATCCTGTATGCCGACGACAGCCGCGACGCCTCGATCGGCGCGCTGCACACGCTGCGCCAGCAGCTCGTCAAGCGCGAGGGCCGCGCCAATGCGGCGCTGTCGGACTTCATCGCGCCACGCGGCGTGCCGGACTATATCGGCGCCTTCGTCGTCACCGCCGGGATCGGCGAGGATGTGATCGCGGACAAGTTCAAGACCGACAATGACGACTACTCGTCGATCCTGGTCAAGGCGCTGGCCGATCGGCTGGCCGAGGCCTTCGCCGAGCGGATGCACGCCCGAATCCGCCGCGAATTCTGGGGCTACGCGCCGGACGAAACGCTGTCGGTCGACGACCTGATCCTCGAGAAGTATCAGGGCATCCGCCCGGCGCCCGGCTATCCGGCGCAGCCCGATCACACCGAGAAGGCGACGCTGTTCAAGCTGCTCGACGCCGAGGTCAATGCCGGCGTGACGCTGACCGAATCCTACGCGATGTGGCCGGGTTCGTCGGTGTCGGGGCTGTATTTCAGCCATCCGCAGAGCGCCTATTTCGGCGTCGGCAAGATCGAGCGCGACCAGGTCGAGGACTACGCGCTGCGCAAGGGCTGGAGCGTGGCCGAGGCCGAGCGCTGGCTCGCCCCGGTGCTGAACTACATCCCCGAGCCGCAGCCGGCCGGCGCACCGCAAGAGCCGATGCCGCCGCTGGCGCCGTCGGGCGACCTGCTGCCGACCGAGCCGCCCGCCGATGCGGCGTTCGCCGCGAACGACGCCGCCCTCGCCTCGCACCCCGCCGGCTGCAACTGCGCGGTGCACCTGATGTGGCGGAAGAAAGCGGTCGGGGCGAAGTAAGCACCACCTCTCGGTGCACGCCCCAGTCCGTTCACGCGGACGCACCCTGAGGCTCGCCGACCTGCGGACCGACCTGAAGGCTACCTCGGTCGGCATTCACTGCTATCACTGCGGTGATCCGCCCAACGACCGTCATCACCCGCGAAGGCGGGTGATGCAGTATCGCATAGCGTATATGGCAAAAGCGGTGCCGACCTGCGGGCGCACTGGAATCCTGGATCGCCCGCTTTCGCGGGCGATGACGTGAGGAGGTGTGGCGGCGCCGGTGCCACACGTCGATCGGCTGTCACGCAACGGCCGCGTGGGCACGGCGCTACGCGCCTCTGCTCACCCTACGGGTGATCATTCGATGATCGGAACGTGCCCGGCTGCGCTGCGTGGGATGAAGCCGTCGAGCCGAGGATCATCGGCGATCTCGATCTGGCGGCGGAACGCGATGAAGCCGGTGCGTTCGTAGAACGCCAGCGCCTTCGGATGGTCGAAGGTGCAGGTGTGGAGCCAGAGCCGATCGACCGGGCGCGACCACGCCGCTTCCAGCGCACGATTCATCAGCCAGCGACCGGCTCCGCTTCCAATCAGACGAGCGGTCACGCCGAAAAACGCCAGCTCGCATTCGCGCGCGGTGCGGAAATCGAGTTCGAGCAGGCCTTCATCACGGCCGTCGTAGGACAGGGCATGGATTTCGACGAGCGGTGCATGAATGGCGGCGCGGAGTTCATCGTCGGACATCCGCAGCCGCGAGAACCAGAGCCAGTGATGGCCGACGCGATAAAACAGATCGCGAAACCAGTCGACATCGGGGTCGGCGACGCGGCGCAGCGTCCATGGCCCGGCCCGCTCTGCAAGCAAAGACGGGCGCGCCGTCATCTGCAGATGCGTGACGACCGCCGCAATCTTGCCGGCAGGCACATCGGAATAGCCGTCGGGAAGCATCATCTGCGGGCCCACTCCGATCCCTATTCCCCCTCGTCCGTCGCCAGCAACCCCTTCACCGCTCGCGCCCATCCCGCCAGCTTGCGCTCGCGCGTCGCTTGGCTCATGGCGGGGCGGAAGCGGTGATCCAACCGCCAGTTGTCGGCGAATTTCTGCGGCTCGGGATAGACGCCGGCGGACAGGCCGGCGAGATAGGCGGCGCCGAGCGCGGTGGTTTCCTGAATCACCGGGCGGTCGACCGGGGCGTCCAGGAGGTCGGCGAGGCGCTGCATGGTCCAGTCCGAGGCCGCCATGCCGCCGTCGACGCGCAGCACCGGCGGCGCGGCGTCGGCGCCCGACCAGTCGGCGCGCATCGCCGCCCATAGATCATAGGTCTGATAGCAGACGCTCTCCAGCGCGGCGTGCGCCAGTTCGGCCGGGCCGGTGTTGCGCGTCATGCCGAACAGCGCGCCGCGCACCCGCGGATTCCAGTACGGCGCGCCGAGGCCGACGAAGGCCGGCACCAGATACACGCTCTGAAGCGAATCGGATTTGTCGGCGAGCGGGCCGGTCTCGCTGGCGTGCTTAATGATGCCGAGGCCGTCGCGCAGCCATTGCACCGCCGAGCCTGCGACGAAGATCGAGCCTTCGAGCGCATAGGTGCGCTTGCCGCCGAGCTGATAGGCGATGGTGGTGAGCAGCTTGTTGCTGGAGCGCACCGGCACGGCGCCGGTGTTGAGCAGCGCGAAGCAGCCGGTGCCGTAGGTCGATTTGATCATGCCGGGCGAAAAGCAGGCCTGGCCGATGGTGGCGGCCTGCTGGTCGCCGGCGATGCCGCGAATCGCGATGCTGCCGCCGAACAGCTCGTAGACGCTGTCGCCGAAATGCGCCGAGGAATCCCTCACCTCCGGCAGCATCGACCGCGGCACCCGTAACAGCGCCAGCAACTCGTCGTCCCAGTCGCCGGTGTGGATGTTGAACAGCAGCGTGCGCGAAGCGTTGGTGGCGTCGGTGGCGTGGACGCGGCCGCCGGTCAGCCGCCACAGCAAATAGCAGTCGATGGTGCCGAATTTGAGCTCGCCGCGTTCGGCGCGGGCGCGGGCGCCGGGCACATTGTCGAGCAGCCAGCCGACCTTGGTGCCGGAGAAATACGGGTCGACGATGAGCCCGGTCTTATCGGTGATCATCGGCTCGAGGCCGTCGGCCTTGAGCCTCGTGCAGACCTCCGCGGTGCGGCGGTCCTGCCAGACGATGGCGCGGTGGATCGCCTTGCCGGAGGCGGCGTCCCACACCACCACGGTCTCGCGCTGGTTGGTGATGCCGATCGCGGCGATATCGCTGGCCGCGGCGCCGGCCTTCTCCATCGCGGCGCGGCAGGTCGCCAGCGTCGAGGCCCAGATGTCCTCGGGCTCGTGTTCGACCCAGCCGGAGGCCGGGAAATGCTGCGGGAATTCCTGCTGCGCGGAGGCCGCGATCGAAATGTCGTCGCGGAACAGGATCGCGCGCGACGAGGTGGTGCCCTGATCGATGGCCATCACGAAAGGCATGAGCGTTCGTCCCGGATTGTCGAATGTCGGAAGCGTTTGACCGCACCCCACCCGATCGCGCTTGCGGCGTCAATATCGGCACGCCGGCCGGCGCGCTGCCCAGCGAATCTCCTTCATTTGGCCGCCGGACTGTGGTTTGTCGCACTGGTCCGCCCCGATCGAGACACCGCCGCCCGATGGACCCGCTGCTGAAAATCGTGATCGTCGACGAGAATCCGGTGCGCGCCGGGATTCTCACCGAGGGGCTGCGCGAAGCCGGCATGACGCAGATCACCTATCTGGCCGCGACCACCAATCTGCTGGCGCGGATCTACGAGATCGACCCCGACGTCATCCTGATCGACCTGGAGAACCCGAGCCGCGACATGCTGGAGCAGATGTTCCAGGTCTCCAGGATCGTGAAGCGGCCGATCGCGATGTTCGTCGACCAGAGCGACACCGCCTCGATCCAGGCCTCGGTCGACGCCGGCGTCTCGGCCTATATCGTGGACGGGCTGAAGAAGGAGCGGATGAAGCACATCCTCGATCTGTGCATCTCGCGCTTCAACGCCTTCGCCCATCTCGAGACAGAGCTGCATCGCGCCCGCAGCGCGCTGGACGACCGCAAGGTGATCGACCGCGCCAAGGGCATTTTGATGAAGGCCAAGGGCCTGACCGAAGAGCAGGCCTACGTCCTGCTGCGGACCGCGGCCATGAACGAGAAGAAGAAAATCGCCGAGATCGCCCAGTCGGTGGTCACCGCGTCGGAGATGCTGAAATGATGCGTAGCGCCATTGCCACCATCCTCTCCACGCGTCATGGCCGGGCTCGTCCCGCCTGCGCGGCCGAAGCCGCTCCGGCGCGGCGAAGGCCCGGCCATCCACGCCTTTCTCGCGTTTCCGTCAGCAAGGCGTGGATGCCCGGCACAAGGCCGGGCATGACGAGCGGAAAGCTGGAGCGTCCAGCATGAGCGAGCGCCTGCGCATCGGATTCATCCCGCTGGCCGACGCGGCGGCGCTGATCGTCGCCGTCGACAAGGGGTTCTGCGCCGCCGAAGGGCTCGACGTCGAGCTGGTGCGCGAAATCTCCTGGGCCAATGTCCGCGACAAGTTCAACATCGGCCTGTTCGACGCGGCCCATCTGCTGGCGCCGATGGCGGTCGCCTCGAGCCTCGGCATCGGCCACATCAAGGTGCCGGTGATCTCGGGCTTCGGGCTCGGCGTCAACGGCAACGCCATCACCGTGTCGCCGGATCTGCAGGCAGCGATCGCGGCGATGGCCGAGGGCGACGTCGCCGATCCGCTGGTCTCGGCACGGGCGCTGGCGCGCGTCGTCGCCGAGCGCAAGGCGCTGGGGCTGGAGCCGCTGATCTTCGGCATGACCTTCCCGTTCTCCAGCCACAATTACGATTTGCGGTTCTGGATGGCGACCGGCGGGGTTGATCCCGACGAGGACGTGCGCCTCGTGGTACTGCCGCCGCCCTATATGGTCGAAAGCCTCGCCAACAAGCATCTCGACGGCTTCTGCGTCGGCGCGCCGTGGAATTCGGTGGCGATCGATCTCGGCATCGGCCACATCCTGCACTTCGCCTGCGAGCTGTTCCAGCGCGCGGCGGAGAAGATGCTGGCGGTGCGCGCCTCCTGGGCCGAGGGCCATCCCGACACGCTGGCGCGGCTGATCCGGGCGCACGACCGCGCCGCGCAGTTCATCGAGCACGAACCCAATCGCGACGAGGTCTGCTCCATCCTCACCGCGCCGGGCCGCATCGAAGTCACGCCGGAGCTGATCCGCCGCACCCTCGACGGCCGGCTCAAAGTGTCGCCCGACGGCCGCATCCGCGAGACCGACCGCTATCTGCTGGTCGGGCGCGAAGCCGCGGCGCGGCCCGATCCGGTGCAGGGCGCTTGGAACTACGCACAGATGGTGCGCTGGGGCCAGGCGCCGCTGTCGGCCGAACTGCTGGCCGCGGCCAAGGCGGTGTTCCGGCCCGACCTCTACGACGCCGCCGTCGGCACGCCGCCGATCCTGCCGATCGCCCCCGCCGACGGCATCGGCGAATGCACCGGCACGCATTTCGATCCGGACGACATCGCGGGCTATCTGTCGGCGCTCAGCATCCGGCGCTGAGGCCGCGGTCACCTCTCTCTCACCCTCCCCTGGAGGGGGAGGGTCGGCACGCAACCCGCGTAGCGGGATGCGGGACGGGGTGGGGTGAGCCGCAAGCTCGGCGGATGAACTCTTCGCCACCCCACCCCGCTCGCTGCGCGAGCGACCCTTCCCCTCCAGGGGAGGGTGACTTGAGGCGCCCCCTCATCCCAGCCTTCTCCCCGCGCGCGGGGAGAAGGAGCTGGTCGTGCTCGCGGCGCCTCCCTGCCCTGCTGCGCTGCACATTTCGTCGCCACTCTGCACAAGCCCGCTGCGCTGAGCGCGGTCGCGGGTGACCTCGAACAATTCACGGCGCGAACGTCAACTAATTGCAAATGCTATCGGATCACCTGACTCGATCAGTTGGCACGGTTTTCGCTATGCTTAGTACGGGTCACCGATGGGTGTCCCGGCGTCCATCGATAACTCCGACAGCAATGCCGCTGTCCTGGCTCGTGCAAGCGAGGCCAGGCGGCGGCTTTTTTTTGCCGATTTTTCGAAGGCGCCCGCATCACAAGCAAACAGGGTCGCGCGACCCCAGCAGGGAACATGGCAACGATGATCAGCAAGGACCGCACCGGAAGCAGAGTGAGCCGCCGCCAACTCCTGAAGGCCGGCGGCAGCGCAGCCGCATTGCTCGCTGCAGCGAAGCTGAACTTGCCCGGCGGCGCCTTCGCGCAGGAGGGCGGCCCCGAGGTGAAGGGCGCCAAGCTCGGCTTCATCGCGCTGACCGACGCCTCGCCGCTGTTCGTCGCCAAGGAGAAGGGCATCTTCGCGAAATACGGCATGCCGGACGTCGAAGTGCTGAAGCAGGCGTCGTGGGGCACCACGCGCGACAACCTGGTGCTCGGCTCCGAAGGCAACGGCATCGACGGCGCGCATATTCTCACGCCGATGCCTTATCTGATCAGCGCCGGCAAAGTGACGCAGAACAACGTGCCGACGCCGATGTACATTTTGGCGCGGCTCAATCTGAACGGGCAGTGCATCTCGGTCGGCAAGGAATATGCCGACATCAAGGTCGGCCTCGACAGCGCGCCGTTCAAGACGGCTCTGGAGAAGAAGAAGGCCGCCGGCAAATCTGTGAAGGCGGCGATGACCTTCCCGGGCGGCACCCACGATCTGTGGATCCGCTACTGGCTCGCCGCCGGCGGCATCGATCCGGACAAGGACATCGAAACCATCGTGGTGCCGCCGCCGCAGATGGTGGCCAACATGAAGGTCGGCACGATGGACTGCTTCTGCGTCTGCGAGCCGTGGAATCTGCAGCTGATCCACCAGAACATCGGCTACACCGCGCTGACCACCGGCGAGCTCTGGAACAAGCATCCGGAGAAATCCTTCGGCATGCGCGCCGCCTGGGTCGACAAGTACCCGAAAGCCGCCAAGGCGCTGCTGATGGCGGTGCTCGAAGCGCAGCAATGGTGCGAGAAGCCGGAGAACCGCGACGAGGTCGCGGCGATCTGCGCCAAGCGGCAGTGGATCAACTGCCCGGTCGACGACGTCACCGACCGCGTCAAGGGCAAGTTCGACTACGGCACCGGCCGTGTGGTCGAGAACTCGCCGCACATCATGAAATTCTGGGAGGATTTCGCGTCCTACCCGTATCAGAGCCACGATCTGTGGTTCATGACCGAGGACATCCGCTGGGGCAAGTACGAAGCCGGCTTCGACAGCAAAGCGCTGATCGCCAAGGTCAACCGCGAAGACCTGTGGAAGGATGCCGCCAAGGCGCTCGGCGTCACCGCGATGCCGGCCTCGACCTCGCGCGGCAAGGAGACGTTCTTCGACGGCAAGGTGTTCGATCCGGAAGATCCCGCCGCCTACCTGAAGTCGCTGTCGATCAAGCGCGTCGAAGCGTAACCGCCACACCGGGCCGCGCACACGCGCGGCCCGCCCCTACTGACGACGGAGAGCCACGCCGATGTCGATGACCGCCCTCAAATCCGGGACCGAAACCGAAACCGTCACCGTGCTCGCGCCGCCGCCTTCCGCGGTGGTGGCGATGCGGCCGAAGCTGCAGCCGCGCGCCGACAAATACATCAAGGCCGCGCGCGAAACCGCGGCCCGGGTGATCCCGCCGCTGATCGTGTTCACGCTGCTGATGGTGTTCTGGGAATTGGTCTGCCGACAGCCGGGTTCGGCGTTGCCGCCGCCGTCCAAGGTCTACACCGACACCAAGGAGCTGATCTTCGATCCGTTCTTCGATCGCGGCGGCCTCGACAAGGGGCTGTTCTGGCATCTGAGCGCCAGCCTGCAGCGTGTCGCGTTGGGCTACTCGCTGGCGGCGATCGTCGGCATCGCGCTCGGCGTGCTGGTCGGGCAGTCGGTGTGGGCGATGCGCGGACTCGATCCGATCTTCCAGGTATTGCGCACGATTCCGCCGCTGGCCTGGCTGCCGCTGGCGCTCGCCGCCTTCCGCGACGGCCAGCCCTCGGCGATCTTCGTGATCTTCATCACCTCGATCTGGCCGATCATCATCAACACCGCGGTCGGCATCCGCAACATTCCGCAGGACTATCGCAACGTCGCCGCGGTGGTGCAGCTCAATCCGCTGGAGTTCTTCTGGAAGGTGATGCTGCCCTCGGCTGCGCCCTACATCTTCACCGGCCTGCGTATCGGCATCGGCCTGTCGTGGCTGGCGATCATCGCGGCCGAGATGCTGATCGGCGGCGTCGGCATCGGTTTCTTCATCTGGGACGCCTGGAATTCTTCGCATATCAGCGAGATCATTCTGGCGCTGTTCTATGTCGGCATCATCGGCTTCGTGCTCGACCGCATGATCGCGGGGCTCGGCCGGATCGTCACCCACGGCACCTCGGCCGGTTGAGGACAAACAGCATGACCGCTTATCTGAAGCTCGATCACATCGACAAGACCTTCACCCGCGGCTCCGCCACCACCGAGGTGCTGAAGGACATCAACCTGACGATCGAACGCGGCGAATACGTCTCGATCATCGGCCATTCCGGCTGCGGCAAGTCGACCCTGCTCAACATCGTCGCCGGGCTGACGCGGGCGACGACCGGCGGCGTGCTGCTGGAAGACCGCGAGGTCAACTCGCCGGGGCCGGACCGCGCCGTCGTGTTCCAGAACCACAGCCTGCTGCCGTGGCTCACCGTGTACCAAAACGTCCGGCTCGGCGTCGACAAGGTGTTCGCCAAGAGCAAGTCGCGCGCCGAGCGCCACGACTGGACGATGCACAACCTCAATTTGGTGCAGATGGGCCACGCCGCCGACAAGCGGCCGTCGGAAATCTCCGGCGGCATGAAACAGCGCGTCGGCATCGCCCGGGCGCTGGCGATGGAGCCGAAGGTGCTGCTGCTCGACGAGCCGTTCGGCGCGCTTGATGCCTTGACCCGCGCTCACTTGCAGGACTCGGTGATGGCGCTGCACCAGAAGCTGAACAACACCATCCTGATGATCACCCACGACGTCGACGAGGCGGTGCTGCTCAGCGACCGCATCGTGATGATGACCAACGGCCCGTCGGCGCGTATCGGCGAAGTGCTCGACGTGCCGCTGCCGCATCCGCGCAAGCGGCTCGAGCTCGCCACCAACGCGACCTACCTGAAATGTCGCCAGCGCGTGCTCGAATTCCTCTACGAACGCCACCGCTACATCGAGGCGGCGTGAGCACATGCACAGCGTCATTGCGAGCGAAGCGAAGCAATCCAGAGCGTTTTGCACGGAAGATGGATTGCTTCGTCGCTTCGCTCCTCGCAATGACGAGGACATTGGAACAGGAGGACCGACTATGACCCCCGACCAGATCGCCCTCGTGCAGCGAAGCTTCTCCAAGGTGGCGCCGATCTCCGAGCAGGCAGCCCGCCTGTTCTACGGCCGGCTGTTCGAGATCGCGCCGGAGGTGAAGCCGCTATTCGCCAAGGCGGACATCCGCGAACAGGGCAAGAAGCTGATGGGCACGCTCGCGGTCGTGGTCGGCGGGCTGACCGACCTGCCGGCGATCCTGCCGGCGGCGAGCCGGCTCGCCAAGCTGCATGTCGGCTACGGCGTCGCGCCCGCGCACTACGCCCCGGTCGGCGCCGCGCTGCTGTGGACACTCGAACAGGGGCTGGGCCAGGACTGGACGCCGGACCTCGCCGAGGCTTGGACCACGGCCTACACAACGCTGTCGAGCTACATGATCGCCGAAGCGAATAGCGTGGCGGCATGATGATGAAGTCAGCGCGCGATACGGTACGCACCCCTTCCCTCTCCCCTTGTGGGAGAGGGTGCCTGAGACGCGCAGCGTCGAAGGCGGGTGAGGAGTCGCGCGGACGCCGGCGCAGCGCTCGTGGCACCCCTCATCCGGCGCGGACGATGTCCGCGCCACCTTCTCCCACAAGGGGAGAAGGAAGGATCGGTGAGGCGCTTCGATGAGCGAACCCCTCGTCATCATCGGCAATGGCATGGCGGCGGTGCGGCTAGTGGAGGAACTCGGCAAGAATGCGCTGGGCCGCTACGCCATCGCGGTGATCGGCGACGAGCCGCGGCTGGCCTATAATCGCGTGCTGCTGTCGTCGGTGCTGGCGCGCGAAGTCTCCAAGGCCGAGATCGAGCTGCGGCCGGCGCAATGGTGGCGCGACCGCGGCGTCACGCTGCTGTACGGCGAGAGTGCCGCGGCGAAAGCGATCGATCCTGCGATCAGGCGGGTGCGGCTCGCCACCGGCGCGACGCTGCCGTTTTCCAAACTGGTGATCGCCACCGGCTCGAAGCCGATCCGGCTGAACGTGCCCGGGATGGAGCTGCCCGGCGTGCTGACCTTCCGCGATCTCGCCGACGTCGCGGCGATCGAGGACGCAGCCTCCGGTGGCCGCAGCGCCGTGGTGATCGGCGGCGGCCTGCTCGGGCTGGAGGCCGCCTACGGCCTCGCCAAGGCCGGCGCGCGCGTCACCGTGGTGCATCTGATGGACCGGCTGATGGAACGCCAGCTCGATCCGACCGCCTCGGCGATGCTGAAGAACGCGGTCGAGAGCAAGGGCATCGCGGTGCGGCTCGAAGCCGACACCGCGGCGATCACCGGCGACGGCCGGGTCGAGACCGTGCATTTGAAAGACGGCAGCGCCGTAGCCGCCGATCTGGTCGTGGTCGCCGCCGGCATCCGCCCCAACGTTGATCTCGCGCGCGCCGCCGGCCTCGACATCGGTCGCGGCATCCTGGTCGACGATCATCTGCAGACCAGCAAACACGGCATCTACGCGATCGGCGAATGCGCTGAGCATCGCGGCGCCTGCTACGGCCTGGTCGAGCCGGCCTATGAGCAGGCCCGCGCGCTGGCGTCGCATCTGTCCGGCGGCGACGGCGCCTATCGCGGCAGCGTGCTCGCCACCAATCTCAAAGTCTCAGGCGTGAATCTGTTTTCCGCCGGGGACTTCCTCGGCAGCCCGGGCACCGAGCAGATCGTATTCACCGATCCGGGCCTCGGCAGCTACAAAAAGCTGGTGATCAAGGGCGAGAAGCTGACCGGCTGCGTGCTGTTCGGCGATACCCATGACGGGCTCTGGTATCTCGACCTGATCCGCTCCGGCCAATCGATCGAAACCATCCGCAACGACATGATGTTCGGCCGCGCGCTCGCTGCGCGCGCCGGCAAATCCGTTGCCGCATGAGGGACTGATGGGAAGCGAATTCACGATCGACCAGAAGCGCTACCTCGAAGGCTTCGCCACCGGCGTCACCGCCGCGCGCGCGGCCCGCGGCGCCCTGCCCGCGTCGAGCGAGGCCGCTCCGAGCGGGCCCGATGCGATTCACATCGCCGCTCAGGACCGTGCTACGGCCTCCGGCAAGAAGCTGCCCGATCAGGAGAAGTGGAAGCGCGAGGAACATCCGTTCGACGCCTATGCGCGGCTGAAGCAGCAAGCCAAGACGAATACGCCGCCGAAGCCGGCGGACAATTTCCGCTGGCGCTATTACGGGCTGTTCTACGTCGCGCCGGCGCAGACCTCCTATATGTGCCGCTTGCGGATTCCCAACGGCGTGCTGACCTCGTGGCAGATGGCCGGCCTCGCCGATCTCGCGGATTCGTGCGGCGGCGGCTATTCGCATGTGACGACGCGCGCCAATCTGCAACTACGCGAGATCGCGCCGAAGAACGCCGTGACGCTGATCGAGGGCATCGAGAGCCTCGGCCTGTGGGCGCGCGGCGCCGGCGCGGACAACATCCGCAACGTCACGGGATCAGCCACCGCCGGCATCGACCCGCAGGAACTGATCGACACGCGGCCCTATGCGCGCGAATGGCACTTCCACATCCTGAACGAACGCGCCCTGTATGGGCTCCCGCGAAAATTCAACGTCGCGTTCGACGGCGGCGGGCTGATCCCGACGCTGGAGGACACCAACGACATCGCGTTCCAGGCGGTGACGATTGCCGAAGGTCACGGCGTCGCGCCCGGCGTCTGGTTCCGGCTCGCGCTCGGCGGCATCACCGGCCACAAGGATTTTGCCCGCGACACTGGCGTGATCGTGCCGCCGGATGAAGCAACCGAGGTCGCGGACGCGATCGTGCGGGTGTTCATCGAGCACGGCGACCGCACCGACCGCAACAGATCGCGGCTGAAATACGTGCTCGACGCTTTCGGCTTCGACAAGTTTCTCGGGCTGGTCGAGGACAGACTCGGCCGCAAACTGCTGCGCGTGCCGACCGAGGCCGCGCAGCCGCGCCCGGCCGCCGATCGCGCCGCGCATATCGGCGTTCATCCGCAGAAGCAGCCGGGCCTGAACTACATCGGCGTCCGGCTGTCGCTCGGCCGGCTCACGTCGGCGCAGATGCGCGGCCTCGCCGAGATCGCGCGCGGCTTCGGCGACGGCGACATCCGCCTCACCGTCTGGCAGAATCTGCTGATCTCCGGCGTCGCCGATGCCCGCGTTGCCGATGCGACCGCCGCGATCGAGGCGCTCGGCCTTGCGACCCACGCCAGCCCGATCCGCGCCGGCCTGATCGCCTGCACCGGCGCCACCGGCTGCCGCTTCGCCGCCGCGCATACCAAGGAGAGCGCGGAGGCGATCGCCGAGTATTGCGAGCCACGCGTGGCGCTCGACACGCCGGTCAACATCCACCTCACCGGCTGTCATCATTCCTGCGCGCAGCATTTCATCAGCGACATCGGCCTGATCGGCGCCAAGGTGCCGGTCTCGGACGAAGACACCGTCGAGGGCTATCACATCCATGTCGGCGGCGCGTTCGGGCCCGACGCCGCGATCGGCGCCGAGATCCTCCGCGACGTGAAGTCCGAGGATGCGCCGCGCGTGATCGAGCAGATGCTGCGCATCTATCTCGCGCAGCGCGCCTCGCCCGACGAGAGCTTCCTCGCCTTCACCCGCCGCCACGACGCGGCAGCGTTGAGGCAGATCTTCGCCATCGATACGACTTCGGAGCCCGGCGCATGAGCCAGAATATGCCGCCGCCGATCCCGACCCTGATCCCCGACACCGCGCCGTTCTCCGAGGAGCAGCGCGCCTGGCTCAACGGTTTCTTCGCCGGCCTCGTCTCGCTCGACGGCTCCGGCGTCACCGCACTGTCGAGCGAACAGGCCGCGGCGCTGCTCGGCAACGGCCCTGCCCCCGGGGCCGCCGCCGACGACGGCGGCGCGCCGTGGCACGACCAGACGCTGCCGATCGCCGAGCGGATGCAACTCGCCGAGAGCAAGCCGCTACGCTGGAAGCTGATGGCGGCTATGGCGCAGCAGGATTGCGGCCAGTGCGGCTACGACTGCAAGAACTACTCGGCAGCGATCTTCGAAGGCAAGGAACCGCGACTCAATCTGTGCGCGCCCGGCGGCAAGGACACCGCCCGGATGGTGAAGACGCTGGCCGAGCAGATCGGCAGCGCGCCGAAGCTCGACAGCGCGCCGCCGCTCGCGGTCGACGCTGCCGCCGCCGCGGCGCTGCCGCCGCGCGGCACCTCGCGCGACAATCCGGCGACCGCAAAGGTTCTCTCGCGCCGCAAGCTGAACAAGGACGGCTCCGAAAAGGAGACCTGGCACATCGAATTCGAGCTCGAGGAGGGACTGAGTTACGAGGCCGGCGATTCCTTCGGGCTGTTTCCGGGCAACGATCCGGCGCTGGTCGATCTGGTGCTTCAAGCGCTCCGGGCGCCCGCTGAATTCCCGATCGGCGAGCGCAGCCTGCGCGCGGTGCTAACCGACAGCGTGTCGCTGTCGCCGGCGCCCGACATGCTGTTCCAGCTGATCAGCTACATCACCGGCGGCGACAAGCGGAAGAAGGCCCGCGCGCTCGCCAATGGCGAGGACCCGGACGGCGACGCCGCAACGCTCGACGTGCTGGCGGCGCTGGAGAAATTCCCCGGCATCCGTCCGGATCCCGAAGCCTTCGTCGAGGCGCTCGATCCGCTGCAGCCGCGGCTGTATTCGATCTCGTCGTCGCCGAAGACCATCCCCGGCCGGCTGTCACTGACGGTGGATTGCGTGCGCTACACCATCGGCAAGCGGCAGCGGCTCGGCGTCTGTTCGACCGGCCTCGCCGAACGCGTGACGCCCGGCGACAGCGTGCGCGTCTATGTGCAGAAGGCGCATAATTTCGCGCTACCGGCCGATCCCGCTCAGCCGATCATCATGATCGGTCCCGGCACCGGCGTCGCACCCTTCCGCGCCTTTCTGCACGAGCGGCAGGCGATCGCGGCGCCCGGCAAGAACTGGCTGTTCTTCGGGCATCAACGCTCCGCCTGCGACTTCTTCTACGACGACGAACTGAACGCGATGAAGCGCAGCGGCCTGCTGACGCGGCTGTCGCTGGCATGGTCGCGCGACTCGGGCGAGAAGATCTACGTGCAGGACCGGATGCGCGAGGTCGGCCGCGATCTGTGGAGCTGGCTCACCGAGGGCGCCACCATCTATGTCTGCGGCGACGCCCAACGGATGGCCAAGGACGTCGAACTGGCGCTGGTCGACATCGTCGCGCAGCACGGCGCGCGCAGCGCGGCGGAGGCCACCGCCTTCGTCTCCGAGCTGAAGAAGCAGGGCCGCTATCAGCAGGACGTCTATTGATGAACGCGCTGACGCAGCACCCGCCGGCGGTGCGCACCACCTGCGCCTATTGCGGCGTCGGCTGCGGCGTGCTCGCCAGGCCCGACGGCATCGGCGGCGCGACGATCAGCGGCGATCCCGAGCATCCGGCGAATTTCGGCCGGCTGTGCTCGAAGGGCTCGGCGCTCGGCGAAACGCTGGCGCTCGGCACAAGGTTGCTGCACCCGATGCTGCGCGGACCGGACGGCGCGATGGCGCAGGCGTCCTGGGACACCGCGCTGGACAACGTCGCGAACGGCTTTGCGGAGATCGTCGCAAAGCACGGGCCGGACTCGGTTGCGTTCTATCTCTCGGGCCAGTTGCTGACCGAGGACTACTACGTCGCCAACAAGCTGATGAAAGGTTTTGTCGGCTCGGCCAATGTCGACACAAATTCGCGGCTGTGCATGGCCTCCTCGGTCGCCGGCCATCGCCGCGCCTTCGGCAGCGACACCGTGCCGGGGACCTATGCCGATCTCGATCAGGCCGATCTGATCGTGCTGGTCGGCTCCAACGCCGCGTGGTGCCACCCGGTATTGTATCAACGCATCATCGCCAACAAGCGCGCGCGCGGCGCCAGGATCGTGGTGATCGACCCGCGCCGCACCGCCAGCGTCGAGAACGACGACCTGCATCTGGCGGTCGCGCCCGGCATGGACACCGCTTTGTTCAGCGGCCTGCTGGTGCATCTCGCCGACACTTTGTCCTTCGACTTCGACTATCTCGACAAGCACACCACGGGATTGACCGACGCGCTGGTGCGCGCCCGCGAGATCGCGCCGGACATCGCCGCGACGGCGGCAGCAACCGGACTGAGCGAAACCGATGTGGCGCAGTTCTTCGCGTTGTTCCGTGACACGCCGAAGGTGGTCACCTGCTATTCCCAAGGCGTCAATCAGTCGGCGCAGGGCACCGACAAGGTCGGCGCGATCATCAACTGCCATCTCGCCACCGGCCGGATCGGCCGGCCCGGCATGGGGCCGTTCTCGCTGACCGGTCAGCCCAATGCGATGGGTGGCCGCGAGGTCGGCGGCCTCGCCAATCAGCTCGCCGCTCATATGGACTTCACGCCGGAGGCGATTGATCGCGTCGGCCGGTTCTGGCGCGCGCCGAACATGGCGCAACGCGAGGGGCACAAGGCGGTCGCGATGTTCGACGCGATCGGCCGCGGCGAGATCAAGGCGCTGTGGGTGATGGCGACCAACCCGGCGGTGTCGCTGCCGCGTGCCGGCTTCGTCGCCGAGGCCTTGAAGAAGCTCGACCTGCTGGTGATCTCGGAAAACGTGATCAGCAACGACACCGTCGCCTGCGGCGCGCACGTGCTGCTGCCGGCCGCCGCCTGGGGCGAGAAAGACGGAACAGTCACCAATTCGGAACGGCGGATCTCGCGCCAGCGAGCGTTCCTGCCGCTGCCGGGCGAGGCCAGGCCGGACTGGTGGATCGTGGCGCAGGTGGCGCAGCGGATGGGTTTTGCGGAGGCGTTCAACTATCAGTCCCCGGCCGATATCTTCCGCGAGCACGCCGCGCTGTCGGCGTTCGAGAATGACGGCAGCCGCGACTTCGACATCGGCGCGCTGGGTTCGCTGAGCGACGACGCCTTCAACGCGCTCGATCCGGTGCAATGGCCGGCCCGCGTGGGCGAGGCGCAAGGCGAGACTCGGTTCTTCGCCGAAGGACATTTCTTCACCCCCGACCGCCGCGCGCGGCTGATCGCGCCGGAACGGCCGGCGCCGCGCAACGCTGTGTCCGAAACATTCCCGCTGGTGCTGAACACCGGCCGGATCCGCGATCAGTGGCACACCATGACCCGCAGCGGCCTCAGCCCGCGGCTCGGCGCGCATCGGCCGGAGCCGTTCGTCGAGGTGCATCCGGACGACGCCGCGGCGGCCGGCCTCCGCGACGGCGGCTTCGCCCGCATCACCACGGCGCACGGCGCCTGCGTGCTCGCGGTGATGGTCAGCGCCGGCCAGCGCCAGGGTTCGCTGTTCGCACCGATCCACTGGAGCGGCGAGACCGCGGCGACCGCGCGGGTCGGCGCGCTGGTGGCGCCGGCCACCGATCCGTTCTCCGGCCAGCCCGAAGCCAAAGCGACGCCGGCGGCAATCGCGCCGGTCGACTACGCGCGGCGCGGCTTCGCGCTGTCGCGGCAGCCGCTGGCGCTGCCGGAGGGCAATTGGTGGACGCGGGTCGCGGTCCGCAACGGCGCGGGCCTGTTGTTCGCGAGCGATGAGCCCGCATCGGCGTGGCGCGGTCGCGCCAAGGCGCTGTTCGGCGACGGCGTCGAGCTCGCCGAATATCTCGACGCGCCGCGGCAGAGTTTTCGCGCGGCGGCGTTCCAAGACGGAAAGCTGGTCGGCTGCCTGTTCGTCGGACCGGCCGAGGCCACGCCGCAATGGGACGCGGTGAAGGCGCTGTTCGAGGCCGAAGTGCTCCCCGATCAGCAGCGCCGCGCCGTGCTCTCGGGCCGCTCCACCGACGGCCTTGCCGATTCCGGTCCGATCGTCTGCGCCTGTTTCGGCGTCGGCCTCACCACCATCCGCGACGCGATCGAAAGCGGCACCGCCGTCAGCGTCGAAGCGATCGGCAAGTCTCTCCGCGCCGGCACCAATTGCGGCTCGTGCCTGCCGGAGCTCCGCAAGATCGTGGCGGGGGCGAAGATGGTGATGACGGCGTGACGTGCATCGCGCGAACGACCTCGTAGGGTGGCGCTGAGCGAAGCGAAGCCCACGCAGGCGTCACGCGTGGGCACGGCGCTTGTGCGCCTTTGCCCACCCTACGAACCATCCATCTGTCATTCCGGGACGCGCGCAGCGCGAACCCGGAATCCATAACCCCTGACCTCACGTTGATAACAACACACGACCGCCCTGCGCGAACGCGAAGGCTGCGGCGTATGGATTCCGGGTTCTCCGCTTCGCGGCGCCCCGGAATGACGAACGAGGGGCGAGCGTCGTTACTACACCGACGCCGTCGTCACGCCGCCGTCGATGACGATGGTCTGGCCGGTCATGAAGGTCGAGGCGTCGGAGCCCAGATACGCGACGGCGCCGGCGATTTCGTGGGGTTCGCCGATGCGGCGCAGCGGGGTCGAGGCGGTGCGGCGCTTGAGATTGGCTTCGTCTTCCCACAGCGCGCGGGCGAAGTCGGTCTTGACCAGGCCGGGCGCAATGCAATTGACCCGTACGCCCTTCTCGCCCCATTCGCCGGCGAGGCTGCGGCACAGCGCGAAGTCGGCGGCCTTCGAGATGCCGTAGGCGCCGATGACGGTGGAGCCACGCAGACCGCCGATCGACGACACGATCACCACCGAGCCGCCGCCGCGCTCCGCCATCTGCGGGATCGCGCGGGCGCACAGCCAGATGTTGCTCTTGACGTTACTGGCCATGATCTTGTCGAACGCCTCGTCGGCGATGTCGAGCAGCGGGCCGTAGTAAGGATTGACCGCGGCGTTGCAGACCAGGATGTCGACCTTGCCGTATTTGGCGTTGGCGCCGTCGATCAGCGCCTCGACCTCTGGCTTGCGCGAGATGTTGCAGGCGATCACATGGGCGTCACCGCCGTCCTTGCGGATGCCGTCGGCGACCTCCTCGCAGGCATCGGCCTTGCGGCTGGAGATCACGACTTTCGCCCCGAGCTTCGCCAGCAATTCCGCCGACGCCCGCCCGATGCCGCGCGACGAGCCGGTGATCACCGCGACCTTGCCGGTGAGATCGAACGGGTTGGCGGTCATGTTAGCGCTCTCCCTAAGGTTGTTATTTGCGGTTATTCCGCATTCTGGCCGTCATGCGCGGGCTTGACCCGCGCATCCATCTCTTCCGAAGAAGATGGATTGCCGGGTCAAGCCCGGCAATGACGTTGATACAAGTCATTCCGGGGCTCGCGCTACGCGCGCCCCGGAATGACGAAAGTGAGAGATTCCGGGTTCGCTCACTGCGTGAGCGCCCCGGAATGACTCGTTGAGAGCGTTCAGATCAGCCCGCCGGCCTCGCTGACGCGGGCGAGGTGGTGGTCGGTGTCGCCGAAGGTCTGCTCGATCATGGTCAGCCGCTTGAAGTAGTGGCCGATCTTGGCTTCCATCGTCATGCCGATGCCGCCGTGGAGCTGGATCGACTGCTGGCCGACGAACTTGGCCGACTTGCCGATCTGCACCTTGGCGGCGGCGATGGCGTTGGCGCGTTCTTTCGCGTCGTCGAAATCCGCCGCCATGGTGGCGAACATCGCCATCGAGCGGGCCTGTTCGGCGGCGACGAACATGTCGGCGGCGCGATGCTGCAGCACCTGGAAGCTGCCGATCGGCACGCCGAACTGCTTGCGGGTCTTGATGTACTCGACCGTGGTGGTGAGCGATTCATCCATCGCGCCGACCGCTTCCGCGCACAGCGCCGAGCGGGCGTCGTCGACGACCTGCTCGACCAGCGGCAGGCCATTGGCGGGATCGCCGATCACCGCATCGGCGCCGATCTCGACGCCGGTGAATGTGATATCCGCGGCGCGCTGGCCGTCCTGGGTCGGGTAGCCCTTGCGCGACACGCCCTTGGCATCGGCCGGCACCAAAAACACACCGACGCCGTTGCGGTCACGCTGCGCGCCGTTCGTGCGCGCGGTGACCACCAGCGTATCGGCGGCCTCGCCGTTCAGCACCACGAACTTCTCGCCGTCGATGATCCAGCCGTCGCCTCTCTTCTTGGCGGTGGTGGTGACGTCGCCGAGATCCCAGCGCGAGTTCTTCTCGAGCTGCGCGAACGCGAAGGTCTTGCTGCCGTCGATGATGCCGGGCAAATGCGCGGCCTTCTGCGCGGCCGATCCGGCGCGGCGCAGGAAGCCGCCGGCGATGATCACGGTCGGCAGATACGGCTCGATCACCAGCGAATGGCCGAGCGCTTCCATCACGATCATGGTCTCGACCGCGCCGGCGCCGAAGCCGCCGTCTTCCTCCGAGAACGGCAGGCCGAGCAGACCCTGCTCGGCGAACTTGCCCCAGATCTCGCGGCTCCAGCCGTCCTTCTCCTTGGCGTATTTCTTGCGGCTGTCGAAATCGTACGAGGTCTTCAGCAGACCCTCGACGCTCTCCTTGAGCAGCCGCTGCTCCTCCGACAAATCAAAATCCATGGTGATGCTTCCTTGAATAGCAAAATCGAGCGGGCGTCATTGCGAGGAGCGAAGCGACGAAGCAATCCAGCTTCGAGGCGTGGATCTGGATTGCTTCGCTTCGCTCGCAATGACGGAGAGCGTGCCGGCCCTTACAGCCCGAGCACCGCCTTGGTGATGATGTTGCGCTGGATCTCGTTCGAGCCGCCGTAGATCGACACCTTGCGGTTGTTGAAGTAGCTCGGCGCGATCTGCGCGGTCCAGTCCATCGTCTCGTTGCTGTCGTCGTCACCGTGCACGTCGTAGGGCGCGGCGAACGGGCCGATCACTTCCATCAACAGCTCGGTGGTCGCCTGCTGGATCTCGGAGCCCTTGATCTTCAGCACCGACGACGCCGGGTTGGGCTTGCCCTTGCCGTGCTTGCCCTCGTCGGCGACGACGCGGAGCTGCGTCAGTTCCAGCGCCTTCAGCTCGATCTCGACCGCGGCCAGCTTGTCGCGGAACTTCGGGTCCTCGATCACCGGCTTGCCGCCGGATTCGACCGACGCCGCCAGCTCCTTGATGCGGCGGATGCGCTCCTTCGACATGCCGACGCGGGCGATGCCGGTGCGCTCGTTGCCGAGCAGGAACTTGGCGTAGTCCCAGCCCTTGTTCTCCTCACCGACCAGATTCTCCAGCGGCACCTCGACGTCATCGAAGAACACTTCGTTGACTTCCTTGCCGCCGTCGATGGTCTGGATCGGGCGCACCGTGATGCCCTTGGTCTTCATGTCGACCAGGATGAAGGAGATGCCCGACTGCTTCTTGGCGGCGGGGTCGGTGCGGCACAGGCAGAAGATCCAGTCGGCGTATTGCGCCAGCGTGGTCCAGGTCTTCTGGCCGTTGATGATCCACTTGTCGCCGCGCTTCTCGGCCTTGGTCTTGAGCGAGGCGAGATCGGAGCCGGAGCCGGGCTCGGAGAAGCCCTGGCACCACCAATCCTCGACGCTGGCGATGCGCGGCAGGAAGCGCTTCTTCTGCTCCTCGCTGCCGAAGGTGTAGATCACCGGGCCCACCATCGAGACGCCGAAGGCGAGCGGCTGCGGCGCCGGCGCGGCCTGCAGCTCCTCGTTGAAGATGTAGTGCTGCACCGAGCTCCAGCCGGTGCCGCCATATTCCTTCGGCCAGTGCGTGACGCCCCAGCCCTTCTTGTGGAGGATGCGATACCACTCCACCATGTCGTCCTTGGAGGGATGCCGGCCCTCGACCAGCTTCTGCCGCGTCTTCGCCGGCACGTTGTCCTTGAAGAACTGCCGCACCTCGTCGCGAAACGCGATTTCTTCCTTGCTGAAATTCAGATCCATCGGATCCTCCTTGTGAATACCAATGCCGTTCGCCTTGTCATTCCGGGGCGCGCGGAGCGCGAACCCGGAATCTCGAGCTGTTCATCCGGCCTGAATCTCGGGATTCCGGGTTCGCGAGCTGCGCTCGCGCCCCGGAATGACGGTGTTAGTCGTTAGTGCACGATCTCGAACAATCCCGCCGAGCCCATGCCGCCACCGACGCACATGGTGACGACCGCGTATTTCGCCTTGCGGCGGCGGCCTTCGATCAGCGCGTGGCCGGTCAGGCGGGCGCCCGACATGCCGTAGGGATGGCCGACCGAGATCGCGCCGCCGTTGACGTTGAGCTTCTCCGGATCGATGCCGAGCTTGTCGCGGCAGTACAGCACCTGCACGGCGAAGGCTTCGTTCAGTTCCCAGACACCGATGTCGTCGACCGTCAGGCCATGGCGCTTCAAGAGGCGCGGCACCGCGAACACCGGGCCGATGCCCATCTCGTCCGGCTCGCAGCCGTGCGAGACCATGCCGCGGAAGATGCCGAGCGGCTTCAGGCCCTTCGCCGCCGCGGTCTTGTCGCTCATGATCACCGTGGCGGAGGCGCCGTCGGAGAGCTGGCTGGCGTTGCCGGCGGTGATGGTGAAGCCGTCGCCACGCACCGCCTTCAGGCCGGCGAGGCCTTCGGCCGAGGTCTCGGGCCGCGGGCCTTCGTCCTGCGACAGCGTGATGTCCTTGAACGACACCTCGCCGGTGGCCTTGTCGACGACACCCATCTTGGTCGCGATCGGGGCGATCTCGTCACTGAACTTGCCGCCCTGCTGCGCCGCCGCGGTGCGGCGCTGGCTCTCCAGCGAGTACTCGTCCTGGCGCTCGCGCGAGATGCCGTAGCGCTTGGCCACGGTTTCGGCGGTGTCGAGCATCGCCATGTAGACGTCGCCCTTGATCGCCTGCAGCGCCGGATCGACGGCGTGGAAGCCGTTCATCTTGTCGTTCTGCACCAGGCTGATCGACTCGCCGCCGCCGCCGACCGCGATCTCGACGCCGTCGAACAGCACCGAGCGCGCCGCGAGTGCAATCGCCTGCAGGCCGGAGGCGCACTGCCGGTCGATCGTGGTGCCGGCGGTGGTCACCGGCAGGCCGGCGCGGAGCAGCGCCTTGCGGGCGATGTTGCCGCCGGTGGCGCCCTGCTGCATCGCCGCGCCCATCACCACGTCCTCGACCTCCTTCGGGTCGATGCCGGCGCGCTTGACCGCGTGCTCGATGGCATGGCCGAGCAAGGTTGCGCCCTCGGTGGCGTTGAGGGCGCCGCGATACGCCTTGCCGATCGGCGTGCGCGCGGTGGAAACGATTACGGCGTCGGTCATGGGCGGACTCCCTGTGCGGTTTGCTGTTGGCTCTGGTTGGTGGATTTGGGTAGCTGATTGCGCAATTCGTGGCGCGAGAGTTTGCCGACCGGCGTGCGCGGCAATTCGTCGACGAATTCGACCGCGGCCGGCAGTTCGTGCTTGCCGAGCTTGCCTTTGAGGAAATCGCGTAGTTCCTCGACGCTGAACGGCTTCGCGCCGTCGCGCAGCTTGACGAACGCCTTCGCCGCCTCGCCGCGATAATCGTCGGGGATGCCGATCACGATCACTTCCTGCACCGCGGGATGTTCATAGATCGCCTGTTCGATCATCTGCGGATAGACGTTGAAGCCTCCGGAGATGATCATGTCCTTCTTGCGGTCGACCAGGAAGAAATAGCCGTCGGCGTCCATATAGCCGATATCGCCGGTGAGAAAACGGTCGCCGACGAACGACTCTGCGGTTTCCTCAGGCCTGTTCCAGTAGCCCTGGGTGACGTTCGGGCCGCGGACGCGGATCTCGCCGACCTCGCCGGGCGGCAGAACCTTCTTCGGATCGGCCAGCGCGACGACGTCGAGTTCGATCCCCGGCAGCATCAACCCGATCGAACCGGGCTTGTCCGGCCCGTCCGGCGGATGGCCGGTGCCGGGCGAGCAAGTCTCGGTCATGCCCCAGCCGCTCTTGAGTTTGAGATTGGTCTTGCGCTCGAACAATCGCGCGACCTCGACCGGCAGCGGCGCGCCGCCGGAGCCGGCCATCGTCAGCGACGACAGATCGCGGCTCTCCAGCGACGGATCGTTGGCGAGCGCGATCCACATCGTCGGCACGCCCGGGAATACGGTGGCGCGCTTCTCCTCGATGTCGCGGAACACCGCGCCGACGTCGAAGCGCTGATGCAGCGAGATCAGGTCGCCCTGCTTCAGGCAGCGCAGCAGGATCACGGTGAGCGCGTAGATGTGAAACAGCGGCAGCACGCAGATCACGCGATGCACGACGCCGTCGCCGCCGCGCACCAGGCCCCAGACGTCGTAGATCGACACCGCCGAGGTGAGATTGGCGTGGGTCAGCATCGCGCCCTTCGGCAGGCCGGTGGTGCCGCCGGTGTATTGCAGAAGCGCGATGTCGTCGGGCGAGATTTGGGGCCAGTTCGCAGGCTGCGGCGCATCCTTGAGGAAGTCGGCATAGCGGATCACGCGGGGATCTTCCGGCAGCGGCGCCAGCGGCGTGGCGGACTCGCCCCATGCCGCGTCGGCGCAGACGATCAGGCGATCGAGCAGGCCCTTGGCGAGAAATTTCAGCGCCATCGGCAGCAAGGCTGCGGAATCGGTGGTGATCAGCACGCGCGCGCCGGAATCGCTGAGCTTGTGCGACAGCGCGCGCTCGCCGTCGAGCGGCGACAGATGCACCACGCGGGCGCCGGCCTTCAGCGCGCCAAAGAAATTGATCGGATGATCCGGCGTGTTGCCGAGGAACAGCGCGACCGAAGCGCCGGGGCCGTAGCCGGCGCGTAGCAACGCCGAAGCGGCGGTGTCGGCGCGTTCCTTCAGCCCGGCGTAAGTTATCTGCCGATCGCGGAATTCCAGCGCCGGCCGCGCCGCGTAGTCCGCAGCCGCCTTTGCCAGCAGATCGGGCAACGTGCCCTTCGCGATCTCCGCATCCCAGCGAACGCCGGGCGGGTAGTACTGCTCACCGGGATGGGTCATGTGGTCACATTCACGATTGGAATGATACTATCTACTCGTCGCTCCGGAGCGCGGATGACGCGGCGTGGTCGGCTCCCCTCCCCCTTGCGGGGAGGGGTCGGGGGTGGGGGGCAACGAGGCGTAGCGCCCGTGGCTACCCCCCACCCCGACCCTCCCCCGCAAGGGGGGAGGGAGAAGAAAAAATCACGCCGCCGCCTTGTTGGGCTGCCCGAGCGAGGCGAAGGTCTTGCCTTCGGCGGCGAGGCGCTGCAGCAGCGGCGCCGGCTCCAGCGACGGGTCGTTGGTGGCCTTGGCGTAGTAAGCTAGACGCTCGGCGATGTGCTTCAGGCCGACGCCGTCGGCGTAGTGCATCGGGCCGCCGCGATAGATCGGCCAGCCGTAGCCGTACAGCCAGACCACGTCGATGTCGCTCGGCCGCGCCGCGATGTTCTCCTCGAGGATGCGCGCGCCCTCGTTGATCATCGGATACATCATGCGCTCGAGGATCTCGTCATCGCTGACCTCGCGGCGCTTGAGGCCGAGCTTGGTCAGCGTGTCGTTGATCAGCGTTTCGACTTCGGGATCCGGCAGCGGCGAACGCGAACCGGATTCGTATTTGTAGTAGCCCTTGCCGGTCTTCTGGCCGAAGCGCCCGGCCTCGCACAGCGCGTCGGCGATTTCCGACTTGATGCCGCGGTCCTTGCGCGAGCGCCAGCCGATGTCCAGGCCGGCGAGATCGCCCATTGCGAACGGGCCCATCGGCATTCCGAATTTGGTGACGACGGCGTCGACCTGCTGCGGCAGCGCGCCTTCGAACAGCAGCTTCTCCGACTGCTTGGAGCGGGCCGCGAGCATGCGGTTACCGACGAAGCCGTCGCAGACGCCGACCACGACCGGGACCTTGGCGATCTTCTTGGCGATCGACACCGCTGTGAGCAGCGCGTCGGGCGCGGTCTTGGCGCCGCGCACGATCTCGCACAGCTTCATCACGTTGGCGGGCGAGAAGAAGTGCATGCCGAGCACGTCCTGCGGCCGCTTGGTGGTCGCCGCGATGTCGTCGACGTTGAGATAGGAGGTGTTCGAGGCCAGCACCGCGCCCGGCTTGGCGTAGGCGTCGAGCGCGGTGAACACTTCCTTCTTCACCGCCATGGTCTCGAACACCGCCTCGATGATCAGGTCGGCGTCCTTGACGTTTTCGAGGCCGACCATGCCGGTGATCAGGCCCATCCGCTTGGCCGGCGCATCCGCCGGGATGCCGCCGCGCGCCGCGGTAGCTTCGTAGTTCTTCTGCATGATGCCCATGCCGCGATCGAGCTGCTCCTTGCCGGTCTCGATCAGCGTCACCGGAATGCCGGCATTGGCGAACGACATCGCGATGCCGCCGCCCATGGTGCCGGCGCCGATGATCGCGACGCGCGACACCGGGCGCGGCTTGGTGCCGTCCGGCACGCCGTCGACCTTGGCGGCCTCGCGCTCGGCGAAGAAGGCGTAGCGCTGCGCCTTGGACTGGTCGCTGACCACGAGCTTGAGGAAGCCCTCGCGCTCCTTCTTCAGACCTTCCTCGAACGGCAGGTCGATCGCGGCGCCGATCGCGTCGGCGCAGGCGAACGGCGCTTCGAGTCCCCTCGCCTTCTTGGTCATCGCCGCCACCGCATTGGTGAAGATCGAACGATCGGCCTTGGCCGCGGCGAGCTTGCTGTCGTCGTCGCGCAGCCGGCGCGTCGGCCGCTTCTCGGCCAGCACCTTTCGCGCGAAGGCTTCGCCGCCTGCGACGCGGTCTTCGACGATCTCCTCGATCAGGCCGTGCTTCAGCGCTTCAGCGGCACCGATCGGATTGCCGCCGACGATCATCTGCACCGCGAGCTCGGGGCCGACCGCGCGCGGCAGCCGCTGGGTGCCGCCGGCGCCCGGCAGCAGGCCGAGCTTGACTTCGGGCAGGCCGAGCTTGGCCTCTTTCACCGCAACGCGGAAATGGCAGCCGAGCGCGACTTCGAGGCCGCCGCCGAGCGCGGTGCCGTGAATCGCCGCGATGGTCGGCTTCGGCGAATTCTCCAGCGCGGCGATGACGTCGTTGAGCGCCGGCGGCTGCGGCGGCTTGCCGAATTCGGTGATGTCGGCGCCGGCGATGAAGGTGCGCCCCGCACACGTCAATACGATCGCCTGCACTTCGGGATCGGCGACCGCCGCGTTGACGTTCTCCAGAATGCCGCGGCGAACAGCCGCACTGAGCGCGTTGACCGGCGGACTATTGACGGTGACGATCGCGATCGCATCATGGCGTTCGCGCGTGACGACTTCGCTCATTGCATTCTCCTCGGGCTACGTTTCTTGATTGATCTAAATCTATTTCGCAGTGCGAAATTTAGTTTCACATCTTGACAGCGAGGGATATTTTGAAGAGCGTCGCTTGTCAACGACGACCATAATCAATCAAACGTGCCGGGAATGAAACGTCCGCCGAAAAAAGCCGCGACCGATCGCAGTTTCGTCGTCGCGCTGTCGCGCGGCCTCGAAGTCTTGCGCGCGTTCGGCCCCAATGACGGCCTGCTCGGCAACCAGGAGATCGCGGCGCGCACCAAATTGCCGAAGCCGACGATTTCGCGGCTGACCTACACGCTCACCAAGCTCGGCTACCTCACCCAGGTGCCGCGATTCGAGAAGTATCAGCTCGCGCCGGCGGCGATGTCGCTCGGTTATGCGGCGCTCGCCAATCTCGGCGTCCGTCACCTGTCGCAGCCGTTTCGCGACGAATTGATGCAGCAGACCGGCGGCGCGGTCGCGGTCGGCGCGCGCGACCGGATCAGCATGATCTATGTCGGCCAGGCGCGCTCCAGCCTCACCGTCGGCGTGCAACTCGACGTCGGCTCGCGCATTCCGATCGCGACCACCGCGATGGGGCGCGCTTACTTGAGTGCGCTGCAAGGTGATGAACGCATGTCCTTGCTGCGCGACATGCGCGAGCACTACGGCAGTCGCTGGCCGCGCATCAAGGAAGGAATCGAGCGTTCCGAGGAGATGGTCGCAAAGTACGGCTTTGCCATTTCGGCCGGCGAGTGGCAGGACGACGTGCACGCCGCGGGAGTCGCTCTGACGTTGAACGACGGTACGGGCCCTTACGCATTCAATTGTGGAGCGCCTGCATTCCGCTTCACGGAAGATCGTCTGCTCAACGACATTGGACCTCGTCTCGTGGCGATGGTAAGGAAAATCGAAGCGGCGCTCGGCGGGACAGCGGCGCCGCAATCAAGAAGACCAGACAAATCCGACAACAAGAAAACTAAGTCAGGAGGGAAAGTTGCGCGTGTCGTCGAGGGGATCAGGTAGCATCCGTCGTCGCGAAGCGTCGCCGATGATCATGCTTGGCAGCCCGTTTCAGGGCAGCAGCAAATGATGCAGGCACATTCGGGACAAACCGCGTCACCGCTGCTCGCGGTGCGCGACGTCAGCGTCGTGTTCGGCGGCATCGTCGCCTTGAACGGCATTTCATTCGACATGTTGAAGGGCCAGATCCTCGGACTGATCGGCCCGAACGGCGCGGGCAAGACCACGCTGTTCAACTGCCTGTCGCGGCTATATCAGCCGAGCAAGGGTGACATCCTGCTCGAAGGCGACAGCATCCTCACCCGTCCGCCGCACCGCATCGCGGAAGTCGGCATCGGCCGCACCTTCCAGAACGTCGCGCTGTTTCCGAATCTGACGGTGCTGGACAACGTCCGCGTCGGCACGCATTCGCGCACCAACAGCGACATCGTCTCGGACTCGCTGCGCCTGCCCTGGATCCGCAACGGTGAAAAGGCGATGAACAAGCGCGTCCACGACATCCTCGACTATCTCGAACTGGGCAGCGTCGCCCACACCGTGGTGTCGGGCCTGCCGTTCGGCACCCAGAAGCGCGTCGAACTGGCGCGCGCGCTCGCCGCCGAGCCGAAGATCCTGCTGCTCGACGAGCCGGCCGGCGGTCTCAATCACGAGGAGGTCTACATCCTCGGCGACCTGATCCGGAAGATCCGCGACGACCGCGGCATCACCGTGCTTCTCGTCGAACACCACATGGGTCTGGTGATGTCGATCGCCGACCATGTCGTCGCGCTGAATTTCGGCCGCAAGCTCGCAGAGGGAACGCCCACGCAGGTGCAGAACGACCCGGATGTGATCAAGGCCTATCTGGGGAGCAAGGACCAATGACGGCGATGCTCAACGTTCGCGACCTGCACGCCTATTACGGCCAGGTCCAGGCGCTGCACGGCCTCGAATTCGATCTGCAGGAAGGCAGCCTCACCACCCTGCTCGGCGCCAACGGCGCCGGCAAGACCACGACGCTGCGCGCGATCTGCAACATGGTCCGCTCGACCGGCTCGATCGAATTCGAAGGCAACAAGCTGTCCAGCCGCTCGACCGAATCGATCGTCCGGCTCGGCATCGCGCATGTGCCGCAGGGCCGCGGCACCTTCACCACGCTCAGTGTGCACGAGAACCTCGAGCTCGGTGCGATCAGCCGCAAGGACCGCAAGGCGATCCCCGGCGACATCGAGCGGATGTACGCGCACTTCCCGGTACTGAAGCAGCGCCACACCCAGCAGGCCGGCACCCTCTCCGGCGGCGAACAGCAGATGCTCGCGGTCGCCCGCGCGCTGATGCTGCGGCCGCGGCTGATGCTGCTCGACGAACCGTCGTTCGGTCTCGCCCCGCTGGTGGTGCGCGATCTGTTCAAGATCCTCGGCAAGATCAATCGCGAGGACAAGGTCACCATCCTGGTGGTCGAGCAGAACGCGCAGCTCGCGCTGGAGCTCGCCGACAAGGCCTACGTGATCGAGACGGGACGCATCGTGATGTCGGGCAAGGCGGACGACATCGCCAACAACGAAGACGTCCGCAAATCGTATCTCGGATACTGAGGAGACCGGCCATGGAACTTCTGCTGAATCAGGTCCTGGCAGGTATCGCCACGGGCGCCATCTACGCATGTATGGCGCTGGCCGTGGTGATGATCTATCAGGCGATCGACCACCTCAACTTCGCCCAGGGCGAAATGGCGATGTTCTCGACCTTCATCGCCTGGCAGATGCTGCAGTGGGGCGTGCCGTATTGGGGCGCCTTCGTGCTGACGCTGGCGCTGTCCTTCGCGGGCGGCATCGTCATCGAGCGGGCTCTGTTCAAACCGCTCGGCAACGCGCCGGTGCTGACCCACGTCGCGGGCTTCATCGCGCTGTTCGCGATCGTCAATTCGGTCGCGGGCCTGACCTGGGACTTCACCATCAAGCAGTTCCCGTCGCCGTTCGGCTCGTCGCCCTTCCTCGGCAGCCAGCTGATCTCGACCCACCAGGCCGGCATGATCGGCGTCACGCTGGTGCTGCTGCTGCTGCTGTACTTCTTCTTCCAGTTCACCCGGATCGGTCTGGCGATGCGGGCGGCGGCGGCGCAGCCTGAATCCGCACGTCTCGTCGGCGTCAACACCTCCTGGATGGTGGCGCTGGGCTGGGGCATGGCGGCGGCGATCGGTTCGATCGCCGGCATGCTGATCGCCCCGGTGGTGTTCCTCGAGCCCAACATGATGGGCGGCGTACTGATCTACGGATTCGCCGCGGCGGTGCTCGGCGGTCTGACGAGCCCGCTCGGCGCCGTGGTCGGCGGCTTCCTGGTCGGCATCTTCGAGAATCTCGCCGGAACCTACATCCCGGGCGTCGGCAACGAACTGAAACTGCCGATCGCGCTGGCGCTGATCATCACCGTCCTGGTCGTCAAACCCACCGGCCTGTTCGGCCGTTCCATCGTCAAGCGAGTCTGATCATGAGCGCCTTGCAGGAAATCGTCGAAACCCCGCCGATCGAGACCACGCCGAAGAAGTACATGGCGCTGGGCACTTACGCCTCGGTCGTGGTGGTGATCTTGCTGTGCGCCGCACCGCTGATCGCCAAGAACTTCGTCATCTTCCAGATGACGATGGTCCTGATCTACGCCATCGCCGTTCTGGCGCTGAACATCCTCACCGGCGGCAGCGGCCAGTTCTCGCTCGGCCAGAGCGCGTTCTACGCGCTCGGCGCCTACACCTCCGCGATCCTGATGGAGACCTTCGGCGTCAACTACGCTTTGACGCTGCCGGTCGCCGGCGGGATCTGCTTCATCGCGGGCTATTTGTTCGGCCTGCCGGCGTTGCGGCTCTCCGGCATCTATCTGGCGCTCGCGACCTTCGCGCTCGCCACCGCGATGCCGCAACTGCTGAAGCTGCACTACTTCGAAGCGTGGACCGGCGGCGTGCAGGGCCTGGTGATCACCAAGCCCGACGCGCCGTTCGGCCTGCCGCTGTCGCAGGACATGTGGCTGTACTACTTCGTGCTCGTCGTCTCGATGCTGATCTACGTCGCCTCGGTGAACCTGCTGAAGTCGCGCTCGGGCCGCGCCATGATGGCGATCCGCGACAACGAGATCGCGGCGTCGGCGATGGGCGTCGACGTGGCGCTGTACAAGACGCTGGCGTTCGGCGTCTCGGCCGGCATCACCGGCGTCGCCGGCGGACTCGGCGCCATCGCGGTGCAGTTCGTGGCGCCGGACAGCTACACCATCCAGCTCGCCATCGCGCTGTTCCTCGGCATGGTGGTCGGCGGCGTCGGCTGGCTGCCGGGCTCGATCGTCGGCGCGGCGTTCATCGTGTTCGTGCCGAACATCGCCGAGCACTTCTCCAAGGGCCTGTCCGGCGCGGTGTTCGGCCTGATCCTGGTGCTGATCATCTTCGTGCTGCCGCACGGTTCGCGGCAGATCGCCTACACGGTGCAGGGCTGGGTCCACAAACTCAGAAAATGATCCGTCTCGCGTGACGGACGCGACAGCCTCGGCCCCCTGCGGAGCTTCCGCAGGGGGCTTTTTCTTGCGATCCGCTTCGGCCGTCTCGTGCCCGCATCGGCCGCGGCGCCGCCGCCCGCCGGTGACGCGGGGCTGCCCCACGATCGGATGACGGGTCGGGTCGCACGATCCGGCGTATGCAGGGCGGATTCCGCCGCGCGATGCGGCCCGATGCGAGACCCGACCATGCTTTCCAATGCCTTCCGGCGCGCGCCGTTCACCGCGATGCTCGCCGTTGTTTCAGCCTTTGCCTCCCTCGCCGCTGCGCCGTCCGCACTGGCCCAGAAGAGCTACGATCCCGGCGCAAGCGACACCGCGATCCGGATCGGCAATCTGATGCCCTATTCGGGCCCGGCCTCGGCCTATGCCATCGTCGGTCGGATCGAGCAGGCTTATTTCCGGATGATCAACGACCAGGGCGGCATCAACGGTCGCAGGATCGAGTTCATTTCCTATGACGACGCCTACAGCCCGGCCAAGGCGGTCGAGCAGACGCGCAAGCTGGTCGAGAGCGACGAGGTGCTGCTGATGTTCAGTCCGATGGGCACGCCCTCGAACGCCGCGATCCAGAAATATCTCAACACCAGGCGCGTGCCGCAATTGTTCGCCGCCAGCGGCGCGACGCGGTTCGGCGACCCGAACGGCTTTCCCTGGACGATGGGCTGGCAACCGCCCTACCAGGTCGAGGGCCGCGTCTATGCCAAATACATCCTCGCCAACAAGCCCGAACCTCGGATCGCGGTGCTGTATCAGAACGACGATCTCGGACGCGACCTGCTGAAGGGCTTGAAGGACGGCCTCGGCGACCTGACATCGCTGATCGTCGCCGAGGAGAGCTACGAAGTCGCCGAGCCCTCGGCCAACAATCACATCGCCCGGCTGAAGGCCTCGGGCGCCGACGTGTTCGTCAGCATCACCACCCCGAAATTCGCCGCGCAGAGTATTCGCAAGGCCGCCGAGATGGCGTGGCGGCCGCTCTATCTGCAGGCGCTGGTGTCGGCCTCGATCGGCGCGGTGTTGCGGCCGGCGGGACTCGACAACGCACAGGGACTGGTCTCGGCGGCCTACAACAAGGACGCCGCAGACCCGCAATGGATCGGCGATCCGGGCATGAAGCGGTTCCATGCCTTCCTCGATGCCTACGCGCCGGACGTCAATCGCGGCGACAATTCGGTGGTGTACGCCTACGGTGCGGCGCAGTGCCTCGTCGAAGTCCTGCGCCGCGCCGGCGACAACCTGACGCGCGCCAATGTGATGCGCGAAGCCGCCAATCTCGACGGCTACGCGCCCGACACGCTGCTGCCGGGCATCACGATCAGCACCGCTCCAAACGACTTTCATCCCATCGAACAGCTTCGAATGATGCGTTTCGAAGGCGACCACTGGCGACTGTTCGGACCGGTGATCGACGGCGATCTGCGCAACTGATCCGCCGCATAATCCGCGACACGGGATATTCGCGACGGGGAGCCGGCGACGATGTCGCCGCTACCGACTATTGCTGCACGCGCGAGAAACGTGTTCAATTCGTTTCGAACTCAACGAAGTTCGAACAAGAAAAAACCCACGACCAAGGAGCCTTCTGCAATGCAAACTTCGCTTTCGCGCGCGCTCGTCTTTTCAGCAGCCGCCGCGGTCAGCCTCGCAGCGTTCAACGGCGCGGCCTTCGCTCAAAAGAAATACGATACCGGCGCCTCCGATACCGAGATCAAGATCGGCAACATCATGCCCTATTCGGGCCCGGCGTCGGCCTACGGCACGATCGGCAAGACCGAAGAAGCCTACTTCCGGATGGTGAACGACAACGGCGGCATCAACGGCCGCAAGGTCAATTTCATCAGCTACGACGACGCCTATTCGCCGCCGAAGGCGGTCGAACAGGTCCGCAAGCTGGTCGAGAGCGACGAAGTGCTGGCGGTGTTCAACCCGCTCGGCACGCCCTCCAACACTGCGGTCCAGAAGTACCTCAACGTCAAGAAGGTGCCGCAACTGTTCGTCGCCACCGGCGCCACCAAGTGGAACGACGCGAAGAACTTCCCCTGGACGATCGGCTGGCAGCCGTCCTACCAGAGCGAAGCGCAGATTTACGCCAAGTATCTGTTGAAGGAGAAGCCGAACGCCAAGATCGGCATCCTTTATCAGAACGACGATTTCGGCAAAGACTATCTCAAGGGCACCAAGGACGGCCTCGGCGCCAAGGCCGCCTCGATGATCATCGCCGAAGAAACCTACGAAATCTCGGCGCCGACCATCGACAGCAACGTCGTCAAGCTGAAGTCGGCCAATCCCGACGTCGTGCTGGTCTACACCACGCCCAAATTCGCCGCCCAGACCATCAAGAAGATCGCCGAGCTGAGCTGGAAGCCGATGGTGATCCTCACCAACGTCTCGGCTTCGGTCGGCAGCGTGATGCAGCCTGCCGGCTTCGAAAACGCGCAGGGCGTGCTGTCGGCGAACTACGCGAAGGATCCGACCGACCAGCAGTGGGCGGACAATCCGCAGTTCAAAAAGTGGCATGCCTTCGTCGAAAAATACATGCCCGGCTCCAACAAGAACGACAGCAACATGGTCTACGGCTACGGCGCCGCCCAGACCCTGCACAAGGTGCTCGAGATGTGCGGCGACGACCTGACCCGCGCCAACCTGATGAAGCAGGCCGCCAGCCTGAAGGACTTCGAGCCCGACACGCTGCTGCCCGGCGTCAAGATCAACACCTCGGCGACCGACTTCGCGCCGATCAGCCAGCTCCAGATGATGCGCTTCAAGGGCGACAGGTGGGAGCTGTTCGGAGAAATCATCTCCGGCGACATCACGCAGTAAGAACGGGCGGCCGGACGCAGGTCCGGCCACTCTCCCGATCCAGACGATCACCCCGGCAACGCAGTTGCCGGGGTTTTTGTTTGCCCACTCGCGACCCGCCGCCCTGCTTCCGTGCTGCAACATCACACGACCGAGCGCCGCAGTCGGGCGGTCGGCCGAGCAGCGGACCTCGGCGTGCACCGCACCACGGATAGTCGTTACTTCGCACTGCAGCAAGTCGACCTGTGGCTTTCACGCAAGGGCTTTTCCTTGCTGCTAACCGCCGAAAGGTGTTGAATGTCCGCAGGAGCCACCAAGAGCTCCGCGATCAAACACAACAATCACACATCAAGAAAAGGGAGTCCGAAATGCCTTCACTCCGTTCGCACGCGGCTGCCATCTCGGCTGCGCTCGCGGTGACACTCGCAGCCTCGAGCGGCGCGCTCGCGCAGAAGAAATACGACACCGGCGCCAGCGACACCGAAATCAAGATCGGCAACATCATGCCCTACAGCGGACCCGCCTCCGCCTACGGCGTGATCGGCAGGACCGAGGCCGCGTACTTCAAGATGATCAACGACAAGGGTGGCATCAACGGCCGCAAGATCAACTTCATCACCTACGACGACGCCTATTCGCCGCCGAAGACCGTCGAACAGGCACGCAAGCTGGTCGAGAGCGACGAAGTGCTGCTGATCTTCAACTCGCTCGGCACGCCGCCGAATTCGGCGATCCACAAATACATGAACAGCAAGAAGGTGCCTCAACTGTTCGTCGCCACCGGCGCGACCAAGTGGAACGATCCGAAGGACTTCCCCTGGACGATGGGATGGCAGCCCAACTACCAGAGCGAGACCCAGATCTACGCCAAGTACATCATGAAGGAGATGCCCAACGCCAAGATCGCCGTGCTGTATCAGAACGACGATTACGGCAAGGACTATCTCAAGGGCCTCGAGGACGGGCTCGGCGCCAAGGGCGCTTCGATGATCGTGATGAAGGAGAGCTACGAGGTCTCCTCGCCGACGATCGACAACCAGATCGTCAAGCTGAAATCGACCGGCGCCGACGTCTTCGTCAACATCACCACACCGAAGTTCGCCGCCCAGGCGATCAAGAAGCTGGCCGAGATCGGCTGGAAGCCGACCCACTTCCTGAACAACGTCTCCGCCTCGGTCGGCAGCGTCATCAAGCCGGCCGGCTACGACAATGCGCAGGGCATCATCTCGGCGGCCTACATGAAGGACGTCTCCGACACGCAGTGGAAGGACGACCCCGGCATGAAGGAGTTCCTAGCCTTCATGGACAAGGAGTTTCCGGAAGGCAACAAGCTCGACAGCGGCACCATCGTCGGCTACGGCGTGGCGCAGACGCTGGTCGAAGTTCTGAAGAAGAGCGGCGACGATCTCACCCGCGCCAACGTGATGAAGCAGGCCGCGAGCCTGAAGGACTTCCGAACCGAAGCGCTGCTGCCCGGCATCAAGATCAACACCTCGGCGACCGACTTCGCGCCGATCAGCCAGTTGCAACTGATGCGGTTCAAGGGCGAGAAGTGGGAGCTGTTCGGCGACGTGATCAGCGCCGACGTCGGCGGCTGAGCCTCTCATCCACAAGGCTCGTGCTGTAGGCGCACGTTCCACACCATCGTGATGCCCGGCCTTGCGCCGGGCATCTACGTCTTCAGCCTCTGCATCGAACAACGTCGTCATGACCGGGACGAGCCCGGCCATGACGACGTCGTTAGGTTGACGGCAGCCGAACAGACGAAGGCCGGTTCGGTCGAACCGTCAGGCCGCCGCGGCGAGATTGACAGCGCTCTCGGCGAGCTTGGTCAGGGTCACGTCGGTGGTCTTTTCCTGCTGCAGCGTCTGGTCGAGCAGCTTGGCGGCGTCCTTCATGCCGAGCTGGGTCGCCCACTGCTTCAGCGTGCCGTAGCGCGAGATCTCGTAGTGCTCGACGGCCTGCGCGGCGGCGAGCAGCCCGGCGTCGAGCGCCTCGCTGCCCTTGTAGTCGCTCATGATCTCCTTGCCCTCGTCGAGGATGCCCATGATCGCGTCGCAGGTCTTGCCGCGCGCCGGCTTGTCGAGCAGCTCGAAGATCTGTTCCAGCCGCTCGATCTGACCTTCGGTCTCGCCTTCGTGCTTCTCGAACGCAGCGCGCAGCTTGTCCGACGTCGCGGCCTTGGCCATCTTCGGCAGCGCCTTCAGAATCTGCTTTTCGGCGTAGTAGATGTCCTTGAGGGTGTCGAGGAAGAGATCGTTGAGATTCTTGTCTTTGGCGGCAGCCATGGTGGTCTCCGGTTGGTGTGCGTGATCTCAGACCTGCGCCCAACGCGGCCTTCGATTGATTGTTCCTGACGATCCCCGGGTGTCATCCAGATTTCAAATCGGTCCGGCAAGGTCATCAGTCACGCGAGACACCTTCCGATGAACTTCCAGACATACCGAACGACGATGCGCATCCCGGCCCCGTGCGCCGCGGGCGGTGCCGTCGACGTCGGGCACATGCCGGGGCCTGCGGCACGATCAGGGCCGGCCGGTGCGTGCTGACGAACGCGCGACGCCGCCGTCGCCCACCACCACGGACCCCCAGCGCCACAGCGCAGCGATTCCCGGACTGGTATGGGGATTCAGGATCGGTCCCGACGGAACCCCGCAATTGCTGCCGGACGACGCACCGCTCGACTTCGAGCCCGGCGGTTGCCACTGGCTGCACTTCAACCTCGCCGATAAGCGCTCACAGCAATCGCTGGCCGAAATGGAACTGCCTGCGCCGGCTCGGGCGCTGCTGCAGTCCAAGGACACCTATCAGCAGATGCACAGCCTCGACGGCTGCGTCTACGGCGTGATCGCCGATCTGATGCGCGACATCGCCGACGCCACCGAGGACACCGGCTTCCTGCGCTTCGTGATGACCGAACGGCTGCTGATTACTGGCCGCTATCAGGCTCTATGCGCGGTCGACACCGCCCGGCGCGCGCTCGAAGGCGGGCATCGGGTCGAGAGCTGTGCGGCGCTGTTCGAGATCATCGTCCACAATGTCGCCGATGCGATGGAGAGGATCGCCGACGACGTCTTCGAGACGCTCGACAGGATCGAGGAGAAGCTGCTGTCGGACGACACCGACGATTTGCGCCAGGGGCTCGGGCGGGTGCGGCGGACCTGCGTCCGGCTGCACCGCCACCTGTCCGGCCTGCGCATCGTGCTGCACCGGTTCGACCGCAACGACAGCGCCGCCCTGAAGCCGGCGCTGCGGCCGCGCGCCGGCAAGCTGGCGCAACGGCTCGACGGGCTCGACCATTCGGTGGTCGAGATGCGCGAACGCAGCCGGCTGCTGCAGGAAGAGCTGCATCTGAAGATCGAGGAACAGGGCAACAGCAGCCTGCGGGTGCTGTCGATGCTCACCGCCTTGCTGATGCCGCCGACGCTGGTCAGCGGCATGTTCGGCATGAACCTGCGCGGTCTGCCTTTCGCCGAAGGCGACGGCGGATTCGTCCTGGCGCTGCTGGCGATGGCGGTGTCGTCGCTCGCGGCCTGGCTGTTCATGAAGCGTATCGGCCTGATCAGGTAGCCAGCGCATGTGCCCGTCAGTCACGCGAACGCCGCGGCTCGCGGTCATTGCGATCGCGCTACTAGCGGGATTGGGGGCACCGGTCGCCGGCAACGCGGCGGATCCGGCGGTCACGCCGGCCGCAGATCACCGCCAGACGCTGGCCGATTGGGGGGTCCAGTTCAGCGCCACCTATATCGGCGAAACGCTGGCCGATGTGTCCGGTGGCATGAGGCGCGGGGCGATCTACGCGGGTCGTCTCGATCTCGGCACCACCATCGATCTCGACCGGCTGCTCGGCTGGCGCGGCGCCACCTTTCACGCCAATATGTTCCAGATCCACGGCAACGGCCTGTCGCGCAACTATGTCGGCAATCTGCTGCTGGTGAGCGGGATCGAGTCGCTGCCGGCGACCCGGCTCTACGAGGCATGGATCGAACAATCGCTGCTCGGCGGCGCGTTGTCGATCAAGGCCGGGCAGCAATCGGCCGACACCGAATTCATCGACAGCCGCTACCTCGACATGTTCGTCAACGCGGCGCTGGGCTGGCCCGGTCTCACCGGTGCCGTGCTGCCGAGCGGCGGCCCATCGCCGCCCTTGGCGGTGCCCGGCATCCGCATCAAGGCGCAGCTCGGCGACAATCTCACTGCCTCGGTCGCGGTGTTCGACGGCGACGCGGCGCCGCCCGGTCCCGGCGATCCGCAGATCCGGAATCCGAACGGGCTGCTGTTTCGCGTGCACGACCCGGCCTGGCTGATCGGGCAAGTGAAATACGGCTTCGGCAACGGCAACGGCATGCCCTCCGGACTCACCGCCGGCGCGTGGTATCATTTCGGCGAATTCGACAGCCAGCGCTTCACCGCGCAGGGCGTCTCGATCGTCGATCCTGCCGGCTCAGGGTTGCCGGCCAGGTTGCGCGGCGATCAGGGCGTGTTCGCGGTGATCGAGCAGCCGCTGGCGCACAGCGCCGCCGATCCGGCCAAAGGCACGGGCTTCGTGGCGCGCGTGCTGGCGAGCCCGTCGGACCGCAACCTGGTCAGCTTCTACGTCGATGCGGCGTTGCTGTTTACCGGCTTCAGCCGTTCGCGCCCGGACGACAAGTTCGGCGTGGCCATCAGCTACGCGCGGATCTCGGATGCGGCGCGCGGGCTCGATCGCGACCTGCGGCGCTGGAGCGGCGTCGCATCGCCGATCCGCGACTTCGAGGCCGTGATCGAGCTGACATATCTGGCGCAGATCACCGGCAACTTCGCACTGCAGCCGGTGATCGAATATGTGATGCATCCGGCCGGCGGCGCGACCGATCCGTTCGATCCCGCCGGGACCCGGCGGATCAGGGACGCCTTGGTCCTCGGCATCCGCACCACGCTGAGCTACTGACCCGCCGCGGCGGAGCCGAGCGACGTCGTCACGCCGCGAGTTGGCTCTCGACCAGCTTGATCCAGTACGAGGTGCCGTAGACGATGGCGTCGTCGTTGAAATTATAGGCCGGGTGATGCAGCCCGGCGCTGTCGCCATTGCCGAGGAAGATGAAGGCGCCCGGCCGCGCTTCCAGCATATAGGCGAAATCCTCGGCGCCCATCAGCGGCGGCATCGACGTCACGTTGGACTCGCCGGCGATGTCGCGGGCGATCCGCTGCGCCACCTCGGTCTGCTCGGCGTGGTTGACCACCACCGGATAGCCGCGCTCGTAGACGATGTCGATCTTGGCGCCGGTCGACTGCGCGACGCCGGCCGCGACCTCGTGGATCCGCTTCTCGACCAGATCGCGAACCTCGGCCTTCAGGGTTCGGACGGTGCCTTTCAGCTCGGCGATCTGCGGGATGACGTTGCGGGCGTTGCCGGCGTGGAATTCGCAGATCGAGACCACCGCCGATTCCAGCGGATCGACCGTGCGCGACACGATCGACTGCAGCGCGGTGACGAGCTGCGCGCCGACCAGCACCGAATCGACGCACATATGCGGCCGGGCGGCGTGGCCGCCGACGCCCTCGATCCGGATGTCGACCGAATCGGTCGAGGCCATGATCGCGCCCGGGCTGATGGCGAAGGAGCCGACCGGGATGCCGGGGCCGTTGTGCATGCCGTAGACCTGTTCGATGCCGAAACGGTCCATCAGCCCGTCCTTGAGCATCGCCGCGGCGCCGGCGCCGCCCTCCTCGGCCGGCTGGAAGATCACCACCGCACTGCCTGCGAAATTGCGGGTCTCGGCGAGATAACGCGCGGCGCCGAGCAGCATCGCGGTGTGGCCGTCATGGCCGCAGGCGTGCATCTTGCCGGACACTTTCGAGGCATAGGGCAGCCCGGTCTCCTCCTCGATCGGCAGCGCGTCCATGTCGGCGCGCAGCCCGATCACCTTGAGGTCGCCGCCATTCGCCGGCTTGCGGCCGCGGATCACGCCGACCACGCCGGTGCGGCCGAGGCCGGTCACGACCTCGTCGCAGCCGAACTCGCGCAGGCGTTGGGCGACGAACTCGGCGGTGCGGTCGACGTCGTACATCAGCTCGGGGTGCTGATGGATGTCGTGGCGCCAGGCCATGATGTCGGGTTGCAGGTCGGCGACGCGGTTGATCACTGGCATGGGGCTGACGGGCTCCGAACGGCGGTTTCGTTATCCTGATACGGCAGGCTAGCCGGCCTGCCGCTCCGCAGCAACTGTACAGCGCCCCCGCGTGGGGCTAAGCGTCTGCGCAATCAAGAAATCGTGGACGCAGCAGCGGGACGGAACGGATGACGGCGCGGATCGAGGGCGAATTCGACTATATCGTCGTGGGCGCGGGCACCGCCGGCTGCATCGTTGCCAACCGGCTCTCGGCCGACCCGAATTGCCGGGTCTTGCTGCTGGAAGCCGGCGGCCGCGACAACTGGATCTGGTTTCACATCCCGGTCGGCTATCTGTTCGCGATCGGCAATCCGCGCTCCGACTGGATGTTCAAGACCGAGCCGGAGCCCGGCCTCAACGGTCGGTCCTTGGCCTATCCGCGCGGCAAGGTGATCGGCGGCTCCTCGGCCATCAACGCCATGATCTCGATGCGCGGCCAGGCCGCCGATTACGACCATTGGCGGCAACTGGGCCTTGCCGGATGGGGCTGGGACGACGTCCGCCAGGCGTTCCGCAGGCTCGAGGATCATTTCCTCGGCGACAGCGAGCATCACGGCGCGGGCGGCGGCTGGCGGATCGAGGCGGCGCGGCTGTCCTGGCCGATCCTCGACGCGGTGGCGGACGCTGCCGGCGAGATGGGCATCCCGCGCAGCGCCGATTTCAACACCGGCGACAATGAAGGCGTCGGCTATTTCCACGTCAACCAGAAGCGCGGCCGGCGTTGGTCGTCGGCGCGCGGCTTCCTCAAGCCGGCGCTGCACCGCCAGAACCTGCGGCTCGAAACCGGCGTGCTCACCGACAGCGTGATCGTCGAGAACGGCCGCGCGGTGGGCGTGCGCTTCCTGCAGGGCGGCGTGCCGGTCGAGGCGCGAGCGCGGCGCGAGGTGGTGCTGTGCGCCGGATCGATCGGCTCGGTGCAGGTGCTGCAGCGCTCCGGCATCGGCCCGGCGGAATGGCTGACGCCGCTCGGCATCGCGCCGCTGCTCGACCGCCCCGGCGTCGGACGCAACCTGCAGGATCATCTGCAGCAGCGTGCGATCTATCGCGTGACCGGCGGCCGCACCCTGAACGAGATCTATCATTCGCTGCCGCGCCGCGCCTGGATGGGTATGGACTACGCGCTGCGCCGGCGCGGGCCGCTGACGATGGCGCCGTCGCAGCTCGGCATCTTCACCCGCTCCGATCCGCATCAGGAGCGCGCCAACATTCAGTTCCACGTCCAGCCGCTGTCGCTGGACAAATTCGGCGATCCGCTGCACCGCTTTCCGGCGATCACCGTCAGCGCCTGCAACCTGCGCCCGACCTCGCGCGGCGAGATCAGGATCAAGTCGACCGCGCTCGACGCAGCCCCCTCGATCGCGCCGCATTATCTGGAGACCGACGACGACCGCCGCGTCGCCGCCGACGCGATCCGCTGTACGCGGCGGCTGATGCAGCAGCAGGCGCTGGCGCGGTTTCAACCCGAGGAGTATCTGCCCGGCCGCGCGGTGGGGGACGACGACGCAGCGCTGGCGAAGGCCGCCGGCGACATCGGCACCACGATCTTCCACCCCGTCGGCACCGCCAAGATGGGGCTCGCCAGCGATCCGATGGCTGTGGTCGACGACCGGCTGCGGCTGCACGGCCTCGCAGGCCTGCGCGTCGTCGACGCCTCGGTGATGCCGACAATCACCTCGGGCAACACCAATACGCCGACCGCGATGATCGCCGAGAAGGGCGCGACGATGATCATCGAGGACGGCAAGTAGTGCGCGGCCGCCGCACGGACGACGGACCGCCGACCCGGACTCGGCCCGGCGGACCACCGCTGCATGGCGCGGCGCGATCTTCCGACTATTCTAAACTCCCCGAAGAAACACGTCAGGCTATGAAGTTACGCGGATCGGCGGCGGTCGCCGCACGCTCCGCGTGAGCGCCGGAAATTGCTGCACCCTGGCATTGCTGCTACGCAGCCGCACTCCGCGTCGTCGCCGATCGGCCTCGCCGCCTCCGCTGCTGAGCAAAGTACAATTGATATGACCATAACCGTCGAGACACGCCCCACGCTCACCGTGGAAGGCGAAGAGGATCTCATCCAAATCCCCTACGACGCGGTCGCCGCGTATCACGGACAGGCCGCACTGGCGATGCTGGCGGTGACGTTTCAGGCGCTGCGCCTGATGCTGCCGGCGTTGTCGCCGCAGCGGCCGCCGCGCCGCGCCGACCTCGTCGTGGTCAGCGGTCATCCGGGCCCCGGCGTGCGCGATACCTTCGAGTTCGTCACCCGCGCGGTGACGCGCGGCGTCTACACGATCGACCGGACGCTGCCAGCGGCGCGGCTGTGTCCAGGCGTGGACATGTCGTATAGCTGGCGGCTGTCGGCAGGTGATCGCAGCGTCGGCGCCGCGCTACGCGCCGGCGTGGTGCCGGAGCGGTTCTTCGAACTGATCGCCCGCGGCGGCGCTCGCAGCGACGAAGAGAACGTCGAGTTGTCGGCGCTGAAGCGATGCGTTGCCGACGATGTTCTGGCCGCTTCGCCGGACGCGCTGTTCGATCGGCTTTGATCGGTAGGCGCGCGATGAAAACCGTCATTCGATTCTCCTGCGGCCACAAGACCTCGTCGGCGGCCTGGGCCGAACGGCTCGCCGGTCTCGACTGCACCGTCCGCGACGTCGATCTCTACGCGCTCGACGCGGCCCTGCTCGCCGGCGCAGATGCGCTGCTTATCGGCATGCACATGGACCAGCGTTTCCTGAAGGCCAATGCGGGGCTGCTCGACGACCACGTGACGGCCGGCGGCCGCATCGCGATCAGCGGCCATGTCGCACACCCGTTCATGGCCGGCCTCGGCCCGGTGCAGCCACTGGACGGTGGCGGCATCGCCGACCTGACAATATCGCGCGCCACGGCGCATCCGATCTGGGACGGCGTTGCGCTCGACGACCTCACCTTCCGACGCGGCGTCGCAGGCTTCTATGGTCATGCCTGGCATGCGCCTCCGAAGGACGCAATTGTGATCCACACGCTCGGCCCGGCACATCGCCCGCTCGACTTCATCTATCCGCTCGGACGCGGCGCCGTGCTGCTGCACGGCGGCAACGATCTGTGGAGCTTCGGTGGCGACGACACCACGCGGCGCCTGCTGCCACAGCTCATCAATTGGCTGGTGGAGGCGCGCCGATGACCGTGGCAGTGCTCGACGGTGGTACTTACTATCATCACGAGACGATCTTTGGGGAGCGTTTCCGCGATCGTTTCGACCAAGTGATCTATGCACCGGCGTTGACCGCCGACGACCTCGCCGAGCCGACACTGCTGATCGTGCCGGACCGGCTGAACCCCGATCTGTTGCGTCGGCATCGGCCGCTGCTGATGGACTTCCTCGCACGCGGGCGAACGCTCGTGGTGCTCGGCGAATGCGAGGCGGAGACCTGGGCGCCGGGTGTGCGCAGCGCGCCGCGCCCGACCAATTTCTGGTGGTGGCTGGACCCTGCGCAGAAGCCGCCGCATCAGTTCGTCGCGCCCGAACACGAAATGTTCGGCTACATCGCGCCGGACTCGACGGTCTGGCACATCCACGGCGTGCTGTTTCCGCCCGAGGGCGCGGTGCCGCTCGTCACCGTGCCCGCCGACCGCGACGGCCGCGACCACGGCGGCGCGCTGCTTTACGACGACCGGGTGACGACGCCAGGCAGGATGATCATCTCGACACTCGACCCGTTCTATCACCACGGCAGCCGCTTTATGCCGGCGACGACGCGATTCCTCGACGGCTTCCTGCGCTGGGCGCAGGAAACTGCGCGATCATGATCGCGGCGCGCCCGCTGGGTCGGCGGCCACCATCCGGTGCACCGGCACGGTCGCCTCGATCGTCTCGCCGTCCGCGACGACCGTGATACGGCGCACGGGCACGCCGTAGAGACGGCCCAGATTGGCCTCGTCGAGCGTCGTCGCCGCGGGGCCGAACACCGGCGTTCCCGCCATCATCAGCACCTTGTCGGCCACCGCCAGCGCGTGATCGGGATGATGGGTGGTGAACACCACGGTCATGCCGTCGTCGCGCACCAGCCGCCGGATCAGCCGCAGCACCACACCCTGATTGGCGAGATCGAGCGCCGAGGCCGGCTCGTCGAGGAGTAGCACGCGGCAGTCGCTCGCCAGCGCACGGGCGAACAGCACGAGCTGGCGCTGGCCGCCGCTCAGCCGATCGTAGCGACGCTCGGCGAAATCGGCGAGGCCGACCGCGGCGAGGCACTCCTCCGCGCGGGCGAGATCGCGCCGGCCGGGCGCGCCGAAGCGGCCGAGATAGCGACTGCGGCCGAGCAGCACCATGTCGATCACCCGGTAGGCGACGTCGGCGCGCAGGGCTTGCGGCACCACGCCGACGACGCCGTCGACGGCGATCCGGCCCTGCTTCAGCGTCAGCGTCGCGCCCATCGCGCGCAACAGCGTGGTCTTGCCGCAGCCGTTGGGCCCGAGAATCGCCGTCGCCTCGCCCTCCGCGACCGCGAAGGAGAGATCGCGGAACAGCCATTGCTCCGGCCGAAACCAATGCCCGACGCTCTCGACTCGGATCATGCGCCGGCTCCTCGCGCGTGGCGGCGGAGCAGCCAGGCGAACACCGGCGTGCCGACGATCGCCGTGACGATGCCGACCGGGATCTCCGCCGCCGTAAGGTCGCGGGCCAACGTGTCTGCCGCCATCAGGAAGGCTGCGCCCGCCACGGCCGACACCGGCAGCAGCCGACGGTGATCGGCGCCGACCAGCATGCGGGCGAGATTGGGGATGACGAGGCCGACCCAGCCGATCGCGCCCGAGACCGCCACCTGGGCCGAAATCGCAAGGCAAGTCGCGGCGAGCAGGATCACCCGATCGCGCCGCGGATCGACGCCGAGCGAGAGCGCTTCCTCATCGCCGAGTGACAGCACATTGACACGCCAGCGCATCGCCAACATCACGCTGCCGCCGACTGCGGTGCAAGCGGCGAGGAGAGCGAGGTTCGGCCAGCTCGCCGCCGCGAAACTGCCGAGCAGCCAGAACACGATGCCGGGCAGCTTCACCTCGGGATCGGCGATGAAGGTGACGAACCCGACCAGCGCGCCGCAAAACGAACCGACCACGACGCCGGCGAGCACCAGCGTCAGCACCGGTGAGACGCCGTCGCCTCGATGGACGAGCAGCACCGCGGCGAGCGCAAGCGCCGCGCCTGCGAAGGCTCCGAGGTGAACCGGCAGGCCGAAGCCGAACAGCAGAATGGCGACGACGCCGCCGAGCGAGGCGCCGGACGCCACACCGATCGTCTGCGGGCCGACCAGCGGATTACGGAAGATCCCCTGCAACACCGCGCCGGAGAGCGCGAGCCCGGCCCCGGCGATGCCGGCCATCAGAATCCGCGGCAGCCGCACCGTGGTGATGACGATCCGCTCGGTCGGCGTCCAACTCACTGCAGCCCATCCGGACGGGAGCCAGTCGGCTGGGACGAGACCGACGCGGGCGAGCAATTCGTGGAGCAGGATGCCGAACACATGCGCGGCCGGCACCTGATAACGACCGGCCGACAAGCACAGCAGCGCCGTCGCGACCGGCAGCGCTGCGAGTGCGGCGATCGCGACGACGGGACCGCCATGGCGGGTGGCGACGGCAGCGTCGAGCGTAGTCATCGCGACGCCGCGAACCGCGCGTAGCCGGCCGATCCGCCATTCTGCCGCGCATGCAGGATGGCGTCGATCTCGGCATCGACGAGCGGGTGGCCGTAGAGAAATGCGTACCAGTCACGCATCTCGGCGCGCAAATCGATGGCGACGCGGTCGGGATGCAGCAGGTCGGCGAGCCAGACCCAGGCGAGCGCCGATTCGTGACTCGGCGGATCCCAGCGATAGCCGCCGAGCGGCACGCGGAAAACCCGCCGCTCCCGCACGGCCTTGATGCCCTGCAGACGCGGATCGCCGTAGAGGTCGGACGGCATCGCGGTGTCGAAATTGCCGAGCAGGATGACGTCGGGATTCCAGACCAGCAACTGCTCGAGCGTCACGCTGCGACTGCCGCCGATCTCCGCGGCCGCGTTGCGGCCACCTGCGGTCCTGATCACGAAATCCGAATAGGAATCGCGCCCGGCGGCGGAGAACGAATCCGACGCGCGCGTGAGATGCAGGACGCGAGGCCGCTCGGTGTCGGCCAAGCCGCCGAGCGCGGCAGCGAGCGCTTGCTGGCGCTGCCGCTGGCGCGCGACGATCGCGGCGGCGCGCGTTTCCTGGCCGGCGAGCCGGCCCATCATCAGAATGGCGCCATCGACGTCGTCCTGACCGCCGTAGCGCAGTCCCAGCACGGTCAGTCCGGCGCGGTCGAGCATCGCGATCGGCTCGTCACCCGAGGTCGCCCACTGCAGCACGGCGTCGGGATGCAGGGCCATGATCGCCTCGACGTTCGGCACCACGCCGGCACCACGCGTGATGCCGGTCGCGATCCTCTCGAAGGACGGGAAGATGCGGCCGAGAATGCCGGACTGCATCGCGGTCGCCGAGGCCGGGTTCATGCCGGCGACATGCGCGGACGAGCGGTCGATCGCCATATAGGTCGACGGCGCCGGCATCGGCAGGAACACCACGCGCTGCGCCGGCGTCGTGACGGCGACGGTCCGGCCGCGCTGATCGGTCAGATCGGTCGCGTGCACCGGACCGAAAGCGACGAATGCAACGACGACATCGATCGCCACCGCAATCGCCCGTGTTCTCCAACGCAACAATGGCGGCATGAGTTCGACGACCTCGACTCGCAAGCAATGAGCCGCGTGGCGGCACACATGACGCTTACATAGGGGACCGCGGTGAGGAAACGCAAAAGCAAAACAATGCCCCCGGGCTGGAAGTGCGGGTCGGAGAATAGAATCGTTCAACGCATGAACTGATTTGGTTGTGCGCCCTGCTAATCGCACCCCCGCAGCACGGGTTGTTATTGTAATGCCTCGAAGCTTACGCGCGGATGATGGTGGATGACCCGAAAGCTAACGTGGAGATGGTGGTGGACGACATTGTGAGACGATAAGGACCTTACTCACAGATCGAGAGTCGGGGGAGGTAGCTGATGATTGAAAGAACATTCACGTGGGAATCCGGGAGACGCAGATTTCTCGCGTCGACGTGCTGCGGATTGAGCGTCGCGCTGGCCTGCGTGATCACGGCCGGATCGAGCGTCGACACTCGGGCTCAAAGCGCGGACACGTCATCGGAGCGCGGCCGCCACGTCTTGCCGGAGGTGCGCGTCGAAGCGGCGAGTTCATCGCGGCCGCAGCGTGCGTCACGTTCGAACACGGGTCAGGCGACGCGGCGAACGTCGGCACGTGCTCCCAAGCCGGAACAGACTCCCCAGGCCGCGGCGGTCCGCTCCGACACGAGCAACGACAATTCTCTCAAGCCGATGGGCGGCAAGCTGCCGGAGCCCGGCATTCCGCATCCGGCGCAGCAGAGCATCACGGTCGTCGATCGCGCTCAGATCGAGCAGACCAGCCCGACCAGCCTGCTCGACATCCTCCAGAACGTTCCCGGCGTGTCGATCGCCCGCGCCGGCGGCATCGGCGGTCAGATCTATCTGCGCGGCTTCTCGTCCAACAATTGGCGCTCGCCGATGTACATCGACGGCGACCGCTTCCGCGGCCGCAACACGTTGCAGCTCAATTACTTCGCGCCCGAGGAGATCGAGCGCGTCGAGGTGATTCGCGGACCCGGCTCGGTCGTCTACGGATCGGAGGCGATGACCGGCCTGGTCAACGTCGTCACGCGGCGACCGGAGGTCGATCCGTTCGGGCCCTGGCGGATCGCGCACGGCGGCTTCTCGGCCGGCTACAGTTCGGTCGACAACGGTTTCAGCACCTATGAATGGGCGCAGGCCGCGGGCCTGGGCTTCGACGTGCTCGGCGGCGTCAGCTATCGCAAGGGCGGCAACTACCACACGCCGAGCGGCGCGGCGCTCAACAGCGACTACGAGAGCATCGGCGGCAATCTGCGGCTGGGCTGGTCGCCGACCTCCAACCAGCGTTTCGAACTGACGCTGCGCGACTATTGGGAAGAGGACGGCCGCGCCGGCGGCGTCGGCGGGGCCCCGGGCTGGCCTTACATGCAGGTCCGCCAGCAGCCGAACCAGGTGCACATGGCGAAATTGTCCTACGCCGGCGACTTCACCGATCAGTTGGTTCAGCACGTCGAAGGCTCGTTCTACGCCAACTATTTCGACACCAAGGTCGCGACCGTGAACACCGCCACCGCAGGGGTCGTCACCAGTTCGGTCAGTCACGTCGGCGGCCCCCTGGTGATCGGCGGCCGGGCCCAGGGTGTGATCCCGTGGGAGCCGGCGCCGTGGGGGCTCGTGAAGACGACGTTCGGGATCGACGGCTTCCAGGAATGGCGCCCAGGCAGCACGTCGTGGTCGGTGCGGCAAACGGCTACGACCACGACGATCTCGCCCGAAACGCAGACCGCGCCGGACAACACCCAGGCCAATGTCGGCGCCTTCATGCTGCACGAGTGGACACCGCTCAAGCTGCTGACGCTGTCGGCCGGCGGCCGGTACGACTGGTTCAACACGACGTCCGAGCTATCTCCTGTCAGCTCCGCGAACGCGCTCGCGGTGCTTCGACGGAACGCGGACGTCACCGCCACCGCGCCGACCGGCAGCTTCGGCGCCACCGTCCACGTGACGCCGATTCTCGACCTGCTCGCCTCGGTCGGCACCTCGTATCGCTATCCGACCAATTCCGAGCTGTTCGCCTTCTCGGCCACCACGATTCCGAATCCGGAACTGAAGCCGGAGACCGGCCTCACCTACGAGGGCGGCTTCCAGCTCAACTTCCCGACCGCCACCGTCAAGGTGACGGCGTTCGACAGCCACTACGCGAACTTCCTGCAGACGGTGTTCGTCAAATACAACGGCTCCTCGATGACCCAGCGGCAGAACGTCGGCCACGCCACGGTGAACGGCGTCGAGGCCGAGTGGCGCTGGCAGGCGACGCAGTCGTTCAACCTGTACGGCAACGCCGCCTGGCTGCAGGCGACCAACACCGACACAGGCGCGCCGCTGCCGTTCATCGCGCCGTGGAAGGGACGTGTCGGGGTGCAATACGCGCCGCTCGGCTCCGGCTACTCGCTGGGCGCGGCGGTCGACTGGGCCGGAGCAAAGACCCGCATCAGCCCCACCGAGGAGTTCCCGACCGGCGGCTATGCGGTCCCGAGCATCTACGCGTCGTTCGATCTCGGCGTGCTGATCTCGCGCCGCCTCGGCGACACCAAGGTGCATCTCAGCCTGCAGAACATCTTCGACACCTCCTATGTGAGCGCGGCGACCTACGTGAACAGGTCCTACGCCCAGTCGATGTACAATCCGCTGCTGGAGCCCGGCCGCAATTTCACCGCCCGGCTCACGCACACATTCTGACAGCGCGAACGCGTCCGGCCCGCCGCGCGGGCCGGACGCGTTCGCGGACGGTAGATCGGTCTGTTTCTGAACTATTCACAAGCAGCGCAGGAAGGTTGCGCGCAACTCGCCTTCCCTCAATGCGCGATCAGCGTCGGGATCGTCACTGTGCTCAGCAGCGACCGCGTCACGCCGCCGAACAACAATTCGCGTTTCGGCGAGTGGCTGTAGGCGCCGAGCACCATCAGGTCGGACTGATCGTCGGCGGCGAAGCGGCGGATCACCTCCGCGACCGGCGTCCCCTTGGAGTGCAATTGTTCGACGCGCACCTTCACACCGTGACGGCTGAGAAAATGCGCAATGCCGGCGCCGGGTTCGTGGCCATGCAGCGGGTTCTTCTCGGCATCGACGACGACGACGGCCACCGACGCCGCAGCTCGCAGGATCGGCAGCGAATCGGTGATCGCGCGCCGGGCTTCCCTGCTCGCATTCCAGGCCAACAGCACGTTGGTCGCGACCGGCCCGTCGCGCCAGCCCTCGGGGATGATGAGATGGGGAACCCCGGACGACAGCAGCATTTTTTCCGGCGACCATCCCGAGGGCAGCCCGCCCGGCGCAGGGTGGCCGACCAGAACGAGATCCGTATGCAGGCAATGCAACTGTGCCAGATTGCCGACTTCGTCGTCGCGGATGACGCGAAACTCGAACGAAGGCGAGTCGCGGCCCGCCAGCGCCTCGAAGCGCTGGCTTGCGTCGGACAGCGCCTTGCGTTCGGCGAGACCGTGTCGTTCAAGCATCTCCCGGATCGCGCCGCCGCCCTGGATGAAAGAACTGGAGCGGTCGTTCTGCCACGCATTCGGCATCACGAAAGCACCGATCAGATGCGCACCGTGCTGCACGGCCAGCCGCGCGGCATAGCGAAGCCGCGCCTCGCAGACAGCCGTCGGATCAACGAAGACGACCAGTGATTTGAGTGACATTCTGCTCGCCGTTGTTGGAGGCCGGTCGTCCAGCGACGCCCGAGCCGAGACTAGGCCTAACAGGTCGCGAGTGACTTGCTTCAAGTCAAGCGGTGCGCCGCCTGCATGCGGCGCCCTGACGCGGCGACGGACCGGGCGAGCTTCAGATCACGCCGACTTGCGGACCGCGTTGTCGACCAGCGTCTTGCCGAGCGACCAGATCGCGCCGGGGACCTTGTGGCTGGCGGCGATGGTCTCGTCGAAACCGCGCTCGATCCACTTGCAGTCGTCCTCGGTGATCGTCAGCGGCGGCAGCAGCTTGATGGTGTGCAGGCCGTGGCCCGCGACCTGGGTCAGGATCTTGTGATCCTTGAACAGCGGCACGGTGATGAGCTGACAGAACAGGCCCTTGTTGGCGGTCTCCAGCATGGTCCACGACGCCTTCAGCCGCAGCGATTTCGGCGGACCGAACTCGACGCCGATCATCAGCCCCTTGCCGCGGACTTCCTTGAGCATCTCGTAGCCCGGGACCATGCGGGTCAGCGCCAGCCGCAGCTCGGCGCCGCGCTTGGCGGCGGCCTCGATCAGCTTCTCGTGCTTCATCACGTCGAGCGTGGCGATGCCAGCGGCCATCGCCAGATCGTTCTTGGCGAAGGTCGAGCCGTGCACCACGGCGCGATCCATCCGGTTGAAGATCTTGTCGAAGATCGCCTTGCGCGTCAGCACCGCGCCGACCGGCACATGGCCGCCGCTCAATGCCTTCGATAGCAGCACCATGTCGGGCTCGACGTTCCAGTGCTCGACCGCGAGGAAGCGGCCTGTGCGGCCCATGCCGGTCTGGATTTCATCGGCGACCAACAGCGTGCCGTAGCGCTTGCACAGCGCCGCCGCGCCCGGCAGGAATTCGTCGGTGGGCATGTTGACGCCCTTGCCCTGGATCGGCTCGACGATGAAGGCCGCGATCTCGCGGGTCGACAGCACCTTCTCCAGCGCGGCGAGATCGTTGAACGGGATCGTGGTGACGCCGGGCAGCAGCGGCCCGAAGCCGCCCTGAAAATTCTGGTCGTCGGTCAGCGACAGCGCGCCGTAGGTCAGGCCGTGATAGCTGTGGTCGCAATTGACGATGCCGGTACGGCCGGTCGCCACGCGCGCGAACTTGATCGCCGCCTCGACGCACTCGGCACCCGAATTGGCGAAGAACACCTTGTCGAGATACGGCACCAGCTCCAGCAGGCGCTCGGCGAGGACGCCGGCCAGCGTCGAGACGTCGAGCTGCACCAGATTGGGCAGCTCGCTGTCGAGCACGCTCTTCAGCGCGTCGCGCAGCACCGGATGATTGCGGCCGAGTGCGAACACGCCGAAACCGCTGAGCAGGTCGAGATAGCGCGCACCATCACGATCGAACAGATACTGCCCGCTGCCCTTCTGGAACCCGACGTCGTAGCCGATCGTCTTGAGCACGCGCACGAGCTGCTCGTTGAGATGGCGCGTATGCATTGCACTGCGCTGCGACTCGCGGTCGGCGAACAGCTCGGCGACTTCAATCTGAGGGTATGGCATCGGCTACTTACGTCGGTTGTTGAGTGCATCGTCAACCCAAAACGCGGGTTGCGTCGCTTTGACCCGTACGTCCCGGCAAGGGCATACAGCCCCCGCGCGAAACCTGTGGCAGTGCCGAGATGAACGCCGGCCCAACGCCCTGCCCGCAAGCGGTATAGTCCGATCCGCCATCCGGGCGCCAGTCCCGCCTCGGCAGGGCAGAATCCCGAACTCAGGCGGGATTCGTCGCCAAGGTCGGCAGACCCGCCCCTCTCGGGGCGGCGCAGCGCCTCGCCGCTCAGAGGTCTGTATCGCCGGTCTCGTCGACATGCCGCGGCTTGCCCATCAGCGCGGGCTGGAACAGCAGCACCGCGCCCAGCGTCGTCAGCAGCGACAGCGCCAGCAGCTTGCCCATGCTGGCGGTGCCGGGGTGGCTCGATAGCCACAGGCTGCCGAACGCGGTTGCGGTCGTCAGCGCGCTGAAGAAGATCGCCCGCGTCAGCGCCGATTGCAGCAGATTGGTGCGACCCGCCCGCCAGGCAACCACATAGTAGATCTTGAATGCGACGCCGATCCCGAGCAGCAGCGGCAGCGCGACGATATTGGCGAAATTGAGCGGCAAGCCGATCAGCGCGCAGATTTCCAGCGTCACCGCGCCCGCGACCAGCAGCGGAACCAGCGTCAGCAGCACGTCCGAGATGCGCCGCAGCGCGAGCCACAGCAGCACCGAGATCGACAGCAACGCCCAAAGGCCGGCCTGGATGAAGGACGCAACGATGGTGTCGCCGGACTTCAGGATCGACACCGGCCCGCCGAGCGCAGTCGGCTCGGCCTGCAGCACCGCCGCCGCGAATTTGCGCAGCGTCTCGTTGTCGTTCGGATCGCCGGTCGGCAGCACTTCGACGCGGACCTGGCCGTCCTTGGTCTTCCACGACGACACGATGTCCTGGGGCAGATTGTCCAGCGTCACCGGCTGCGCCTGCAGCAGGCTGCGGAGCTGATTGAAGGCGAGCTTGAGCGGCGTCACGAACACCGCCTGCGCCCGGTCGCGGGTCGCCTCATCGGCGCCGGCGAGCGCGCCGAGCGCGGTGGCGAGCCGCCGGGCAGCCTCGGCGCCCGGTCCGGTGGCGTCGCCGGCGGTCCTGCGCAGCGCTTCCGCCGAACTGTTCAGCGACTCGATGTTCTCCTGATCGGTCGGCGGAGCATCGACCTGTTCCGGATTCAGCGCCGGCTCCAGCACCTTGGCGCCTGCCTCGATCAGCTTCAGCTTCGCCGGCTGGTCGTCGGGCACGAAGGTGTCGAGCGACAGCGTTCGGGACACCTCGGGCAGCTTCGCCAGCTTGGCCTGGATGTCCTTGGCGGCCTGTTCCGACGGGGCCAGCACATTGATGGCATTGGCGCCGGTGTTCGGATCCTTGCGCAGGTCGAGGAAGGTCGCGATCGACTCCACCTTCGGGCTGCGCAGATTGATCGGGTTGAAGTCGAAGTGCATGTAGTAGAGCAGCGGCAGACCGGCCAATGCGACGCCGATCGTGCCGGCGATGATGCCGACGCGGTGAACCTCCAGGAAGCGATCGACCGGCGCCAGAAACGCATAGCCCAGCGGCTCCTTCTCGCCGGGCGGATTGAGCAGCTTGATCAGCGCCGGCAGCACCGTGATGCTGGAGATGAAAGCGATCGCCATGCCGGCGCCGGCGATCTCGCCGAGCTCTGAGATTCCCTTGTAGGAGGTCGGCAGAAACGACAGGAAACCGGCGGTCGTCGACATCGCGGCCAGCGACAGCGGCACCGCAGAATACTCCGCCGCCTGCGCCAGCGCCTTGTCGAGGTCGTTGGTCTTGTGGCGCTCGGATCGATAGCGGACGCTGAATTGAATGCCGAAATCGACGCCGAGGCCGACGAACAGGACCGCGAAGGCGATCGACAGCAGATTGAGCGTGTCGACCAGCATCAATCCGACCGCGGTGGTGATCGCCAGACCGATGAAGAGATTGGCAGCGACGGCGAAGATGATCTTCGACGAGTGCAGCGCCAGCCACAGGATGAGCAGCACCACCACGACAGTGCCGATGCCGTTGACGACGGCGCCTTCCTTGACGGTGGAGAATTCCTCGTTGGCGATCGGCACCGGGCCGGTCAGCCGCACCCTGGCGCCGAACTGCTGCGCCAGGTTGAGTTCGGCGGCCGCTGCGCGGATCGCGTCAGTCGCGGCGCGCCCTGGCTCGAGTTCGGTGAAGTCGAGGATCGGCTTCACTTCGATGAAGGCACGCTTGTCGCCGTCGGTCAGCGGCTCGGGGCTGCTGAGACCGCGCCAGGAAAAGAAAGCCGCACGCTTGGCGAGGACGTCCTCGACGGTCTGGCCGATCGTATTGAACGGTGCGGCAGCACCATCGAGCGAGATCTGCCCCCGTTTCACGCCGAGCAGGCCGGTTTCGAGGGCCGCAGTGAGACCCCGAATGCTGGGATCGCCGGCCATGATCTCGATCAGCGGAACCGCCGACTGGAACTGGCCCGTCACCTTGGCGACCTCCTCGGTCGGCAGGAACAGCAGTCCGTTCCGGTCGAAGAATTCGCCCCCACCGAGCCGCTTGACCGAGTCGAAGTTCTTGTGATTGCTCGATAATTTTTCTGTCAGCGCGGCTGTCGCGGCGTTCGCGAATTCGGGCGTCGGGGCCTCGACCACCGCCAGGATCAATCTTTCCTGATCAAACGCCTTCTCGAAAGCGATATCGCGCTTCCGCCAATCGAGGTCGGACGAGATCAAATGATTGATATCGGTGTTGATCCCGAAGTTCTGGTAAGTATAGAAGCCGCTGGCGATCGCGAGAAATACGCCGATCAGCACAGTAAAAGACGCGAAACGGGTGCTGGCTTTCACAACGGAAACGATGGCACTTTTCAGCACATTTGCTCTTTCTATTGCGATCGGCTTGCCTAGAATGCGTCGGCTCCGCCGGGTATCGAGTCGATCGAACTGGTTTCTACCTTCCAGCGACCAAAGACTGCGAAATAACCCAAGAGGCCCGCGGGGTGTCGTGGCCGGAAGTAATCTCACTGGGCTGGATTGCCAAGGGCGTTTTGCACGCCGCCCATGGGAACTCTGCGACCCTTGCTCTTGCGGGTGTCCTCATACCAGCTAGATCATGGTACGGGAATTGCCCATAATGCGTCAGGAGACGGAACAATCATGAGTGTGGTGCCCTTTGTCTGACGTTCGCCCTCTCGAAGTCTTTCTTGCCCAGCCACGTGGTTTTTGTGCCGGCGTCGTCCGCGCGATCGAGATCGTCGAACGCGCGCTCGAGAAGTACGGCCCGCCGGTCTATGTTCGGCACGAAATCGTGCACAACAAATATGTGGTGGAGAGTCTGAAGGCGAAAGGCGCGATCTTCGTGGAGGAGCTCTCCGAGGTGCCGCCGAAGGCCGTGACCGTGTTCAGCGCGCACGGCGTCGCCCGCAGCATCGAGGAAGAGGCGGCCGCTCGCGGCCTGCCGGTGCTGAATGCGACCTGCCCGCTGGTCACCAAGGTGCACAACCAGGGCAAGCGCTACACCGCCAAGGGCCGCACCCTGATCCTGATCGGACACGCCGGCCATCCCGAGGTCGAGGGAACCATGGGCCAGGTGCCCGGCCCGGTGCTGCTGGTGCAGAATCTGGACGACGTCGCAGCGCTGACGCTGCCGTCGGACACCCCGGTCGCCTACATCACCCAGACCACGCTCAGCGTCGACGACACCAAGGACATCATCGCTGCGCTTTCGAAACGATTCTCGGATATCCAGGGTCCGGATACACGCGATATCTGCTATGCGACCCAGAACAGACAGTCTGCGGTGCGGGCCATGAGCAAGCTGGTCGATCTGATCCTGGTGGTCGGCGCCAACAACAGTTCCAACTCCAACCGGCTCCGGGAAATCGGCACCGAAGCCGGAATTCCGAGTTATCTGATCTCGGACGGCAGCGAACTCAACCCCGAATGGCTCGCAGGCAAGAAGGCCGTCGGCATCACCGCCGGCGCGTCCGCCCCGGAAGTGCTGGTCGACGACGTGATCGAAGCGCTGCGCCGGATCGTCCCGGTCACCGTGTCGGTGCTGCCGGGCCGCGAGGAGAACATCGAGTTCGTTTTGCCGGCGGAGCTGGCCACGGCCTGACCAGGAAGATCCAGATCCGCATGTTGATGATTTGCACGAAAGAGAAGCACACGTAATGGCAATACCGTTTCACAAAGAGCTGGTGATCGGCGGCTATCTGCTCAAGCAGAAGCTGCTGGGCCGCAAGCGCTACCCGCTGGTGCTGATGCTGGAGCCGCTGTTCCGCTGCAACCTCGCCTGCGTCGGCTGCGGCAAGATCGACTATCCCGACGCCATCCTGGATCGCCGCATGAGTGCACAGGAATGCTGGGACGCGGCCGAAGAATGCGGCGCGCCGATGGTGGCGATCCCCGGCGGCGAGCCGCTGATCCATCGCGAGATCGGTGAGATCGTGCGTGGCCTGGTGGCGCGCAAGAAATTCGTGTCGCTGTGCACCAACGCGTTGCTGCTCGAGAAGAAGCTGCATCTGTTCGAGCCCTCGCCCTATCTGTTCTTCTCGGTGCATCTCGACGGCCTCAAGGAGCACCACGACAAGGCGGTGTCGCAGCCCGGCACGTTCGACCGCGCGCTGAAGGCGATCAAGGCGGCCAGGGCCAAGGGCTTCACCGTCAACGTCAATGCGACGATCTTCGACAACCATCCGGCCGAAGAGATCGCCAAATTCCTCGACCTCACCGCGGAGCTGGGCGTCGGCGTCTCGATGTCACCGGGCTACGCCTACGAGCGGGCGCCGGATCAGGAACACTTCCTGAACCGCACCAACACCAAGAACCTGTTTCGCAAGGTGTTCGAACTCGGCAAGGGCAAGAAGTGGAACTTCATGCATTCCGGCCTGTTCCTGGACTTCCTGGCCGGCAACCAGTCGTTCGAATGCACCCCCTGGGGCATGCCCGCGCGCAACATCTTCGGCTGGCAGAAGCCCTGCTATCTGCTCGGTGAAGGCTATACCAAGACCTTCAAGGAGCTGATGGAGACCACCGACTGGGATTCCTACGGCACCGGGAAATACGAGAAGTGCGCCGACTGCATGGCGCATTGCGGCTACGAGCCGACCGCCGCGACGGCGTCGCTCAACAATCCGCTGAAGGCGGCGTGGGTCGCGCTGCGCGGGATCCGGACCTCGGGGCCGATGGCGCCCGAGATCGATCTGTCGAACCAGCGTCCGGCTCAGTACATCTTCACCGAGCAGGTCCAGAAGACGTTGTCAGAGATCCGCCGCGACGAGGCCGCAGCGGCCGCCGCCAAGCATCAGCCGCAACCGCAGGCCTCCACCGCGGCCTGAGCTGCAGTCATCGGTTCACTCAAGAAGAAACGCGGCCATCGAGCCGCGTTTTTTGTCGGCAATTGATGATCTGAATTTATCGAAAATTCGTTTCGCGAATGGCGAACGTTCTTTCGAGACGCGGCACCGCAGAGATGCGACCCGCAGGCCGACACCGTTCTGTCACTGCGCCGTTGGTGGAGCGGGTTGGCCCTTCGCCATCGCGACGGCAACTTCCTTGGTGGCTTCGAGCGTAGCCTGAACGTCGGGCCGCACACCGATCCCGCCCCAATTGCCGTGCGTAACCGGGTTTTCCGCCCTTCCAGTCGGCACGACCACGAACAGATCGGAACCAAGGTCTTTCAGACCGCCCGGGTTTGCTCCGCCGCGGGTTCTTTCGCCGATGACAGTCGCGCAATGGAGCGCTTGCGCATCGTAGGCAAATTCCTCTCCCGCCGAATAGGTCTTCGGCCCAACCAGGACATAGACGGGCTTGCCGATATAGTTCACCGGAGTCGGAGAACTCCAGAACGATTCCGTTCTGAACGTCGACATCCCCCGATTTCGCCAGATCAGATCGTTGATATGAACACGCTTGGCCGGGTCGAGCAGGAAACTGATCAGGTAGGCCACGGATGCCGGATGTCCGCCGCCATTGTCCCGCATATCGATGATGAGCGCCGCAGTATCAACCAAACCGCGCATGGCTTCGTCAGCAGCGGGCCTGAAAATCTCGGGCGGAACAAACCGCGCCAAGTGAATGTATCCGACATTTCCCTCCAGCCGCTTCACTTCGAAACCGGCATCCTGCGGCGCGGCAGGCGGAGGCTGACTGCCGAACGGCGAGCCAAAGATCACCCGCATATGGGTATCCTTGGTGATCGCGCGGAGTTGTTCGGTCAGTTGCTGCGCGAACGTCGCTGGATCGGTGACGCCAGCATAGACGTCGTCTCTCAATGCCTTCTCCACGGCATCCGCCGCCTGCACTCCCAAATGGGGGAAAACATAGCCTTCCCGCAATTCGAGCGCGATGCCGCCGATCACCTTACTTACGGTTGTCCGATCCAATGACGAGTGCTTGGCGCTAACGGAAACCAGCTCGGCATTTGCGGTGGATGCCACCGTGACGATCGCGGCAATGGTCGCGACGCACGAAATGAGGAAGGACGACCGCGGAGACAGCATCTGGATCTTTCTGCTGTTCACAAACTCACCGCAGTGAGCGCCCGTTCCGGGGCCAATTTATGACGCCGTTATCGGCATTGGGCCATACCCGACCCTCACAATTCGAAAAGCACCGATGAGCCGCAGTCAGCCAATGCCGCACACGCGTCTCGCCAAACGGCCTTTCAAGATCTGCAATCCGAGGCGATCGAGGGGGATCCCGTGTCGGCGACAATCGATCACCGAACCGCGAGGCCAAGCCGCGCCTTACACCCGACCGAAGTCGCTGGCGCGGTCCGGCCTTGGATCTGACAAAGCTGCGGCCTGCTCAGTGGACTTCCTGATCAGGTCCAGAAGACGCTGTCAGAGATCCGCCGCGACGAGGCCGCCGCTGCTGCTGCCGCCGCCGCCGCCAATCACGGCGTCAAGCACGAAGCTGCGGCAGCCGCGCAGGCTGCGGAGCGCCCGATTGAAGTCGATTCCGGTCGAGACCAGCGACCGGATCGACGTCGGGTGACGCGCCAGCCCACTCAGAACCTTGCGCAGGTCGATATCGCCGTTCGGCTTGATCGCGGTGGACACCATCTGCGGCAGGCTGCGGCTGGCCGGATCGCTGATCACGCGCAACGCGGCGAACGGCAGCCTGGCCGCTTCGGCGTAATCGGCGGCGATGTGGCTTTCCATGTCGACTGCGGCCGCGCCAGTCTCCAGGTGCAGCAGGGCCTTGGCGGCACGCGCCGCCACGACCTGCTCCGCCCCGACCAGACCGCCGCGCACCACGCGCTGGCGTCCAAGTCCGGCGCTTCGCAATAATTCGTCGCTCAAGGAAACTTCCGAGGCCCAGCGACGTTCACCCGCCACAACCTGGGTCGCGATCACGACATCACCGGCTTTCAGCGACGGATCGAGCCCGCCGGCGACGCCGAAGCTGATGACGCCGCGGATCGACGACGCATCGAAGCTCGCCATCATCCGGCGCAACTGCTTCGGATCGCTACTGCTGCAGATGACCGTGAGACCCGGCCCTTCAGCGATTTTCGCTTCCTGGATCAGCCCCGTCACAATCAGAACCGGTCGCGGATCTCGCTCCGCGGCCGCGTCGCCCCTAGCCCCCAGAATCACATTCCGACCCCTACGACCTTGCTGTTCGTGGCTCTCAAATTCCGGTACCGCGCCATCGCCCAGAGCGGAAAGAACTTTGAGTAGCCATGATATCGCAGATAAAACACCCGCGGAAAGCCTGTAGCGGTGTAGCGCTGCTCGTCCCACACGCCTTTTTCGGTCTGTGTGGTTTTTAGGTACTCAACCCCGCGCACCACCGCCGGATGATCGACTTCCCCGGCAGCCATCAATGCTAGCAAAGCCCATGCCGTTTGCGACGCCGTGGACGATGCACTTTCGTAGCCCCTGTAGTCGAGCCGATAGCTGACCGCGTCCTCGCCCCAGCCGCCGTCGGCGTTCTGAACCGACGCCAGCCAGTCGACCGCCTTGCGCATCGCCGGATCCTGATGGTCGACGCCGGCGGCATTCAGCGCGCACAGCACCGACCATGTTCCGTAGATGTAGTTCATGCCCCAGCGGCCGTACCACGAGCCTTCGGCGAGCTGGGTCTTGCGCAGATAGGCGACGCCTCGCGCCAGCGCCGGGCTGGTCTCCGGGGTCTCGCCGAGCTGCGCCAGCATCGAGACGCAGCGGGCGGTCACGTCCTCGGTCGGCGGGTCGAGCATCGCGCCGTGGTCCGAGAACGGGATATTGTTCAAATAATACTCGGTGTTGTTCACATCGAAGGCAGCCCAGCCGCCATCGTCGCTCTGCATCCCCTCGATCCACTCGCGGCCACGCGCGATCGCATTGTCGTAGGCGGCACTCGGCTGGTCGCGGCGGGCGCGGTCGAGCGCCATCACCACCACCGCGGTGTCGTCCAGATCGGGGTAATGCGCGTTGTTGTACTGGAACGCCCAGCCACCGGGCCGGACATTGGGGGCCTTCACCGCCCAGTCGCCCCTGAGGTCGAGCACCTGCTTCGGCACCAGCCAGTCGAGCCCGCCCCGCATCGGCCCGACCGCATCGGCGCCACCTGACTCCAGCAGCGCATGGCAGGTCAGCGCGGTGTCCCAGATCGGCGACACGCAGGGCTGGCAGTAGGCCTCGTCGTCGTGGATCACCAGCAGCAGTTCGATTCCGCGCCGGGTGATGGCACGCGGCGGATGGTCCTCGCCATAGCCGAGCACCTTGTACATCATCACGGTGTTGGCCATCGGCGGATAGATCGCGCCGAGCCCATCCTCGCCGTTCAGCCGCTCCTCGACCCAGGCGACGGCGCGACCGATGGCGTAATTGCGCAGCTTCTTCGGGATCAGCGGCTCGATCACCCGCAGCACCGCGTCGATCGAGCCGAACAGCGTGAACAGCCCCCAGCTCTGATGCGGCGCCTTGGCCGGCATGCCGATCGATTGCGGGTCCTGCAGGAACAGTTCATCGAGCCCGATATCGAGTTTGTTGACGGCGCGCGGCTTCACCGCCGCCAGCACCATCAGCGGCACGATCGTGGCGCGCGCCCAGTACGAGATCTTGTTGAGGTGGAACGGCGCCCACATCGGCAGCAGCATGATCTCGACCGGCAGGACCGGCACGCTGCGCCAGGTCAGGATGCCGAACATCGACAGCAGAAACCGCGTGAACACGTTGACGTGGATGGCGCCGCCGCGCGACAGGATCGCTTCGCGCGCCCGCGCCATATGCGGCGCGTCGATGCTGTCGCCGATCATCTTCAGGGCGAAATAGGCCTTCACCGTCGCGCTGATGTCGAACTCGCCGTCGTGCACCAGCGGCCAGCCGCCATGCGCGCCCTGGGTCCGCCGCAGATAGACGGCGATCTTGCCCTCCAGCACGGCGTCGACCGGCTCGCCGAGATAGTGCCGCAGCAGAACGTATTCGGCCGGAATGGTACAATCGGCCTCGAGCTCGAATACCCAATGGCCGTCATCGCGCCGATAGCCGAGAAGCGCGGCGCGCGCCGCATCGATCGAGGCGTCGAGCGTCCTGCCGCGCTCCGCACCCGGATTGGTATTGCCGAAATTCATTGACTTGCTAGTCTCCGTGCTTGTCGGCCGGCGCTCGCGCTCAGGCCTGACCCAGCGCCAGCACCAGGTCTGCGGCCCGGTTCCCGGACCGCACCGACCCCTCGATGGTGGCCGGCAACCCCGTATCAGTCCAATCGCCTGCGAGGAATAGGTTTTTCCACTGGGTGACCGGCCCCGGACGCAGGGCATTCTGCGCCGGTGTAGCCTCGAAGGTGGCCCGACGCTCGCGGACAATTTGCCACGGCGGGAGATTCGCCGTGATTCCAGCCACCTGACAGATTTCGGCCCAGATCGAGGCGGCGAGCTGGTCGCGCGGGGCGTCGACCAGCCGGTCGGCATTGCTGATGGTCACCGACAGCCGGTTCGGGAAGGCGAACAGCCATTCCACAACCCCGCCGATCACCCCGGTCAGCGCCGGCATCCCGGCCGGCGGCGCGTAATTGAAGTGGGCGTTGACGATCGCCCTGTAGGCCTGCGGGGTCTTCAGCCCCGGCAGCAGCGAGGCCGCTGGCCGAGGCGGCACCGCCAGCACCACCGCATCGTCCGGGCCGACCGCGACCACGTCCTCGCCGCCGAAATCCAGGCCGCCGACGCGGTCGCCGGACGGCGCCAAGGCCCGCAATTCGTGGCCGAACTGCACGCCCGGGCCACCGCGCTTCAGCAGTTCGACCGCCGGCTCGACCAGCACCGCGCTGAGGCCGTCGCGGGCGATCAGCGGACGGCAGGCATGGCCGCCGGCCAGCAGCGTCTCGCGCACGATCGCGCCCGCAAGCCCGGCCGATCCCTCGGGCGGGTCGACGTTGAGCGCCGCGAGCAGCAGCGGCTGCACCAGCCGGTCGTACAGCGGACCGCGGCACGGGATGGTGTCGCCGATCAGCTTGGTGGTCGGCGCCCACAGCAGCGGCGCCAGTCCGAGATAATCCCCGATCGAGGTGTCGGGCACGCGGCGACTGGCATCAAACAGCCACATCGGCAGCCGGCCGCTGCCGAGGTCGAGCTTCCAACGCGCATTCGATCTCACATCCATGAAATCGAACTCGGCGCGCTCCGGCCCGACCAGCCCGGCCTCGGTGCCGATCGACCGCGCATAGTCGCACGCGGCGTGGTTGCCCGACAGCAGCAGATGATTGCCATTGTCGATCACGAGATTGGTCTGCGCATCGAAATAGGAGCGGCAGCGGCCGCCGGCCTGCTGCATCGCTTCGTGGACGTGGACGGTCAGCCCCTCGCGCGCGAGCTTCGTGGCGGCCGCGAGACCGGAGATTCCAGCACCGATGACGTGAACAGTTTTGGGCATCAGACGATCGCGTATTGCAGCAGGATGGCGATCTTCGACGCCTTGCCGAGCTTGACCGGCGCGCGCGGCGGCGCGAAGCCCCGCGCGATCAGGAGTTGAAGGATCGAAAAATAGTACTTGCCCATGATCCGCGGCGCCTTGACCACCCGGCGCGGATTGCGGCTCATCACCACATCGGCGGCGTCGAAGTGCTTGAGCGCGCGCGCCACCAGCGGCGCGCAGACGTTCGGCACCGCCGGATCCGCGGCGACGGTCGTCGGATCGACGCTGGTGATGCCGGCGGCGAGCAGACCTTCGCGCGGCAGATACAGCCGGCCGAGGCCGGCATCCTCGTCGATGTCGCGCAGGATGTTGGTGAGTTGCAGCGCGCGGCCGAGATGGTGCGCCAGCAGGATGCCGTCCTGCTCGGGCAGCCCGAAGATCCGTACCGACAGCCGCCCGACCGCGCTGGCGACGCGATCGCAATACAGATCGAGCGTGGCGTCGGCCGGCGCGCGAATGTCGGCCGCGACGTCCATTTCCATGCCGTCGATGATCGCGAGAAAGTCCTCGCGCTTCAGGCCGAAGGCCCGGACCGAGCCCTGATAGTCCGCGAGCCGCGGCGGCGGGGCGCCGCGATACAGCGCGTCGATATCGTCGCGCCAGCGCTGCAGACCGGCCGCCCGCACGTCGCGCGGTTCGTCGGAATCGGCGATGTCGTCGACGTAGCGGCAGAAGCTGTAGACCTGGAACATCGCCTCGCGCTGCGGGCGCGGCAGGATGCGCATCGCGGCGTAGAACGAGCTGCCGACCGCGACGCCCTGGTGCTCGGCGGGTTCCGACGTGGCTTGCATGGTCATGCGCGCGGCGCCGGGTTCGAGACCGGCCCCTTTCCAAAGGTGCGACGGGCGATCTCCGATCCGACCGCGCCGATCGTGGAGAACAGGAATTCGATCGGCTTCGGGTGCACGCGTTCGCTGAGCGGATCGCGCAGCTTGAGCATTTCCACGATGCGATCGGCGAACGCCTGGATCACCGAGACTTCCAGGCCGAGCCGGAAATCCTTGATCTCGGCGGCGAGCGGCCGGCCTTCGCCGAGCAGCACGTCGGTGCGTTCGGCGAGCCCCTGCAGGCAGCGCAGCAGCGCCGGCGAGGATTTCAGATGGCCCAGTTCCTCGACCTTGGCGCCTGCCACATCCAGCGCGTCGCGCGGCAGGTAGACGCGATTGAGGTTCCGATAATCCTTGCCGCAATCCTGCAGGTGATTGTTGATCTGCAGCCCGGCGCACAACGCGTCCGACGCCGGCCAGGTCGAGGTGCTCTCGCCATGGACGTCGAGCATGAAGCGACCGACAGGCATCGCCGAATAGCGGCAATAATGGATCACCTCGTCCCAATCCTCGTAGCGCAGCTTGGTGACGTCCATCCGGAACGCGATCAGCACATCGAGCGCATGACGCGGCGGCATCCCCCGCTCGGCCAGCGCACGCCGCAGTTCGACCGCCTCCGGCTGGGTCGCGCCGCGGCCGAGCAGTTCGGCCTCGAGCAGATCGAGGTAATTCAGCTTGGTGGCGGCATCGAGCATCGCATGATCGGCGATGTCGTCGGCGGTGCGGACGAAATTGTAGAACGCCAGAATCAGCTCGCGATGCCGCGGATGGATGATCCACGACGCGACCGGAAAATTCTCGTCCCGGTGGGTCTTGCCGGATCGCAGTTCACTCGCAGACGTCATCGGCACCGGCCAACGCTTGTTTCGGACATGGAAGTTTCCGACTGATTTCAGGCACGGAAACGTCGCGAACGGACCTGCCCGGCATCCCGGGCAGGTCCGTTCGCGACGCCATATAAGGGAAAACCGCCGGTTAAACCAACGGTATTGACGCCGATTGTCCAGAGCCGCCACGGCCCAGGGTCACGGCATCACCGGCGAGGCGGATGTTCGGACACCCTCCCCGGCCGGCGCCGGCGATCATTGGCCGTGATTGACCAGCACCTGGTTGCAGGCGCGGCTGATCTTCGGCCGATTCTCCTTCAGGCAGGCCAGGATGGCGAAATCGCCCTGATCCATCAGCTTGCGACAGTGACGCGACACGTCGCGTGAGCAGGCGGCCTGCTCTTCTGCCGTGCCGCTGCGCTGTTGCTGCTGTTGGGCATCGGCGCCGGTCGACATCGAGACGAGCAGCAGCGTGAGCGCAACCAAAGTCTTCTGCATTTTCTTCCTTCGAGATGCTGGGGAATTCGATATCGTTCGTCGATCAACGTCAAAGCGACGCCCGGACCGGCCGTCAAGCCTCGATCGACACGAATGTGCAAGCCGCCATCTGGCCGCGCAAATGCGGCCAAATTCGCGCCAATACTGCGACAGTTGCGACGATGTTTCAAATATCGCGAAACCATGTCGCATTTCTTGGCGCAACGTTGCGCATTTGCGACAATTGAGCGAGATTCCGCGGCGTTACGCGAAGTGTCCGGCGGGCCACAACCGCCCTCCCCGATCGCGTCCGGGTTTGCGGGGAACAAACCGCAATACTATTTGATTTGAACCTGTCGTTGCGCAACGACACTAACAGGCTGATGCGGCGAAGCGTCGTTTCGGCAAGAATTTTCAGGGGTCAACAAGAATGAAACTGCTTCGGTCATCATCTTCGCTTCGTGCCTCGAAGGCGGCCGCCGTCGCGGCGGCGATGCTGCTGTCGACCTCGGCCAGCTACGCCGATGGGCCGTTCGCCGGATTCGAAGGTGCGTGGTCGGGCACCGGCACGGTTGCTCTGTCCGATGGCTCGAAGGAGCGGATTCGCTGCAAGGCGACCTACAAGGTCGGCGGCGGCGGCAAGCAGCTCGCGCAGACGCTGCGCTGCGCCAGCGACAGCTACAAGTTCGATCTGACCGCCGACGTCGCCAGCAACGGCGACCGGATCTCCGGCAATTGGAGCGAGGCCAGCCGCAACATCAACGGCAATCTGCAGGGCAAGGCCGGCGGCGGCAATATCGAAGTGTTCGTCGAGGCCGCAGGCTTCGCCGCGAGCATCTCGCTGACCACCCGTGGCAACAAGCAATCGGTCGCGATCAGCTCCAAGGGCGACATCCGCGGCGTCAACATCAGCATGACGCGCGGCTGATCTCTCTCACCTGACAATATCGAAAAACCCCTCGGACCGGCAGGTCCGAGGGGTTTTGGTTTGAGAGGCGTCGAACGGCCTCGAACTTACACCACCGGCCCCGGCTTGCCGCCGCCGCGCAGCCGCTCGGCCATGCTGATCAGCCACATCGCGGTCGGCCGCAGGATGAAGAGGTCGGCGATCAGCGCCGCCACCATCGCGAACGCGCTGAGCCAGCCGAACAACCGCAGCGACGGCAGATCCGAGAACACCGTGACGCCGAGGCCGCAGGCCAGCACCACGGTGGTCAGGATCAGCGCCGGCCCGACCAGCACGGTGGCGCGCTCGACCGCGACCGCGGCGCTGGTGCCCGGCGAGCTCTCCAGCCGCAGCCGGTTGAGAAAGTGGATCGTCGCACTGAGTCCGAGACCGAACGACACGATCAGCGCGACCGCACTGGCGAACTGCAGCCCCTCGCCGATCGCCCACAGCAGCGTGCCCGACAGCACCACCGGAAAGATCCCCGGCAGGATGCAGGCTAGCATGACCACCACCGAACGGAACGCCAGTCCAATGAACATCGCCACCAACACGAACTCGATAGTCAGGGCGTGGTTGAGCTTGGAGATCATGTCCGCGCTGTTGCGCGCCGCGATCGCCGACAGGCCGGTGACCGCGACCTCGTAGCCCGGGTGCTTCTGCCGCACGGCGTCGAGCGCCTTGTCGAGCTTCTGCACCACCGGCAGGATTTCGCTGGAATCCAGATCCGGCACGCGGCCGGACACGACCACCGCGGTCTGGTCGGCCGAGATGAACCGCCGCACCAGATGCTCTGGGATGACGTCGACATATTCCTTGAGCGTCGCGACATCGTCGGTGTGCGCCTTCTCGGCGAGCCATCGACGCAGCGTCTCCAGCGACCAGACGTTGCCGACGCCGGCCTGCTTCTCGACCATGGCGTGGACATCGGCGATGGTCTGCAGCGTCTGCGGCGAATACAGCGTCTGGCCCTTGGGGAATTCGATCAGCACGTCGATCGGATTGGCGCCGGTCAGCTTGGCGTCGAGCCGGTCGCTGGCCTGCACCGCCTGCTGCTTGTCGGGCACCTGATCGGCCAGGCGATAGCGCGGCTCGAGATTGGCGTAGATCACGCCGAGGCCGCCGACCAGCAGCAGCGCGAGCAGGCTGAACAGCCCGGGCCGGCCGACCATCCGCACCGCGATGAAGGCACAGAACCGGCGCAGCGCGTTGACGCCGAGATCGGCGCTCTGGAACTTGGCGGCGAACGCCTGTTCGTTGCGCACCAGCAGGACGCCGAACACCGGCACCAGCGACAGCACCGCGATCAGCGCGATCACGGTGGCGACGAGGCCCGCCTCGCCGAACGCGCGGATCAGATCGGAATCGGAGAACTGCAGCGCGATGAAGGAAATGCCGGCGGTGGCGTGGGTCAGCACGCAGGCCGGACCGACCACCAGCACGGCGTTGCGGAACGCGGTGTATTTGTCCTCCCCGGCGATCAACCGGTCACGCGCGGCGAATGTGAGCTGCATCGAGTCGGCGAAACTGATCACCATGATCAGCGGCGTCATCACGTTCAGGAACATGTTGAGGCTGAAGCCGGTCCAGCCGAGCACGCCGAGCGACAGCAGAATCGCGAGCAGCGGCGGAAACGCCGCGACCACCATGAACGAGATCTTGCGGAAGAACAGGATCGCGATGATGCAGCCGGCGAGAATTCCGGCGATGTTGTAGATCAGGCCGTCGCGCTCGACCGCGTTGCGAATTTCGAGCTGCATCACCGGAACGCCGGACAATTGTCGCGACAGGCCGGTGCCTTCGAGATCTTCGGCCATCACCTTGCGGATCTCGGCGATCGTCGTCGACAGCTTGTTGTTGCCCACGACCTCCGGGTCGAGCGACAGCACGATCAGCGCCAGCGAGCCGTCCTCCGACAACAGCTTGCCGCGGATGATCTCGTTGCTCTTCACCGTTTCGATGAACTTGTCGTAGGCCTCGCCTTCCGGCAGATCGTTGGGAAACAGCGCGGCCGGCAGCTTGCCGGGCTCCGGCGCCTGCCGTGCCGAAAACAGCGAGATCAGCCCGCGGGTGCCGTCGACGAGTTGCAGGTCGGTGACCAGATCGCGCAGTTTCTCGAGATTGTCGCGCGCGAGCAGATTCTTGCCTTCGACGACCACCAGCACGTCGAATTCGGACGAGGGGAAGCGCTTGGTGACCTGCTCGTATTGATGGAATTCCTTGGTGTCGGACCGGAATAGCTGGCTCAGCGAATCGTCGATCTTGATGCGCTGGATGCCGAAGATCGCGCCGACGATCAGAGCCACGAGGATCACGCAGGACAGGATCGGCGCGCGCACCGCGATCAGCCCCATCCGCTCCAGCCCGAAGGCGATGCTGACCCTGCGCCGATTCAGTTCATCGACTTCGGCATCTTTGACGTTCTTATGCAGCATGCGCTGTTCCGTTCTGACGATCACTCAATAAAGCAAGATATCGGGCACGATTGCGACATCGCCGCGCTCGGGGAACGCTCCTCCAGGACGGCATGCGATGAAATCATCGTGTGATTTACAGGCCGCGGGGATCCGCGGCTGGAGCGTCCGGGGCACAGTTCATCAGATTCGGGGCATCGAGGCGATCAGCCTCGCGCGCATCACCCTGGCCTGGCCAGCTCCGCCGGTGCCGGACCCCCATCGCCACTTTCGTCCTTCAAGGCGACGCCGGAGGCGCCGCGCTCCATCGCCTCACGCACCAGCCACGCAACCTTGAACGCGGCCTCGTCGGCGCTGATGCCGGCCGCGTGAATATTGGACACGCAGTTGCGGTCGGCGTCGGTTCGGCCCGGCTTCGGGCCCAAGGTCACATAGGCGCCGAGGCTGGCCGGCGCGGACAGGCCCGGCCGCTCCCCGATCAGCACCAGCACGATCCGTGCACCGAGCAGCGCCCCAATCTCGTCGCCGAGCGCGACCCGCGCCCCGGTCACGACCGCCGCCGGACCGACGCTGATTCCCGCCGCCGCGAGCCGCGGCAGCAGCCGCCGCACCACCTCGGCGGCCTGAGCCGTCACCGCCACCGGCGACAGCCCGTCGCCGATCACCAGAGCGAGATCGGCCGTGGACGGCCGAGCTTCGAGCATTGCGCGCGACGCCGGATCGAGCTGGCGACCGAGATCGGGCCGCGCGAGATAGTCGCGGCGCGACTGCGCCCGGCTCGACACCTGCAACGGCGTCAGGCCGAGCGCGCCGAGCTCAGCGGTGACCGCGGCGGCGTCGAACGCGGCGTGCACCGCGTCGCGCGCCCGGGCATGAGCCAGCGTGAATTCCAGCAGCGCGTCGGTGGTCAGACTGACGCCGGACCGGCCGAGCGCAACCCGCGCCGGGGTCAGGCGGCGCAGTTCGGTGAGCGCGCGCGGGGTGATTGAAGACGACGTCATGGTTCAACCTTGTCGGGGCCACAGACCGGCTGGAGGACGGACTTCACCACCAGGACCTACTCCGCCGGCATCGACGCTTCGCGCAGCCGGATCGAGTAGTTCGACGCATTGGCCTGGCCGCGCGAGGCCTCGCGGGCATAGATGATCAGGTGGTGCGCGACCACCATCACCAGCAGCAGGTTCTCGATGTCGCCGCGGATCAGCCGCTTCAGCGCAAACTTCCAGAACGCCAGCTTGTAGTCGCCACGGATGCCGATCTGCCAGATGATGTTGCGCAGCATGATCATGCCGCGCCTGATGTTCGCCTTCGAGGCGCGCTGCGGAGTATGCGGATGCAGCCGCGTCGAATAGGCATTGGCGATCTGATACTCGTAGCGCTTCAGCAGCGCTTCGGGCTCGTAGGCGCGCGCCATGCAGTCCTTCCACATCGCCACCACCTGATCGTGCGGTAGCAGGAAGTCGACATTGGATTCGCGGCCGTCGTCGTGCACCAGCCGGCCTTCGCGCTCCAGCCGGTCCCACAACGGCGTCTTCGGCAGCGCCTGCAGCAGATTGATGGTGAGCAACGGAATCTGCGACTGCTCGATGAACTGCATCAGGAATTCGCCGGTCTCCGGCGTGTCGGTGTCGAGGCCGAGGATGATGCCCGACACCACCTCGATGCCGTAGCTGGAGATCGTCCGTACCCCTTCGAGGATCGGGACCATCATGTTGTGGTCTTTTTGCATCGCTTTCAGCGCCGCCGGATCCGGCGTTTCGATGCCGCAGAAGATCGTGCAGAAATACGCATCCCGCATCAGCGACAGGATTTCGGGACGCTTGGCGATGTTCAGCGTCGCCTCGCAGGCAAGCTGCACCGCGAAGCCGGTGCGCTTCTGCCACTCCACCAGATGCGGCAGCAGGTCGAGCGCGGCCTTGCGGTTGCCGATGAAATTGTCGTCGACGAAATACACCGAGCCGCGAATGCCGCACTCGACCATGCGGTCGAGCTCGATGATGATCTGCTCCGGCGTCTTCAGCCGCGGGTTACGGCCGTACAGACCCGGGATGTCGCAGAATTCGCACTGATACGGGCAGCCCGAGGAATACTGGATGCTGCCAAGCAGATATTTGCTGCATTCCGCCAGCTCGTAGGCCGGGATCGGAAACAGCGTCATGTCGAGGCGGTCTTCGGTGGTGAGGACGATCTGCCGGTCCGGCCGCGTCACGTTGTGCGCGAGCCGGGCGATCAACTGGTCGGTGGCGTCGCCGAGTTCGCCGACATGCAGATAGTCGAAGCTCGGGTAGTGGTCCGGACAGGCGCTGACCGACGGGCCGCCGATCGCCACCGGCAGATCATAGGCGTGGGCGCGTCGGCAGATGTCGTTCATCTGCTGGCGCTGGATGTGCATGCCGCTGACGAAGACGGCCTCGGCCCAATCGAAATCGTCGTGCGTGACCGGCCGGATGTTCTCGTCGATGAAGCGGACCGACCAGTCTTCCGGCAGATAGGCGGCGATGACGAGCAGGCCCTGCGGCGGCATGAAGGCGGCAACGCCGTCCATCAGCGGGTAGGAGTTCTGGAACGTGCCGAAGGATTTTGTGTAACGCGGGAAAACGCACAGAATGCGACGGCTGGTCTGGCCGGATTCAGCTCTCATCAGACTTCCTCGGGGAACAATTTTTGGAAACCGTCTTTGATGTGTGAACCGGAGACCCGGAACGGTTCGAACGACGGGCACAATTCAAGCCGTTCGGCATAACTTCCCAACCACAAATCTGGTTCCGAGTTGATGCGAACAATACCGCTCAAGGCGCGTTAGGCCGATCTAATCATGGCAAAAACCGCGCGGCCACCGAATTCTTCGATACAGAATTCCTCGATGACGAGGCCGGCATGCCCGCTGGAGCGGGTCAGGCGATCAGTCTGGCGGCGAAATCCGGCAGCCTACCGTCGGCGGCGGTGAGGCGGAAGTCGGGCTGCGCCAGCCCGGCCCGCACCAGCCAGTCGTCGAATTCCGGCGCCCGCTTCAGGCCGAGCAGATCGCGGACATAGAGCGCGTCGTGAAACGACGTCGACTGGTAATTCAACATGACGTCGTCGGCGCCGGGCACGCCCATGATGAAGCTGACGCCAGCGGTGGCCAGCAGCGTCAGCAGCGTGTCCATGTCGTCCTGGTCGGCCTCGGCGTGGTTCGTGTAGCAGATGTCGACGCCGAGCGGCAGACCGAGCAGCTTGCCGCAGAAATGGTCCTCCAGCCCGGCGCGGATGATCTCCTTGCCGTCGTAGAGGTATTCCGGCCCGATGAAGCCGACCACGCTGTTGACCAGCAGCGGCGCAAAAGCCCGCGCCACCGCATAAGCGCGCGCCTCACACGTCTGCTGATCGACGCCGTGATGGGCGTTGGCGGATAGCGCCGAACCCTGCCCGGTCTCGAAATACATCACATTGTCGCCGATCGTGCCGCGCTTCAGCGCCAAACCGGCCTCGTGCGCCTCCTTCAGAACAGCAAGATCGATGCCGAAGCTGCGATTGGCGGCCTCGGTGCCGGCGATCGACTGGAACACCAGATCGACCGGCGCCCCCTCCTCCATCAGCTTCAGCGAGGTCGTGACGTGGGTCAGCACACAACTCTGGGTCGGGATCGCCAGCCGCGTGATCACGTCGTCGAGCAGCCGCACCAATTGAGCGAGCACCACGGGATCGTCGCTCGCCGGATTGATGCCGATGCAGGCGTCGCCGGCGCCGAGCAGCAGCCCGTCCAGCGTCGAAGCGGTGATCCCCCGGGCATCGTCGAACGGGTGGTTGGGCTGCAGCCGGACGCTCATCCGGCCCGGCAACCCGATGGTGTTGCGGAATTTGGTGACGACGCAGCACTTCTTGGCGACCAGGATCAGATCCTGGTTGCGCATCAGCTTGCTGACCGCCGCGGCCATCTCCGGGGTGACGCCACGCGCAATCGCGGCGAGCGTCGCGGAGGATGCGGCGTCCGACAGCAGCCAGTCGCGGAAGCCCCCGACGGTGAGCGAGGCAATCAGGGCAAAGCTGTCGGCGTCGTGGCTGTCCACGATCAGCCGCGTCACCTCGTCGTCCTCGTAGGGAATGACGGTCTCGTTGAGAAATTGCCGCAGCGGCACCTCGGCCAGCGCCATTCGCGCGGCGACCATCTGCTCGGCGCTGTCGGCGGCGACGCCGGCCAGCCGATCGCCGGAGCGCGGCGGCGTCGCCCTGGCGAGCAGATCGCGCAGATTGTCGAAGACGTAAGCGACGTTGCCGATCGAGTGTCTGTAGATCATGTCATCCCCGGCGAGTCCCGCCCAGTGGCAGGCGGCTCGACGAGGCCCAAGCTAGCATCGGGTGGAGCGCTACGCGACCCGGACGGTTGCGAGAAATTTTTGCACTTCGGCGCGCAAACGGCCGCTTTCGTTGGACAATGATTGCGCAGACGTCAGGACGCGGGATGATGCCATTCCGGTGTCTGCTGCGCCGCGATTGACGTCGGCAATGCTGGCGGCGACCTGGTTGGTGCCGACCGCGGCCTGGCTGACGCTGCGGGAGATTTCCTGCGTGGCTGAGCCCTGCTCCTCCACCGAAGCAGCGACGGCGGCGGCGATGTGGGCGACCCGGCCGATGGTGCCGCCGATCTCCTTGATCGCGACCACCGACTCTCGCGTCGCGGACTGGATCTCGGCGATCTGCGCGCTGATCTCGCCGGTCGCTTTCGACGTCTGCTCCGCCAGCACCTTGACCTCCTGGGCGACGACCGCGAAGCCGCGGCCGGCCTCGCCGGCGCGGGCGGCCTCGATGGTGGCATTGAGCGCCAGCAGATTGGTCTGCTCGGCAATGGTCGTGATGAGCTGGGTGACGTCGCCGATCCGGGTGGCGGCGACCGCCAACTTCGCGATCCGTGAATCGGTCTGCTCCGCCTGCGTCACCGCTTCCGCCGCGATGCTGCGCGATTCGCGGACCTGACGACCGACCTCACTGACCGACGCATTCATCTGCTCGGCGGCAGAAGCGACCGACTGAACGTTGTCGGAGGTCTCGGCGGAGGCGGTGGCGACGACGTTGGAGAGCTGCTGGGTCGATGCGCTTCCCTTGGCCAGCGCATCGGCGGATTCCTCCAGTTCGCGCGAGGCTGCTCCAACAGCCTCGATGATCTGGCCGACTGCTGTCTCGAAGCCTTCGGCCAGTTGGTGAAGTTCGGCGCGCCGGGCGGCCGCGGCCTTGCGCTCCAGCGCCTCGCGTTCGGCGTGTTCGCGTTCCGCCTTGCTGGCCGCCTGAACCTTGAACTCTTCGACGGCGCGTGCCATCCGGCCGACTTCGTCGCCACGATCCAACCCCGGCAATCGCACGTCGAAATTGCCGCTCGCCAGTTCATGCATTGCGCCGGACATCGCCACCACCGGTCGGGCGATGCTGCGGCCGATCAGGAACGACACCGCGATGCCGATCAGCGAAATCGCTGCAAGGACCGCGCCGAGCATCCACTGCTGACGATCGAGCGCGAGGACGGCCTGCGCGATCTGCCGGTCACGCGCGTCGTTACTGGACAGAATCAGGTCGCCGATAAGCGTATCGATCTGGGAGAAGCTCTTCTCAGCGCTCTTGATGAACAGCAACGCGGAGCCGGCGTCGCCATCCGCCATCTCGATCGCGTTCTTTGCCTGCTTCTGATAACCTGCGACCGCCGCTTTCAGCTTTTGCATCGCCGACCCGGCCGCATCGCCGCCGAGCATTTTTTCAACGTCGGCGAGTGCTTGCGGAATCCGGCCGATCGCCGCCGTCGCCTCCTTGGAGACCTGGGCGAGCTTGGCTTCATCGGTCTCGTTGGCCGCGGTGGCTGCGAGCCGATACAACTTCGCATGCCCGGTCCAGGCGGCGTTGTTGAGGTCCCCGGCGAGTTCCGACAGCCGCACCGGACCCGATACCAGTGCATCGACGCTTTGCTGGTTGGTTCGCAGCGCCTGCAGCGCGTAGACTCCGATGCCGAGCAGCGCAACGACCAGCAACGCGGGAGCGAGCTGGACCTTCCACGAGAGGCCGACGTTTCTGATTCCACGTCCCATCCGGACAGTCCCCGAGTCTCGGATCGTCGCCGGTTTTCGCCGGCGACGACGCAATGCCGCGCTAGAGTTTGTAGACGCCCGCGCAGACCGCGGTGTTGTCGACCCGTTCGCAGTACATTTCCTTGGGCTCGACCTTCTTGCTGACCGGATTGACGAACTTGTAGTCCTGCCAGAACGACGGCTGCTTGCCGGCGAGTTCGACGCGCTCCTTGACGTAGAGCTTGCCGTCGACGTCCTGCGCCTCGATCATGTCCTTGCCGATGAACTTGGCATTGGCGCCGTGGGCGAGCACCTTGCCGTCGAGCTGATAGACCACGACGTAAAGGTCGTCCTTCACGAACGGACCGGCCTTGTCGCTGATCAGCGGATAGGTCTTGTCGGCGCCGTCGGTCTTGATCGCAGCCACGGCTTTCTTCACCATCGTGATGGCTTCGTCCTTGCTGGCGCCGGCGGCGGCCGGAACAATCGCGATCGCCGTGGCCGCTGCGGCGACGGCCAGTAACAGTTTCTTGCGCACGTGCGGATCTCCTCCTGGATGATCAGAAGCCCGAGGTGGGCGGCGACGCCACACTCTCAGCCAATCGCGAACGCGCCGTTAAAGAAGGACCCTGGGACTAATCCGAGGTCATCACGGGTATAAAAATACTAATTGATCGACCGTCGATGGATGCAGTCGCCAGAAACCAACAGAACTACTCGACCGGAATGACGTCGACCGCGACCGACAGCTTCTGCTTGCGCGAACCAACGATCACGCCGTCGACCGGTGATACGTCGGAGAAATCACGACCGACCGCGAGCACGATGTGGTCGTTCCCGATCAGCAAGTCATTGGTCGGATCGAACCCGACCCAACCGGTCTCGTTGCCGCACCAGACCGAGACCCAGGCGTGGGTGGCATCGGCGCCCTGCAGCCGCTCCTGCCCCGGCGGCGGATAGGTCCGCAAGTAACCACTGACATAGGCGGCCGGTACGCCGAGCCCCCGCAAACCGGCGATCATCACATGCGCGAAATCCTGACAGACACCGTGCCGCTTCTCGAACACTTCGGCGAGAGGCGTCGAAATGACCGTCGCCTTCGGATCGTATTTGAACTCGGTGTGGATCCGGCGCATCAGATCGGCGGTCGCAGCCAGAATTCCGCGCGCGGGCGCAAAACTCTTTGCCGCGTAGCGCGTGACGGCATGCTGGATCGGGACCAGCGAACTCGGAAAGACGTAGCCGACCGGCGCGCCCGCATCGAGGCTCGCGCAATCCAGCGCCGCCTCGCGCACCCGCTCCCACGCCGCACTGCCGCTGTCGCGCGCCGGCGGAATGCGGTCCACCTCGACGCGCGAGCGGCTGTCGATCCGCAGCATCTTGTGCGGCGTCTCGATCACGATGCTCTCGGTCGGGATGCCGAAAAAATCCACCCGCGATGCGCGCGTCGCCGGCCGCGGCCTGATCTCGATGCCGTGCGAGATCAGCGTCTGGCTGGCGTCGCTCAGCGGCTTCAGCCGCAGCGAGCAGCGCGCGTAGCTGACCTGGCTGCCGTAACTGTAACTGGTGACGTGACGGATATCGTAGATCAAGCCAGCCCCGTCAGCTTCTCAGGCCGTGTCGCGCTGGCGCCGTGCGGGAAGTAGTGCGCCCCGATCGCGTCGGCCAGCGACAATAGATCCTGTTCCAGCGCGAACAGCCAGCGCGCGTCGAGCGCCGACGCTTCGGCCGTGGTCAGCGTCGCCTGCAGCGCGACCGCGAGCCGCTGCGGCCGCTCGATCAGCCCGCCCTCCTTCAGTGACGGCAGGCCCGCAATGTGCTCGTTCAACTCCACCACCTGGAACGCCACCGAGCGGGGATTGTACGGATCGAGCACCGCGAGATCGCGCACCGGCGCCAGCAGCGGCGCCAGCAGATAGCGCGAACGATAGGTGATCTGGCAATCGACCAGCGTCAGCAGCACGTCGAGATCTTCGGCGCTGGCGTCGTCGGGCGCGAACTGCCGCGCGAACCGCGCGGTGTTGACGGCGCGCTCGATCCGCCGCCCCATCCGCAGGAAGCGCCAGCCGACGGCGCGGTTCATGTTTTCCTGCGACAGGCCGGAGAAACTCGCGAGCTCCTGCAAGGTGATCTCCGCCAGGCCCGTCACCGCCTCTTCGTCCTCGGCGGGCTTGCCCAGCCGCTCGGCGGTCTGGGTGATCACCTGCCAGGCGTCCGGCGACAGCCGTTCACGCAACGAGGAGGCGTTGCGTTGGGCGGCGCGGATCAGCGACAGCGCCGAGCCGAACTCATCGCTCTGCAGGGCGTCGGCGGCGATTTTCGCTGTCTGCGCACGCGCGCCGAGCGAGGTTGCGCCCCAACTGATCAGCAGCCGCTGAATCCGTTCGATCGCGTGATGCAGCGGTCCCTTGCCGGGGTCGCGCTGCGGCGCGCTGAGCGCGCGCACCAGCCGCAGCGTCGCTTCGGCGCGTTCGAGATAGCGTCCGAGCCAGAACAGATTGTCGGCGGCGCGGCTCGGCAGCAGGCCGGTGATACGGCGGATGCGGACGTTGTCGACTGCGGGCAACAGTGAGGCGGTCGAGACCGCGTGATCCGAAACGACCCAGACGTCGGCGGCGCGGGCACCCTCACCCATCGACACCGCGCGCGAATCCAGCCGCTCGGCGATCCGGCAGAATCCGCCGGGCATGATCTCCCAGCCGCGCTCGGTCGCGGCGGCGAACACGCGGAGCACGAACGGGCGCGGCGCGAGCTTGCCGTCGTCCCACACCGGCGTGGTCGACAGCCGCACTTGTTCCTGCGCCACGTAGTCGATGCCGCGGGTGGCGATCGCCTCACGCAGCCGGTCGCGCACCGCCGGCGGCAGTTCCGCGGGCAGCACCGCGCCGCTGTGCGAAAATCCGGGCACGGTCGGACCGTAAGCCCCTTCGATCACGAAATCGTCGAGCCGCGACAGCACCTCTTCGCGCGCCGACTGCTGACCGCACCACCAGGTGGCGATGTGCGGCATCGTCAAATCTTCGTCGAGCAGGCGGCGGCTGAGACTCGGCAGAAAGCCGAGCAGCGATCGCGCCTCGATCACGCCGGCGCCCGGCATGTTGGCGACGACGACGCCGTTCTTTCGCAGCACGTCGATCAGTCCGGGCACGCCGAGTTGCGACGAGGCATCGAGTTCGAGCGGATCGAGCGAATTGGAATCGACCCGGCGCAACAGGACGTCGAGCCGCTTCAATCCGGCAACGGTGCGGATGTGGACGCGGTCGCCTGAGACCGCCAGATCGTCGCCCTCGACCAGCAGGAAGCCGAGATAGCGCGCCAGCGTGGCGTGCTCGAAGTAAGTCTCGCTGAAAGGTCCCGGCGTCAGCACGCCGATCCGCGGCTCGTCGCGGTCGGCGCTGGCGCGCAGGCTGTCGCGAAACGCCTCGAAGAACGGCGCGACGCGCTCGACATTCATCGATTTGTACAGATCGGTGAAGGCGCGCGACAGCACCAGCCGGTTTTCGAGCGCATAGCCCGCGCCCGACGGCGCCTGCGTGCGATCGCCGAGCACCCACCAGCGGCCGTCTGGCCCGCGGCCGATATCTGCCGCATAGAGATTCAGATAGCGCCCGCCCGGCGGCCTCACGCCGGATACCGCGCGCAGATATTCCGGGCTGCCGGCAATCGCCGCCGCCGGCACCGCACCGTCCGCGACCAGCCGCCCGTCGCCGTAAAGATCCTGCAAAACATGCTCGAGCAGCGTCGCCCGCTGGGCGATGCCGGCGGCGATCTGCTGCCATTCGGCATCGTCGATCAGCAGTGGGACGTGGCTCAGCGACCAGGCGCGCTCGGCGGCATCGCCCGGCGCCCGATAGGTGACGCCGGCGTCGCGCAGATGCCGGTCGGCCGTGCGGAAGCGGCGTTCGATCTCGTCGGGCGCCAGATTGGCGAAGGCGTCGAAATAACGCGTCCACACCGCCCGTGGCGCGCCGTCGTCGCCGATGAATTCGTCGGGGATGCCGGGCAGCCGTGCATAATCGCGCGTCCACTGCGCGACCTTGCGGTCACGCGGACGGGCGCGTTTCGCCTGACTGTTCTGCTGCGCCAATCCCTCAACTCCCATGCCCCTCGCATCAATGCAGCAGCGGCGTGCGCAAGTCGAGGGTCAGGGGGAATTCAAGTGTGCGTTCTTCCTGCGGCGGATCGATCCGCCCCGGGGTGTGACCGTGGTCCTGGAAGCGCGCCAGCCGCCGCGCCTCGGCCTCGTAGGAATTCACCGGCTTGGTCTCGTAAGAGCGCCCGCCGGGATGGGCGACGTGATAGACGCAGCCGCCGAGCGAGCGGCCGTTCCAGGTGTCGACGATGTCGAACACCAGCGGGGAATGCACCGGTATCGTGGGATGGAGCCCCGACGCCGGCTGCCAGGCCTTGAACCGCACCGCCGCCACCGCCTCGCCGGAACGCGCGGTCGGCGTCATCGGCAGACGACGGCCGTTGCAGGTGATGACGTGGCGGCCCTCGACGAAGCCTTCGGCCTTGACCTGCAGCCGCTCCACCGAACTGTCGACATAGCGCACGGTGCCGCCGGCGCTACCCTCTTCGCCGAGCACGTGCCACGGCTCCAGCGCCTGGCGCAGCTCCAGCGTGACGCCGCCGTGATACACGCTGCCGAACACCGGAAAGCGGAATTCGAGCTGGGCGGTGAACCATTCCGGCTCGAATGCGTAGCCGGCGCGGCGGAGCTCGGCCAGCACGTCGCGGAAGTCCTCCCACAGGAAATGCGGCAGCATGAAGCGATCGTGCAGAGTGGTGCCCCAGCGCACGAACTTGCCGTCGAGCGGCTCCTTCCAAAGCTTCGCGATCAGCGCGCGGATCAGAAGCTGCTGCGCCAGCGACATCCTCGGATCGGGCGGCATCTCGAGCGCGCGGAATTCGACCAGCCCCAGACGGCCGGTCGGACTGTCCGGGGAATACAGCTTATCGATGCACAATTCGGCGCGATGGGTGTTGCCGGTGATATCGACCAGGATGTGCCGGAACAGTCGGTCGACCAGCCAAAGCGGGCCTTTGACGCCCGGCGGCGGCACATGGGCGAGTGCGATCTCCAGCTCGTAGAGCGAATCGTGCCGCGCCTCGTCGATCCGCGGCGCCTGGCTGGTCGGACCGATGAACATGCCGGAAAACATGTAGGACAGCGCCGGATGCCGCTGCCAGAACAGCACCAGGCTCTTCAGCAGATCCGGCCGCCGCAGGAACGGCGAATCGGCGGGCTTGGCGCCGCCGATCACGACGTGATTGCCGCCGCCCGTGCCGGTGTGACGGCCGTCGATCAGGAAGCGGTTGGCGCCGAGCCGCACCTGCGCGGCTTCCTCATACAGGCCGAACGTGGTCTGCACTGCCTCGCGCCAGGTCTGCGCCGGGTGGATGTTGACTTCGATCACGCCGGGATCGGGCGTCACCTTGATGACTTCGATGCGCGGATCGAACGGCGGCGGATAGCCTTCGACATGCACTTGAATTTGCATCTCCTCCGCGGTCGCCTCCACCGCGGAGACCAGTTCGAGATAATCCTCGATGGTCTCGGTCGGCGGCATGAAGGCGCACAGCACGCCTTCGCGGATCTCGATCGACATCGCCGTGCGCACGCCGCCGCGGCGCAGCTTCTGTTCCTCGACGTTCTGGCTCGTGGCCCCCGCGGGCACGGCCGACTGCTCGAACACCGGGAGCTGATCGGGCTCGGCGGCGGGCGGCGGCGCAAAGCTCGGCGCCGCGTAGCTCGGCAGCGGGCCGCGCTCCTCCAGCGGCTCGCGCTCGCTGATGAACGGATAGTCCTCCTCGGGAATGTGCGGCAGCGATGCGATCGGCAGCCGGAGGCCCATCGGCGAATCGCCCGGCATCAGAAACAAATTGCCCCGCCGGAGCTTCCAACGCTCGCTGCGCCAGCGCTTCTTCGGCGTCGGCGCCTCGGCATTCCACGCCTGGATCGGCAGCACGAAGCCCCTCGGCGTGGTCAGGCCGGAATCGAAGATCCGCGCCATCCGCGCGCGCTCCTCGGGGTCCGCGAGCTTGTTGTCGAGCGGATCCACGTTGGGCGGCAGGGTCGCTTCCTTCTGCAGCCAATGGCTCGGGTCCTCGAACGCCGGCAGCACGTAGTCGGTGTCGATGCCGAGCCGCTTCGCCGTGCCGATCGCGAACTGCTCGGCCTGCTCGACCTTCGCCGGGCGCTGGCCGAACACCGGGGCGATAAGGTCGGCGTTCTTCCAGATCGGGACGCCGTCCTTGCGCCAATACAGGCCGAACGCCCAGCGCGGCAGGCTTTCGCCGGGGTACCATTTGCCCTGGCCGAAATGCAGCAGCCCGCCGGGCGCGAACCGGGTCCGCAGCCGCCGGATCAGATCGTCGGCCAGCATCCGCTTGGCGCCGCCGACCGCGGCGACGTTCCACTCCGGCGATTCCATGTCGTCGATCGACACGAAAGTCGGCTCGCCGCCCATCGTCAGCCGCACGTCGCCGGCGACGAGATCGGCATCGACCTTGTCGCCGAGCGCATCGAGCCGCGCCCATGATTCGTCGGAGAACGGCCTGGTGATCCGCGGCGCCTCACGGATGCGCTTGACGCTCATCTCGAAATTGAAATCGACATTGGCGAAGCCGACCACGCCGGATATCGGCGCCGCGGTCCGATAATGCGGCGTGGCGGCGACCGGGATGTGGCCCTCGCCCGCCAGCATGCCCGACGTGACGTCGAAGCCGATCCAGCCGGCGCCGGGCAGATAGACCTCGCACCAGGCGTGCAGATCGGTGAAGTCGTTCTCGACCTCGCGCGGGCCCTCGACCGGATCGATATCCGGCCGCAACTGCACCAGATAGCCGGAGACGAAGCGCGCGGCGAGGCCGATATGGCGCAGCGTCTGGATCAGCAGCCACGCCGAATCGCGGCACGAGCCGGCGCCGGCGGCGAGCGTTTCCTCCGGCGTCTGCACGCCGGGTTCCATGCGGATGATGTAGCGGATGCGCTCGCGCAGCTTCGCGTTCAGATCCACCAGGAAATTGACCGTGCTCTCGGCCTCGCGCGGAATGCCCGCGAGATACTCCTTGAACAGCGGCCCCGGCTCGGTCGTCGCCAGATACGGTGCAAGCTCGACCATCAGATCGTTGCTGTAGGCGAACGGAAAGGTCTCCGCATAACTTTCGACGAAGAAGTCGAAGGGATTGATCACCGTCATCGCCGCGGTGAAGTCGACCTCGATCTTGAGTTCGTTGGCCTTCTCCGGAAACACGAACCGCGCCAGCCAATTGCCCTGCGGGTCCTGCTGCCAGTTGATGAAGTGGTTCGCCGGCGTCACCTTCAGCGAATACGACAGTATCGGCGTTCGGGTGTGCGGCGCCGGGCGAAGCCGGATGGTCTGGGGGCCGATGTCGACCGGGCGATCGTATTTATAGTGGGTGACGTGATGTAGGGCGACGAAGATCGACACAGGGCAACTCCAGCATTCATTTTGAGCAGAACACCGGAATCGAGGGGGATCAAGCGCTAACAAAGGGCAAGGGATGCATCAGGATGGGGCGATTTCAGCCTCGTCCACCACGACAGAAGCGTGCCGCAGCATGCGAACGCAACAAAGGCCGTCGTCGTCCTGCTTGACAGGACGACCCAATATCCCAGAGCGACAGTGTCGGTCCGACGCGGCCGCTCTGGACAATTGGGTTCTTCGCTATCTCGGAGGATGATGGTTGGTCTGATTGATCGGCGTTCCCCGGACAAGCCGCGGCACGAAGTGCCGCGGCGCAGATCCGGGGTCCCGGTTTTCCGCTTCTCGCTCCATGCATCCGGTCAACCGGGGTCCCGGTTCTGCGAAGCGGCACTGCGTGCCGCATCGCGCCCGGGACACAGCGCTGACGTCGTCACATCGTCGCGCCCTGCACCCAGGGCGCGAATTCGGCGGCGCCGAAGTCGAAGCTTCCGCTCTTGGTCGGCTGGCCCGACGCGGTCTTCAGCATCAGGTCGAAGATGCGCTGTCCGCACTGCTCGACACTCTCGCTGCCGTCGAGGATGGTGCCGCAATTGATGTCCATGTCGTCTTCCATCCGGGTGAACATCGGCGTGTTGGTGGCGAGCTTGATCGAGGGCGCAGGCTTGCAGCCGAACACGCTGCCGCGGCCGGTGGTGAAGCAGACCAGGTTGGCGCCGCCGGCGACCTGCCCGGTCGCCGCGACCGGATCGTAGCCCGGCGTGTCCATGAACACGAAGCCCTTGCGCGTGATCGCTTCCGCGTAGTTCACGACGTCGACCAGATTGGTCGAGCCGGCCTTGGCCATCGCGCCGAGCGACTTCTCCAGAATTGTGGTGAGCCCGCCGGCCTTGTTGCCGGGAGACGGATTAGCATTCATCTCGGCGCCCTCGCGCGCGGTGTAGTCTTCCCACCAGCGCATCAGCGCAACCAGCTTCTCGCCGACCTCGCGGCTCACCGCGCGGCGCGTCAACAGATGCTCGGCGCCGTAGGTCTCGGGCGTCTCCGACAGCACCACCGTGCCGCCATGCCGAACCAGCAGGTCACTCGCCGCGCCCAGTGCCGGATTGGCCGAGATGCCGGAGTAACCGTCCGAGCCGCCGCACTGCAGCGCGACAATGAGTTCGCTCGCAGCGACCTTCTCGCGCTTCACCTTGTTGGAATCAGCCAGCGCCTCGCGCACGAAAGCGATGCCGGCCTCGACGCTTTTGCGGGTGCCGCCGAGTTGCTGGATTTCCAATTCGCGCAGACGCCCGGCGAGTTTCTGCTCGGCCATCAGCCCGCCGATCTGGTTGATCTCGCAGCCGAGCCCGAGCACCACGACGTGAGAGAAATTGACGTGCCGGGCGTAGCCGCCGAGCGTGCGGCGCAGGATGGTGAGCGGCGCGTCCTGCGTCATGCCGCAGCCGGTCTTGTGCGTCAGCGCCACCACGCCGTCGACATTGGGAAACTCCGCGAGCGGATCGTGACCCGAAAACGGATTGCGCTTGAACATTTCGGCGACCATCGACGCGACATGCGCGCTGCAATTCACCGAGGTGAGGATGCCGATGTAGTTGCGGGTGGCGACGCGGCCGTCGCTCCGGACGATGCCGTCGAAGCTCGCCGGCTGATCAACAATGGCGGTCGGCCGCGCGTCGACGCCGTAGGCGTAGTCGCGGGCGAAATCGCCCATGCCGCAGTTCTGGGTGTGCACGTGCTGGCCGGGCGCGATCGACTGCGTCGCGAAGCCGATGATCTGGCCGTAGCGCCGGATCGGCTCGCCCGCTTCGATCGGCCGGATCGCGACCTTGTGGCCGGCGGGAATGCGGTCGGCGGTGACCACGCTGTCCGCGACGGCGACGCCCGGCAGCAGCGTCGTCCGCGCGATCAGCACGGCGTCGTCGGGATGCAGGCGGATGGTCGGGGATGGGGACATGATATTCACCTCGCTCGCAACGACGTGCCCCGGATGCTGCGCAGCGCGCCGCCCTTGCGGCGTGATGCGCTGCTGATCGGGGCCCCGCTTGTTTCAACGAACTCTCGACCGGGATCCCGGTTCTGCGAAGCGGCACTGCGTGCCGCATCGCGCCCGGGACACGGCTCACGCCTTCCCGCCCGAGTTCTTCCGCGTCTCGCCGACCCACTGCTTGGCCGCCGTCGCCATGATGCCGCTGTCGTTCAACAGCGTCACCAGCTTGAAGCCCATTGCGATGTTTTTGGCGGCGCCGGTGGGTCCCGAGCAATGGATGCCCGGATAGATCCCGCGCTTGTCGCATTCCTTCAGCAGCTTGTCGTAAATCTTGAGGATCTCCGGCTCGTCGCGATCGAGCTTCGGCACCAGGCCGTAGGAATAGCCGAGATCGCTCGGCCCGACATAGACGCCGGCGATGCCCTCGACGTCGAGGATCGCTTCCATGTTCTCGACCGCGGTGCGGGTTTCGATCATCGGGATGCACAGCGTCTCGTCGTTGGCCGTGTCCTGATAGCTGCCGCCGGCGCCGTACATGCCGGCGCGGATCGGGCCATTGCTGCGGGTGCCGCGCGGCGGATATTTGCAATACTGGACGAAATTCTCGGCCTCTTCCTTGGTATTCACCATCGGGCAGATCACCCCATAGGCGCCGCCGTCCAGCACCTTGCCGATGATGCCCGGCTCGTTCCAAGGCACCCGCACCATCGGGGTCACCGGATGGCCGTTCATCGCCTGGAAGCACGCCACCATCGACTGATAGTCCTGCACGCCGTGCTGGATGTCGACGGTGACGCTGTCGAACCCGCATTGCGCCATCACCTCTGCCGAAAACCCCGATGGAATCGCCAGCCAGCCATTGACCACGACTTTGCCGTCGGCCCAGATCTCTCGCACCTTGTTCGCCATGGTTGCTTCCTTGCTCGACGTTGCAAATTAACGGGGCCTCATGGTGAGGAGGCGCGTAGCGCCGTCTCGAACCATGTGCGGCGGGCGGGCGGCCCATCCTTCGAGACGGCGCTTCGCGCCTCCTCAGGATGAGGTGGGACTTGTGGGAACTGTCTCACGCCACCGCCTGCTGGATCGCGCGTTCGTCGACCCCGACTTCGCGGGCGGTGGCGACGATCGCCGCCCAGGTATCGTCGGGGAGCGGCACGCCGTTCGCGGTGCGCTCGGTGCGGGTTCGCAGTTCCGGATCGCCGGGGATCAGCAGCGCCTCGGTGCCGGCGGTGGTCTTCGCGCTCCTGAAGTAATCGATGTAGCGCGTGACCTCGGCGTCGAACACATGCCCGGGATCGATCCGCTTGGGATCGACATAGATCGAGAACATGCCGTTGGCGAACGGTCGGTCCGGCCCGGTGGCGCCGTTGCCGCTCAATGCGCCGCCGAGCAGCTCGCAGATCAGCGCCAGCCCGGAGCCCTTGTGCTCACCGAACGCGCGGATCGCCCCCGCTCCGTTGACGTGATTGATCGGGCCGTCTTTTTCGAATGGGCCGTAAAGCGTCGCCGGGTCTTCGCTGAATGTGCCGTCGGGATTGATCAACGCGCCCTCCGGCAATTTCTTGCCGCCGCGCGCGGCGACCAGCACCTTGCCCTCGGCGACGATCGAGGTGGCGAAGTCGAGCACCACCGGCGGGGCGCCCGGCCGCGGCACCCCGACGCAATAGGGCGCGGTGGACAGCCGGCGCTCGACGCCGCCATAGGGCGCGACCAGAATCGAGCCGGCCGCCGTAACGAAGTGAATAGACACCAGCCCTTCGGCCGCCGCCATCTCGGCCCAATCACCGATCCGGCCGATGTGACCGGCGTTCTTCAGGCCGACCGCCGACAGCCCCTGCGCCTTGCACTTGTCGATGCCGATCCGCACCGCCTGCGGCCCGACGGTCTGGCCATAGCCGAACTTGCCGTCGACCACCGCGAGCGAGGGCAGATCGACCGGGACACCGACAGTCTGATCCGGATGCACCGCGCCGGCCTTGCGCCAGCGAATGTAGACCGGCACGCGGATGACGCCGTGGCTGTCGTGGCCGGTGAGATTCGCGGTGGTGAGATAGGAGCCGATCCGGCGGGCTTCGTCCTCGGACGAGCCGGCGCGCCCGAACACCTGGGCGACGAAATCGATCAGTCGATCGGCCTGAATCGTCACCATGTCGGCACAGCCACGCCGCGGCGGGCGCGCGCGGCCCTGCCCTGAATCAGATCCATCGTCGTCCTCCCGTCGCGGCCGGGCCTTTGGCAACGGCCGTCACTTGCGCTCGCGAGTTGAGCGAAAATTCTCCGGGCTGTCCACCGCTTCGCCCGCATGGCGCACTGGCATCGCCGACAGGCTCGCTTCCAGCAGCCGCAGCATCTCCTGCAACTCGGCGAGTTTTGCAGCGCCGTAACGTCGCGCGATCGCGGCGTAGATCTCTTCGGAGAAGGGCGCCACCGTTTCGATCAAGGTCAGGCCCTTCGCCGTGATCGACACCATGCTGCGGCGCTGATCCTGCTTCGCAGGCTTCCGCGCGATCAGCTTGCGGGCCTCGAGATCGCGCAGCATCCGCGACAGGCTCGGGCCCAGCAAGCAAGCATTATGCGCCAGTTCCGTGGCTTCGATCGCATCCACCGTCGTCAACGCGCGGAGAATCCGCCATTGCTGCTCGCTCAGGCCGTGGGCGCGCAGCAGCGGCCGGAAATGCCGCATCACCGCCTCCCGCCCGCGCAGCAGCGCCATCGGCAGCGAGCGCGAGAACTCGCGCATCGGCGGCTCCTTGTTCTGCGCCGTCCCTTCACCGTCGTTGCGAGGCGCATCGCGGCGAAGCAATCCAGCTCTGGAACGTACCGCTGGATTGCTTCGCTTCGCTCGCAATGACGGGGGAGACGTTTTTTGCATCGCAATAAGCACGGTTTGGATTTGAGCCCTATCACTTAACATGTTAATCAGTTTTCACGCGAGCGTTTTTGGCGGCGCCGGCGCAGGGATGGAAATCAAGGCGGAAGCCCAACATGGCGTTGTCGACGAACGAAATTCGCGCCGCGGCCGAGCGGCTGCACCAGGCCGAGAAGACCAAGGTCCAGATTCGCCAGCTCTCACTCGATCATCCGGCGATCACGGTCGCGGACGCCTACGCAATCCAGAAGGCCTGGATCGAGATCAAGGTCGGCGAGGGCCGAATCGTCCGCGGCCACAAGATCGGCCTGACGTCGAAAGCGATGCAGAGCCAGCTCGGCATCGACGAGCCGGATTCCGGCGTGCTGCTCGACGACATGTTCTTCGCCGACGGCGGCATCGTGCCGACCGACCGCTTCATCGCGACACGGATCGAGGCGGAACTCGCCTTCGTCATCAAGCATCGCCTCGAAGGCCCGCATTGCACAATCTTCGACGTCCTCAACGCCACCGATTTCGTGGTGCCGGCGCTGGAAATTCTCGATACGCGCGTGCAGCGCATCGATCCCGAGACCAAAGCTGCACGCAAGATCCACGACACCATCGCCGACAATGCGGCGAATGCCGGCATCGTGCTCGGCGGACGTCCGATCCGACCGCTGGATGCGGATCTGCGCTGGATCGGCGCGCTCGCCAGCAGGAACGGTCAATTGGAAGAGACCGGCCTCGCCGCCGGCGTGCTCAACCACCCCGCCACCGCCGTGGCGTGGCTCGCCAACAAGATCGCGCCGCAGGGCCTGGCGCTGGAGCCCGGGCAGATCGTGCTGGCGGGATCGTTCATCCGCGCCATCGAATGCCGCAAGGGCGACACGATTCAGGCCGATTACGGTCCCTACGGCGCCGTGAGTTGTTACTTCGGCTGACCACGAGCGAGTCCGACCCATGCCGCATTTCACCATCGAGTATTCCGCCAATCTCGACGACCGCGTCGACATGGCCGAGATCGTCGAGCTGGTGCGCACCAGCGCGATCGAGACCGGGATCTTTCCGGTCGGCGGCATTCGCGTCCGCGCGATCCGCTGCGAGCATTACGCCATCGCCGACGGCCGCGACGGCTTCGCCTTTCTGGCGATGCTGCTGCGGCTCGGCGAAGGCCGTGACCTGCCCGCCCGCAAGCGCGCCGGAGAGCACATCTTCGCCGCGCTGTCGCATTATCTCGACCCGCTATTCGCCGATGAAGGTTTCGCGCTGTCGTTCGACATGCAGATCAACGACAAGGAAACCTCCTGGAAGCGCAATTCGATTCACGATCTGCTCATCGCCGAGGCCCGCCATGGCTGATGCCGCCCCACCGAACACGAAAGCCGATCCGGCTGCGGCCTTTCAGGCCAATCTCGATCGCGCGACGCCGCTGTTGAAGACGCTGAAAGCCGACGGCATCGGCCACCTGATCGACGGCGCGATCGTGCCATCGTCGTCCGGCGAGGTGTTCGAGACGACCTCGCCGATCGACAATTGCGTGCTGGCGCAAGTGGCGCGCGGCACCGCGGACGACATCGACCGCGCGGCGCAGGCGGCCAAGCGCGCGTTTCCGGCGTGGCGCGACATGGCAGCATCGGCGCGACGCAAGCTGCTGCACAAAGTCGCCGATGCGATCGAGGCGCGCGCCGACGATATCGCCGTGCTGGAATGCATCGACACCGGCCAGGCGCATCGCTTCATGGCGAAGGCGGCGATCCGTGCCGCGGAAAATTTCCGCTTCTTCGCCGACAGATGCTCCGAGGCGCGCGACGGGCTGAACACGCCGAGCGACGAGCACTGGAACGTTTCCACCCGGGTGCCGATCGGCCCGGTCGGCGTGATCACGCCGTGGAACACGCCGTTCATGCTGTCGACCTGGAAGATCGCGCCGGCGCTCGCGGCGGGCTGCACCGTCGTGCACAAGCCGGCCGAGTGGTCGCCGGTGACGGCCGACCTGTTGTCGCGAATCTGCAAGGACGCCGGCCTGCCCGACGGCGTGCTCAACACCGTGCACGGCTTCGGCGAGGAGGCGGGCAAGGCGCTGACCGAACATCCCGCCATCAAGGCGATCGCCTTCGTCGGCGAAACCGCCACCGGCGCGGCGATCATGGCGCAGGGCGCGCCGACGCTGAAGCGGGTGCATTTCGAACTCGGCGGCAAGAACCCGGTGATCGTGTTCGACGACGCCGATCTCGACCGCGCGCTCGACGCCGTGGTGTTCATGATCTACTCGCTGAACGGCGAACGCTGCACCTCGTCGAGCCGGCTGCTGATCCAGCAGGGCATAGCCGACACCTTCGTCGACAGGCTCGCCGCCCGGGGGCGCGCTCTGAAGGTCGGCCATCCGCTCGATCCGGCGACCGAGATCGGCCCGCTGATCCATCAGCGCCATCTCGACAAGGTCTGCTCCTATTTCGATATCGCGAAACAGGACGGCGCCACCGTCGCGGTCGGCGGCGCGCGTTTCGATGGCCCCGGCGGCGGGCACTACGTGCAGCCAACGCTGGTGACCGGCGCGCGCAGCGACATGCGGGTCGCACAGGAGGAAGTGTTCGGCCCGTTCCTCACCGTGATCCCGTTCCGCGACGAAGCCGACGCGATCGCGATCGCCAACGACGTCCGCTACGGCCTCACCGGCTATGTCTGGACCGGCGACATGGGCCGCGCGCTCCGCGTCGCCGACGCGCTCGAGGCCGGCATGATCTGGCTCAACTCCGAGAATGTCCGCCATCTGCCGACCCCGTTCGGCGGCATGAAGCAATCCGGCATCGGCCGCGACGGCGGCGACTACTCGTTCGAGTTCTACATGGAAACCAAACACGTCTCGCTGGCGCGCGGCACGCACAAGATCCAGAAGCTGGGGGTGGTGTAGTGCACAGCCGCTCCACCCGTCATTCCGGGGCGCTCGCGCCAGCGAGCGAACCCGGGATCTCGCCGCGAGCACTGCTCGTGTCCATCATCTCGGGATTCCGGGCTCGCGCTACGCGCGCCCCGGAATGACGTCGCTGAATTCACACCAGAATCACTGGGGACCTCGCCAATGCCTGTGCCGCAGCACGTGTTCGACCCACCGTTCAACATCATCCGTTGCAGTCACGTCGTGCTCGACGTTACCGACCTTTCCGCCAGCGTTGAGTTCTATTCGAACATCATCGGCCTGCATGTCGAGGATCGCGACGACGCCACCGCCTATCTGCGCGGAAGCGAGGAGCATCAGCATCACTCGCTGGTGCTGCGCCAAGCCGCTCAGCCCGCCGCGGCGCGGCTCGGCTTTCGCGTCGGCAACGAGGCCGATCTCGACAAGGCCGGCAGCTTCTTTGCGGAAAACGGGCTGATCTACAGCTTCGTCGATCGGCCGTTCCAGGGCCGCACGCTGCACGTCACCGATCCGTTCGGATTCCGGCTCGAATTCTGCGCGAGCATGGAGAAGCGGCCGCATCTGTTGCGCCGCTACGAACTCTACAAAGGCTGTCATCCGCAGCGGCTCGACCATTTCAACGTGTTCGCCGCCGAGACCCAGGACACCATCGACTTCTACGCCCGGCTCGGATTCCGCCTCACCGAATACGCCGAAGAGGATGGCGAGAACGGTCGCATCGCCGCGGCGTGGCTGCACCGCAAGGGCAACGTCCACGATTTCGCGATCACCAATGGCCGCGGACCGCGGCTGCATCATTTCGCCTATTGGGTGCCCGGTCCGCTCAACATCATCCATCTCTGCGACGTGATGGCGTCGCGCGGGCTCAGCCTCGAGCGCGGCCCTGGCCGCCACGGCATCTCCAATGCGTTCTTCCTCTACGTCCGCGATCCCGACGGCCACCGCATCGAATTGTACTGCAGCGACTACCAGACCATGGATCACGACCACGCCCCGCTGCGCTGGTCGCTGCGCGACCCGCGCCGCCAGACCCTGTGGGGCGCGCCGGCGCCGCGTTCCTGGTTCGAGCAGGGCTCGGACTTCCTCGGCGAGGAGGTTCGCGAGCCGGTTTTCGTGGCCGATGTGATGATTGCGGATTGACCCCGGTCATCGCCCCGCTCGTCCGGGCGATCCAGTATGGCAGAGCGCTGGTTCGAAAAACGACCGCTCTGGGATACTGGGTCACCCGCATTCGCGGGTGACGACTTTTCTAAGGAACGCCGTCCATGACCACTCCCCGCCTTGCCACCTTCACCGTCAACGGCCTCACCCGCTACGGCGCGGTGTGCGACAACGGCGTTGTCGATCTATCGGCGCGCCACGCCAACGACTATCCGACCTTGCGCGAGGTGATCGCCGCGGGCGCATTGCAGCGGATCGTCGACGAAGCCGACCACACCGCGCCGGACTTCGCCCGCGACAAGGTGGTGTTTCAGCCGCCGATCCCGCAGCCGGAAAAGATCATCTGCGTCGGCGTCAACTATCCGGACCGCAACGCCGAATACAAGGACGGCAGCGAACCGCCGAAATTTCCGAGCATGTTCATGCGCACGGCGCGCTCCTTCGTCGGCCACGGCGCCTCGCTGGTGCGGCCGCGCGCGTCGAAGCTGCTCGACTACGAGGGCGAACTGACGCTGGTGATCGGCAAGCCCGGCCGCCACATCGCGGAAGCCGATGCCCTCGATCACGTCGCCGCAATCACGCTGTGCAACGAAGGCACGATCCGCGACTGGGTGCGCCACGCCAAGTTCAACGTCACGCAGGGCAAGAATTTCGATCACACCGGCAGCCTCGGCCCGTGGATCGTGCCGTTCGCGGGCGAAGCGCAGATCGCCGACATCCGCCTCACCACCCGCGTCAACGGCGACACGCGGCAGGACGACCGCACTTCGCGAATGATCTTCTCGTTCCGTTATCTGATCCACTACATCTCGACCTTCACCACGCTGGTGCCGGGCGACCTGATCGTCACCGGCACCCCGGCAGGCGCCGGCGCGCGCTCCGAGCCGCCCGTGTATCTGATGCCCGGCGATATCATCGAGGTCGAAGCCGACGGCATCGGAACCCTGCGCAACGGCGTGGTCGACGAAGCCGCGGCATAGTTATTTGTCTCATCAACAACGGACCTTTCCATGAGCATCATGACCGGCGGCGAAGCGATCGTGCAGGGCCTCGTCGCGCACGGCATCGACACCGTGTTCGGCCTGCCCGGCGCGCAGATCTACGGGTTGTTCGACGGCTTCGCCAAGGCGCAGCTGCGGGTGATCGGCGCGCGCCACGAGCAGGCCTGCGGCTACATGGCGTTCGGCTACGCCCGCGCCTCGGGCCGCCCCGGCGTGTTCAGCGTCGTGCCCGGCCCCGGCGTGCTGAACGCCGGCGCTGCGATGCTCACCGCGCTCGGCTGCAACGAGCCGGTGTTGTGTTTGACCGGACAAGTCCCGAGCGCCTATCTCGGCAAAGGTCGCGGCCATCTGCACGAGATGCCGGACCAGTTGGCCACGCTGCGCAGCTTCCTCAAATGGGCCGAACGCATTGAGTATCCGGGCAACGCGCCGGCGCTGGTCGCGCGCGCGTTCCAGGAGATGACGAGCGGCCGGCGCGGCCCGGTGGCGCTGGAAATGCCGTGGGAAGTGTTCACCCAACGCGCCGAGACGGGAGATGCAATCAAGCTCGATCCGGTCGCGCCGCCTCTCCCAGATCCGGATCGCATCGATGCGGCCGCGAAACTGATCACTGCGAGCAAGACGCCGATGATCTTCGTCGGCTCCGGCGCAGTGGAAGCCGGCGACGCGATTCTCGAACTGGCCGAAGCGATCGATGCGCCGGTCGTCGCGTTCCGAAGCGGCCGCGGCATCGTCAGCAACGCGCATGAACTCGGGCTGACCTTCGCCGCCGCCTATCGGCTGTGGCCGCAATGCGATCTGATCATCGGCATCGGCACGCGGATGGAGTTGCCCACCACGTTCCGCTGGCCGTTCCGGCCGGAAGGCCAGAAATCGGTGCGGATCGACATCGATCCGGCCGAGATGCGCCGCTTTTCGCCCGACGCCGCCGTCGTGGCCGACGCGAAAGCCGGCACGCGCGCGCTGGTCGATGCGGTGAGCAAGCGCGGCTACAGCAAGACCAAGGGCCGCCGCGACGCGATCCGCGACGCCTCCGCGCGGACGCTAGAGGCGATCCAGTCGGTGCAGCCGCAGATGGCTTACCTGAAGATCCTGCGCGAGGTGCTGCCGGACGACGCCATCGTCACCGACGAGCTGTCGCAGGTCGGCTTCGCATCGTGGTACGGCTTCCCGATCTACCAGCCGCGGACGTTCCTCACCTCCGGCTATCAGGGCACGCTCGGCTCCGGCTTCCCGACCGCGCTCGGCGCCAAGGTCGCCTGCCCGGACAAACAGGTGGTCGCGATCACCGGCGACGGCGGCTTCATGTTCGCGGTGCAGGAGCTCGCCACCGCGGTGCAGTTCAACATCGGCGTGGTGACGTTGGTGTTCGACAATTCGGCCTACGGCAACGTCCGGCGCGATCAGGTCACCCAGTTCGAAGGCCGCGTGGTGGCGTCCGATCTGGTCAATCCGGATTTCGTCAGGCTCGCGGAATCGTTCGGCGTCGCCGCGTCGCGCGTCACCTCGCCGGATCATTTCCGCGCCGCGCTCGAGAAAGCCCTGTCGCATGGCGGGCCGTATCTGATCGCGATCGATGTCCCGCGCGACAGCGAAGCGAGCCCGTGGCCGTTCATTCATCCAGCGCAACCGTAGGACTCCGACGAGCAGGCACACCTCTCGATCGTCATTCCGGGGCGCTCGCGCAGCGAGCGAACCCGGAATCCATAACCACAATTTCTCGCGTTGTTCACGGCGTATCGTACGCCGTGCCTGAACGCGCTTACTGGGGGTATGGATTCCGGGTTCGCGCTATGCGCGCCCCGGAATGACGAGCGTGATATCAGTGCCGGCAGCCCCTGCCCCGACCACTGCCCTCATGGTGAGGACGCTGTGCCCGCCTCCGCCCCGCGCAGCCGCGACGCCGCGAGCACCAGAAGCCCCGCGCCCGCCACCGACCAGCACGCCACCGGCGCCCAGTAGAGCAGCGGCGCGTAGTCCGGCAGCTTCTGTAGACCGCCGGCGGCCGCCGCCATCCGGGCAAAGGTGGCGAGCGCGAGCGCCGAGAACACCAGGCCGGTGAGCCGGCCTTCGGCGCCGGTCTGTCCGATCGCCAGCGCCGCCGACACCGCACTCATCAGCATGCAGCCCCACGCCGCGCCGGCAAGGAATTGCGCAGCGATCAGCACGTTGAGGTGGCCGGCATACTCCGCGCCGGCCACCGCCAGCGCACCCAGCAATCCTGCGACACCCATCACGATCAGCCCGCCGCGATGCTTGACCACGACGCTGGCCGGAAACAACGCGACGTTGAAGCCGATCCAGAACACCGGCATAAGCCATTGCAGATCGTCGGGTTTGGCGAAGCGCAGGAACATCGGCGCGCTGTTCAGGCCGAAATGCATCTGATAGCCGAGCGCGAGCAGCACCATCGCCGCGATGAACAACACCGGCAGGCGTCCCGGCGCCTTGCCGGGGGATCGCGGCTTCGCCGCGGGCTGCGCCGTCGAGAGCCCGCGTTCGACCCGCGACAGCGCCAGCGTGGTGATCAGCAGCACGACGCTGGAGATCACGAACGGCAGCCGCGCGTCGATGTCCTTCATCACCACGCCGAGATAGGGCGACGCCGCGCCGGCGAGGCCGTAGCCGAGCATGGTGAGCGCCGACAGCCACGGCAACGACGGCCGCGCGCCGTATTTACCGAACAGCGTCAGCGGCGGCGCGCGCAGCGCCGAGGATGTGGCGGCCCAAACTACGATCAGCGCGATGAACGCCACCTGCGCGGACGGCCCGCCCGAGGTGACGAACGGCAGCGCGATGAACGCGGCGCAGGAAATCGCTGTGGCGATGCCGACGAACAGGCCGATCCGGCCGGCGAGCGATGCGACCTTGTCGGCGGCGATGCCCATTGCGGTGTCGGCGATGGTGAAGATCGCCTGGTCGAGCATCAGGATCAGGATCACCGCGCCCGGCGCAATGCCCACCTCAGCGGCGAGTTTCGGCAAGAACACCACATAGATCGTCCAGCACAGCGCAAACAGCAGTTGCAGCAATGCGATATAGACGCCGGCGCGATTGATGCGGGCGCCGCTCGCGGCGTTGTCGTCGTCGATCGCAAGGTCGGTCATCAGCCCTCTCCCGATGTCAGGATAGAGGAGATCGCGGTGCGGCAAAAGTGATGTAACGCACCTACAGTGCCTTGCGAAATGTCAGGTTGATGCGCTGGCGGCCGAGCAGCGGGTGCTCGCCGTCCTTCAGCGCAAGCACGCCGTGATACACCAGCCGCGTCTCGCCGCCCCACACCAGCACATCGCCGTGGCGCAATTCGAAGCGCCGCGGCTTGTCGCTGCGCGCCATCCCGCCGAACTGGAAGATCGCCGGGAGCCCGAGCGACACCGAGACGATCGGCGCGGTGAAATCCCGCTCGTCCTTGTCCTGATGCAGCGCCATTTTGGCGCCGGGCGCGTAGCGGTTGATCAGGCAGGCGTCGGGGTCGAACCCGGCGAAGCCGGCTTCCGCGGCCGCATTGCGCGCCAGGTCACGCAGCATCATCGGCATCTCGGGCCACGGCTGACCGCTGGCCGGATCGTTCGCCGCATAGCGATAGCCGCCGCGATCGGTCACCCAGCCGGCGCTACCACAACTCGTCATCGCCACGCTCATCGTATAGCCACCCGGCGTCATCATGTGGCGGAACGGCGCGCGCGCGACGACGGCCTCGATCGCCTCGATCAATTCGAGCTCCTGCGCCCGTGCAAAGCCGTGCAGCAGCGTCGCGCCCGGCGCGATGTCCTCACGCCGCGGGCCATCGGACAGAGCATCGAACAGATCGGTTGCCAAGACTGATTTCCTTTCATCACATCGTCATCTCGCGCCGAACCGCCAGTCGCAAGTCTCCGCGGCGAGATCGACAAAGGCGCGGACCTTGGCCGACAACAGCCGCGGCGTCGGGTAGACGATCGCGATCGGCAGCGGCGGCTCTTCATAATCGGCCAATACGATCTGCAGGCGTCCGTCCCGAATCGCGTCGGCGGCCTGATAGGCGAGCACGCGCGTGAGGCCACCGCCCCGCTCGGCATGCAGGATCGCGGCGTCGGCAGAATTGGTGGCGAGGCGCGGCGTACAGCTCACACGGATGTCGCGCCCATCGACGACGAAACGCCACGTCACTGCGGACGCGCTCGTACCGAAATGGAGGGTGTCGTGCGCGGCGATATCCGCCGGCGTGGTCGGCGAACCACGCGCGTTCAGATAGTCCGGTGACGCCACGACGATCCGCCGCATCGCGCCGAGTTGCTTCGCCACCAGGCTCGAATCGGCGAGCCTCCCGATCCGGACCGCGCAATCGACGCCGTCCTCGACCAGATTGATCATCAGGTCCGACAGGCGCAGTTCTCCGGTGATGTCTGGATAACGCTTCAGATAGTCGGACAGCAGCGGCGCGATGTGCAGCCGGCCGAAGCCCACCGGCGCCGACACCACCAGCCGCCCCGACGGTTTGCTGCGCTCCGCGGAAACGGAAGCCTCCGCCTCCTCGATATCGGAGAGGATCCGCTTCGTCCGCTCGAGATAGCGCACGCCGATGTCCGTCAGCGCGACCGAGCGGGTGGTCCGCTGCAGCAGCCTTGCACCGACGCGCTCCTCCAGCGCGGCGACCAGCCGGGTCACCGCGGAAGGCGACAGCCCGAGTTTGCGCGCCGCAGGGGCGAAGCCCCGCAGATCGGCAACCGCCACGAAGGCGGCCATGGCGTCGAGACGATCCATCCTACTATTTCAATACAAGCAACAATGAAGTGTCAAATCAGCTTATTGCCCCAACCAGCGACAATGAGCACTTTCAGGCCTACTCGAGCACATCAGCCAGGAGGCTTCCATGAGTGACGCACTCCATTTCACCAGCGACATCGCCTTCACCCCGCAGGTCAAGGCCGTTCAGGCCCGCAAGGGCTCACGCAGCGCCTACGCCCGGGTTGAACAGAACGGCGGCTGGCGCAACGTGATCGACGACGATCTTGCCGCCTTTCTGGCGGCGCAGACCAGCATTCTGCTCGCGACCGCGAGCGCCGATGGGCAGCCCTACATTCAGCATCGTGGTGGTCCGGCGGGATTTCTGCATGTGCTCGACCGGCAAACGCTCGGATTCGCCGACTTTACCGGCAACAAGCAGTACATCACGCAGGGCAATCTCGCGGAGAATCCGAAGGCGTATATCTTCGTGATCGACTACGCGCATCGCCGCCGGGTCAAGATCTGGGGCCGCGCCCGGGTCGTCGAGGACGACCCTGCGCTGACCGCATCGCTGACGCCGAAGGGCTACAAGGCGCGGCCGGAGCAGGCAATTCTGTTCGAAGTCGAGGCATGGGACACCAATTGCCCGCAGCACATCCCGCAGAAATTCGACGCAGCCGACGTCGCCGAGGCGCTCGCCAAACGCGACGGCCGGATCGCCCAGTTGGAAGCTGAACTCGCTGAAGCGAGAATGCGCCGAGCGTAATCCGTAATCCGTAATCCGGACGAAATCCGGGAAAGCGGTTTCGCGATCGACCGCGTCGAGCTAAAGCGGAGCGATGATCAGCCCCGCGCCGACCGACCCGGTGAGTCCGTGCCAGAGTTGCGGCGCGTGCTGCGCCTATTCGGCGAACTGGCCGCGCTTCACCGTGGAGGACGACGCCGCGCTCGACGCGATTCCGGCGGAACTGGTCAATGCGCGACTGAGCGGGATGCGCTGCGAGGGCGAGCGCTGCTGTGCGCTCAGCGGCAGGGTCGGCGAAGCGACGGCCTGCACGATCTATGCGTTGCGGCCGGAGGTCTGCCGCGAGTGCCAGCCGGGAGATCCCGAATGCGGGATCGCCCGGCGCAGGCACGGGCTGGCGCCGCTGAGGGCCGGAGAGTAATCGATACAGCCGCTCAATTGGACGCCGGCGATATCTCGTCGTCTTCGACATCGTCCTGGTCGAGCGGCGCGATGCTGGACAACGGCTTGGTCGACAGCGTGATCGCCTTGCGATGGCTGTAGTTCGCCGCGGGCGCACGATGTCGCGGCGCCGCGGTCTCGCGCGACAGCGCGACGAGAACGGAACCGACCCGGCCACCGTGGTGAATCAGATCGCGCTCATCGCAGCTCGCGGCGATCGTCAGCGCCAGCGCATGCAAATGGGCGCGGCGATAGCAGAACAGCGCGAGCTGGGCACGAACGTCGGACGATACACTTTCCACCAGCGCCGGCAGACCGTTCTCGTTGGCGCGATACATCGCACCGAGGAGATCGTCCCGGACCGGGCAGTGGTCGTTTTCGAAGGTTTCACGGCTCGACAACATCGGCGTTACTCCGAGGCGATTTCGATAGTGAGGATGCGGCCGAACTTGTTAATGAGCACTTAACTATGCCTTCTGATACCTCTTCTGAGGCTTGCGCGAATCGCATGGAACGAAAACGCGAGCAGGGAATTTCCGATCGCCGGGTTGTGATCACTTGGACGCCGCAATCGGCGTTTAATGTCCCGACTTCGGCCAAGCGATTTTGAGTTCACCGGTCACGACGGAGATTTCAGATGAGCGATCCCGTGACGTTGTTCCCGAACCTGTTGCAGCCTGCAGCCAGAAGCTACGCCCCCGTCGGCGTGAAATTCTGGGAAAGCGAGGAAGCGATCCTCGCCGGAATGAAGGAGTTTTCCGACGGCTGGTTCGAGCGCCGGCGGATTGGAACTCACGCTGCGCTGGAAACGGCGCGCCGGATGGGCGAAGCCGCAACGCCGCTGGATGCCTTCCGCGAGTATCAGGACTGGCTCAGTGGCGCGATGGCCCGAGTTCTGGAAGACGGCATGGCCTGTCAGCAGCAGTTCATGAAAGCCAACGCCCGGCTGGCGCCGCATCTGCCGCACGCCGCAAAGGCAGAGGCCGCCGCGCAGGAAACGGACGGCCGCCTGAGCGCCTGACGTGTCGAATTATCGTCCTGAACGGAGGCATGAACATTCATGTCCCCGTCGGGCTTTTGCGGTCGGCACGTCGTTGCAGATCCCCGCGCTCCGAGGCCGGTGAAAGCGCGACGTTTTCGATGACCGGCGCATCGAGTTCCACGCGATTGCGTCCGTTATACTTGGCGCGGTAGAGCGCGTTGTCGGCGCGCGCCAGCAAGGTTTCGGCCGAATCGCCGAGCCGGTACTCGGCAACGCCGAAGCTTGCGGTGACGGGACCAACCTCGCCGAACGCCGTGCCGGCGAAAAACTGCCGCAGCTTTTCGGCAACCTCGGCGGCAGCGAACAGGTCGGTGTCGATCAGCAGGATCGCAAACTCCTCGCCGCCCCAGCGCGCCAGCAGATCAGTCTGGCGCACGCTGGCGGCCGCCCTCATCGAAAGCCGGATCAACACCTGATCCCCGGTCGGATGCCCGAACCGATCGTTGACCTCCTTGAAGTGATCGACGTCATACATGATCAGCGCCAGCGGCCGGCCGGTGCGGCGCGCGCACTCCAGTTCCTCCTCCAGTCGCTCGTTGAATCCCAGCCGGTTGTGAAGACCGGTCAGCGGATCGGTCGCCGCCTGACGCGCCAGCGTGAAGGCGCGCTCCTGCAATTCGACCCGGTGCAGCCGTTGGATGCGGTCACGGATGCCCCGCTCCCGGCCGAAGAAATAGAACAGCGCAGTGATCGCCATCTGCAATGTGATGATGATGCCGAGCAACCGACTCGCGGCAATTCCGGTGACCGGCTGCACCAACACCAGCGACCAGCGCGTATCGCCGACGTCCCGGCGGATCACATAGGCGCGCCGGCCGGCGAAGCTTGTCCAATCGCCGCCGATGATCTGGCGTCGGAGCATCGGAGGCGAGTCAGGCGCGCCGAGCCTTTGTGTCAGAGCCACTGGCGCAAGCTCCGGTCGCGGCCACAACGTCCGGAATAGTTCGGACGGACGGTTGGTCAGCGCGACGACATCACGGGCATCGATCAGGAAGAATGCCCGATCGAAGCCGCGCGACCGGGAACCCAGCCGATCGAGCGGCACCTCGAGCGCCGCCACGCCCACGATCGACCCAGCCCCATCACGAACCGGCTGACTGGTTACGTAGGAACGCTGGCCGCTCACCGGGTCGAGTTCGAGTTTGCGGCTCTCGCCACCTCTGATCGATTTCTCGAACCATTCGGCCGCCTGCTGATCGGGCGCGCGCAGCAGCGCGGGTTCACGACGGTCGGACCTGTCCACGACGTGCCCCGACGGATCGACGATCAGTCCGCGCGATGCGCCAGCCGCTTCGACATGGAAGTCGAGAACGGAACTTGCTGCCGCGCGGGTGGCGTCGTCCCTCTTCGTCAAGGCCAGCGCGATCGCCGGAGAGCCGGCCAACACCTTGACCATCGCGTTGGTCGCTCCGACCGCGCCGACGATCCCGCTGACCAGCAGATCGGCGTCGGCCGCTGCTTCCTGCTCGACTTCGTCGCGATAGATGCCGCCGAGGAAATTTGTCAGCAGCCACCCGAAGACCAGAACCGCGGCCATCGTCGTCAGCACGCTGAAAAACTGCCGATGCAGGTAGGCCGTATAGCGCGGGGAGTCGAAGGTCCGCATCAGCCGCTGGCCCCACGCCCCCCATATCAGCGTCGCCAGAAGAACGGCGATCAGACCGCGAACCAGTTGAATCGGAATGCCGGTCGCCTCGACGAACCAGGTCTGATTGAGGCGGTTGGCCGGCCAGAACGGAGAGGCTTCGACCACGAAGCCCGCAGCGATCGCATATGCACCGAACGTCACCGCCATCGCGACGATCAGCGGCCGAGCCGCTTCGGATACACTGCCACGCAGCGCGAACAGGACCAGACCGGTGCCGAATGCGCCCGTCGCACCGAAGCCATAGCGGGCCAACGCTTTGGCCGTATCCAGTCCGCCGACATAGCCGACACCGCACAGCAGCGATAAAAGCGGCAGATAAATCCAAGGACCCGGCACCCAGACCCCGAGTTTCGCCGCCCCCCGGCGGGCGAACTCCGTAAGCAATACGTAGGAGAGCGTCAGCACTGCAGCACGAAGAATCGCGAACGCGTCGGAATTGCCCGCAGTCAAGGCGGCCATGTCCATCCACTCGGTTGCTCCGTGAAGACAGCCGAACAGACCGATCAGACGGACGTCGCTAAACGGGCCGGGCACGCCTCGGGCGATAACGAGACTGAGCGTGCCCAGCAAAATGAATGCCAGACCGTAGAAGAAGTAGATAAAATCGAGCTGGGATTCGAGATAACTGGCCATCGGGTCCTGAGCGCAGCCTGCACGCCGACGGGCATACGGCGGACGTCTGCAAGAACGCTACGAGAAGTCGCTGATCCGGCGGTTAATTCCGTATCCCGTAGAACTACCTAGGCGACGGATCGGTCCGGATCAGGCGTAAGCCCGCACGGCGCATCGGCAACGCCGTCACGCGTTCGCGGCCAGCAACATCGACAAGCCGAAGCCGGTGAGATGATGCAACGCCTGGTCGGTTCCGATCAGCCACCAAAACCACCGACTTTCCGGGGTGACGGCGAACGTCGCGACCGTGAAGCCCTTGGCGCGATCGATCGCGAGATGGATGGCGAAGTCGATCAGTCCGATGAACCAGTAGCGCGGGGCGAGGATCAGCATCACAGCGGTGGTGAGGACCAGATGCACAGCGCAATGCGCGAGCAGCGGCAGCGCCCAGCCCGTCTTCTTGTCCTTGCCGAGCGCCATCCAGGCGTTCTGCAAATAGAAATCCGCAAAAACGTGCTTGACGGTGAGTACCAGCATCCATCCGGTGAGCGCACCAACGGCGACCGTCGACGACAATTGGGGAAGGATCAAGCTCACGCCCTTTGCCTGGGCCCGACGGGAGCATCACGACACGGACCGGCGGCGCCGCTGATGTCGTTCGGATTTCCCGTGCGAGCGCTGAGCATCGCAACCAGCCAGGGACCGGCCAGCGTTCCATTATGACATTCTTGGTCCCCAAATGCACGTGGCGGAACGCATCGGCGGGTGTGGACGGTCAATTGCGCGGCAACCGGGCACACCGGCCTGTTCAGGGCATCGCCGACGCCGGCACCGCTTCTGCGCTGGCCTGAGTGCGGATCGTGGCGATCGTCTGTTTCAACGCCGTCTGGCGGCGGTCGGGCAGCGCCGCCGCGCGGGCTTGCGCCATCGCAGCCGGGAGATCGTCCAGCGCGAGCGTGCCGGCGAATACCGGCTTGACGAGACCGTCGATGATCAGGGTCCAGTTCGCCATGCCATAACGATAGGTGTCGCCATAGCCACGGATCATGGTGGCACTCTCGACGATCGTCCAAACCGCCTCGGGCCGCTTGGCGAGACAGCGATCGATCATATGTAGCCAGCGCTCCACCCAGACCCGCTCTCGCGCATAGCGGATCGACAGCATCCGCCAGCGCCGCAGCCAAGCTTCCATCTTCAGCCGGCGAATGCCGAGCCACCACGTGGCGTTGAAGCGCATCTTCACGTGCATGTGCTGCCAGCCGAAGGCGCCCAGCACCCTGAGCATCGGATTGGCCACCACGATCGGGAGCGCCGACACCATCTCGTCGATCCGAAACCGGCATTTGCGGTCGACCTGGACGGCGGCGACGCCACTCGGACCGATGACCGCTTCAATCAGTGCGAGTTGCGCGATCCGGATCGGATCCTCGTACGCCATCCGCTCCGCCATCAGTTCCGCGATCCGGATCAACAGATCGTCGCCGACGTCGCGGCGCCCGACGAAGCGGCGAATACGATCGAGATACAATCGCGCATAGCGCCGGCCCTGATACACGATCAATCGTTCGACCGCATCGCTCACCACGGGCTCGACAGCCGGCGACAGGCCGTCCGGCAGGGCGAGCGGCACAACGGGATCGCGTTCGCCGATGATTTCGGCGAGCGTCGAGCGCATCGCATCGATATAACCTGCCACCGTTGCCGCCCTCGCCGCTACGCCGTATCGCTGACGACCTGTGCCGGCACCGGCACGTGAGCCTGCGCCAGCCGTGCTTCCAGCGTCTCGATGTTCTGGAACAGCCGCGCACTGGCGAGCCGCAGGAAGTAGAAGCCGAATTCCGGATTCTGCACGTAGAGCTCCTCGACCTGGCGATAACTGACGCCGAGCACGACGCCGGATTCGATGCAATCCAACGTCTGCGTCCTTGTATTCGACGGCGACAGCATGCCGAGCTCGCCGACGATCGCACCGACCGGCAGTTCGATGCCGGACTCCACCAGGCGGAAGCGACCGCTGACGATGTAGTACATGTGCTCGGCCTTCTCGTCCTTGTAGAACAGCTCCTCGCCGGTCGCGCATTTGCGCTCGGTCATGAACGGCTTCAGCCACTCCATCGACAAATCGCTGTTGACCGACTTCTTCACGTCGCGCACGAGCTGCAGCATCTGGTGCAGACGCCAGACGTTGAGCGGCAACAACACGGCATGCAGCGCCATCGTCGGATAGTTATGGGTCGGGATCGACACCGCGATCAGCAGGACATTGGCCAGGATGCCGAAAACGCGCAGCGGGATCATGGTCCGCATCGTGGCCGTCGCGACGACGAAGATCGTTGCGAACAGACTGCCGGCCATGCCGGCATGCTGAGCGATGTGGGACATGTCCATGAGAATCAACCTGCCTTCGAGATCAGGATCTTCGACGCCAGCGACAGCGGCGGCAACGGTGGTCGCGCCACGACGAAGTGCACGGAATACACGTTGAAGCCAACGGGATTATAAACAATCCGGCGCCCGGAACGCCACCGCGCCCGGCGCCTGGGGCCGCGCGTCGGCAGCCGGCCGAATCATTGACGACCGCGGTCGGCGCGGGCAATTTGCACGCTGATCGCCATGTCATGACAGCCCGCTGCCCTCGCGGCGGCGTTTTCAGGGGCGTTCAGTTCCACTTCCGACGCCTTCTCACGCGAACTTCCTGGAGATCTCTACCCATGTCGGAGACGGACGGCGCGAGCACGCCGGTTCTCAGCATCGACGGTCCGCGCGCCACCATCCGGCTGAACCGGCCGCAGCACCTCAACCGGCTGCAGCCGGACGACCTCGTGACGCTGCTGGCGCAGTTCGAGCAGATAGAAAACGACGCGTCGGTCCGCGTGCTTGTGCTGACCGGAACCGGTCGCGCCTTCTCGGCGGGGTTCGACCTCGGCAAGGTGGCCGAGCGCGCTGCCAGCGAAGTCGAGGGCGAATCCTCGGGCTCGGCGTTCGAGCTCATCGCCAACCGGCTCGAGGATCTGCGGGTGCCGACAATCTGCCGGCTCAATGGCGGCGTCTATGGCGGCTCGACCGATCTGGCGCTCGCCTGCGATTTCCGCATCGGCGTCGACACTGCCGAGATGTTCATGCCGGCGGCGCGGCTCGGACTGCATTACTATCCGTCCGGCATCAAGCGCTACGTCACGCGGCTCGGCGTCGACAATGCCAAGCGGCTGTTTCTCACCGCGCAACGGATCGAAGCCGCCGAAATGCTGCGGATCGGTTACTTGACCGCAATGGTCTCGATGGATCGCCTCGACCGCGAGGTCGACGCGCTGGCCACGACGCTCGCCGGCAATGCTCCGACGGCCGTCGCCGGGATGAAGCGCGCGATCAACGAATTCGCCAGACAAGCCTTCGACGAGGCCGCAGCGGACACCCGCGCGAAAGCCTCGATGCGCAGCGACGAGATCAAGGAAGGCATCGCCGCGTACAAGGAGAAACGCGCTCCGCGGTTTTGATGGCGGCGCGCCACCTCGGATCGTCCGACATGACCGATGGTCGGCGACGGACGAACGTCAGTACAGATTGTCCTTGTACTCCTTGTCCAGCCCCTTCTTCAGCAGACCGGACACGCCGGGTACGGACAGCGCGGCGCTCGCGAGACGGGCGCCGAAGCCGGCATTCCTGTTCAGCTTGATGTGCTCGACGAAGAGCTTGGCCGCTTCGATCCCGTGGGTCTGCGGCTGCAGCGGCCAAAGCCTGGCGCGGCGAAGCGCGGGACTGTCGTGCAGTTCGATCGTCAGATCGTCGATCACAGTCACCAGCTTTGGGGCTTTGCCGTCGACCGCGAACGCGGCCCGCATGACCGCATCTGATGTAATCCGCGCCCGCCCCGACAACCGCGCGATCGAACACGCGCCGGGGATCAGCAACGCCGCAGCCACGTGCGGTTGAACAAGGATATTACGGAAGCTGTCCGTGCGACGATTGCCTGGACGATCGGCGAACCAGGCGGCGCCCTCATCGAGCCGAAGCAATCCGGCGGGATCGCCCTTGGGGCTGAGATCGGTACGACCCTCTGCGTCGCACGTCACCAGCGCCATCAGGCGGCTTTCAGCGGCGAAGCCTGCCGTGTCCTGCGGCGCAGTCGCGAGCGGCATCGCCGTCCAGAATTCCGAGCGCAGCAACGCCTTGCCGCAATGACCGTAACATTGCTCGACGTCGATACAGATCTCGTGATCGCGCACCTCCGCGATGGTGCCGTTGACGCGCAACATCTCGACGGTGCCGGGCAGCAGGAACAGCGAGCCGAAGCCCTGTCCGGGCCGCGCCAAAGCCGGATCGTCGAGCATGGCCTTGGGCAGCCGCAGCCGATGCGCGTCCCCACTCGCGAAACCGGCATCGCCACCGCCGATAGTGACTGCCACCGCGCCCGCAGAGGCAAAGCCGGCGAACATCACCGGCGAAGCCGCAAGCCAACGCAGCGCGCCACCGTCGAGGTGATCGATCACCTTGAGGTTCATCAGGTCCGGCGTCGTTCCAACAACAGCCTCCAGGTCGGCCACCGAACAGATGCGATCATTCATCACAGCGCTCCCTTCGCGACAACCGCCGGGCGCACCCGGCTTCACATACCTATAAGGTCTAGCGCGATTGGCTGTATCAGGCAGATGTGCCAGATTGTTTCGAGAACCGGCCAAAATCCGACCCGAGCTTGCACCACCGATGCCGATCCTCGACCAGCAGTTCGTTCCCGCCGACTGGATCGACCCCGACGACGCGCCCGGCCGTGTCGTCGCGTACGGAATGACGTTGACCGGTTCGGACCTGGAACTGCCGCCACATCGGCATCGGAAGGCGCAGTTACTGCTCAGCCTGCGCGGCGTCCTGACCTGCGAAGCGGACAGCGGCCTCTGGCTGGTGCCGCCACAGCACGCGATCTGGATCCCCGGCGGCGCAATGCACGCGATTCGAGCCTCCGGACCGATCGAAGGCTACGACGTCTTCGTCGAGCCGGAGATGCTGGCGGGGATGCCGAACGTCTGCTGCACGCTGTCGGCGACGCCACTGCTGCGCGAACTGCTGGTCCGCGCCGCCGGTTTTCCCGTGCTGTATCCCGAAGGCGGCCGCGAGTCCCACCTGTTCGCGGCGATCCTGGACGAGATCGCCGCAAGCTCGGTGCAGCGCCTGTTCCTGCCGATGCCGGTGGACGCGCGCCTGCGGCGGATCGTCGACACGATGATATCGGATCCCGCCGATCGCGGGACCATGGGGAGCTGGGCCAAGCGCGCCGGGATGAGCGAGCGCACCCTCGCCCGCCTGTTGGCGCGCGAAACCGGACTGAGCTTCGGCCGGTGGCGCCAGCAACTGACCATCATGGTCGCGTTGCAGAGGATGGCGGAGGGAGCCTCGATCCAGCGCTTGGCGATCGAGCTCGGCTATGCGAGCACGGCGAGCTTCGTCACCATGTTTCGCAAAACGCTCGGCGTCTCTCCGGGGCGCTACATGGCGACCTTGCGCGGCACGGTGGCCTCCGTGGATGAGGAACGCGCGCCGCGACCGCGCTGAGCCTGCTACGATTCCACGAACGTCGCCACATCGCCGAGTGCGGCGCGGTTGGTGCGGTAGCTGTTGGCCTTGTGCTCGCGGTCGGCGTAGCCGAACGAGATGCCGCAGACCACGCGGCGGTCGTCGCCGAGCCCGAAGTGCTTGCGCACCACGGCGGCGTGGAACGCCATTGCGGCCTGCGGCACGGTGGCGACGCCGAGCGCCTGCGCCGCCAGCATGAACGAGGTGACGTAGCCGCCGCAATCGACCGCGCCGTAGACGCCGAGCGCCTCGTCGGTGGTGATGATGGCGACGTGCGGCGCGCCGAACAGATTGAAGTTCTGCAGCGCCTGCTGGGCGGCGGCAGCCTTGTCGCCGCGGGCGATGCCGACGGCGTTATAGAGCTGAAAGCCACTCTCGCGGCGGCGGTCGAGATACACGCCGCGATATTCGCGTGGAAACTCGAAGTCGCCGGACATCGGCGCGCCACTGGCGGCGACCGGATAGATCGCGTCACGAAACTTCGCGGTCGCCTCGCCGGAGGTGATCAGCACCTGCCACGGCTGGCTGTTGCACCACGACGCCGTCTTCTGCGCCGCGCCGAGGATGCGCTCGATGGTTTCGCGCGGCACCGGATCCGACTTGAACGCCCGGCACGAGTAGCGCGCCGCCATCAGGTCTTCGAGGACATCAATCGGGGTGGGAGATGCGGGCGCGATTATCGTCATGATGGCCTCATTCCTGAATGTCCGTCATTCCGGGGCGCGCGAAGCGCGAACCCGGAATCTGAAACGTGCGCTGCGTGACCTCAGCCGCCAACTACATCGAGATTCCGGGTTCGCGCCAGCTTCGCTGCCGCGCCCCGGAATGACGGTGCAGATGGCAACCATAATTCCTCACCGCCCCCGCGTCGGGATCTGGTTGAACGGCACGTCCTTGTCGACGCGGATGTCGCCGGGCAGGCCCAGCACGCGTTCGGCGATGATGTTGCGCAGGATTTCGTCGGTGCCTCCCGCAATGCGCATCGAGGGCGAGCCGAGCAGCATCGCCTGGAAGCTGCCGCCGGCTTCAGCCTCGGCCGGATCGGTGAAGGCGCCCGCCGCGCCTTCGAGATCCATCGCGAAGGCGGCGATGTCCTGCAGCATCGGGCCTGCGACCAGCTTGCCGATCGAATTCTCCGGGCCCGGCCGTTCGCCCTTCGACAGCGCCGAAATCGAGCGATAGGAGGTGTACTTCAGGCCGCTGGCCTTCACCGCCCAGTTCGCGAGCCTGCTCCGCACGGCGGAATCGTCGATCGCAAGGCCATCGGCGGTGACGAGATTGGTGCACAGTTCGAAGATCTCCGGGAAGCCGGTGGCGAGCCGCGCACCGATCGACATCCGCTCGTTCATCAGCGTGGTCAGCGACACGTTCCAGCCGTCGCCGATATTTCCGAGCCGCTGCGAGTCGGGAATCCGCACATTGGTGAAGAATACCTCGTTGAATTCCTGCATGCCGTTGGCCTGCTTGATCGGTTTCACCTCGACGCCCGCACTCTTCATGTCGAGGAAGAACATGGTGAGGCCCTTGTGCTTCGGCACATTCGGGTCGGTGCGGGTGATCAGCAGGCCGTAGTCGGAATAATGCGCGCCGGAGGTCCAGATCTTCTGGCCGTTGATGATCCAGTCGTCGCCGTCTTTCTCGGCTCGCGTGCGCAGACCGGCGACGTCGGAGCCGCCGGCGGGCTCGGAAAACAACTGGCACCAGATGTTTTCGCCGGAGGCGAGTTTCGGCAGATATTTGCGCTTGTCGTCTTCGCCGCCATAGGCCATCACGGTCGGGCCGCACATGCCCTCGCCGATCTGGAACGGCTGCGTCAGCTTGCTGTAGACGCCCTCTTCCTGCTGCCAGATCACCTTCTCGATCGGCGTCGCGCTGCGGCCGCCATACTCCTTCGGCCAGGTCAGGCACGACCAGCCACCCTCGGCCTTCTTCTTCTGCCACGCCTTGCCGACCTCGACGATGTCGGCGTTCTTCAGGCTGATGCGGCCGAGACCGGACTTCGTCAGTTCCTCTTCGTACTGCTTCGGCGCGTTGGCGTCGATCCACGCGCGAGCCTCGGCGCGAAACTCGGCTTCCTGCGGGGTGTCGTCGAAATTCATCGTGGCTTCCTCTCAATCGGCACTGCCCTCATGGTGAGGAGCGCGCAACGCGCGCGTCTCGAACCATGAGTTGTTCATCTTCATCTCATCCTTCGAGACGCCCGGCTAAGCCGGGCTCCTCAGGATGAGGTTCGTACTTGGGGCGAGCTACGCCCGTCCCCGCGTCGGGATCTGGTTGAACGGCACGTCCTTGTCGACGCGGATGTCGCCGGGCAGGCCGAGCACGCGCTCGGCGATGATGTTGCGCAGGATCTCGTCGGTGCCGCCCTCGACGCGCGTCGCCGGCGAGCGCAGCAGCATCGCCTGGAATTTGCCGGCGACCTCCGCATCCTCGGGTCCGCTCAGCACGCCGCCGGCGCCCTGCAGGTCGAGCGCGTACATCGCGACGTCCTGGATCATCGATCCTGCGACCAGCTTGCCGATCGAATTTTCCGGCCCCGGCCGTTCGCCGCGGGACAGCGCCGAAATCGCGCGGAAGCTGGTGTATCTCAATCCACTCGCCCGCACCGCCCAATTGGCGAGCTTGCTCCGGACTGCGCGATCCTCGATCGCGGGGCCGCCGTCGAGCATCAATGAACTGCAGAATTCGAACAGCTCAGGAAAACCGGTCGCGACATTGGCGCCGATCGACATCCGCTCGTTCATCAGCGTGGTCAGCGACACGTTCCAGCCGTCGCCGATATTCCCGAGCCGCTGGCTGTCCGGGATCCGCACGTCGGTGAAATAAACCTCGTTGAAGTCGGAATTGCCGTTGGCCTGCTTGATCGGCTTGATCTCGACGCCCTTGCTCTTCATGTCGAGGAAGAACATCGTCAGACCCTTGTGCTTGGGCACGGTCGGGTCGGTGCGGGTGATCAGGATGCCGTAATCCGAGTAGTGCGCGCCGGAGGTCCAGATCTTCTGGCCGTTGATGACCCAGTCGTTGCCATCCTTCTCGGCGCGGGTGCGCAGGCCCGCGACGTCGGAGCCGCCGGCGGGTTCGGAGAACAACTGGCACCACACTTTTTCGCCGGAGCCGAGCGGCGGCAGATAGTGCCGTTTCTGCTCTTCGCTGGCGTAGGCCATCATCGTCGGGCCGCACATGCCCTGGCCGATGATGAACATCGCGGTGAGCTTGCCGAACACGCCCTCTTCCTGCTGCCAGATCACCCGCTCGATAGGCGACGCACCACGCCCGCCATATTCCTTCGGCCAATGCGGCACGGCCCAGCCGGCGTCGGCTTTCTTCTTCTGCCAGGCCTTGGCGACCTCGAGGATGTTGGCGCCTTTCAGCACAACGCGGCCAAGCGACGCCTTGCGCAGTTCCTCTTCGTATTGTTTCGGCGCGTTGGCGTCGATCCAGGCGCGCGCCTGCGCGCGGAATTCGGCTTCCTGCGGGGTATCGTCGAAATTCATCGGGTCGAGCCTTTCCAGTCGAGGCGAATTCAGAACCTCATGGTGAGGAGCGCGCCCTTGCGCGCGTCTCGAACCATGGGGATGTACAGCCTCATCCTTCGAGACGCGGCGAAGACGCCGCTCCTCAGGATGAGGGCCGTGCTTACGCCGCGTTCTTCTTGCGCATGCGGTCGATCAACTGATCTTCCCAATACGACTGGCTGCCGAGGCTCAGCGCCAGCGCGTTGGAGCGGCGATAGTACAAATGGCAGTCGAACTCCCAGGTGAAGCCCATGCCGCCGTGGACCTGGATGTTCTGCTTGGCGCAATGCTGGAAGGCCTGCGTCGCGCTGATGCGTGCGGCCGCGGCCGCCTCGGACAGCTCGCCGGCATCGGTCGAGAGCGCCCAGGCGCCGTAGTAACAATTCGAGCGCGCCAGCGTCGCCGAGACGTACATGTCGGCGAGGATGTGCTTGACCGCCTGGAACGAGCCGATCGGCCGGCCGAAGGCGATGCGGTCGAGCGCGTAGTCGCGGCCCATCTCCAGCGCGCGGTCGGCGCCGCCGACCTGCTCGAACGCGATCAGCACCGCGGCCCGGTCCATCACGCGGGACAGGATGCTCCAGCCTTCGTTGGCCGCGCCGAGCGGCTCGGCCTTGGCGCCGGCGAAAGTCAGTTCGGCCTGCTGGCGCGACGGATCGACGTTCTGCAGCGGCTTGGCGGTGACGCCGCCGGCCTTCAGATCGACCAGGAACAGCGAGATATCGGCCTCGCGTCCGCTGTTGCCGCTACGCGCCGCGACGATCGCGAAGTCGGCGATCGCGCCGTCGGCGACCGGCTTCTTGGTGCCGGTGAGCGTGCCGTTCGAGACCGCGAGCTTGACGGCGGCCGGCGACGGATTGCCGGTGCCTTCGAACAGCGCCAGCGTGCCGATCGCCTCGCCCGACGAGATCTTCGGCAGCCACTTCTGCTTCTGCTCTTCCGAGCCGGCCAGCAGCAGCGCTTCGGCAGCGAGATACACGGTCGACGAGAACGGAACCGGCGCCAGCGCGCGGCCGAGTTCCTCGGCGATTACGCAGAGTTCGAGATGGCCCGCGCCGGTCCCGCCGTATTCCTCGGGAATCGCGACGCCGAGGAAGCCCATCTCGGCGAGGCCCTTCCACAGGTCGCGGTCGTAATCCGCCTTGCCTTCGAGCACGGCACGCACCGCCTTCGGCGGGCACTTCTCGGCAAGAAACCGCCGCGCCTGATCGCGCAGTTGCTTCTGGTCGTCGGAGAAATCGAAATTCATGGGCGAAGTCCCGTTGTTGTTAGTCGTTAGCTGAATTCTTCAGAGTTCGTCATTCCGGGGCGCGCAGAGCGCGAGCCCGGAATCCATAACCACCGCAGGGAGTATGGATTCCGGGCCTGCGCCCCGAGGGGCGCATCCCGGAATGACGAACGATGGGTAGTTCACATCTCTCACTGCAACACCATCACGTCCTGGTCGGGATGCTCGGCGTACAGCCGCTCGACCAGCGCGGCGCGGCGGTCGAGGCCGGCGCGCTGGTTGATGTAGCCCTTGTCGGTGAGTTCGTTGCCGTCGATCGACGGCGGCTCGACCATCAGCATCGCCCGCGCGATCCGCATCGAGCTTGCGCCTTCGACCTCGCGGTTGTGCTTCTCCAGGCCGGCCTTCAGCGCGGCGAGCACCGCCGGATGCCTGACCACGTCCTCGAAGGTCGCGCCCGGATCGCCGATCATCACCCGGCAGGCGTTGAGGTTCGGCCACGCCAGCAGGCCGATATAGGCGCGGTCCTGCCCCGCCACGAGCGCGTCCTGGATCACCGGGCTCGCCGCGGCGATCGAGTCGGTGCGCACCGTGCTGACGTGGACGAAGGTGCCGGTCATCAGCTTGAAGTCCTCGGCGACGCGGCCGGCGAAGATGATGCCCTTCACCGGATCGTTCGGATCGACGAACACGCCGGCGTCGCCGATCTTGTAGAAGCCCTCTTCGTCGAACGCCTTCTCGGTGAGATCCGGCTGGCCGTAATAGCCCGGCATGACGTTGACGCCGCGCAGCCGCAGTTCGTACTTGTCGCCGACCGGCAGCATCTTCAGCTCGACGCCGGGGAACGGCAGCCCGATCAGGCCGACGCGCTCGGTGTCCCAATAGGTGCCGGTCGAGGTCGGCGAGGTCTCGGTCGAGCCCCAGCCGGTGTAGAACACCAGCCGATGCCCGGTGGCGCGCACCGCCAGCGCCTGCATCCGCTCGTACAGATCGTCCGGCAGCCGCGCGCCGCCATAGGCCATCAGCTGCATGTCCTTGAAGAACGACCGGCACAGCGCATCGTCCTTCTCCATCGCGCTCGCCAGCGCGGCGTAGCCGGCCGGCACGTTGGCGTAGTAGGTCGGCGAGATCTCGCGCAGGTTGCGCAGCGTCTCCTCGATCTGCCCCGGCACCGGGCGGCCGTCGTCGATGTACAGCGTGCCGCCTTCGATCAGCAGCGGATTGAACGCGGCGTTGCCGCCCATGGTGTGGTTCCACGGCATCCAGTCGAGCTGCACCGGCGGCGGACCGCTCGGATCGCGCGGCCGCACCTGCATCATCATCGCGGCGTTGGCGCACATCATGCGCTGGGTATTGATCACCGCCTTCGGCATCCCGGTCGAGCCGGAGGTGAACAGAAACTTGGCGACGGTGTCGGGCGTAATCTTCGCGATCGAGGCCTCGACGTCGGCGGTCACCTTGGTGGCCGCCATATCGTCGTAGGAAAGGCTGGCGATGCCGTCCGCCGGCCCATCGACATGCACCACTTTGACTCCGGCAAGATCGAGCGCGTGCAGCGCCTTGGTGAAGGGCGCACCGTTCTGCACCATCACCACCGCCGGCTTCACCAGATCGAACAGATACTTCAGCTTGACGTGGTCGTGGCTCATCAGCGAATAGGCCGGCGACACCGGCGCGGTCGGAATCCGCGCCTGCATCGCCGCCATCATCATCAGCGCGAATTCGATCGAATTGCCGGACAGCACGGTGAGCGGCCGGCCTTCCGGCAGCTTCAGGTCGAGCAGCGCCTGGGTGAGCGAATCGACGATGCGCTTGGCCTCGGCGTAGCTGACCTTGCGCCACTGCCGCGCCTCGCCCTTGCGCTGCGCCAGCCAGATGTCGTCGGGGCGCTGCCTGGCCCATTTCGCCAGCGCCATCGGCAGGTGGGGATCGTGATCCATCAGCGGGAAGCGCGACTTCATCACGATGACGCCGCCCTCGCGGCGATCGACCTCGATCTCGCGCGGCAGCCAGTTCACCTTGCGGAATGGTGGCTTGGTCAGCACCGCGGCTGCGCTGGCAGTCATGTCGTCGTCTCCCGTTTTCTCGGCCTCTTGCCGGGCCAACGTTGATAGGGTCAGCGCTTGCCGTAGACCGGCTTGCGCTTCTCGATGAAAGCGGCGACGCCTTCCTTGAAATCCTCCGAGCGCGAGCACAGCACCTGGTTGCGGTCCTCCATCGCGATCACCTGCTCGATCGAACCGGCATCGACCGCCATGTTGAGGCACTCCTTCGACAGCCGCAAACCGACCGGCGACGCAGCCATCATCGCGTCGACGAACGGCTGGGCCGCGGCTTCGAGCTGATCGTCCTCGACCAGTTCCGACACCAGCCCGGTCATCAGCGCGCGTTCGGCGCCGATGAAGCGGCCGGTGAGGATCAGTTCGGACGCCACCGAGACGCCGACCAGGCGCGGCAAAAAGTAGCTGGTGCCGATGTCGCAGCCGCCGAGTCCGAGCTTGATGAAGGCGCAGTTCATCCGCGCACTGCGCCCGGCGATGCGGACGTCGCTGGCCAGAGCGAGCGCGAATCCGCCGCCGGCGGCGGCGCCCTGGATCAGCGCGATGATCGGCTGCGGGCAACGCCGCATCAGCATCACGATGTCGGCGATCCGGCGCTGCGAATCCAGCGACTCGGTGACGCCGGGAGTCGCGTTCTCACCGGCGCGGCGCGCCATCGCGTGCTTGAGGTCGAGGCCGGCGCAGAAATTGGCGCCGGCGCCTTTCAGCACCACGACGCGGGTCTGCCGGTCGCGCTGCAGCCGGCCGAAATAATCGTTGAGAGCGTCGATCAGGCTGGGATCGAGAGCGTTCAGGCTGTCCGGCCGATTGAGCGTCACCCAATCGACCCCGTCACGATGATCGACCAGCAAGGCCTCGGTCACGCCGTCACTCCCGTCAGTTCTTGTTCTTATACGCCACTGCTGCGACGTTTAGTCGGGCCACCGAGCCGGCGACCGGTCGCCCTCCTCCCGAAACCCGAGAGGAACACGATTGTCAGCGCCTCGAATTCCACCGCGCGAAACGTTCACCAGGATGGCGCGAACTACACGCGGCGGAGATCGAAGATCTCACCCTCTCCCGAAATGAAGAGGGTGAGAAGTGCGCGTTTAGCGCGGCGCCATGCGGATGGCGCCGTCGAGGCGGATGGTCTCGCCGTTCAGCATCGGGTTCTCGACGATCTGCACCGCCAGCGAGGCGTATTCCGACGGATCGCCGAGGCGGGCCGGATGGGGCACCTGCGAGCCGAGGCTCTTGCGGGCTTCTTCCGACAGGCCCATCAGCAGAGGCGTCAGGAACAGGCCGGGCGCAATCGTCATCACGCGGATGTTCATCGAGGCGAGGTCACGCGCCACCGGCAGGGTCATGCCGACGATGCCGCCCTTCGAGGCGGAGTAAGCGGCCTGGCCGATCTGGCCGTCGAACGCCGCCACCGAGGCGGTGTTGATGCAGACGCCACGCTCTTCGCCGATGGTCGGCGCGTTCTGCATCCGCTCGGCGACGAGCCGGATGCAGTTGAAGCTGCCGATCAGGTTGACGTTGATGATGCGCGAGAAGTGGTCGAGCGGATAGGCGCCGTTCTTGCCGACGGTCTTCACCGCACCGCCGATGCCGGCGCAGTTCACCAGCACGCGGACGATGCCGTGCGCGGCCTCGGCCTTGGCGATCGCCTCCTTGACCGGGGCTTCCTGCGACACGTCGCCGACGCAGGCGACGCCGCCGATTTCGGCCGCGACCTTCTCGGCATTGTCCTTGTTCATGTCGAGCACCGCGACCTTGGCGCCCTTGGCGGCCATCGCTTGCGCCGTCGCGGCGCCGAGCCCCGACCCTCCGCCGGTGATGAGAACGGAGACGTCTTTCAACTGCATCGTAAAATCCCTTTCCTTGGACTTTCTGAACTCTTTTAGCAGCCGTTGCGGGTGCGGTCCTTGGGCGTTTCTTCGAACGGTTCAACGGACCTCGGACAGATCCTTCGGCGTGGCCTTCTTGCGCTTTCGGGCCGGATTGATCAACGGCCCCCTGGGCGTTTCCCCGATTGTTGTGCTCCGAAGGTACTTCGCGCGGACCGCGCGGCCTTCGGTTTGGATTTCTAGGTCATCGTCTCCGAGGTGCATCCCCAGGTTCGAAGCCCTCATCTAGATGAGCATCGGCATTCCGAATGCCGTCATCCTGAGGAGCATCCGCAGGATGCGTCTCGAAGGATGAATCGTCCTGCTCTGGCCTCGCCTCGCCGCCATCCTTCGTGCCGCTTCGCGGCTCCTCGGGATGAGGGTCTTTGCTTGTTGCGCTGCCCCTCGGATTGGGGCCTCGCGTCCACAAAGAAGCTTGGGCGTTTCCCGATCGTGTTCTTGAAGTCGTCAGCTCAAACGAGGTCCCGGGGGTGCCTGAAGTTCCATTCCGTCTGCCTCTTGCGGGCAGATTCCGTGAACCGATCCTTGGGCGTTATTGTTGTTGTTCGGATTTTCTTTGGCTTTTCCCGGGTCTTGCTTGAAAGTCTCGCAGTTGCTTGGGGTCGTTTCTTGTTATTGTCAGCTCGTTGTCCGGCTCTTCTTGTTGTTAGTCCGTTATCCGGCGGCGGCCTGCTTCGGCTTACCCTGCCGATTGGGCACAAGCAGCCCGCCGAGGATGATCAGTTCGATGTGGCGTATATAGGCGCGGCAGACGTCGTCGGTGACCGGCCCGACGCCGGCCGCCCGCATCATCGTTTGCCGTCCGAAGAACAGATGATCGCAGGCGCCGATCAGCGTGGTGTAGAACAGCACCGGATCGACGTTGCGGAATTCACCGGCCGCGATACCTTCGGCGATCAGCCGCCGATGGAAGTCGAGCAGCGGGCCGACGAAGAACTTGGTGACCTCATCGGCGGCGTCGCGATTGCTGCCGTGCAGCAGATAGTGAATCAGCCGGTTCATGTAGGGAAACTGGTGATACGCCTTGATGATGCCGGCGATGTGCAGCTTCATCTTGGTGGTCGGCGGAAGCGGCTGCGCCAGCAGATAATCGAGATGCGTCATCTCGTTGGCGGCGTCGCGCTCCAGCAGCGCCAGCAGCAGGCCGTCCTTGTTGCCGAAATGATACTTCACCAGCGCGGCGTTGACGCCCGATTTCTGCGCGATGTCCGACAGCGAGATCTCGACCGAGTTGCGCTCGATCATCAATTCGCCGGCCGCGACCAACAGCTTGTCGGCGGTGGAATTCTTCACCGCCGGGAGTCGGGTCGCCAGAGCTGGGGTCGGTTGCGCTGCCATCGACGCAGGAATTAGCCCATCCCGCAGCCGGGCTCAAGCGTTAATTGATTGATTGACTAAATCCATCCCCGCCCCTTAAATCCGCCCGCAGCCCGCCAAACAACACCTCATCAGGGAGAAGAAACGCATGGCCGAGGCCTATATCGTCGCCGCCGCACGCACCGCCGGTGGCCGCAAGGGAGGCCGCCTCGCCGGCTGGCATCCGGCCGATCTCGCCGCTTCCGTGCTGAATGCGCTGGTGGACCGTTCCGGCGCCGCGCCGGACCAGATCGAGGACGTCATCATGGGCTGCGTCGGTCAGGCCGGCGAGCAGGCTGTGAATATCGGCCGCAACGCGGTGCTGGCGTCGAAGCTGCCGGAAAGCGTGCCGGGCACCTCGATCGACCGGCAGTGCGGCTCGTCGCAGCAGGCGCTGCATTTCGCCGCGCAGGCGGTGATGGCGGGCTCGATGGACATCGTGATCGCGGCCGGCGTCGAGAGCATGACGCGGGTGCCGATGGGCTCGCCGGCCATCCTCGCCGCCAAAGCCGGGATGGGCACCTACAAGAGCCCGCAGATGGAAGAGCGCTACCCGAACATCCAGTTCAACCAGTTTACCGGCGCCGAAATGGTTGCGCACAAATACGATCTGTCGAAGGATCAGCTCGACGAATACGCCTATCAGAGCCACCAGCGCGCGATCGCGGCGACTCAGGGGGGCAAGTTCAAGGACGAGATCATCCCGCTGCCGATCACCCGCGCCGACGGCTCGACCGATACCCATGCGATCGATGAAGGCATCCGCTTCGACGTCACGCTGGACGGTATCAAGGGCGTCAAGCTGATCAACGAGAACGGCGGCAGGCTGACCGCTGCGACCGCCAGCCAGATCTGCGACGGCGCCTCCGGGGTGATGGTCGTGAACGAAAAAGGCTTGCGGCAACTCGGTGTCAAACCGATGGCACGCATCCACCACATGACGATGATCGGCGGCGACCCGGTGATCATGCTGGAAGCGCCGCTGCCGGCGACCGAACGGGCGCTGAAGAAGGCCGGCATGACCATCGACGACATCGACCTGTTCGAGGTCAACGAAGCCTTCGCCTCGATCCCGACCGCGTGGCTGAAGGCGACCGGCGCCGATCCGGCCCGGCTCAACGTCAACGGCGGCGCGATCGCGCTCGGGCATCCGCTCGGCGGCTCCGGCACCAAGCTGATGACGACGCTGATCCACGCGCTGCAGCAGTCCGGCAAGCGCTACGGCCTGCAGACGATGTGCGAAGGCGGCGGCATGGCCAACGTCACCATCGTCGAGCGGCTGTAAGCGACAAGCGTCGGCCCTCATCCTGAGGAGCGGCGTTTTCGCCGCGTCTCGAAGGATGAATTGATCATCCTCATGGTTCGAGACGCGCGCTAATAGGCGCGCTCCTCACCATGAGGCGTCGTACCAAGTCAAAATGAGCGGGATCAATCCGCCGCATCACCGAGGACACGCCCATGACGCATCCGTCGATTCACGCCCGCACCCAGCCCGACAAGATCGCCTATCAGATGGCGTCGACCGGCAAGGCGATCACTTATCGCGAGCTCGACGAACTCTCGAACCAGGGCGCGCAGCTATTCCGCGCGCTCGGCCTCAAGGCCGGCGATCACGTCGCGCTGCTGATGGAAAACCGGCTGGCGTTCATGGAGATCTGCTGGGCGGCGCAGCGCGCCGGCCTGTACTACACGGCGATCAGCCGTTACCTGAAGAAGGACGAGATCGCCTATATCGTGCAGGATTGCGGCGCCCGTGTCGTGATCACCTCGCCGCAGGGTGCGGACGCGATCGCGCCGCTGCTCGGCACCCTGCCCGGCGTTGAATTCTTCATGGTCGACGAACCGGCCCCGGGCTTCCGCTCCTGGGACACAGAAGCCGGCGCGCAGCCCAAGACGCCGATCGCCGACGAAGTCGCCGGCTACGACATGCTGTATTCGTCCGGCACCACCGGCCGTCCGAAGGGTATCAAGCGCGAGTTCGAGGGCAACGCCATCGACGTGCCGAGTCCTTTCCTCCGTTTGTTGTGCGAGAAGATGTGCGGCATGAACCGGGACAGCATCTATTTGTCGCCGGCGCCGCTGTATCACGCGGCTCCGTTGCGCTTCAACATGATGGCGATCACGCTGGGCGGCACCTCGGTGATCATGGAGCATTTCGACGCCGAGCAGTTTTTGGCGCTGGTCGAGAAGTACAAGGTGACGCAGTCGCAATTGGTGCCGACGATGTTCGTGCGGATGCTGAAGCTGCCGGACGAGGTCCGCACCCGCTACGACGTGTCGTCGCTGAAGGGCGCGATCCATGCGGCCGCGCCCTGCCCGGTCGACGTCAAGGCGAAGATGATCGAGTGGTGGGGTCCGATCCTGATCGAGTACTACGCCGGCTCCGAAGGCAACGGCGTCACGGTGTCGACCTCGCAGCAATGGCTCAGCCATCGCGGCACGGTCGGCAAGGCGGTGGTCGGCATCATCAAGATCCTCGACGAGGCCGGCGACGAGATGCCGACGGGCGAAATCGGCACGGTGTATTTCGCCGACGCGCCGGCGTTCAGCTATCACAACGATCCCGACAAGACCAAGAACGCCTACAACGACAAGGGCTGGTCGACTCTCGGCGACGTCGGCTATCTCGACGCCGAGGGCTTTCTCTATCTCACCGACCGCAAGAGCTACATGATCATCTCCGGCGGCGTGAACATCTATCCGCAGGAGACCGAGGACGTGCTGTTGACGCATCCCGACGTCGCCGACGTCGCGGTGTTCGGCGTACCGAACGAGGAGATGGGCGAAGAGGTCAAGGCCGTGGTGCAGACCCGCGACGGCGTCACGCCGAGCAAGGACCTCGAGGCCAAACTGATCGGCTTCTGCCGCGACCGGCTCTCCGCGATCAAATGCCCGCGCTCGATCGACTTCGAGGCCGAACTGCCGCGCACGCCGACCGGCAAGCTGGTCAAGCGCCATCTCAAGGACCGCTACTGGCCGAAGAAGCAAGCGGCGCTCGCGTAAACAGCGCGATCCTGAGAGCTGCGGGAACGGCGAGGCGGGCGATCGGTCGGCGATGGCCGCCACCGCGACGACTGCGACCAAGATAACCAGTCCCGCCGGCCGGCCGGGCACGCTATGCTGGGGCTCCCTTGCTCGCTCCCGGTTGCCATGACGTTGCGTTTTCCGATCCGTGCCGGCGTCGCCGCGTCCGTTCTGGCCCATCTCGGGCTGGTCGGCGCGGTGCTGCTGTTCGCGGAGGTGCGCCCGTTCGCCGAAGTGCCCGAACAGCGGATCGAGGTCGACGTCGTCACTGCGGACGAAGCCCCGCCGGTGCCGGAGCCGAAGGCGGAGAGCAAGCCGGCGCTGGAACTGCCCGAATTCAAGATCGAGGAATCCGAGCCGGCTGCGCAACAACCGCCGGCCAGGCCCGAAGCCGCGCAGAAGCCGGAAGCCGCCAAACCGGAGCCTGCAAAGCCGGAGCCTGCCAAGCCTGAGCCTGCCAAGCCCGAGCCTGTTCAGAAACAGGCCGATGCTCCGCAGCCGGAGCCCCCGAAGCCTGAACCGCCGCAGCCATTGCCGCCCGCAGCGACACCGCAGGCGCAGCAAGCCCAGCAGGCGGCGCCTGCGCCGTATCCACCCGCGATTGCGCAGGAGCCGGACCTCACGGTGAAATATTCGGTGGCGCTCGGGCTGCCCACGGACCCCACTTTCGACGCGCCCGCAGAGATCGCGGCCGATATCAGCGCCGACGCGATTGCGGCGTTGCGGCAGCGGCTCAAATCCTGCGCGACATTGCCGGCCGCCATTGCTCCGTCCGACAATGTGAAGATCGTGCTGCGCGTGGCGCTGCTGCCGGACGGCCGGCTGGCACAGGAGCCGATCCTGATCGAGGCCAGCGCCTCGGCGAAGGGCCCGGCGCTGATGCAGGGCGCGATCGACGCGCTGGCGGCGTGCCAGCCCTACGGTATGCTGCCGGCCGACAAATACAGGGAATGGAAAGTGCTCGACATCGACTTCACGCCGCGTGATTTCCGCGGCGGTTAGAGCCGTTCTGTCTCCGATGGAATCAGCACTGGCGCTCAGGGATACTCGCCGCCGGTGCAACCTCATGGTGAGGAGGCGCGAAGCGCTTTCTCGAACCATGCGCCGCCGGCACTGCGTCGCCCCCGTCCTTCGAGACGCCCGGCTTCGCCGGGCTCCTCAGGACGAGGAGTCAGTGCATCTGGCAAGGGCCAGATCGCTTCAATCAATCGATGAACCGCTCACATCTAACGGCGGACCCGCGGGCGGCAACCGCGCGGTCTGCCGGGGTCGGGTCAGCGGCGGTGCCCATAAAGAAAGCTCCGGAACCGCCGGAGCTTTAAGTCAAGGGAGACACGAACCGACCGATCCATTCGGTCGGAATCCGAAACTCGCGCAATCAGAGCATCCGGCGCGGGGTGCATCCTTGATGCACGTCAACAATATCCCGCCTCACGGGATTCGCTATCAAAATGTCACGGATCGGCAAGCCCGGCGCCGCCACTGGCGGTGTCCGGAATTGCAAATCGCCCCTCGGCGGTCATGATGCGCCGCCGCAACAAAGGGAGTCCGGCCTTGACCGCATCACAATGGAGCTTCGCGTCCGCCACCGAACTCAGCGCCGCGCTGAAGGCGAAGAAGGTCTCTTCCGTCGAACTGACGCAGGACGCCATCGCCCGCATCGAGCGGCATGACGGCCAGATCAATGCGGTCTGCGTGCGCGACTTCGACCGGGCGCTGCAGACCGCGCGCGCCGCCGACCTCGCGCTGTCGCGTGGCGGCCGTGGATCGCTGCTCGGAATTCCGATGACGGTGAAGGAGAGCTTCAATGTCGCGGGCCTGCCGACGACCTGGGGCTTCGTCCCGCATAAGGATTTCGTCGCCCAGGACGACGCGCTGGCGATCGAGCGGGTCAAGGCCGCGGGCGCGGTGATCGTCGGCAAGACCAACGTGCCGGTCGCGCTCGGCGACTGGCAGAGCTACAACGACATCTACGGCATCACCAACAATCCGTTCGATCTCGGCCGCACCCCGGGCGGCTCCTCCGGCGGATCGTCGGCCGCGCTCGCGGCCGGCTACGGCGCGCTGTCGCTCGGCTCCGATATCGGCGGATCGCTCCGCGTGCCGGCGCATTATTGCGGCGTCTACGCGCACAAGCCGACCTTCGGGCTGTGCCCCGCGCGCGGCCACACCCCGCCGCCGCTGCCGCCGCTGCCTTCCAACCGCGACCTGTCGGTGATCGGACCGATGGCGCGCTCCGCCGCCGACCTCGCGCTGCTGCTCGAGGTGATGGCCGGGCCGGACCCGATTTTCGACGGCATCGGCTACAAGCTCGACATGCCCGCGCCGCGCCATGCCGCGCTGAAGGATTTTCGCGTACTGCTGCTCGATACGCATCCGCTGCTGCCGACCGGCGCGAGCGTGCGGGGCGCGATCGCGACGCTCGAAGCCGGACTGACCAAGGCCGGCGTCAGCGTCACCCGGCAATCGCCGCTGCTGCCGGATCTTGCGGAAACTTCGCGCGTCTATATGCGGATGCTGCTGTCGTTCCTCGCGGCGGGCTTCCCGCCGGAGATTTACGCCGGCGCCCAGGCGATGGCGGCGCAGCTCGACGCCGCCGACGACAGCCTCGCCGCCGAGCGGCTGCGCGGCATCGTGCTCAACCATCGCGACTGGCTGGTCGCCGACGGCCGCCGCACCGGCCTGCGCGCGCAATGGCAGGAATTGTTCAAGCAGTTCGACGCCGTGATCTGTCCGCTGATGCCGACGCCGGCCTATCCGCACGATCATCACGAACCGCAGGAAGAGCGCCGTATCGAGATCGACGGCAAGCCCTACCCTTACGTCGATCAACTGGTCTGGCCCGGCATCGCGACGCTGCCCGGCCTGCCCGCGACGGCGCTGCCGATCGCCATATCGGCCGAAGGTCTGCCGATCGGCGTGCAGATCGTCGGGCCGTGGCTGGAAGATCGCACGCCGCTGAAACTCGCCGAACTGATCGAGCGCGAATTCGGCGGCTTCAAGGCTCCGCCGGCGTTCGCCGATTAGTTGGCGACTCGGGCCGCCGCCGACAGCGGCGGCGCGGAAGACATCGACAGCGCTGGGCGGGGCGCGAGATTCCAGCGGCTAACGCGCCGGCGCAACGCCGCGCGTTGCCGCGGCGAGCCGCCAGCTCGCACAGGGAATGTCCTGCGGCGCGTAGTCCACCGCCTTGCCGAGGCGGGTCTGCTTCCAGTCGTAGGGCGATGGTTGAAACTCATAGCCGCATTTGCGGGCGAGCCGGATCATCGCCGCGTTGGAGCGCAGCGTGTCGCCGAAGATGCGGTCGGCGCCGAGCGCGGCTGCGCGGCATTCGAGATTCGACAGCAGCGCTATGCCGACGCCCCGGCCGTGCCAGCGATCATCGACCGAGATGCCGAACTCCACCGCGGCTTCGGCCCGATGCAACGCGTAGCGAATCTCGCCGACGACGGTCTCGCCGCTGTCCGACGCGATCGACGCCAGCACGGTGAAGGCGTCGGCCTCTCCGATATGGACGAATCTGGCGAGCTGGCTGTGCGGCAGCTCGGGCGCCGCGCCCATCAGCCGGCTGTAGCGCGATGCGTCGGACAGTGTGCGGAAGTAGTGCTGCAGCAGATCCGTGTCGGCCACCCCGGCGAAGCGGAGAGTCAGCGAAGCGCCCGAACTCAGCCGAACCGTGTCGGTGAAACGGCCCGGATCGTCGACATCGAACGCCATCGCTGGATCTCCCCGACCGTCTTCTCCGGATCAGGCCCGCCAGAACGGCTTCTCGGCCTCGAAGATCATCTCGCCCCAGGACAGGCCGACATCGCGCAGCTCGCGCTCCGAATACTTCGCCAGCTCGAGCCGCTCGTTGTGCCGCTGGCGCCAGCACCGGACCGTCTCCGCAATCCGGGCCCAAACGCTTGAATCATGAAGATTTGTCATCGAATGCTCTGCGCATATGGACATTTCGGCCTCCATTAGTATGCTTGTTTGCAAAATATCAGCGCGATGCGCCGCCCTGACAAACGACATTGCGGCTGGCTTCGGATGAGACAAACTCATGGATGAGGAGGCGTCATGACGTCCCGGCTGCCATCGCTGAACGGGTTGCGCGCGTTCGAAGCGGCTGCGCGGCATCTCAGCTTCACGCTGGCCGCGGCGGAGCTGAACGTGACGCAGACCGCGATCAGCCATCAGATCAAGCGGCTCGAGCAGGAGCTCGGCGTGAAGCTGTTCGTGCGGCAGAATCGGGCGCTGGCGCTGACGCCGCAGGCCCGCGACTATCTCCCCGGCATCCGCGCCGCCTTCAACGATCTGCGGCTCGCCACCGACCGGCTGCTGCGCAAGGACAATGATCGCGTGCTCACCGTCAGCACGCTGTCGTCGCTGGCGGCGAAATGGCTGCTGCCGCGACTGTCGGCATTTCAGGAAGCTCATCCGGGCATCGACGTGCGGATCACCACGTCGACGGCGCTGGTCGACTTCGCGCGCGACGATGTCGACGCCGCGATCCGCTATGGACGCGGGCAATGGCCGGGGCTACGCGCCGACTGGCTGATGGCCGACGAGCTGTTTCCGGTGTGCAGCCCGGCGCTGCTCGCCGCCGGAAAGCCGTTGCGATGCCCGCAGGACCTCGCCGAGCAGACGCTGCTGCACACCACCGGCAGCTATCACGACGACTGGCGGCTGTGGCTCACCGCCGCCGGCCTGCCGCCGGATTTCTCCAGGCAGCCGGGGCTGTCGTTCGACCTGGTGTTCATGACGGTGCAGGCGGCGATCGACGGGCTCGGCGTCGCGATCGGCCGCACCTCCTATGTCGAGGCCGACATCGCCAAGGGGCGGCTGGTGGTGCCGTTCACGATCGCGTTGCCGGACGAATGGGGCTTCTATCTGGTATCACCACAGGCCAGCGCGGATTCGCCGAAACTGTCGGCGTTCCGGCAATGGCTGACGGCCGACACCAGCGGCAAAGCCGGAGACAAACGATGATGAAGGATCTCGTCCCCCTCGCCGAAAAGGTCGCGGTGCGGCTGATCGCGCGGAAGCAGACCATCACGGTGGCGGAATCGTCGACCGGCGGGCTGATCGCGGCGGCGCTGCTCGCGGTGCCCGGAGCGTCGGCCTATTTCCTCGGCTCCGCGGTGGTCTACACCCGCGAGGCCCGGCGCATCCTGATGGATATTCCGGATCCGCAGATGAAGGGGTTTCGCTCGTCGTCGGAGCCCTATGCGGAGCTGCTGGCGCGACGGATGCGCGAGCGGTTCTCCTGCGACTGGGCGCTGTCGGAGACCGGCGCGGCGGGCCCCGGCGGCAATCGCTACGGCGACGCCGCCGGCCACACCTGCATCGCGGTCGCGGGACCGGCGCAGGCGGTGATGACGCTGGAGACGGCGAGCAGCGACCGGCTCGACAACATGCACGTGTTCGCGAACACCGCGCTGACGTTTCTGCTGCACACGATGGCGCAGCAGGACTGAGCAGGATCAGGTGACGGCGCGGACCAGCGCGAGGCCGGCGAACAGCCCGGCGATCGCCAGCACCACCGAGCCGAGCACGTAGAGCGCCGCGAGGCCGACCGCGCCGCGCTCGTACAACAGCGCGGCGTCGAGCGAGAAGGCCGAGAAGGTGGTGTAGCCGCCGAGGATGCCGGTCATCAGGAACAGCCGGACGTGCTGCGACGAGCCGCCCTTGAAGGCGAAATAGCCGGCGATCAGGCCCATCACCAGCGAGCCGGTGACGTTGATGAAGAAGGTGTGATACGGGAATGCGGTGCCCAGCATCCGTGAGCTGAGGGTGTTGATCAAGTGGCGCAACACCGCCCCGAGCCCGCCCCCCAGGAACACCACCACATAAGCCATTCCGTTGTCTCCGCGTCGCGCGATGCCGGCGCGCCGTTGTGCCGCAGCAGGGCAAGTCCTGCAAGGGCTGCGGGGCACGAAAAAGGCGGCCGTGGTGCGGCCGCCTTTTGATTACCAAATCGTGAACGCGCGCGCCCCAGCGGGCGCCGCGATCAGGCCGTCGATCAGGCCTTGGAGTACAACTCCTCGACGTATTCCCAGTTGATCAGGTTGTCGACGAAGGCCTTGAGATAGTCGGGACGGCGGTTGCGATAGTCGATGTAGTAGGAGTGCTCCCAGACGTCGACGCCGAGGATCGGCGTGGCGCCGTGCACCAGCGGATTCTCGCCGTTGGCGGTCTTGGAGATTTCGAGCTTGCCGTCCTTGACCGACAGCCAGGCCCAGCCCGAGCCGAACTGGCCGGCGCCGGCGGCGGCGAAATCGGCCTTGAACTTGTCGAGCCCGCCGAGGTCCTCGTTGATCTTCTTCTCGAGCGCGCCCGGCAGCTTGGTGCCGCCGCCATTCGGCTTCATCCACTTCCAGAAGTGGATGTGATTGAAGTGCTGGCCGGCGTTGTTGAACAGCGGAGCGTTCTTGCCGAACGAGCCCTTGACGATCTCCTCGAGCGACTTGCCCTCGAATTCGGTGCCCTTCAGCAGGTTGTTGCCATTGGTGACATAGGCCTGATGATGCTTGTCGTGGTGATATTCGAGCGTTTCCTTCGACATGTACGGCTGGAGCGCGTCGTAGGCATACGGCAATTCAGGAAGCGTGAAGGTCATGGGTCATCATTTCCACAATGGTGGGGGACTTCGACTTAACGAGCCCCCTTATAGAAGGTTCCGACTACGGACCCAATATCTATTCTGAATTGCAACGGTGTGTCACAGCGGCGCTGCCCCTGCAGATACCGTCGACGCCTGAGCAGGTTAGCTTGTGCGAACGGCGCGACCGCTCACGCGGCGGCCGGCACCACGAGCCCTTCCCGCCGCTGCGGCGGGCGAACGTTCATCAGCATCTGCGCGGTGCCCGCGATCAGGCCGATCAGAACCGCCGCCTGCCAGGCGCGGTCGTAATTGCCGAGATGATCGTAGATCACGCCGCCGCCCCAGGCGCCGATGAACGAGCCGACTTGGTGGCTGAGGAAGGCGATGCCGGTCAGCGTCGCCATGTAGCGCAGTCCGAACAGTTGCGCGACCAGGCCGTTGACCAGCGGAATCACGCCGAGCCACAGCGTGCCCATCACCGCGGCGAACACCAGCGTGGTGGTCGCCGACGCCGGGAAGTAGAAATACGCCGCGATCGCCAGCGAGCGCACGATGTAGATGCCGCCGAGCAGATATTGCTTGGGATAGCGCCCACCGAGCCAGCCGAAGGCGTAGGAGCCGATCACGTTGAACAATCCGATCACCGCCAGCGCGCTGGCGCCGAGCGACGGATCGAGGCCGCAGATCGCCAGATAGTTCGGCAGATGCGTGGTGATGAAGACGAGTTGCAGGCCGCAGACGAAGAACGCGATCGCCATCACCATGAAGCCGGAATGGCCGAGCGCGCTCTGCACCACTTCGCCGGCGGACTGCTGCAGATCGTCGGCCTTCTCGATCTCGATCTTGTCGGCGCGGCCGGCGAACAATGCCGACGGCAGCATCACCACGACGAGGCCGAGAAATCCGATCAGCGCCATCTGCCAGCCCGCGGTGGTGATCAGCGTCTGCGCCAGCGGCGACGCGATCACCAGGCCGAGCGAACCCGCCGCCGACACCGCGCCCATCGCGACGCTGCGCTTGGCCGCCGACACGGTGCGCGACGTGACGGTCATGGTCATGCTGGAGGCGGTGCAGGACAGCGCGATGCCGACGCAGACGCCGGCGCCGAGCGTGAACACCAGCGCCGATTCGGCGACCATCATCAGCACCAGACCTGCGGCGTAGACCACGACGCCACCGAGCATGACCCAGCGCGTGCCGTAACGGTCGGCGATCAGCCCGACCATCGGCTGCGTCACGCCCCAGATGATGTTCTGCAAGGCCGTCGCCAGCGAGAAGTCGGCGCTGGTGATGCCGATGTCGCGAATCACGGACGGCTGAAACAGCCCGAAGCTCTGCCGCATGCCCATCGCGAGGCTGAGCAGCACGGACGCGCCGATCAGAATCGACCAGCGCTGAAACGAGCTGAGCTGGGCTGCCTTCATGGGATCGTTTCCTCTCGCATCGCGATTTTGAGAATACTCATGCCCTGAAATGCAACGTTTGACCATCCTTGCGGCCGGTATCGGGGTTCTGCACGGAGCGCAGGGGTTGGCCGGCACGACCGGATTGATGCGACCGGAAATGGCCCGGCAGTAGCGGTCAGGTCAGCCGGTGAGACCCGAGCCGCCGCTTCCCCAAGGTAAACTCGAGTTCCTGCCTTCGGCTCGTGCGTTGCCCTCGCCTCCCCTTTGTCGTCCCCTCGCAGGCGGGGATCCATACGCCGTGTCGTTTCGGTCCAAGCACAATGGCGAAGGCCTTCCTTCCCGCGAGAAGCCAGGGGTTAGGAGTCCCCGCCTGCGCGGGGACGACCGTGCGGCTTGCGCGCCGATAATATGTTGATCATAATCCAATCATCGACCGCCGCCCGTGAGCGGTCCGCACGGGCAGGAAAGCGCATGACCATCGACGCGCCGGCAGACCAGCGGCGTCCCGCCGCCCCGGCCGAACGGCTGCTGACCGCGCCGATCCTGCCGACGCTGATCCGGCTGGCGATCCCGAACGTGATCGCGATGGTCGGCACCGCGGTGGTGGCGATCGCCGAGACCTCCTACATCGGCCGCCTCGGCACCGAGCCGCTGGCGGCGATCGCGCTGGTGTTCCCGTTCGCGATGCTGACGCAGATGATGTCGGCGGGCGCGATGGGCGGCGGAGTCTCCTCCGCCGTCAGCCGTGCGCTCGGCGCCGGCGATCGCACCCGCGCCGGGGTGCTGGCGCTACACGCGATCATCATCGGCGTCGGCGCCGGGCTGGTGTTCACACTGGCGATGCTGCTGTTCGGGCGGTCGCTCTACGCGCTGCTCGGCGGACGCGGCGAAGTTCTCGAACAGGCCAGCAGCTATTCGGTCGTGCTGTTCTCGGGCGCGGTGTCGATCTGGCTGGTCAACACGCTGGCGTCGGTGCTGCGCGGCACCGGCGACATGGTGCTGCCGTCGGCGACGCTGCTCGGCATCGCGGCGCTGCAGATCGTGATCGGCGGCGTGCTCGGATTCGGCCTGTTCGGCCTGCCGCGGCTCGGCATGCCGGGCGTCGCGTCGGGGCAATTGATCGCGTTTTCGCTCGGCGCGCTGTTCCTGCTGGCCTACATGGCGAGCGGCCGCGGACGGCTGACGCTGCGGCTCGACTCGTTCGTGTTTCAGCGGCCGATGTTCGTCGACATTCTCAAGGTCGGCGCGATGGCCTGCCTCTCGCCGCTGCAATCGGTGCTGACGATCCTGATCTTCACCAAGATCATCGCGACCTACGACGTCGCGACGCTGGCCGGCTATGGCATCGGCTCGCGCCTCGAATTCCTGCTGATCCCGATCGCGTTCGCCTTCGGAGTCGCCTCGATCCCGATGGTCGGCATGGCGATCGGCGCCGGCCAGGTGGCGCGCGCGCGGCGCGTCGCGTGGACCGCCGGTGCGGTGTCGGCGTTGATCCTCGGGCTGGTCGGGCTGGTGCTGGCGATCCGGCCGTCGCTGTGGGTCTCGCTGTTCACCAGCGATCCCGCGGTGGCGACGGCGGCGAGTTCCTATTTCAACTGGGCCGGTCCCGGCTTCGCCTTTTTCGGACTCGGCGTGACGCTGTATTTCGCCTCGCAAGGCGCGGCCAAGGTCGGCGGCCCGGTGCTCGCCGCGACTGCGCGGCTCGTCCTGGTCGCGATCGGCGGCACCGCGCTGGTCGCGTCCGGCGCCCCCGCCTCGGCGCTGTTCGCGCTGGTCCTCGTGGCGATGGTGGTCTACGGGCTCAGCACCGCTGCCGCGATCCGCCTGACACGCTGGGTCAAGTGAATCTCAGGCTGACGACTTGCCGACACGGCCACACCTTTGGCACGAATCTCCTGCTCTGCTATTCAGCGCGACGCGACGCAGTACCGGTCGGCGCGGCGCCTGAACGATACTCTGGAGGACGAATGACGACCCGAACTGCTCTCGTTGTCGCTGCGCTGCTCGCTGTGCTGGCGCCTGCCGCTGCCGACGCGCAATCGGCGCCCGGACCGCAAGGCACCTGGCTGACGCAGGCCGGCGACGCCAGGGTGCGGATCAAGAGCTGCGGCGCCGCGCTGTGCGGCACGGTGGTCTGGCTGAGGCAGCCGACCGACCCGAACACCGGCCGACCGCAGGTCGACGACAAGAACCCCGACCCCGCCCGCGCCGCACGGCCGGTGCTCGGGTTGCAGATCTTCGGCGACATGCAGCCGGTGTCGCAGGGCAAATGGTCGGGCCATATCTACAACGCCGACGACGGCAAGACCTACCAGAGCAGCATCTCCCACACCGGGCCGACGACGCTGTATGTCGAGGGCTGCGTCGGCACACTGTGCGGCGGCGAGACCTGGACTTTCGCCGGGCGCTGAGCGGCTGACGCCGCGGGCCTACGGACGCGCCGCGTGCTCAGGCCTGCATCGCTTTCAGCGTGATCGCCGCGGACGCATAGCCGCCGCCGGCGCCGTCGATGAAATGCACATGATCGCTGCGCATCACCGACGGCGTGAAGCAGGTCATCATCGCGGCCTCCTGCCGGAACAGGCCGTAGCGCGCGACACCCGCCGACGCGGCGGCGGCCAGGAGTTGCTCCAGCGCGTCGGCGAGTTCGGGCGTGCAATCCAGGATCATGCGCAGGCCGTCGTCGTATTTGCGGAAATCGGAATTCTCCACGACTTCCGCGATATAGGTCCGCGGCACGAAGCCGCCGACGGTGATGCGAAGGCGCATGACCACATAGATGAACAGCGTGTAGAGCAGCACGGCGATGCGGCGCTTGAACAACGAACCGCCACGCGCGGCGCGCGCCTCCAGATCGAACCCGGCCGGCGGCCATCGCAACGCGGGGCCGTGCGACGGCACCGGCCGGCCCGCGTCGGGGCTGCGCTCGGTGCGCGCCACAGCCTCCTCGATCAGGCTGCGGAACGCCGCCGGATCGGCACCGGGCGCGGGCACGATCAGCACCGACAGGATCACGCCCTGTGCCGAGGGGATCTCCTCGAACCGGCACGACAGGCCGGTGAGATCCGGCGCCGTACCGGACGGCGCCGGCGCGACCGCGAATTCGCCGCGCTTCATCGCCGCCTCCGCCCAGGCGAGGCCACCGCCCGAGAACATCGCATAGGAGACGTTGGCCGACGGCGCGAAGCGGGCGACACGGACGTCCAGCCCCTGCGGCCGGACGGCAGCGACCGGCACCAGCGCGATCCGCATCGTGAGTTCGAGTTCGTCGCTGACCCAGGCGGCCGAGGCGGCCATCGCCTCGCGCGCACGCTCGAGATCGCCCGGCGCGACCGCGAAGCTCGCGCCGTCGCCGCCGAACACGAATGGGAAGTCGCGGCCGTCGAGCGCGTTGGTGACCGCGGCGATCACCGAGGCGCCGGCCATGTTGACGGCCTTGTAGCGCTGCGCCGCGATCGCGCGGGTGGAGTCGACGATGTCGGCCGTGCCGATGATCCAGTCGTCGGGCAGCGCCGAATACAGTGCCGGGTCCATCAGGCTGCGAAACCCGCTGAACACCGCGACCTTGTCGTAAAATGCGGCGCTGTCGTCCCCGTCCATCGTGGCAGGCCTCTCGCGGCAGATATCAGAGCAGATACGTCGGGCGTCGACCGAGGTTGCAAGACGCGCGAATGTTCAGTCGCCCTTGGCGCACATGCCCAGCATCGCCGTGACCGAGCCGCGAACGCAGCGCGTCATCGTGATGTCCGCGTACAGACCATAAGCGAACGCGGCCAGAGCGAGCAGAACAATGATGCCGAGCGATTTCAAGCGATGCGTTTCCACTTGCGGATGATCTCAGCCGCCGGCTCGGCCGGGCTGACCTGCCCCGTCCGTCCGCGACCAATGGCGGTCGCAGAGACTTAGAGCAGAATCACGGCAGGTCGATCAACCGCGCTGCGTAAAGACCCGCCAGGTCAGGCCTTGACGATGCTGGGCAACCGCGTCGCCGGCGGGGTGTTGCGCGAGCGCTCACTGCGGACGATGCCGTCGATGATGGTCATGCCGATGCCCGGCAGATCGCCGAGGCGCACGCTCTCCAGCAGCGACGAGCTGGCCGAATGCTGAGCCGCGTCCATGATCACGAAGTCGGCGACGCGTCCGACTTCGATCAGGCCGCAGTCGAGTTCGCGCATCCGGGCGGTGTTGCCGGTGGCGAGGCAGAACGCCTGCTCGGCGGGAAGATCGCCGAGCGACGACAATAGCGAGATCATGCGCAGGATGCCGAGCGGCTGGACGCCGGAGCCGGCCGGCCCGTCGGTGCCGAGGATGACGCGGTGCAGATCGCCCATCTCGCGCGCGATCCGCAGCGTGTACAGCGCCGAACGCTCGTTGCCGTTGTGGACCAGTTCCAGGCCGGCCTTGCAGCCCTCGCAGATGCAGCGGATCTGTCCGTCCGGCAGCGCGGTGTGGCCACCGTTGATGTGGCCGACGACATCGGTGCCGGCTTCCAGCACGACGTCCTTGTCGATCAGTCCGGAGCCCGCGATCGACGGGCCGCCGGTGTGGATGGTGGACTGGATGCCGTATTTGCGGGCCCACGCCACCATCTTCTTCGCCGTCGGACCGTCCTTGACGCCACCGAGGCCGATCTCGCCGAGCAGCTTGACGCCGGCCGCCGCCAGTTCCTTGAAGTCGTTCTCCTCCATTTCGTGCTCGATCACCGGAGCGCCGGCATGGACCTTCACGCCGCTGGCGCGGAACGCGGAGAAGCTGCGCTGCGCGGTGATCGCCAGCGCCTTGATGCCGATGACGTCGCGCGGCCGGCCGGGATAGTGCACCTCGCCCGCCGAGATCATGGTGGTGACGCCGCCGTGCAGCGAGGAATCGATCCAGTTGAGCTGGCTCTGCCGCGGCGTCCAGTCGCCCGCCACCGGATGGACGTGGCTGTCGATCAGCCCCGGAGTGACCGCGGCGCCGTGCGCATCGACGATAGTGGTGGCGCCTTCGGTGTCGACGTCCTTCAGCCGGCCGATCGCGGTGATCTTGCCGTTCTCGGCGACGATGGTGTCGGCGTCGAGGATCGGCTTGTCGAGGTCACCGCTGATCAGGAGGCCGATGTTGCGAATGACGAGCTTGGTCGGTCCGGTGGGTGCGGCGGCATCGTGAGCCATGTCTGACGTCTCCGAAAGGTGTGAGCCCGGTCATTTGCGAACATACGAATTCTACGGCCGCGCCACGCTGTTGCAATCCGCGTCGAGGGGATCGCTCCGAAAATTCCGGATCAGCGCTCGGCGAAGGCCTTCTCCAGCACGAAGTCGCCGGCTTCGCCGTGATTGCCCTCTTCGAAACCGAGATCGGCCAGACGGCTCTTCAGATCGACCATCATCTGCGTCGAGCCGCACAGCATCACGCGGTCGCGCGACCTGTCGAGCTGCGGCAGGCCGATGTCGCTGTAGAGCTGGCCGCTGTCCATCAGCTTCGAGATCCGACCCTCGTGGATGAACGGCTCGCGGGTGACGGTCGGGTAGTAGATCAGCTTGGCTTTGACGTCGTCGCCGAGGAATTCGTGATCCTGCAGCGCCGCCACCATCGACTCGCCATAGGCCAGCTCGGCCACCTGCCGGCAGCCGTGAACCAGCACGATCTTCTCGAACCGCTCGTAGGTCTCGGGGTCGCGGATGATCGACAGGAAGGGGGCGACGCCGGTGCCCGTGGCGAGCAGATACAGCGTCGCGCCGTGGCGCAGATTGTCGATCACCAGCGTGCCGGTCGCCTTGCGGCCGACGATGATGGTGTCGCCCTCTTTCAGGTGCTGCAGGCGCGAGGTCAGCGGGCCGTTCGGCACCTTGATCGAATAGAACTCCAGCGTCTCTTCGTAGTTCGGGCTCGCCACCGAATAGGCGCGCAGCAGTGGGCGGCCGTCGATCCTGATGCCGGTCATGGTGAACTCGCCGTTCCGGAAACGGAAGCCGGAGTCACGGGTGGTGGTGAAGCTGAACAGACGATCGGTCCAGTGGCGAACGGAGAGAACGCGCTCTTCCATCAGATTGCTCACGGGAGAACTCCGGAGTTGGTGTGTGATCGGCCGGGAGGGCACGGCAGAACAGTGCGTGCGGGTCGCGGCCAATTCATTTGTACACGAATGAAAATAGGATCGGCGCCCGGCCCCTGTCAACGCGGCAAACGCCCGTGCCGCGCGGACATTTCAGGCAATCGCGCCGAATTAACGGGCAACCTGAAGGGAAAAACGACGATCAGTGAGATCCCCGGTGGGCGCGCAGGCGCGCCACCGCTTGGTCCAGGCCGCCCCAGGCGGGCGCCTGGGGGGCGAAGGAGGCGCGGAGATAACGGACCAGCGCCGCGATCTGGTTATCGTCGAAACTGTGGCGGAACCCAGGCATGTCCCCCAGTTCGGCGGCCGCCGGACTAGGTATTCCGTCTAGAATGACCCTAATCAGATTGTCCGGTTCCGCGGCGTGAACATTGGTGTTGAGCGCCAGCGCCGGGCGAACGCCGAACAAAGTCGGGCCGGCGTCGCTGTGGCAGGACGCGCAGGCGCCTTCGTAGAGTTTGCCGCCGAGCGAATCCAGCGGCCGCAGCGTGGCTGTCGCCGCGGCCTGCAGCGCTGCGGCGCGCTCGGCCGGCTGCGCTTCGGGCGCCGGCGCGAACGAGGCCAGATACGTCGCCATCGCGCGGATATCGGCATCCGGCAGCGCCGCGAGCTGCTCCACCACCGGCGCCATCGGCCCGGCCGCCGTGCCGTGGAATTGCGAGAACCCCGTGCGCAGATAGGAGAACAATTCGGCCTCCGTCCATGGAATCGGCGCGCTGGACAGCGTGTTCAGCGCCGGCGCGTGCCAGCCGTCGACGGCGCCGCCGCTCAAGTAGGACGTTCGCGCCTTCTCGGCACCCAGCGCATTGCGCGGCGTGTGGCAGGCGCCGCAATGGCCGAGGCTTTCGACCAGATAGGCGCCGCGATTCCATTGCGGGGCTTTGGCGGGGTCCGCCTGCATCTGGCCGGTGCGCAGGAACAGCGTATTCCAGCCGGCCATCAGCGGCCGGATGTTGAACGGAAACGCCATCCGCGCCTCGGGCGTCGGCGCTACCACCGGCGTTTGCGACATCAGGTAAGCGTAGAGCGCCTGAAGGTCGGTATCCGAGGTCCGCGTGAACGAGGCGTAGGGAAACGCGGGGTACAGATGCCGTCCATCGCGCGCAATGCCCTCGCGCATCGCGCGCTCGAACGCCGCGTAGGACCAGCGGCCGATGCCGGTCTCCGGATCGGGCGTGAGGTTGGTGGAATACACCGTGCCGAACGGCGTCTCGACCGGACGACCTCCCGCATTGGTCACGCCGCCGATCTCGGTGTGGCACACCGCGCAGCCGCCGAGCGCGGCGAGCTGCCGTCCGCGCGAGATCATCTCGGCCGAAAAGCTCGCCGGATCGGGCGCCGCGATCGGCGCCATGGCACCGCGGATCGGCAGCGCCACCGTCGCCATGCCGAGCGCGCCCACCAGCGCCGCGCCGGCCAGCGCGAACCACGACCGCCTCTTCGGTGCCGGCGCTGGCGGCGGCGGCAGCATCGGATTGCCGAGCGCGGCCCGCACCCGCTCCGGCGTGAACGGCGGCTCGCGCAGCCGCACGCCGGTGGCGTCGAAGATCGCATTGGCGATCGCCGCCGCCGACGGCACCGACGCCGACTCGCCGCTGCCGAGCGGCGGATCGTTCGGCCGCGGCATCAGCACGACGTTGATCACCGGCACGTCCGGGAAGGTGAGGATCGGATACGCGCCCCATTCCTTGTCGGCCACCGCGGTGTCGGTGAAGCTCACCTGTTCCTTCAGCGCGCGGCTGGTCGATTGAATGACGTTGCCGTGGATCTGATGTTCGATCCCGGCCGGATTGATCATCAGCCCGGAATCCTGCCCGACCACGACGCGCTTCACCGCGACGTCGCCGGTCGCCTTGTTGACCTCGACATCGGCGACCCATGCCGACCACGCCGCGCCATAGCCGGGAAATTTCGAATGGACGTACAGCGCATAGGCCATGCCCTGCCCGCGCACGACGTCGCCCTCGACCACCTCCTGACGCGGGCCGGTGCGATGCACCCAGCCGGCGCGCGCGGCGACTTCCTTGACCAGATCGACGGCGCGCGGATCGTGCAGATAGCGCAGCCGATACTCCACCGGATCGACCCCGGCCGCGGCGGCGAGTTCGTCGATATAGCTCTCGTGCGCGAAGGAATTCGGCAGCGCCGAGACGCCGCGCAGCCAGGCGGCGCGCACGATCGGCGCCATGTCGTGCACCTTCACGCGGATGTTGTCGTAGGCATAAGGCGGGATCGCGGTGCGATCGCCCATCTCGAACACCGGATTGTTCGCCGGCACCCGCCCGGTCAGCAGCAGCGCCAGCGTGGTCGCCGCATTCGACGGATAGCGCGTCGCGAAATCATACGCGGCCGGGCTGCCGTCGGCGTTCAGCCCGCCGGAAATCTCCATCAGTTGCGCCGCGCCCTTCGGCTCCCAGGCGTGCTCCTGCTCGCGGGTCAACTGCACCCGCACCGGCCGCCCCACGGCGCGCGAAAGCAGCGCCGCATCCGCAGAAACGTCGTCGGCGCAATTGCGCCCATAGCAGCCCGCTGCCTCGTAGCGCAGGATCTCGATGTCTTGCTCGGGAAGGCCGAGCAGCACCGAAATGTCGAGCCGCAGCGGATAGGGATTCTGCGTGCCCGACCAGATCGTCGCCGCGCCGTCGCGCACATCCGCCACCGCGCAGGACGGGCCGATCGAGCCGTGCATCTGATACGGCCAGACATAGCTGCGATCCATCGGCACCGCGGCGTCGGCGCGGGCGCGATCGACGTCGCCTTTGTCGTGCAGCGTCCGCGTCGTCGCCGGGTTGGCGCGCAGCGCCGTGGCAAGATCATCGAGATCCGGCAGCGGCGGCGGCGGCTTCCATTCCACCTTCAATATTCGCGCGGCTTCGGCCGCCTGCTCCTCGCGCTCGGCGACGACGCCGACGAAGTCGCCCATGGTGATGACGGCGACCATGCCCAAAATATGCGCGACGGACGTCTCGTCGACGCCGATCAGGCTGGTACTGATGAAGTCGCCGGCATCGATTCCGGCATAAGGCGGCCGCACCACGCGGCCGTGCAACATGCCGGGGACGCGCACGTCGTGCACATAGACGAAATCGCCGGTGGCCTTGGCGGGAATATCCGAGCGCGCGATGCGCTGGCCGACGATGCGATGCTCGGCGACCGGCTTCAGCGCGACACCCTCGGCGAGCATCAGGCGGTCGTTGCGGCCCTGCAGCAGCGCTGCGTAGGAGACGCCGATATTGGCGCCGCCGCGCGGATGCACGATGCCGTCGGTGACGGTGAGATCGTCAGGCGCCAGCGCAAGTTCAGCCGCGGCCAGGGTGATCAGATGATGCCGCGCCTGCGCCGCCGCCGTCCGCAGCGGCGCGGCCGAGACCTGGATGCTGTCGCTAGCGATGGTGGCGCCCTGGTTGGGCGTGCCGGAGGTGTGGCCGAGCACCATGGTGACGGCGGCGAACGGCACGTCGAGTTCTTCGGCGACGATCTGAGCCAGCGCAGTGCGGATGCCGGTGCCGAGGTCGACATGGCCGTTGAAGGCGAGCACCTGCCCGGCGTCGTCGAGATACAGGAACAGGTCGAGCGCGCCTTCCGGAGGCGGCGCTGTCGGCACCAGACCCTTGACGTGCTGCGACGGCCGCAGCACCGCCAGCGTGCCGATGCGCGCGAGTAGCTCCGAGGCGACCGGCGTGGGCTCGCTCATCGTCGGCCACCCGACGTTGCATCGCTCGTATCAGGATCGGCGTCGATCGCCGTCAGGCCGGCAGCGGCCATCACGGCGCGCATGATTTCCACATGGGTGCCGCAGCGGCACAGATTGTAGCGCAGCGCCTCGCGCACCTGCTCGAGTGTCGGCGCAGGGTTGCGGGCGAGAAACGACACGGTGGTCATGATCATGCCGTTGAGGCAGTAACCGCACTGCGCCGCCTGCGCCGCGATGAACGCCGCCTGCACCGGGTGCAATGCAGTGAGTTCGCCCAAGCCCTCGAGCGTCGTGACGGCGCGTCCCTCGACGGTCTTGAGCGTCACCACGCAGGACCGCGCCGCAACGCCGTCGATCAGCACAGTGCACGCGCCGCATTCGCCGAGCCCGCAACCGAACTTCGGACCATTGAGACCGAGATCATTGCGCAGCACATAGATCAGCCTGGTGTCGCGCGGCAGATCGAAACTGCACGTGCTGCCGTTGACGGTCAGCACAACAGGTCCGCCGGTGAGAGCCGAGGACGACATTTCAATTGTGCCCTGCAGCAAGCGGCACGTGGCCGGATCGGATAGTGTGCACTGCAAACTCAGTTCGTCCCGACACGTCCGATACCCTGCATTCGCGGTGATCCTGCTGTCCCGATTGTTTCTACACCAATAAAATACGTCAAGCGCCGTTTTGCACCGCGATGATGGTTTGGGCAGACGCTGCCCATTCCTTATGCTTGACTTGGATCGGGTCCGGCTTTTCATTAGTATACATACAAACTGCGGCGGGCGACGACGACGTCGGGCCGGCGACCGGAGCGAAGAGCAGAGCCACATGGCCGACGAAACCACTGCCGGGACCGAGGGAGCGAGCGACGGAAAGATCCGCTGCGATGCCTGTCCGGTGATGTGCTACATCAAGCCCGGCATGAGCGGCGCCTGCGATCGCTACGCCAATCATAACGGCGACCTGGTGCGCGTCGACCCGCATATCGTGCTCGACCGCGCGCTGGCGCATGGCGGCACCGTGGTGCCGTTTCACCGCGACGGCTCCTGGGACGGTCAACTGATCGCACCGCCCGAGACCTTCGTCACCGCGATCGGCGCCGGCACGACCTATCCGGACTACAAACCCGCGCCGTTCATCGTCTCCTCTGAAGTCGACGGCGTCGACATGGTGACGGTCGTCACCGAAGGAATCTTCAGTTACTGCGGCGTCAAGGTGAAGATCGACACCGACCGCTTCCTCGGTCCCGAGCAGTCCACCGTGCGCGCCGCGGGCGAAGCCGTGGGCCACGTCACCACCTCCGAATACGGCTCGCAGATGCTGTCGCTCGGCGGCGTGCATCACCTCACCGGCGGCAGCAAGAAGGAAGGCCGCGTCACCTGCGAGATCCTGCTCGATCTGTGCAACGGCAAGGCGGTCGAGCTCACCATCGACGGCGGATCGACTGTGGTCGTGCAGGCCGGCCAGCCGCCGATCGTCAACGGCGTCAAGGAAGAGCGGATGCGGGTCGGCTGCGGCTCGGCGACCATCGGGATGTTCGCCAAGCAATGGCTCGGCCTCGTCGACGACGTGGTGGTGGTCGACGATCACATCACCGGCGTCTTGTCCGAACATCAGGCCGGCAAGGTGCTCGGCGTGCCCGACACCGGCATCAAGATCAAGGGCCGCCGCTCGACGCCCGGCCGTTACTTCCAGGTCGCCGAGCCCGGCACCGGCTGGGGCGGCACCAACATTTCCGACCCGCTGTCGATCCTCGGTCCGTTCGACCGCAAGGTCGCCTGGCCGGGGCTGCGGCTGTACTTCATCTCGACCACCGGCGAACACGCGGCCTACTACGAACTCGACGAAACGCTCTCTCCCCGCGAGAAGGAGATGCCGGCGGAGCTCGCGGCCTTGTCGCAGCGGGTGAAGGACAATTGCGAGCCGGCGCTGTCCACGGTGCTGTTCATGGCCGGCGCCGGCGGCTCGCTGCGCGCGGGCGTCACCGAAAATCCGGTGCGCCTCACCCACTCGGTGAAGGATGCGCTGACCTACGTCACCTGCGGCGGCGCGCCGGTCTATGTCTATCCCGGCGGCGGCATCACGCTGATGGTCGACGTGACCAAGATGCCGGAGAACGCATTCGGCTACGTGCCGACGCCGGCCCTGGTGGCGCCGATCGAATTCACGCTGCGGCTGTCGGACTACGAAGAACTCGGCGGCCATATGGCCGAGGTTCGGCCGGTGTCGTCGATCGCTCTGAACGACGGCCTGCAGACCGTAGGGCCGCATTCCGACAACCCGTGGCCGCTCGCTCCCAATGCGGCCAAGCGCTTCTTCGGCTGATCCGATGGCCGCCCCGCAGTTCCTCACACCAACACGGGGGCGCGCGCCGCAGGCGGCGATGCTGGCGGACGGACGGCGCTTGCACTTACAGGATGGTCCGATCGACCTGATCATCGAGGCGACCGGCGACCCGCGCGCCGTCCGGCACGCTTATGCCGCGGCGACGCAGCGCTTCGCCGGCCTGCTCGATGCGCTGTGCGGCGAGTTGCCTGCGCTGCGAAAGCCCGCCGGACGCGACGTGCTGCCGCTGGTCCACCCGGTCGCGCAGCGCATGGCTGAGGCGGTGACGCCATTCGCCGATGAACTCTTCATCACGCCAATGGCAGCGGTGGCTGGCTCTGTCGCCGACGACATCCTGAAAGCGCTGATCTGCCCCGGCATCACCCGCGCTTATGTCAACAATGGCGGCGACATCGCGCTGCATCTGGCGCAAGGCGCGCGCTTCACGGTCGGGCTGGTGGATCGTCCGGACCAGCCGCGCCTGCTCGGCCGCGCCACGATCGATGCGAACAGCCCGGTGCGCGGCGTCGCGACCAGCGGCTGGCGCGGGCGCAGCTTCTCGCTCGGCATCGCCGATGCGGTCACGATCCTCGCGCCCACCGCCGCGATGGCGGATGCGGCGGCGACCGTGGTCGCCAATGCGGTCGACCTGCCCGGCCATCGCGGTGTCGTCCGGGAGGCCGCATGCGATCTTCAACCGGACAGCGATCTGGGTACACTGCAGGTTACCCGGCACGTGCCGCGACTCGGCGCAGCCGAGCGTTCCGAGGCGCTCGCCGGGGGCGTGACCGTGGCGCGCGCGCTTCTGTCGCGCGGACTGATCTACGCCGCGGCCCTGCATTTGCAGGGAGACACCGCTTTGCAGGGAGACACCGCGAGCGCCGGCATAACGAATTTCGTTCCTTTGCAACCACAACAAGAGCAGCCTGATGCCTGAGGTCAAAATCCGCAAGAAGCTCCTGATCACCGAGGAGATCTTCCACGAGGGCGGCCCGGTGGCGGCTACGCCGCGGAGGCGCGGCGCGATCATCGCGGTGATCGAAAACCCGTTCGCCGGCCGCTACGTTCAGGACATCGCCGGCTTCATGGACGATCTGACGCCGCTCGGCGTGGCGCTCGCAGGCGAACTGCTGCAGGCGCTCGGCGGCGACGCCAAGGCGATCGACGGCTACGGCAAGGGCGCCATCGTCGGCGCCGCCGGCGAACTGGAGCACGGCGCGCTGTGGCACGTGCCGGGCGGCTACGCGATGCGCGAGATCCTCGGCGACGCCAAGGCGATCGTGCCCTCGACCAAGAAGGTCGGCGGTCCGGGGACGCGGCTCGACGTGCCGGTGACCCATGTCAACGCCTCCTACGTGCGCAGCCATTTCGACGCGATGGAAGTCGGCGTCCCGGACGGCCCCAAGGCCGACGAGATCGCGCTGGTGCTGGTGATGAGCACCGGCCCGCGGATTCACGCCCGCGTCGGCGGGCTCAAAGCGGCGGATATCAAGGGTGAGGACGGGCTGCGATGAGCGCGAAAATCCGCAAGATCGTCGTCGTGGTCGAAGAGACGCTGACCGAGATGGGCCGTGCGGTGACGCCGCCGACGCGGCGGGCGGCTGCGGTGGCGGTGATCGAAAATCCGTTCGCCGGCCGCTATGTCGAGGATCTCTCGGAGCTGATCGCGATCGGAGAAGAACTCGGCGGGCTGCTCGCGCAGAAGGCGGTGGACGCGCTCGGCATCGACGGCGCCAAGGCCGAAAGCTACGGCAAGGCAGCCCTCGTCGGCGAGAACGGCGAGCTCGAACACGCGGCAGCCTTGCTGCACCCTAAGATGGGCGCGCCGGTGCGCAAGGTGCTGGGCAAGGGCGCGGCGCTGATTCCGTCGTCGAAGCGGCGCGGCGGCCTCGGCGCCGAGCTGGACATTCCGCTCGGGCACAAGGACGCGGCCTTCGTCCGCAGCCATTTCGACGGCATGCAGGTGAGCGTGGCGGATGCGCCGCGCGCCAACGAGATCGTGGTGGCGGTGGCCATCACGGATTCCGGCCGACCGCTTCCGCGCGTCGGCGGACTGACGAGCGCCGAGATCAAAGGCGAAGACGGGTTGCGCTGAAGAGACCGCGGTGCGCACGAACTGGGAAGTCAGTTCGCGTGAAGAACGCGTCAAGACGACGAGTGGCTGAGGTTCGTTCAAACAGAGGGCATGAGCGTATGAAACATATCGCACGACTGGCTTTGACGGCACTGCTTTTCGCTTCCGGCGCGGCACATGCGCAGCAAGGCGAGATCAAGGTTGGAGAGATCAACTCCTATTCGGCACTGCCCGGCTTCACCGAGCCGTACCGCAAGGGCATGGAACTGGCGCTGAAGCAGATCAACGATGCCGGCGGCATCAAGGGCAAGAAGCTCGTCGTCATCACCAAGGACGACGGCGGCAAGCCGGGCGACGCGCTCACCGCCGCCAACGAGCTGGTGTCGCGCGACGGCGTGGTGATGATCGCCGGCGGCTTCCTGTCCAATATCGGCCTGGCGCTGTCCGACTTCGCCAAGCAGAAGAAGATCCTCTACGTCGCGGCGGAGCCGCTGACCGACGCGATCGTCTGGTCGAAGGGCAACGACTACACCTTCCGGCTGCGCACCTCGAACTACATGCAGGCCTCGATGTTGGCCGAGGAAGCCGCCAAGCTGCCGGCCAAGAAGTGGGCGACGATCGCGCCCAACTACGAATTCGGCCAGTCGTTCGTGGCCGCGTTCAAGGACCTGCTGAAGAAGAAGCGGCCCGACGTGGAATTCGTGGCCGAGCAGTGGCCGCCGCTGAACAAGATCGACGCCGGCCCGGTGCTGCAGGCGATCGACGCCGCCAAGCCCGACGCCATCCTCAACGCCACCTTCGCCGGCGACCTGGTGAAGCTGGTGCGCGAAGGCAATACCCGCGGCGTGTTCAAGGATCGCGCGGTGGTGAGCTATCTCACCGGCGAGCCGGAATATCTCGACCCGCTGAAGACCGAGACGCCGGAAGGCTGGATCGTCACCGGCTATCCCTGGTACGCGATCGACACGCCGGAGCACAAAGCGTTCCTGGACGCCTATCAGCAGCTCAACAAGGACTATCCGCGACTGGGCTCCGTGGTCGGCTACGCCACGGTGAAGACCATCGCCGCCGTGCTGACCGCCACCGACGATCACTCCACCGACGGCCTGGTCAAGGCGATGAAGAACCTGAAAGTCGACACCCCGTTCGGTGCGGTCGTCTACCGCGCCGGCGATCACCAGTCGACGATGGGCGCCTATGTCGGCAAGACCGCGCAGAAGGACGGCAAGGGCATCATGGTGGACATCCAGTTCAAGAAGGGCGCCGACTATCTGCCGCCCGAGGCCGAGGCCGCCAAGCTTCGTCCGGCGAACTGAAGCCCGGGGCGGCATGAGGCTGCTTTCTCCTCCGCGACTGTCCGCCGCTGACCTCAGCGGCGGGCACCGAGCGCACCACGCTCCTCCTCCAGCACGAAAGGCGTCGCCGTGGAACTGATCTTGGTCCAGGCCCTCAGCGGTCTCGCCAGCGCTGCGTCGCTGTTCCTGGTGGCGTCGGGGCTTTCGATCATCTTCGGCGTCACCCGCATCGTGAATTTCGCGCACGGCGCGTTCTACATGCTCGGCGCCTACGTGGCCTTCACGCTGACCGACCGCTTCTCGGGCCCGCTCGGCTTCTGGGGCGGCCTCGTCGCCGCCAGCCTGATCGTGGCGGTGCTCGGCGCGCTGATGGAGATGGTGCTGCTGCGCCGGATCTATCATGCGCCGGAACTGTTCCAGTTGCTCGCCACCTTCGGCGTGACGCTGATGGTGCAGGACATCGTGGTGCTGATCTGGGGCGCCGACGATCTGATGGGCCCGCGCGCGCCCTACTTCACAGGCGCGTTCAGCCTGTTCGGCCGGCTGGTGCCGACCTACGACCTGCTGCTGATCGTGCTCGGTCCGGCGGTGCTCGGCGCCTTGTGGCTGCTGTTCCACCGCACCCGCTGGGGCGTGCTGGTGCGCGCCGCGACCCAGGACCGCGACATGGTGGCCTGCCTCGGCGTCAATCAGAAATGGCTGTTCACCAGCGTGTTCGCGCTCGGCGTGTTCCTGGCCGCGCTCGGCGGCGCGCTGCAGATCCCGCGCACCACCGTGACCCACTACATGGACCTGTCGATCATCGTCGAGGTGTTCGTGGTGGTGGTGATCGGCGGCCTCGGCTCGGTGACGGGCGCTTTCATCGCGGCGGTGCTGGTGTCGGAATTGAACGCGCTGGGCATTCTGGTGCTGCCGAAGATCTCACTGGTCGCCGTGTTCCTGGTGATGGCGGTGGTGCTGGTGGTTCGGCCCTACGGACTGCTCGGCAAGGCGGAGCGCGGCGTCCGCGCCAGCGCCGGGATCTCGTTCCGGCCGTGGAAGCCGCTGTCGCAATGGGAGCGCATCGGCGCCGCGGTGCTGGTCGTGGCGGCGGCCGGCCTGCCGCTGTTCGCCGGCAACTATCTGTTGAGCGTCGGCGCGGAGATTCTGGTGTTCGTGCTGTTCGCCGCCAGCCTGCACTTCATGATGACGGTGGGTGGGCTGGCCTCGTTCGGCCACGCCGCCTATTTCGGTCTCGGCGCTTATGGCGCGGCGTTCGCCGTCAAGTTTCTCGGCGCCCCGATGGAACTGGCACTGCTGGTCGGCCCGGTGTTCGGCCTGATCGGGGCCGTCGTCGCCGGCTGGTTCTGCGTGCGGCTCTCGGGCGTGTATTTCGCCATGCTGACGCTGGCCTTCGCGCAGATCATCTGGTCGATCGCGTTCCAGTGGGTCGAGGTGACCGGCGGCGACAACGGCATTCTCGGGATCTGGCCGTCGGCCTGGGCGTCGACCCCGCAGGGCTTCTTCTGGCTGACCCTCGGCGTGGTCGTCGCCGGCGTGGCGTTGCTGCGGATGCTGGTGTTCTCGCCCTACGGATTTGGCCTGCGGGCGACGCGCGACAACACGTTGCGCGCGGACGCGATCGGCATCGACCGCAAATCGGTGCAGTGGGCCGCGCTGATCGTCGCCGGCACCTTCGCCGGCGTTGCCGGCGCGCTGTTCGCGTTCCTCAAGGGCTCGGTGTTTCCCGAATCGCTGGCGATCCCGATCTCGGTCGACGGCCTGGTGATGGTGCTGCTCGGCGGCATCGAGACCGTGTCGGGCGCCGTGGTCGGCGCGATCGTCTACAAGGCGCTGGCGATCTGGCTGATGAGCCAGACCGATCTGTCCAAGCTCGTGCTCGGCGCGATCATCGTGCTGCTGGTGGTGGCGGCGCCCAAGGGCATCGTCGGCTTCATCGAGGACTGGCGCCATCGCCGGCCGCCCGCGCCGAACGGCGCCGGACCGGCGGCCGCGGGCAAGTCCGACGCGCTCGGGATCGCCAAGATGGAGGCCGCCGAATGACCGCGCTTCTCGATGTGAAGGGGCTGGTGAAGTCCTATTCCGGCGTGCATGCGGTGCGCGACGTCAGCTTCTCGGTGCGCCCCGGCGAAATCCTGGCGCTGATCGGCCCCAACGGCGCCGGCAAGAGCACCTGCTTCAACATGCTCAACGGCCAGATCCGGCCCGACGCCGGATCGATCAAATTGGCCGATGATGAGATCGTCGGCCTGCCGCCGCGCACGGTGTGGCGGCGCGGCGTCGGGCGCACCTTTCAGATCACCGCGACGTTTTCGTCGATGACGGTGCGCGAGAACGTTCAGGTCGCGCTGCTGTCGTTTCATCGCCGGCTGTGGTCGCTGGTCGGCTATGCGGGCGCGAGCTATCTCGCCGAGGCGAACGAACTTCTCGTCCTCGTCGGCATGGAAGAGCAGGCCGGGCGGCCCTGCGGCGAGCTGGCTTACGGCGATCTGAAGCGGTTGGAGCTGGCCGTGGCGCTGGCCAATCAGCCGCGGCTGTTGCTGATGGACGAGCCCACCGCCGGTATGGCGCCCAAGGAACGCGTCGAGCTGATGCGCCTCACCGCCGGCATCGCCCGCCGGAAGAACATCGGCGTGCTGTTCACCGAGCACGATATGGACGTCGTGTTCGAACATGCGGACGAGGTGATGGTGCTGAACCGCGGCCAACTGGTCGCGCGCGGCACCCCGCAGCAGGTCCGCAGCGATCCGCATGTCCAGGCGATCTATCTCGGCGATGGCCTGCTCTACGATCCCAAGCACCGCAAGGAGGCCGTGCAATGAAGCTCGAAGTCTCCGACCTCAACAGTTTTTACGGGCCGGCCCATATCCTGTTCGACGTCGGATTCGCGGTCGGCGAAGGCGAGGTCGTCGCGATGCTGGGGCGCAACGGCGCGGGCAAGAGCACGACCTTCCGATCGGTGGTCGGGCTGGTGTCACGCCGCGCGGGCAAGGTGACGTTCGAAGGCGAGGACGTCTCGCGGATGCCGCCCTACGAGATCGTGCGTCGCGGCCTCGGCTACGTGCCGGAGGACCGGCGGATCTTCACCGAGCTGAGCGTCGAGGAGAATTTCGAGGTCGGCCGCCAGAAGGCCCGCCCCGGCGTCGCGGCCTGGACGCCGGACCGGATCTACAAACTGTTCCCCAATCTCGGCGAAATGCGCAAACGGCTGGGCGGCGACATGAGCGGCGGCGAACAGCAGATGCTCAGCATCGGCCGCACGCTGATGGGCAACCCCTCGCTCGTGCTGCTGGACGAACCGTCGGAGGGGCTGGCGCCCAAGATCGTCGAGCAGATGGCCGACGCCATTCTGGCGATGAAACGCGAAGGGCTCAGCATCGTGATTTCCGAGCAGAACCTGCATTTTGCCAAGCTGATCTGCGATCGCGCCTATATTATCGAGAAGGGACGAATTCGATTCTCCGGCACCATCGACGAGCTCGAGGCGCATCCCGAAATCCGGGACGCTTATCTTGCGGTGTGACCAGGACGGGGCAGCGGGGCGACGAGTTGGGTAAGAAGAGCCTATCGGACAAGCGGCGCACGAAGAGCAAGAGCGGATCGGCTTATGTCCTCGACGCCCAGGTCGGTTTCGTTCTGCGTCAGGTGCTGCAGCGTCATGCGACGATCTTCGTCGGCCGCATGGGCGAGGATCTGACGATGACGCAATGGGCCGCGCTCGCGAAGCTCCGGGAACTCGGGCCGTGTTCGCAGAACTTGCTGGGCCGGCACACGGCGATGGACGCCGCCACCATCAAGGGCGTGGTCGAGCGCCTGGTGAAGCGCGGCCTGCTGGAAACCAGCGCCGATCCGGAGGACGGCCGCCGCCTGCTGGTGGCGCTCACGCCGGAAGGCACGGCGCTGGCGGAGCGATCCATTCCGCTGGCGCAAGAAATCACCAAAGCGACGCTGTCCCCGCTCGCGAAGGAAGAGCGCGCGCAGTTCCTCAGCCTGCTCGAACGATTGAAATAGCGATGCCTGACGCGCACGAATCCGGAGCGAACCGCCCTGCCGATCCGAGAGCCGGCTGGGCGCAGCTTTCACAGAGCGAGCGCGACGCCGCCTACGACAACAACACCGCGGTCGCGAACAGCCCGGAGCTGATCGCCGAACGCAACGCGACCTCCGCGCGGGCGCGCGCGACGTTGCGATCGGTGCTCGACCTGCCCTACGGCCCGAGGAAAAACAACAAGATCGACCTCTATCCTGCGGCCGACCCGGATGCGCCCTGCCTGTTGTTCCTGCACGGCGGCTACTGGCAGAAGAACACGCGCGAGCTGTTCGCCATGATGGTCGAAGGCGTCGCAGCGCATGGCTGGTCGATGGCGATCCCCGGTTATTCGCTGGCGCCCGAAGTATCGCTCACCGAAATCGTCGACGAGGTGCGGCAGGCGCTGGACTGGCTTGCCGCGCATGCGCCGGACCACGGCGTCGCCGGTCCGGTCGTCACCTCGGGCTGGTCGGCCGGCGGCCATCTCGTGGCGATGACGCTCGACCATCCGCTGGTCGCGGCCGGCCTGTCGATCTCGGGCGTGTTCGATCTCGCGCCGCTTCGCGACACCGGCCTGAACACGGCCCTGCAACTGACCGACGCCGAGATCGAAACGCTGTCGCCGCTGCGGCTGCCGGTGATCGACAAGCGGCTCGACCTCGCTTATGGCGACGACGAACTACCGACCCTGGTGCTGGATTCCATCAATCTTCACGCGCGTCGCAGCGCTGCCGGCGCACCGGGGCTGCTGCTGCCGATCGCCGGGCACAATCACTTCTCGATTCTGGCCGAACTGCGCCGACCGGACGGCGCGCTGGTGCGCGCCGCGCGCGATCTCGCAGGCGAGACCGGAAATGATCGCGCTTCAGCATTGCGATCGGACGAGACCCCTCCGGAATAGAGCCGCTCCCGCGGCCGGAAAACCGGACCATGCTGCGTTGTGGTCTGCACGGGTTCGGGTCGCAACAGAACCCAGCTCAGATCTTCTCGCGACGACGTCGCCAGTTGCGACAGAATTCGAGGGCGGAGATCATTTCCTTTTCGACCGTCGAGACCGAGATATCCAGGCTGCGGGCGATCTGCGGATAGGTCATGCCGTCGATCTTGCTCAGCAGGAAAATCCGCTGCGTGCGTCGCGGCAGGGTCTCCAGCGCACGCAACAGCGAATGCAGGTCCATCCGGCTCGCAACCTCGTCCTCGGGGCATACGACGGAAGCCTGCAACTGCTCGCGCGACACGCTTTCGGCATAGGACATGCGGACGCGTTCCGCGCGCATCGCGTCGCGCGCGAGATTGCGCGCGGTGGTGACGACGAGACCGACATCGCGTTTGCCCACGTCGCGGTTCATCAGCTTGATGAACGTCTCGTGGACGACATCCTCCGCGGTGTGCGTATTGCCCGTGATACGTCGGACCAGCCGCTGGAGATGGCCCTGCTCTGCCCCGAAGATATTGAGCAGTTCTGTCGCAGACGACATGGTACCCTCATCGTCGCGCATCAGCCCGATCCGGACAGCGAACGTCCGGAGATGATCTTAGGGCCGCCGCAGCACTATTTGTAACGATTCAAAAGTGTTGTTTCAGAAGCTATTACCTACCATTCTTCTAACCGCATTCCTCTTGGCGATGTCAACGCCGACGACATCTCAACGAATGGTTGCTAGTTGAATTCTAAACTGCGGATCGAACTCGCAGTTACGGCTTTGACGGCCGCGAACCGTTTATCCCATGAGGCCCGTCAGCCCCGGGGCGTTTCGCGAAAGAAAACATGCCGATGCACGTATCCATGCGCGAGGTCGCCGAGCGCGCTGCATTCCAGAGCTTCGCCAATTGCTATCTCCGAGAGGTCGATCCGGGCGCGCCGTCTGCGCACGGGGCGGAACACGGTGAACCCGTGGACTACATCGAATGGGCCTGCCCGATGGCTGCCGCGGCGCTGCGCGCCGAGATCGAGCGGCACTCGGTATGCGGGCCGCTTCGTTTCGGGCGGGTCTTCATCTGCCGGGCGCAGGAGAACGCCTGGCGCGAGATCGCGCCGCTGCGCGCGCTCTATCTCATGGTGCAGGAATGCTACGCCAGCATGGGTGCGGAGCGGGCGGATGCGTTGCGCCACGAAGAGGCCGAGCTGCTGGGCCGCGTGCTCAACAGCTATGATTGCATGGCCGATGGCCTGGAACGGGGCGCGGAAAATGGGGGGCCGGACTTCCTCGATGGCGAGCAGAGCCTGATATTCGGACACTGGCTGCATCCCACGCCGAAGAGCCACCAGGGGATGACAGGTTGGCAAAGGCCCGCCTACGCACCCGAATACCGCAGCCAGTTCCAACTCGCCTTCTTCGCCGCCGACTCAGCACTGTTGCGGCAGGATGCGACGCCGGGCGTTTCCCTGCCCGACATCGTCGAGACGATGATACCACCGCATGATCGTCCCCTGCTGCAGTCAGGCGAGGTGCTGGTGCCGATGCATCCGCTGCAGGCCGAAGCGCTGATGCTGGATCCCGCGGTCGCAAGGCTGGTCACCGAGGGACGGCTGCGCCCGCTTGGTCGCATCGGCGCCTGCTTTTCGCCGACCTCATCGGTGCGCACGGTCTACAGCGCGGACGTTCCGTGGATGCTCAAATTCTCCCTCCCGGTCAAGATCACCAACTCGCTGCGCGTCAACCAGATGTCCGAGCTCGAAGCAGGCGTCGCCATGTCGCGGCTGTTCGCGCGCACGGATTTTCTCGCGCGCCATCCGCGCTTTCGCCTGATCCGTGATCCGGCCTATCTCACGCTCGAACTGCCGGGACGCAGGGAGAGTGGATTCGAGGTGATCTTCCGAGAGAACCCGTTCACGAGAGGCTTCGAGAACACCGGCGTCACGATCGCTGCGCTGACGGCCGATCCACAGCCGGGCGTCCGCTCCAGGCTCGAGCGGATCATCCGGGATCTCGCCGCGCGCAGCGGCGAGCCGTTGGGAGACGTCTGCAGGCGCTGGTTCGCGGCCTATCTCGACTGCGCGCTCGAACCGATGATCCGGCTCTACGACGAGCTCGGCGTGGCCTTCGAGGCGCATCAGCAGAACGGCCTGCTCGACGTCTCGGCCGGCCTTCCGAGCGCTTTCTACTACCGCGACAATCAAGGGTTCTATCTGTCGAACGCGCACCGCGACCGGCTGATGGCGCTGGTGCCGGAGACCGCCGGAATCGCCGGGCTGTATTTCGACGATTGCATCGTTCAGGAACGCTTCGGTTACTACCTGATCGTCAATCAGATGTTCTCCGTCATCGCGCGCATGGGGCAGGACGGGCTGACCGCGGAAGAGGCGCTGCTTGCGATGCTGCGCGAGCGACTGGAGCTGTTGGCGCACGAACTCACCGGCGTCGGCGGCGAATTCGCCGCGGGATTTCTCAGCCGCCCAACCGTTGCCGCCAAGGCCAACCTCCTCACGCGCCTGCTCGACATCGATGAGCTGGAGGCCGATGACGGCCGGGCGATCTATGTGCAGCTACGCAATCCGCTGTTTTCGGGAAGCCGCACCACCCGGCAGGGAGGCGCCCGTGCCGCTGCCGTTTGACATCGTCGAGCGGCCGGAAGAGCGCGTCGTGCGCCAACTCGTCGAGGCGGCACTCTACGAGAATCTGTTCGAATCGCAGGATTCCGCCAGATGCGGTCCTCGCGAATTCGAATGGTGCATCGACGGCCGCGCCTGGCGGGCGCGCGGCCGCATCGGCGCCTTCGGCCGTCCGCGGCTGGAAGCCGGAACAGTCGCATGGCGCGCGACCACCGAATGGCGGCAGGCGGCGATCGCGGACGTGGTCTCGGCCCTGCCCGGCGCAGAGTGTGAGCGCGAGCGGCTCGGCCGCGAACTGGCGCAGACCGCCGCGTTGATGCGCTGGAATGTCGATCACTTGCCCCGTCGCGACCGGCGGCATTTGCCATTCTCCGAACTCGACGCGGCGATCGACGAGGGACATCCCTACCACCCCTGTTTCAAATCACGGACCGGGTTCGACGAACGCGATCACGGCGCCTACGGGCCGGAGGCAGGCCGCACGTTCCAGCTCGTCTGGCTCGCGGTCGCGCGCAACCTGCTGCATCTGTCGCTGCCGGACAGCGAGGACGGATTCTGGGAGTGCGAGATCGGCGCCGAGGCCAAGCTGGCGCTGGGCGCGCGGGCCGCTGCACGCGGACTCGACGCAGCGGAATTCGGCCTGATGCCGATTCATCCCTGGCAGTGGCGTGACCTGTCTCGGGACCAATTGAAGCCGCTCATCCAGTCCGGGCGCGTGCACGATCTGGGGACGGCGGGAGATCGCTACCGCGCCAGCCAGTCGGTGCGCTCGCTGAGCAATGCGCGGGACCCGCGCGCGAGCGGCGTGAAACTCGCGATGAACATCGTCAACACGTCGACGCGCCGCACGCTCGAACCCCACTCGGTCGGCACCGCTCCGGTGCTGTCGCACTGGCTCGGCGAAGTCCTTGATAGCGACCCGTTGTTCAAGAGCCGCTACCGGCTCGACATCCTGCGCGAATATGCCGGCGCGATCGTCGACCGGGACGGACCGCTCGGCGGGCAGATCGCGGCGATCTGGCGCGAGAGCGTCGAGAGCAAACTCGCCGATGGCGAGGCCGCGGCGCCGTTGAACGCGCTGATGGCGGTGGAGGCGGACGGGCGACCGTTCATTGATCCATGGCTGATCCGCTACGGCATCAAGGAATGGCTCGACCGCTTCATCGACGTCGCCGTGTTGCCGGTCTGGCGGCTCCTCGTCGTCCACGGCATCGCGACCGAAGCGCATGGGCAGAACATGGTGCTGGTTCACCGCGACGGCTGGCCCGAGCGGCTGATCCTGCGCGATTTCCACGACAGCCTGGAATTCGTACCGGGATTTCTGGCCAGCCCGGCGCTGGCGCCGGACTTCGACACGCTCAGTCCCGAATATCGTAGCGCGCAGCCCAATCAATATTACTGGATGCAACGCCCCGAGGATCTGCGTGACCTGTTCGTCGACTGCCTGTTCGTCTTCAACCTCTCCGAAATCTCGCATCTTGTGCAGAGCTTCTATGGATTGAACGAAAGCGCATTCTGGTATCGCGTGACGCAGCGCCTCCTCGCCGATCTCGCCGAGCATCGCCTCGGTGATCGCGCCGCCCGGCTCGGCTTCGGCACGCGCGAGATCGAGACTGAAAGTCTGCTCGCGCGAAAGCTCGGGCTCAGCGGCCCCGATCTCCAGCACAGAGTCCCGAATGCGCTCGCGGGGCTTTCCCTGATGACCCGAGAGCACGCATGATCCATATCGACGACAAGCACTACGATCGCGCCCTCATGCAGGCCATGAGCGAACGCGCCGCGCTGGCCACAGGGCTCGCGGAAGGCGCGGACCTCAGCTACGCGGTGTGCCTGTCCGACACCGCCGAATTCCTGGCGCTGTTGTTCGCGATCCGCGAGGCCGGCGCCAGCATCCTGCCGATCCACCCCTCGACGCCGCGCGCGGCGGCGCGCCGAACGGCGATCGACGCGGGCTGCGATCGGCTGATCTGCGATGGTTACGCGATCGAAAAACTCGAAGGCGGCGCTCCGGGCCCGGGACGTTTGCTGCAGACGACCTCCGGCACCACCGGCGAGCCGAAGCGGATCGCGCGGAGCTGGGCCGAGATCGACCGCGAGATCGAGAGCTACGTCTCGTTCTTCCGTGAGCCGGAGGACATGACTCCCGTGGTCGCCTGCCCGGTCACGCATTCCTATGGCCTGATCTGCGGCGTGCTCGTGGCGCTGAGGCGCGGCCAGGTCCCGCATGTGCTCAACACCGGCAACCCGAAATTCCTGATCGCTCGCCTGCGCGAGACACGACGGCCGCTGCTGTATTCATCGCCCGCCATGCTGCACACGATCGCCCGGCTGCTGCCGGCCGGCGAGACGATCTTCGCCGCCATGACGTCGGGCACGCTGCTGCCGGAAAGCTGGTTCGCCGCGATCCGCGGCCGGACCAGACATCTGTTCCAGCAATACGGCTGCTCGGAAGCGGGATGCATCGCGATCAATCCCGACCTCGCTGCCGCCGATGAGATGGGACATCCGCTGCCACATCTCAGCGTCGACACCGGCACGGCCGACGCCCCGCGGGAGATCGTGGTGCGCGCGGGCGAGCACGAGATTCACACTGCCGATCTCGGTTACTTGAAGGCCGACGGAACCCTCGTCTTCGTCGCCAGGCTCGACGACACGATCAGCGTTTCCGGTCTCAACGTCTATCCGCGCGAGGTCGAGGACGTGGTGATGGCGATGCCGGGCGTGACCGATGCGGTGGCTTTCCGCAAGCTCGACCCGTTCGCGGGCGAGCGGGTGGCCCTCGCCTTCAGCGCCGAGCACGCCATCGCGCCCGCGAGCCTGCGCGAATGGTGCGCGCAGAACCTCGCCGCGCACCAGGTGCCGATGGAAACGATGCGCGTCGCCCGTGTGCCGCGGCAGGCGAACGGCAAGATCAACCGGCGCGCGATCGCGACCCTCTATGCGGATGGCCGGCTGGAGCGGATCGCCGCGGAGGCCATGGCATGACCCGCGAGGAGATCGTCGCCGCGATCCGCACCGTGCTCGCCGAGCGGATGGACAACAAACACCTCGACGGCTTCGGCCCGCAATCGCGGCTGAACGCCGATCTGTATCTCGACTCCGTCTTGATGCTGAACCTGTTTCTGCATCTGGAGCTGGACCACGGCCTTCCCGCACCCGAGGAGATCGTCGCCGGCGCGGACATCGAGACGGTGGGCGATCTCGCGGCCTTGCTGGCCGACGAGATGCCTGCCCCCAAGGACGCGACGACCGCGGCCGACACCGCCGAGCCCGACGTGCACGGCGAGGTCTATCAGGACATCAAGGTCCACTGCTTCGTCTCGTGCCTGTGCGACGCGGTGAAGGCGGCCGGGTTCGATCACCGGCCGATGTATTTCAGCATCTGGGACGCGGACTTCGCCGTCTCCGAGCGCTACCAACTGCTGTATCACACGCCGCAGATCAGCCATGATTTCTTCCGCCGCTGGTTTCAGCGGCTCTACGGCGCGCGGATCACCGAGTGGTACGACCATTCCGCATCGAAGCAAGCCAATCTGGACAAGCTGCTCGGCCTGATGGCCGCTCACCGTCCGACCGAAAGCGTGATGGTGATGCTGGACATGTTTCACCTGCCCGAGCGGGAGAACAAGTTCAACCAGAATCCCTTCCCGCACTATCTCATGGTGGAGCCGACAGAAGATCCCGAGATCTGGCAGGTGCGCGATCCGGATTTTCGCTGGGAAGGCCCGATCGCGCGCGAGCGTCTGCTCAACGCCATCGCCCAGCCGAGCGTCGCGGGCGGCTACGTGTTCGACCGCAGCGCGGTGAGACGGCCCGCGGCCGCGGACATCCGCGATTTTTTCCTCGCGTGCTTCATTGCCGACGACAATCCCTTGATCCGCCGTGTGCGGGATATCGTTACGGCGCATGTCGAGGGTCGCAATGGTCTCTGCGTGGAGGAGCTGGACATCGCTCTGCGCGAGCTGCCGGTGATCTCGATCCGTAAATGGGCCTATGAGCACGGCTTCGCTTACTTTTGGCGAGAACTGCGCCTGCCGAACGGCGAGTTCCTGCATTGGTGCGACGAAATCGAAGAGCTCGCGCTCGGCCTGAAGGGCCTGCATTTCGCGATCCTGCGACTGGCGCAGACCCACGACCATTGCCATGCGGCGAAGATCTTCGAAACGCTCGATCGTCTCGACGCGCTCGAAGCCGCCATCAAGTCGCGGCTGCACGCGGCGTTCCTCGACTGGTGCGTCGACCAGGGCTTCATGCTTGTGCCCTCGTCCGATAGCCGACTGGCAGCAGGATGAGCCTCCCGGTATGCAGTCTCCGCCACGCCGTGATCATCGCCCCTTGCCGCGCTTGCGGCTACGTTCTGTTCAAAGGCAATCCATGTTCATGATCCGGTTGATCGCTATTCTGGCCGCCTTCGTTCTTCCGGCAGCGGCCTTCGCCGAGTCGGTCGATGTCAGCACGGCGCGCGGGGTGGTGGCGCTGCAGGCCAAGCCTCGACGCGTCGCGGTGTTCGACATGGCGGCGCTCGACACGCTCGATCTGCTCGGGGTGAAAGCCGCCGGCGTGCCGGATCGGGTCTATCTGCCCGAGCTGAAGAAGGCCGCCGCCGGCGCGGAAGTCGTCGGCACTCTGTTCGAACCGGACCTCGAAGCCCTCAGCGCACTCGGCCCCGATCTGATCATTCTCGGCGGACGCTCTTCGCCGAAACTGCAACAGACCTCGCGCGTCGCACCGACCATCGACATGTCGATCGACGGACAGGATCTCATCAAGGACGCTGAAGCGCGCCTCGACACCTATGGCCGGCTGTTCGGCCGCGAGCAGGCGGCGCGCGAGGCGCAGCGGACGTTCGTTGCCGCCGTCGCCGCCGCGCGCGAGGCGGCGAAGGACAAGGGTCGGGCGCTGATCCTGATGACGAACGGGCCCAAGATCTCCGCCTTCGGCGTCGGGTCGCGGTTCGGCTGGCTGCACGCGACGCTCGGCATCGAACCCGCAGTGACCTCGATGGGTCCCGGAATACACGGCGAGGCGGTGTCGTTCGAATTCGTCCGCAAGGCCGACCCCGACTGGCTGATCGTGGTCGATCGCGCGCTCGCGATCGGCGCCGGCGACAGCCAGGCGCGTGCGACGCTCGACAATGAGCTTGTGCGGAGCACCAAGGCCTGGAAGCAGGGCCGCGTGATCTATCTTCCCGCGGCCGATCTGTACATTGCGGGAGGCGGCATCCAGGCCATGACCCGCGTGCTCGCGGCGATCACCCGCGGATTTTCGGCCACGCAATGATGCCCGTCGAACAGGCGGTCGGGCGCCCTGTCGGCGCGGCCGCGCTTCTGGTGCTGGCAGGGCTGTTCGTCACGAGTCTGTTCGTGGGCGTCGGCGAGGTCTCACTCGGCGGCGCCTTCACCGATCCCGATGCGCTCTATCTCATCGCGGCCAGTCGCCTGCCGCGAACGCTCGCCGCCGTGCTGACGGGGGCCGGCCTCGCGATCGCAGGCCTCGTGATGCAGACGCTGGCGCGCAATCGTTTTGTCGAGCCGACGACCGCGGGCACCGGCCAGAGCGCCGCGCTCGGCATCCTGCTCGTCACGCTCTTGATGCCGTCGGCCTCGATCGCCCTGAAAACTCTCGTCGCAAGCCTGACCGCGCTCGCCGGGACATCGTTGTTCCTGTCGATCGCGCATCGGCTGCCGCCGACGCAGCCCTTCCTCGTGCCGCTGTTCGGGCTGGTCTATGGCGGTGTCGTCGGCGCCGCCGTCACCTTCGTGGCCTGGCATGCCGATCTTCTTCAGTTCGTCGAGATCTGGACCAGTGGCGAGTTCTCGGGCGTGCTACGCGGGCGCTACGAACTGCTGTGGGTCTCGGCCGCGATGCTGGCGGCGACATGGATCTTCGCCGACCGCTTCACCCTGATGTCACTCGGGCGCGACGTCAGCGTCGGGTTGGGCCTCGACTATGCCCGGATGATGCAGATCGGCCTCGTCATCATTTCGGTCGTCACCGCGCTGACCGTCGTAGTGGTCGGGCTGATTCCGTTCGTCGGCTTGGTCGTGCCCAACATGGTTTCGCGGCTGATGGGCGACAACATGCGGTCGGCGATCCCCTGGGTGGCGGGCAGCGGCGCAGCGCTGGTTCTGGTCTGCGACATCGTCGGCCGGCTGCTGCGCTTTCCCTACGAGATCCCCGTCGGCACCGTGCTCGGCGTGGTCGGCGCCGCGGCCTTCCTCTGGCTGCTGTTTCGCAGGCCGGCCCATGCGTGATCGCTCCACGATCGTGCTGGCGGCCCTCGGCCTGACTGCACTCGCCTGCATCGGCGCCTTCATGACGATCGGACTCCGCGGCAATATAGCCTTCGCACTCGAACTGCGCAGTACACGCCTGCTCGCCCTGGTGCTCGTCGCGATTTCCATCGCCGTCTCGACGGTGGTGTTTCAGACCGTGACGGCGAACCGGATCCTGACGCCGTCGATCATGGGGCTCGACGCGCTCTACGTGTTCAGCCAGTCGCTGCTGGTGTTTGCGGTCGGCGGGCTCGGCTTCGCGTCACTCGACCCACGACTCAAATTTGCCGGCGAGGCGCTGGTGATGGTCGCGCTCGCGGCGCTGCTGTTCCTGCCTTTGCTGAGGTCGCGCGTCGACCTGATCCTGATGCTGCTGGCGGGCGTCACCATCGGCGTGCTGTTCCGGAGCCTGTCGTCGCTGCTCGCGCGCCTGATCGACCCCAACGACTTCGCCCTGCTGCAAGGCGCGAGCTATGCCGGGTTCGGCAAGATTCACGGCGAGCTCCTGCTCGCGGCCGGCGTGTTGTCATCGATCGGGATCGCGATCGCCTGGCGGATGCGCCACGTGCTGGATGTTCTTGCACTCGGGCGCGACACCGCGACGGGCCTCGGCCTCGAATGGACCCGCGTCGTCGCCGGCCTGATCATGCTGGTCGCCGCACTGGTCGCCGTCTCCACCGCGCTGGTCGGGCCGGTAGCGTTCTTCGGCCTGCTCGTGGTGGCGTTGGGCGAGCGGCTGATCGACACCCGCCGTCATGCGATCCTGCTGCCCGCCGCAGCGCTGGTGGCGATCATCGTGCTTGTCGGCGGTCAGACCATTCTGCAGCATGGATTGGGCGGCGTCTCCACGCTGGGCGTCGTCATCGAATTCGTCGGTGGCCTCGTCTTCCTCGCAATGCTTCTCCATGGAGTGCGGCGATGATCGTCGTGAAGAACATCTCGCTCGCCTATCAGGGCGCGGCGATCCTGCGGGACATCAATCTGGAGATTCCAGAGACCGGCGTCACCGCCTTGATCGGCCCGAACGGCGCGGGCAAGTCGAGCCTGCTGTCGCTGATCGCGCGGCTTCAGCCGATCCAGACCGGTTCGATCAGCGTCGACGGGCTGCCGATCGGTCACACTCCCAGCCGCGTGCTGGCGCGCACGCTGGCGATCCTGCGCCAGGATCCGGCGATCGCCAGCCGCCTCAGGGTGCGCGAGCTGGTGGCGTTCGGCCGCTTTCCGCACAACAACGGCCGCGCCACGGACGAGGACCGGGCGCTGACGCAGGCCGCGCTCGAGCGCTTCGACCTGACCGCCTTCGCCGACCGCTTCATCGATACACTGTCGGGCGGACAGCGGCAGCTCGTGCTGGTGGCGATGACGTTCTGCCAGGGCACGCGGTGGCTGCTGCTCGACGAGCCGCTCAACAATCTCGACATGTTCTATGCCCGCGAACTGATGCGCTCCTTGCGCGAAGTCGCCGACAGCGAGCGCCGCGCGATCGTGATCGTGCTCCACGACATCAATCAGGCCGTGACCTATGCGGACCACATCGTGGCCATGAAAGGCGGCGCCGTGATTGCGAATGGCTCCCCCGATCAGATCGCCAATACCGCAAGCCTGCGGCGGATCTTCGGCTATGACATGCCGGTCGAGACCTATTGCGGGAAACCGATTGTGCTGAATCACCTGTAGTGAAAAGATGCTTCGGACAATTCCAAATTGCGAGTTTTCAACTGATCCCATGCCGCGCCGGGATCGGTGATGGCCTCGCGGACCCAGGCCGAACGTCGTCAATCATCCCCGCTTGGGGTCGTTCGCGGTGCGGCATAGAAGAGCGGCGCTTGCCACAACAGCAGACGCTTTTGCGAGAGAACGCGTGGCGATGAATTTCGCATCCGATGACAGCAAGGACCGGGAGCGGACGTCGCGGGAGGCGACCGAGTGGTTCGTGCGTCTCCAGAATCCCCTCGCCTCCGACGACACCCGGCGGGCTTACCGGGACTGGCTGATGGCCGACCCCGCCCATCGCGATGCGATCCGCGACGTATCGGAATTGTGGGGCGCGCTCGATCAGCCCGCCGCGGAACTCGCTGCCACCGGCTGGCATCGCTCCGCCGACGTCGCGCCGCGGCCGCGCAGATGGTTCGCGACGGGATCCCGACTCGCGACTGCCGCCGTCGTTCTCGTGGCGCTGGCGGGCGGACTGGCGGTGTGGCGCGATCCCGGCCTGATCGACCGGGCGTTCGCCGATGTCGCGACGCATCCCGGCGAGCGGATTGAAGTAAGTCTCGCCGACGGCACCCTCGCCTTTCTCGATGGCGACACCGCACTCAAGAGCCGCATGGACGGCGAGCGCCGCGAAGTCACCATGCTGCGCGGCCGGGTCTGGTTCGATGTGACCAGCGATCCGGCGCGGCCCTTCACGGTGCATGCCGGACGCGTCGAGACCCGGGTGCTCGGCACCGCCTTCGAGGTCAACCGAGAGGCCGCCGCGGTCACTGTCGAACGTGGCGAAGTCGCGGTGTCCGCCGTCGAAAACCAACATGGTCGGGTCAAGCTGACGGCCTGGCAGCGCGTTGCGCTTCAGGACGGAATGCTCGGCGCACCGGTGCCCGTCGATCCGGAGCAGATGTTCGCATGGCGGCGGGGGCTGATCATTCTCGATCGCGCTCCGCTCTCCCAGGTTGTGGAAGAGCTCGACAAAATGGCGCCCGGCCGCGTGCTGATCGCCGATCCGGAGCTGAAGCGCCTGACGCTGTCCGGAGCGTTCCGCACCGACGAACCCGGCGCGGTGCTGGAAGCCCTACGCAGCGCGCTCGGGCTCCGCACAGTGTCCGTCCCGGGCTTCGCGACGCTGATCTATCGCTGAGGGTCTCCAGTATTTTTGCGGGGTTTGCCCGACCTGCCCGTTGAACAACGGGAGGGGCCGTCAATTGCGTGCCCCGAGCGGAGTGGGGGACCTCGAGACCATGCGGAAATTCGCAAGTGCTGCCGTGTTGAACTGCGGCGTATCGATGATTGCAGTGGCGCTTGCCGTTGCCGCTGTGCCCGAAGCGCGGGCGCAGGCGAACAACGCCTATAATTTCAGTATTCCGGCCAAATCGCGCCTCGCCGCGCTTGCGGACTTCACGGCTGCGACCGGGATCCAGGTGGTGCATCAGGGCGCGGGCGCGATCGGCGGCACGTCCCAGGTGGTGAGCGGCCGATATCCCGCCGACACGGCGCTGCGGACGATTCTGGCCGGCTCCGGCCTGAACTATCGCTTCACCGGGCCGCGCACGGTCGCGATCGAGGCGCCGGGCGCCGGCGGCGGCGCGGTGGCGGGCGGCGGCATCGCGCTGGATACGATCAGCGTCACGGGCGCCGGCCAGGGGATCGGCCGCGACGGCGTCAGCGAGATCAATATCACGAGCGTCGATATCGAGCGCCGCAATGCGACCGACCTCAAGGGCGTGTTTCGCGGCGAGCCGAGCGTCATCGTCGGCTCCTCGCTGCCGATGTCGCAGAAACTCTACGTGCAGGGCATCGAGGAAACCAATCTCGCGGTCTCGATCGACGGCTCGCGTCAGAACAACAAGGTCTTTCACCACAATGCGACGACGATGATCGACCCCAGCCTGCTCAAGGCGGTGCGGGTCGATGCGGGCGTGGCGCCCGCCGATGCCGGCCCCGGCGCGCTCGGCGGCGCGATCGCCTATGTGACCAAGGATGCGCGGGACTTCCTGCCCAATGACGGCTTCGGCGGCTCGATCAAATCGACGTTCAACTTCAACGGCAACACCTCGACCAACAATCTCACCAGCTACACGCGCCAGGGCGGCTTCGAAGCGCTCGGCTCCTTCACCTATGCCAAGGGAAGCGAGTTCAAGGCCGGCAACGGCCAGGAGGTGCTCGGCACCGCGACCAATTTTCTGAGTGGGCTCGGCAAGATCGCCTATCAGAGCCTCGAGGGCCATCGTTTCTCGCTGAGCCACGAGCAGATGCGTGACGACGCCCTGCGGCCGTTCCGGGCGAATGCCGTGCAGATCATCGGCGGAAGGCCGACCCCGCTGGTGCGCCCCTACACGCTCGACCGGCAGAACACCGTCTTCACCTACACCAACGAATCCCCCGACGGCTGGTGGGACCCCAAATTCGTGCTGGGCTACAATCGCTCGAAAGTCGCGGTGGACCAATACACCGGCGCCACGCTCAACACCTACAGCTACACCAGCCAGGGAATCAGCGACAGCCTCAACGGCAAGCTGGAGAACAAGTTCGCCTTTTCCATCGGCGACGTCATCGCCGGCATCGACTTTTACCGGGACCGCGCCGAATACACCGACGTGAGCTATCGGACGATGGAGAAAGCCGACAATGTCGGCGCCTATGCGCAGGCGCGGCTGCGGCCCTGGGAGCGCACCAAGCTCTCCTTCGGCGTGCGCGGAGACCACCAGGATTTCAAGGGGGTCAACGGCTTTCGCTCGAGCGACCAGGGCTTCAGCGGCAACGCCTCCGGCGAATATGAACTGACCAGCTTCCTCACCGCCAAGGCGGGCTACTCGCACGTCTGGGCCGGTGTTCCGCTCGCCGAGAACTACGTCCAGAACCCGGCATGGGTCTACGGCGTCGGCCCCAAGTCGGTCACGTCCGACAACGCCACCGCCGGACTGGTCGCTCACTACGGCGACTTCCGCTTCGAGGGCGGCGTGTTCCGGACCAAGATCTACGACGCGCGCGTGCCTCTCTGGGCCGCCAACCAGGCGCTGCGCGCCTTCGACGTGCAGACGCAGGGCTTCCACGTCGGCGGCACCTACAACTGGGGCGACGGTTTCGCGCGGGTGCGGTTCGCCCGCACCGACGCCGAGGTCGACGGCAAGCCGGCCGACACCTATCTCGGCCAGTATCTCACGGCGCCGATCGGCGACATCCTGACGTTTCAACTCGCGCATACCGTGGTGCCGTGGAATCTGACATTCGGCGGCGACGTCGAAATCGTCTTCGACTACGACAAGCTGCTGAATCCGGTGACGGGAATCGGCAAGCTCGAAGGCTACGAAGTCCTCAACGCCTTCGTCGAGCATCGCCCGTTCGCGCTGCCGTCGCTGTTGCTGCGGGGTGAAGTCAGAAACCTGTTCAACAGGAACTACGCGGCCCGCGGCACCTACGGCCTCGAGTACGGCACAGGCGTGGTGCGGCCGCTCTACGAGCCCGGCCGCTCCTTCCTGGTCAGCGCCAAGCTCGACTTCTGACGAATGAACGACGCCGTCTTCGGTGGCGAGTATCGCAAGTGGACCGCAATCCGCTGGGTCCGGAGGCTGCATCCCTGCTCGGGGTGCGGCCTGCGGATCAGCGAGATGCGTATCGCGTGATCGTCTGACGGACTTCGGAGATCAAAATGGACGTTACCATCCGCGCGATGCGCAGCGAGGACGCTGCCGACATTTTCGAGATCGTCAATCAGCGTGCATTTCGCTACTGGACGCTCTCCCTCCCCTATGAATCGTTCGACACCATCAAGAAGTGGCTGGAGCCACAATCACCACGGGATCTGCATTTTTCGGCGGAGCTGGACGGCCGCGTCGTCGGCGCGTCCGCGTTGCGCCCGTTCTACGGGCGCCGCGCCCACGCGGCCGAATTCTGGATCGGCGTGCATGAAGAATACGCCCGACGCGGCATCGGCACGCGACTGCTCGCCGCGATGATCGACACCGCCGACAACTGGCTGAACATCAAGCGGATCGAGATGACGGTGTTCACCGACAATGTCAGCGCGCTGGCGCTGTACGACAAGTTCGGTTTCGAGATCGAAGGAACCCACAAGGCCGCGACGTTCAGGGAAGGCGTGTTCGTCGACGCCCATTGCATGGCGCGATTGCGATGATCCGCACGCAATTCGCCGCAAGCGGCCACTTCACACTGAAGCGCACATTTGCATTGAACGGAAATTGATCGGAGGGGTGCATGAAGAAATCAGTTGGTCCGGTTGCTCTCTTTGTCTCGAGCTTCAGCGTGCTGTCCCTTTCCGAAAGTGCATTGGCACAAGCGCTGTCCTCGCCCGCTGCTACGACGCTCGCACCGGTCGAAATCATCGCCCCACAGGTGCGGCCGCGGCCCCCGGGCCGGGTCCGCGCGTCGCAAAATCCCCGTCGGGCAGCAACTCGGCCACGCCCGCGTGAAGTTGCAACCCCGACGCCCACTCCTCCCGTGCCCGCCGTCCCCCCGCAGACTGCAACCGTCGGGCAGCCTCCGGTGCCCTATGTGGGCGGACAGGTCGGAACCGGCGCGCGACTTGGCCTGCTGGGGAACACCTCCGTCTTCACGGCGCCGTTCAACGTCACAGGGTACACATCGAAGCTCATGGAGGATCAGCAGGCGCGCAGTATCGCGGACGTCGTCCTCAACGATCCCTCGGTGCGGAACGACGCGCCGCCGTTCAGCGAACGCGACTCGTTCTTCATTCGCGGTTTTTCGGTGACCAACCTCGACACTGCCTACGATGGGCTGTTCTACCTCGCCAACCCGCGCCGCGCCTTCCTCGAAGGCATCGAGCGTGTCGAAATCCTCAAGGGACCGAGCGCACTGCTCAGCGGCGGCACCGGGCGCGTCGGCGGTACCATCAATCTGATTCCGAAGCGCGCCACCGACGAACCGCTGACGCGCCTGACGACGAGCTACATCAGCAATTCGCAGATCTGGAACCATCTCGATCTGGGTCGTCGCTTCGGAGACAACAAGGAGTGGGGCGTCCGATTCAACGGCTCCTACCGCAACGGCGACACGCCGCTCGATCTCAACTCGGCCGAGGTCGGTGTCGCCGCCCTCGGTCTCGATTATCGCAGCGAACGCTTCCGCGCGTCGCTGGACCTCAACAGCTCGGTTCAGAACATCACGGCACCGACGTCGCTGTTCAATTCTGCGGCCCCCAACATCGTCGTCCCGCCCGCGCCGAACGGCCGCACCAACACAGCGAGCCGCGACGAATTCGTCGACAGTCGCTACAAGATGATCGCCGGCCGCGCCGAATATGATCTTCTGCCGGACACGACGATGTATCTTGCGGGCGGCGGCAGCGTATACAACGAGGATTTTCTGACGTCTTCCTACCGGATCACCAATTCGAACGGAACTGCGACCAACTCGCTCGCGATCCAACCTCAGCGATTGGAGGGATACACCGGCGAGATCGGCCTGCGGTCCAAGTTCCGGACCGGCGTCGTCGGACATCAACTGAATATCTCGGCCGTCGACGCGAACAATGAGCTCTACCGCGGCGGCGTCCTCGGCTTCACGCCGTTCAGTTACGTGACGAATATCTACAATCCCGTCCGATTGCCGCCGGGGTCGTTTCAGACCAGCGGCTTCGCCAAATCCGATGACAGACCTTTGTTGTCCCGGCTCACCGCTCGCAGCGTCGCGGTCTCCGATACGCTCGCTCTGTTCGACGATCGGCTGCTTGTGACCCTCGGTGGTCGCTGGCAGGATATCGCGCTGAACGGCTTCGTGACCGCGCCGGGCCCCACGCTGGGCACCGTGTCGTCTCGTTATCAGGAGGCCCGCTTCAGTCCTGCCGTCGGCGCGGTCTTCCGTGCGACCGATCGACTGTCGGTGTACGGCAACTACATCGAGTCGCTGGAGTCCGGCCCCACCGCGCCCGCACTCGCGAACAATCGCAATACGATCTTTCCGCCGGTGGTCAGCAAGCAACAGGAAATCGGCGCGAAATACGACTTCGGGATCGTGGGGCTGACGGCATCGTTCTTCCAGATCGAGCAGCCGAACGCCTTCACGGATCCGGCCACCAATATCTTCTCCGTCAGCGGGCTGCAGCGTAACCGCGGCGCCGAGTTCAGCGTTTTCGGCGAGCCGATCAAGGGGCTGCGTCTGCTCGGCGGCATCACCCTCATCGATGCCAAGTTGGTTTCGACGATCGGTGGCCGCTACAACGGCAACGACGCTCCGGGCGTGCCGGTCACGGCGCTGAACCTCTACGGCGAATATGATCTGCCACATTGGCTGGGTCCGGGCGTGACGGTGACCGGCCGGGTGATCCACACCGGCGATGTGTTCTACGATCAGGCCAACACGCAGACCGTCTCCGACTGGACGCGGGTGGACATCGGAGCGGGGTATGCGTTCACGGGTCCGTCCGGCAAGCCGGCCGTGCTGCGCGCCGCCATCGAGAACGTGGCCGACAACGCCTACTATCTATCCGCGGCCCGTGGTTACCTCGCGGTCGGTGCGCCGCGAACTTTCGTGCTGTCGGCCACGTTCAACTTCTAATCGCCGATCTGGAAGGATGCCCCTTCGACGACGCCGAGGGGGCATCCTTGCGACAGCCATCGATTGTAACGTGAAGGTCACGATAGAACCGCAATTCGCGTTCACGGGCCTCTTCATGAATCAGAAATCGGACACCGCCATGCAAACCAGCCGCGCAACCGTGAACACGGCGCATGCGAGCCGATATTTGCAGCAGCTCTGCAAGCATTGGTCCCACAAATTCGAAACCGAGTTCGATGCGGTCAAGGGCCGGATCGCGCTTCCGCTGGGAGAGGCGCGGTTGACGGCCGAACCGGAGCGCCTGGTGATCGATCTGACCGCGGGGGACGCGGCCGCTCTCACCACGCTCCAGGACGTCGTGGCCAGTCATATCGAGAGATTTGCGTTTCGCGAGACGCTCCGCTTCGACTGGGAGTAAACGACACTCACGCAGTCGCGAAACTCATCGCATTGTTATTCACCGCACTATTGCAGCACGTGCAGGCTGCTGTACGCCCCGCCCCGTCTCAGCAGTTCGTCGTGGGTGCCCTGCTCGGCAATGCCGCTGTGATCGACCACCACGATGCGGTCGGCGTTGCGGATGGTCGCCAGGCGATGCGCGATCACCAATGTGGTGCGGCCCCGGGAGAGTTCTTCCAGCGAGCGCTGAATTTCCCGCTCGGTGCGGATGTCGAGCGCCGACGTGGCCTCGTCGAGAATCAGGATCGGCGGGTTCTTCAGGAACATCCGCGCGATCGCCAGCCGTTGCTTCTGGCCGCCCGACAGTTTGACGCCGCGCTCGCCGATCACGGTGTCGAGTCCGTCGGGCATCGCCGCGATCATGTCGTCGAGCCGGGCGCGGCGCGCCGCCTCCATGATGTCGGCCTCATCGGCGCCGAGCCGGCCGTAGCCGATATTGTCGCGGATCGAGCCGCCGAACAGGAACACGTCCTGCTGCACGATGCCGATCTGGCTGCGCAGCGAGGCCAGCGTGATGTCGCGGATGTCGATGCCGTCCACGGTGATCGATCCGGCATCGATTTCGTAGAACCGCGGCAACAATGAGCACAGCGTGGTCTTGCCGGTGCCGGACGGGCCGACCACCGCGACGGTCTCGCCGGCCCGAATGTCGAGATCGATGTTCTGGAACACCGGACGCCCCTCGGCGTAGCTGAAGCCGACGCCGCGATAGCGCACCTCGCCGCGCAGTCCGGTGACGCTGATGGCGCCCGGACGATCGACGATCTCGGGCTCGGACTCCAGCAGTGCGAGATAGCGCCGGAAGCCGGCGATGCCCTTCGGGTAGGTCTCGATCACCGACAGCATCTTGTCGATCGGCCGGAAGAACACGTTGACCAGCAACAGAAACCCGATGAAGCCGCCATTCGAGAGCTCCCCGCCCAACACGAAGTAGCTGCCGGCCACCATCACCACAAGCTGGATCAGCCGGGTGCCCATGTAGCTCAGCGCGCTGCTCGCGGCGATGATACGATAGGCGTCGAGCTTGGTCCGGCGATAATTCGCATTGTCGCGGGCGAACAGCCGGCGTTCGTGGTCCTCGTTGGCGAAGGCCTGGACGACGCGGATGCCGCCGACATTCTCGACGATGCGGACGTTGAAGTCGCCGACCCGGCCGTAGATCTGCTGCCAATTGGCGGTCATCCGCGCGCCGTAGCGCGAGGTGATCCAGGCGATCAGCGGCACGATCGCCGCGGTGATCAGCGCCAGCTTCGGGTTGACGGCGAACATCAGCGCGAAGGCGCCGATGAACGTCATCACCGCGATGAACATGTCTTCCGGACCATGATGCGCCACCTCGCCGATCTCCTCGAGATCCTTGGTGACCCGCGCCACCAGATGGCCGCTGTTGTTGTCGTCGAAGAACCGGAACGACTGCTTCTGCAGATGATCGAACGCCTTGCGGCGCATCTCGGTCTCGATGTTGATGCCGAGCGTGTGGCCCCAATACACCACCACCGCCATCAGCGCGGTGTTGGTCAGGTAGATCGCGAGCAGACCCGCGGATGCCATCAGGATCAGGCCCCATTGCTGGGTCGGCAACAGATCGTCGACGAACGCCCTGATCGCCATCGGGAAGCCGAGCTCGAGCAGGGCCGACACCACGGCGCAGGAGAAATCCAAAATGAACAGCGTCTTCCAAGGCCGGTAGTAAGCAAAGAACTTGGCGAGCATGTGCTGGGACATAGCGGCTTCAGCTTCCACGGCTTCGGGGCTTGCCAGCGCCATCGCACGGATACAGAACCCGCGAGGTCGACCTCAGCGGCTGAACCGGATCGGGACCGACAGTGAAATCGACGAGCCGCCGACATTGGCTGGCGGCGGCGGAACCGGACTGGCGCGGCGAACCAGACCGACGGCTTCGGCATCGAGCGCGGCGTCGCCGGACGATCCGACCAGTCGCGCCGAGCGCACCTGCCCGGACCGATCGATGGTGAACGCCACCGACGCGGTGCCCATGCCGCCGCCGGGCGGAAACCGCTTGTGACGGTTGAGATGCGCCATCAGGCTGCCGCGCCACGAGGCGACCGAAGCCGCCGACGGGATCGAGGCGCCCGCCCGCGGCGCAGCCATCTGATCGGATCTTTCCACCTGTGCACTCGGCGGCGCCGAGGTCTGCGTCATTTTCGGCTGGTCCGGGTTGATCGGCTTGGCCCGGTCGGCGGCGCGTTTCTTCTTCGGTTGCGGCTTCTTCTCGGGCTTCGGCTTCGGCGGCGGTGGCAGCACGGCGGCGGAGGGCATCGCGGGCGCCGGCGGCGGTTCGATCGAGGTTTCCTCCGGCTTCGGCTCGATCTCCTGCACCTTCTCCTCGACCGGGGTTTCAGGCTCGGGATCGGTTTCGGGCTGCGCCTCGGCGAGAAGTGGTCCCGGGGGCAGGTCCTGCTGCGGCACGTCGGGCGCGACGGCGAGCGGCGCAAGCTCCAGCATCAGCGCCGCCGGCGGCTCACCCGCCGCCTCGGCGGGCTTCCGGTTCAGACCGATCACGATCGCGGCCGCATGCAGTCCGGTGACCGTCGCCGCCGCAAGCAGCCAGCGCGCGCCGGCGCCTTTCGGCGAGCCGGCAGGCCGCGCGTCCGGATCGTGCCAGCCGAATCTCATGGCCGCGGCGTCGCAGCGATTGCACTGCCCTGCCCGGTGTCTTCGAGGCCGACCAACGCCACCTTGAGATAGCCCGCCCCGCGTAGCAGGTTCATCACCGCCATCAGGTCGCGGTACGGCACTACGCCATCGGCGCGCAGGAACACCCGTTGCTCGCGATCGCCGGAGGTCTGTCCGTCGAGCGCGGCCTGCAACGCTTCGCGCGCCACATCCTCATTGCCGAGCGCCAGTGACAGGTCCGGCTTGACGGTGAGATACAGCGGCTTGTCGGGCCGCGGCTGCGGCTGCGCATTGGAGGTCGGCAGATCGACGCCGACATCGACGGTCGACAGCGGCGCCGCCACCATGAAGATGATCAGCAGTACCAGCATCACGTCGATGAACGGCGTCACGTTGATTTCCGACAGTTCGGCGAGGTCGCCGTCGTGCGGATCCTTCAGCGTCACCGCCATGGCCGGTTACTCCGCCATCCAGCGCGAGCGCGCCGACGACGCGGCGCGGCTGGCGACCGGCTTTTGCTGCCGCTCCAGATCGCGCGACAGGTGCTGCAGCACCTCGCCGGATGCATCCGACAGCAGAGCGCGATAGCCGGCGATGGCGCGGGCGAATACGTTGTAGATGATCACCGCCGGAATCGCCGCGACCAGACCGATCGCGGTGGCGAGCAGCGCTTCGGCGATGCCGGGCGCCACCACCGCCAGATTGGTCGTCTTCGACTGCGCGATGCCGATGAACGAATTCATGATGCCCCACACCGTGCCGAACAGGCCGATGAACGGCGCGGTCGCCCCGATGGTCGCGAGCAGTCCGGTCGACCGTGCCATATCGCGGCCGGCTCTGGCTTCGATCCGGGACAGCGCGATGGCGAGCCGCTCCTTCACGCCGTCGGCCGACAGATCGACGGACCGCTCGGTCTCGCGCATCGCCGCCTGCACCAGTTCGGCCACGGGACCGTCCTTGGTCCACTCGGCCTCGATCTCACGGGTGGCGTCGGACAGATTGTCGGCGCGCTGCAGCTTGCGTAGCGCGCTACGCGCCTTGCGCAGCGCGCTCGTGAGTTCGATGATCTTGGCGAGCCATACCGTCCAGGTTGCGAGCGAGGCGAGCGCCAGCCCGATGATCACCGCTTTGACGATGTTGTCCGCCGCAACAAACATCGCCCAGGGCGACAAGTCGTGCGGCAGGTTGGCGGGCACGGCCTGAGGCGTCGGCATCGGCATCGGCGGTATCGGCGTCTCAGCGGCCGGTGTCGCCTCCCGCGCCGCGGCCGGCAAATGAACCAGCACGAAGATCGCCCCGAGAGCGAGCCGCCGCATCACAACATTCATTCCGAAACGCCTCTTTCGTTCGAATTGCCACCGAGAAAAGCGTGGCCGATCATTGCAAACATCATGCGCGGGGCACCCACGCTCCTGCATCGCAGGGCTCGGCCGAGCCGCCGCACCCGGCAATCCTCGTCGCGACCGCCAATCCAATCCAGTCGCCGCGATGTGTATTTCGCCGCCGGCACAATATGCAGACGACGTGCAAACCCGCGTGTGCCGCGCCGCGCAGCATCCACGGTCTCGAACAGGCCGCCGGGACAAGCAATGATTGATTGTCCCCGGCTGGTGTATCAGGACACGATTAGAGTTCTTCGCCCGGCTCTGCAATCTTGCGGAGTTACAATCCATCTAAGCTCCGACTCGCATTTCGCGCGAAGCTGCAGACGTTCGCACGGCTCGACGACACCGCCATCGCAGCATGCCTTCGACGCCGGACTGCGGGGCCGCGTCGAAGCGGCCCGCGATCTCCCCGACAGCAAAGACCCCGACCGCTAGGCCGGGGGTTTCGAGGCTGACGTCGATGTCGGAAGCCCGCTGCCTAGCGAACCTGCTCGAAGCCGCCGAGTGCAGACGTCAGATTGGGCCCGAGGATCTCGGACAGGTATCCGCCCTCCTGGACGAACACGGTGGGAAGCCCCAGCCGCGCGATCGCCGCACCGATCCGCCCGAATCCGGCGGTGGTCACGGCGAGACCCGCGAGAGGATCGTGCTCGGAGGCGTCGAGGCCGAGGGCGACCACGAGTGCGCCCGGCGCGAACGCGCGGATCGTCTTTTCGGCGACACCGATCGCCTGGATGTAACCGTCATCGTCGGTGCCCTTCGCCAGCGGAATGTTGAGATTAGCGCCGAGGCCCGGACCCTTGCCGCGTTCGTGCGCGTAGCCCCAGACGAACGGATTGAAGAAGGTCGGATCGGCGTGGATCGACACGGTCAGCACATCGGGCCGCTCGTAGAAGATGCCCTGCGTGCCGTTGCCATGATGAACGTCGACGTCGAGGATCGCGACACGCTCGTGCTTCAGCCGCAGATGAGCCGCCGCGATCGCGCTGTTGTTGAGGAAGCAGAAGCCGCTGGCGAGATCGCGATAGGCGTGATGCCCCGGCGGACGACACAGCGCGTAGGTGGCGTCGTCCCCATCCATCACCAGTTGCGCCGCCGTCGCCGCAACGTCGGTGGCGGCGCAGGCCGCAGCCCAGGTGCCGGGTCCGATCGGACAGGACGTATCGATCGTGTGCCAGCCGAGGCGACCGACGATATGCGTCGGGTATGTCGCCTCGTTGCGGACGGGGTGGAGGTTGGCGATCATCTCTGGGCCGGAATCCCCGAGCGCGGCCCAGGCGTCCCAGGCCTCCGCGAGAAAGCTCAGATATTCCGGGCTGTGAACCCTTGCGCGCGGCCCCTGTCCGAAATCGGTCGGCGCGACCAGGTCGTGCTTGCCGGCCTTCAGTCCCGCGAGCAGCCTGTCGGCCCGTTCGGGTTGTTCGGTGGTCCGCTGGACCACGCCGCGGACCAGAAAGAACTGCGGATCGTGGCTGCGATGGTGTTCGGTGTAGACGGCCTTCACACGAATACTCCCATGGCTGGAGATGATAGGTCTGCGCCTTCGTCAGCCTGAGACCGACGGGGCTTTCACGCCGGCGGTCACGGGAGGAATCTCCCGCACCAGTTTCGCGACCTCGCGCCAGGCATGACCGATGTGATAGTCGATATGCGCCACGATCCGCTCGGGGTGGCCCTGCTCGATCGCGGCGAGAACGGGTTCGTGCGTGCGCGCGATTTGGTGCGGATCGTCGTACAGCCGGCCGATCAGGCCGATGACCATGCGTAGTTCGGACGCGAGGTCATCGAACAGGCGCAACAGCCGTCGGTTGCCGGCGATCTCGCAGATCAGCCGATGAAACCGGTAGTCCTCTTCGACCTGCCGCGCCGGGTCATCAAGATCGGCGGTCTGGTGAAGAACATCGATCTGCCGCCGCAACGCGTCGCGCGTCTCCGGAGTCAGTTTGCGCGCGGCCAGCACGCCGGCATGCCGCTCCACGCACAGGCGCAAGTCGAAGATGTCGTCGATATCGTCGGCCGCGAATTGCCGCACGAAGAAGCCGCGTCGTGGACTCGCCACCAGCAGGCCCTGGCTTTCAAGTAATCGCGCCGCCTCCCGCACCGGCGCCCTGCTGACACCCAGCTCCCGGGCGATCCCCGCTTCCACGACTTTCGAGCCGGGCGGCAACCGGCCCTGCAGAATCGCCAGCGTCAAAGCGCGGGCGACCTGACCGACCAGATCCGTTGCAGCGAGGGCCGGCAGCCCGACCGGGGGAGACATAGTGCGCATGAAACGGGGTCCGTTTTGGCGGATGGACAATAATTAAGCGCCGATTGTCGACAGTTTAGCCTTGCGGTTGCGTCTTTGTCGCATCAAAAATTGATCCAGATCAAAACTGGAACTGCGACGATGACAGCTCACGTACCGCCGGCCGCCGTAATCGACCAAACCCGCCAGGCCCGGATCAATCTCGCGGCCGCCTACCGGCTGATCCACCGGCTCGGACTCGACGACAGCATCTACACCCATATCTCAGTCCGGCTGCCCGGCCGCCACGACCGCTTCCTGATCAACCCCTACGGCATGCGGTTCGAGGAGGTGACGGCATCCAACCTGGTGGAAGTCGATATCGACGGCAACATCGTCGACGATCCGCTGGGTCTTGGCATCAATCCGGCCGGCTTCACCATTCACAGCGCGGTCCACGCGGCGCGGACGGACGCGATGTGCGTGCTGCACACCCACACCGTCGCCGGCGTCGCGGTGTCCTGCCAACAGCAGGGACTGCTACCGCTGAATCAATGGTCGATACAGTTCACCGATCGCCTCGCCTACCACGACTACGAAGGGATCGCGCTCGATCTGGACGAGCGCGCGCGTCTGGTCGCCGACCTCGGCGACAAGTTCGTCATGGTTCTTCGTAATCACGGCATGCTCACCTGCGGACGATCCGTCGCGGAAGCTTTCAAGCTGATGCACAATCTCGAACGCTCCTGTCGCGCCCAGCTCGCGATTCAGGCGGCCGGCGCCGAGATCTGCCCGTTGTCCGAGACCGTCGCCCGCAAGACCGCGGGCCAGTACGCCAACTTCTACGACAGCATCGAAGTCCGAGGGCAGCCCGACAGCGAATGGGCCGCCTTCAAGCGGATGCTGGAACGCACCGATCCCGACTTCATCAACTAGCCCGCGCCCAAGTCCATTCCAACGCGCGGATCAGGCGATCGAGAAAGAGAGATGTCATGCTCAAGCGCAGTTTGATTGGTCTTGCGATGATATGCGGTGTGAGCGCCGCGGCCCTGGCGGAAGAACCGAAAGCCGGCGGCGTCGTCAATGCGGTGATCCAGCCGGAGCCTCCGGGCCTGATGCTGGGTCTGGTCCAGAACGGGCCGACCCAGATGATCTCGGGCAACATCTATGAAGGCCTGCTGCGCTACAGTCCGAAGCTGGAGCCGCAGCCCGGTCTGGCCGAGAGCTGGACGGTGAGCGAGGACGGCAAGGTCTACACCTTCAAGCTCAGGAAGGGCGTCAGCTGGCACGACGGCAAGCCGTTCACCTCGGCCGACGTGCTGTTCTCGATCGAATTCCTCAAGCAGACTCATGCCCGCGCCCGCGGCAACCTGGCGACGCTCGACAAGGTCGAGGCGCCCGACGACTCCACCGTCGTGTTCACGCTGAAGGAGCCGTTCGGGCCGTTCCTCGGCATCTTCGAGGTCGGCTCGCTGCCGATGATCCCGAAGCACATCTACGAGGGAACGGATTTCAAGACCAATCCCGCCAACAACACGCCGATCGGCACCGGCCCGTTCATGTTCAAGGATTGGCAGAAGGGTTCGTTCATCCGGCTGGTGAAAAATCCGAACTACTACATCAAGGGCAAGCCGCATCTCGACGAGATCTACTGGCACGTCATTCCGGACGCGGCGGCGCGATCGGTGGCGTTCGAGACCGGCAAGATCGACGTGCTGCCCGGCGGCTCGGTCGAGAACTTCGACGTTCCGAGGCTGAGCAAACTCAAGAACGTCTGCGTCACCGGCAACGGCTGGGAGTTCTTCAGCCCGCATTCGTGGCTGTGGCTCAACAACCGCTCCGGTCCGACGGCGAACAAGAAGTTCCGTCAGGCGCTGATGTACGCGATCGACCGCAATTTCGCCAAGGACGTGATCTGGAACGGCTTCGCCAAGGTCGCGACCGGCCCCTCCGGCTCCACGATCAAATACTACACCAGCGCCGTGCCGAAATACGATCTCGACCCGGCGAAGGCCAAGGCCCTGCTCAAGGAAGCCGGCTACAATGGCGAGAAAGTCCGCATGCTGCCGCTGCCTTACGGGGAAACCTGGCAGCGCTGGGCCGAAGCGGTGAAGCAGAATCTGCAGGACGTCGGCATCAATGTCGAAATGATCGCCACCGACGTCCCCGGCTGGAACAAGAAGGTCTCCGACTGGGATTACGACATCGCCTTCACCTATCTGTATCAGTACGGCGACCCGGCGCTCGGCGTCGCCCGCAACTACGTCAGCAGCCAGATCGCCAAGGGCTCGCCTTTCAACAACGTCGAGGGCTACACGAATCCGGAGGTCGACAAGCTGTTCGCCGAAGGTGCCGTCGCCTTCCCCGACTCCAAGCGCGACGAGATCTACGCCAAGGCGCAGAAGATCCTGGTCGAAGACGTGCCGGTCGCATGGCTGCTCGAGCTGCAGTTCCCCACCATCACCCGCTGCAACGTCAAGAATCTGGTCACCACCGCGATCGGCGTCAACGACGGCTTCCGCGACGCCTGGCTGGACAAGTAACTCCTCCGACAATGCCGGCGGCGGCGCTCCGCGCCCGCCGCCGGTGGACTTCCGAAGCCTCGTCTCGAACGCAATGGAAACCTGAGATGCTCGCATTCATTGCCCAGAGAATCGGCAAGGCCGTTATCGTCCTGCTCGCGATCGTCGTGCTCAACTTCTTCCTGATCCGCCTCGCGCCCGGCGATCCGGCCATCGTGATGGCCGGCGAGGCCGGCGCCAGCGATGAACTCTTCGTCACCCAGCTCCGCGAAAAATTCGGCCTCGACCGGCCGTTGCCGGTGCAGCTCTTCATGTACGTCAAGGGAATCCTCAGCCTCGATCTCGGCTATTCCTTCCGCCAGCAGATGCCGGTGTCCAAACTGATCCTCGATCGGCTTCCGGCCACGATGCTGCTGACCGGCACGGCCTTCGCGATTTCGCTGGCGTTCGGGGTGCTGTTCGGCGCGCTGGCGGCGCGGCGGGCCGGCACCTGGGCAGACACGCTGATCACCGTGCTGGCGCTGATCTTCTACGCCACGCCGCTGTTCTGGATCGCGCTGATGGCGATCCTGCTGTTTTCGGTGACGATGGAATGGCTGCCGAGCTTCGGCTACGAGACCGTCGGCGCGAACTACACCGGCCTCGCCCACGTCCTCGACGTCGGGGCGCACCTGGTCCTGCCGGCGACGACGATCGGCCTGTTCTTCATGGCCACCTATGCGCGGATGACGCGCGCCTCGATGCTCGAGGTCAAACGGCTCGATTTCGTCAAGACGGCGCGCGCCAAGGGCCTGCGCGATGCCGTGATCCAGCGCCGCCACGTACTGCGCAACGCGCTGCTGCCGGTGGTGACGCTCGCCGGCCTACAGGCCGGCACTCTGGTCGGCGGCGCCGTGCTCACCGAAACCGTGTTCGCCTGGCCGGGGATCGGCCGTCTGATGTACGAGGCCCTGTTGCAGCGCGACTACAACCTTCTGCTAGGCGTATTCGTGGTGTGTTCGGCGATGGTGCTGGTGTTCAACCTGATCACCGACCTGATCTATCGCTCGGTCGATCCCCGTATCGAGTTCGCGGCATGAGACAGTTCTGGCGCATGCTGCTGCGCAATCCCGGCGGGCTGATCGGCCTGGTGATCCTGGTGATCGTGATCGCGGTGGCTCTGTTCGGCCCCCTGCTGTTTCCGACCTCGCCCTGGCGCATGGTGCAGCGGCCGTTCCTGCCGCCGTTCACGGTGGCGGGTCTGCCGCTCGGGACCGACGCGCTCGGCCGCGACGTGATGGCCGGCATCATCTACGGCGCCCGCGTGTCGCTGCTCGTCGGACTGGTCTCGACGCTGGCGGCGCTGGCGGTCGGCATTCCGGTCGGCGCGATGGCCGGGTATTTCGGCGGCCGCATCGGCGATGCCCTGATGCGGTTCACCGAATTCTTCCAGACCGTCCCGAGCTTCGCCCTCGCGATCGTGCTGGTGGCGGTGCTGCAGCCGTCGATCGTCTCGATCGTGATCGCGATCGCGATCGTCAGTTGGCCGCCGGTGGCGCGGCTGGTGCGCGGCGAGGTGCTGTCGCTGCGGACCCGTGAATATGTGCAGGCCGCGATCGTCACCGGACAGACCCATAGCTGGATCATCTGGCGCGAGATCCTGCCCAACGCGCTTTCCCCGGTCATCGTGCTGGCGTCGCTGATGGTCGCGACCGCCATCCTGCTGGAATCCTCGCTGTCGTTCCTCGGCCTCGGCGATCCCAACCTGATGTCGTGGGGCTACATGGTCGGCGCCGGCCGCACCGTGATCCGTCAGGCCTGGTGGATCACGGTGTTTCCCGGCATCGCCATTCTGGTTTCGGTGCTGGCGCTGAACCTGATCGGCGAAGGTCTCAACGACGCGCTCAACCCGCGCCTCAGCAGGAACGGACGCTGATCATGTCCGCAGCCGCCGTATCGATCAGGAACCTGAAACTCGCGCTGCCGACCGGCGGCGATCGCGCGCACGCCGTGGATGACGTGTCGTTCGATCTCACCGCCGGCAAGATCCTCTGCGTCGTCGGTGAATCCGGCTCCGGCAAGTCGATGTGCGCGCACGCGCTGATGGGGCTGCTGCCCGACAGCGTGATCGCCGAAGCCGGCGAGATCGTGTTCGAGGGGCAGAACCTCCTGACGCTCGACGAGAACGCCTGGCTCGCTTTGCGCGGCCGCCACATCGCGATGGTGTTCCAGGAGCCGATGACCGCGCTGAATCCGCTGATGCGGATCGGCGACCAGATCGCCGAGATGTTCGAGGCGCACAATCTGCTGACGCCGAAACAGCGACGGCAGAAGGCCGTCGACCTGCTGCGCGAAGTCGGCCTGCCTGATCCGGAGCAGGCGACGCGCGCCTATCCGCATCAATTGTCCGGCGGCCAGCGGCAGCGCGCGATGATCGCGATGGCGCTCGCGCTCGAGCCGGCCGTGCTGGTCGCCGACGAGCCGACGACGGCGCTCGACGTCACCACCCAGGCGCAGATTCTCAAACTGATCCGCGACCTGCAACGCCGCCGCGACATGGCGGTGATGTTCATCACCCACGATTTCGGCGTCGTCGCCGATATCGCCGATCGCGTCGTCGTGCTCCAGCACGGCAAGGTCGTCGAGCAAGGCGCGGCGGACGACGTGCTGCTGCGCCCGCAACATCCCTACACGCAGGCGCTGCTCGCCGCGGTTCCGACCATGCATCCGCCGCAACGCCATGCTCTGCTCGATCGACGCAAGGCAGTGGAAGTGATCGGCATCGACAAGACCTATGTCAGCGGCGGCGGCTGGTTTCGGCCGGAGCGCAGCGTTCAGGCAGCGAACGCGGTGAGTTTCGACATCTTTCAGGGCGAGACGCTGGGGCTGGTCGGAGAATCCGGCTCCGGCAAGTCTTCGGTCGCGCGTCTCGTGATGCGGCTGATCGAGCCGGACCGCGGCACGGTCCGCATCGGCGATACCGATCTCACGCGGACCAGCGGCAAAGAGCTGCGCGAGCAGCGCCGACGGATCCAGATGATCTTTCAGGACCCGTTCGCCTCGCTCAATCCGCGCCGCAAGGTCGGCAGCATCATCACCGACGGACCGATCGCGCACGGCGTCGACCCGGCCACCGCGCGGCAGCGCGCCTGCGAACTCCTCGGTCTGGTCGGCCTCAATGCGAGCGCGATGGAGCGTTTTCCACACGAGTTCTCGGGCGGTCAGCGTCAACGCATCGGGATCGCCCGGGCGCTGGCGCTCGACCCCGAAATTCTGGTTGCCGACGAAGCGGTGTCCGCGCTCGACGTGTCGGTGCAGGCGCAGGTGCTGGATCTGCTCGAGGATCTCAAGACCCGGCTCGGCCTTTCAATGCTGTTCATCACCCACGATCTGCGTGTGGCAGCACAGATCTGCGACCGCATCGCGGTGATGCAGCGCGGCAGCATCGTCGAACTGCGGCCCACCGCCGCGCTGTTCTCCGCTCCGGAGCACCCTTATACGCGCGAGCTTCTCGCCGCGGTGCCCGGGCAGACAGCCGCTTCCAAGGCCGCCTGACCGATGCGTTGCGCCCTCGTCAGCGACCGCCTCGATCTGCGCGGCTTCCTCGGAACGGATTTCGAGCGCATCGCCGATCGCATCACGTTCGTCGACCATCGCACCGACGGCGCGAACGCGGATATCCGCCTGGCGGTCGCCTGGTATCCGCCGGACGACGCTTTCGCGCACTATCCCAACCTGCAGGCGGTCTGCTCGATCGGCGCCGGCGTCGACAACATCACCGCCTGCCCCAGCCTGCGGACGGACATCGACGTCGTTCGAATCGTCGATCCGGCGCAGGCCCAGATGATGTCGGGATTCGTGCTCTGGCACGTGATCTGGCATCAGCGGCGTTTCGCGACCTATCTGGCGCAGCAGCGCGATGCGATCTGGCAGCGGCTCCGTCAGCGCAATCCGCGCGAGGTGCCGGTCGCCATTCTCGGCTATGGCGAGATCGGCCAGAAGGTCGCCGCCGATCTCGCGTCGCTCGGTTTCCCGGTGATGGTGTGGAGCCGCACGCGCAAGCCCACGCCGGCCGCGATCAGGGGATTCCATGGGCGCGAGGGCCTCGCCGCCATGCTCGGCGAAACCGAGGTGCTGGTGAATCTGCTGCCGCTGACGCAGGAGACCCAGCGCATTCTCGACGGTGAACTGTTCGGCCGGATGCGCCGCGGCGGCTACCTCATTCATGTCGGGCGCGGCGAACATCTGGTCGAGCAAGACCTGCTGGCGGCGCTGGACAGCGGCCAGCTCGCAGGCGCCGCGCTCGACGTGTTCGCCGCGGAGCCGTTGCCGGCGGCACATTCGTTCTGGCGTCACCCCAAGATCGTCGTCACGCCCCACGACGCCAGCGATGTCAGCGTCGAAGCCGTGGCGGCGACGCTGCTCGCGGCCGCCGATGCAATCAGAGCCGGTGAAAGACCACCGCACGCGATCGACCGCGAACGCGGCTACTGATCGATCGCAATTCGGAATGATCGACTGAGCTCGAACCGGATAAGCCGCCGCTGCGGGGAGCTTCAGTCGTCGCTCAGGAAGCGTCGCCGAGATAGGCGGAGACGATCTGCGGCGACGTCATCAAGTCGCGGGCCGTCCCCTCCGTCTTGATCATGCCGGATTCGAGTACGTAGCCGTAGCTCGCAATCGACAGCGCCTTGCGGGCGTTCTGCTCCACGAGCAGCACCGTCGTGCCGGCCTCGTTGATCTCGCGAATGGTCCGGAAGATGTCGTTGACGATCTGCGGCGCCAGACCCATCGACGGCTCGTCGAGCAGCAGCAGCTTCGGCCTCGCCATCAGCGCGCGGCCGATCGCCAGCATCTGCTGTTCGCCGCCGGACATTTGCCCGGCGAACTGCTTGCGGCGTTCGCGCAGCCGGCCGAAGCGGCGATAGACGCTCTCCAGATCCGTCCCGATCTGGTCGTCGTGCCGCGTATAGGCGCCGACCAGAAGATTGTCCTCGACGCTCATGTTCGACACCACGCGGCGGCCTTCCGGCACCAGGCTGACGCCGCGCCGCACGATCGAGTCGGTGGGTACGCGGCGGATGCTCTCGCCTTCGAGCAACAGATCGCCCGAGGACGCCACAACCAGCCCGCAAATCGCCGACAGCGTCGTGGTCTTGCCGGCGCCGTTGGCGCCGATCAGGCAAACGCAGGCGCCGGTGGGCACGCGCAGCGATACGCCTTCGAGCACGTCGACGGGCCCATAGCCGGCGCTGATGTTGCGGAGTTCAAGCATCCTCGTCGCGCCCCAGATAGGCTTCGATCACGGCCGGACTGCTGCGCACGTCCGCCGGTGTCCCTTCGGCGATCTCACGACCGAAGTTCAGACAGACGATGTGGTCGCTGACCTTGGAGACCAGGTCGATGTCGTGCTCGATCAGCAGCACGGTGATGCCTGAGTTCCTGATCTGGAGAATTAGTTCGCCGAGCCTGGCACGCTCGCTGTGATTCATGCCCGCCGCAGGCTCGTCGAGCAGCAACAGCCGCGGCCGCGCCGCCAGCGCCCGCGCGATTTCCACTCTTCGCCGATCGCCGTAAGACAGATCGCCGGCGGCGACATCGGCCAGATGGTCGATCCGCAGATCGGCCAGCAGCCCACGACATCGCTGTTCGGCCTCCATTTCCTCGCGCTTGACGCCGGGCCCGCGGAACATCACCGCGAGAACGCCGAGGCTGCGACCGAGATGTGTCCCGAGCAGAACATTGGCGAGCACCGTCTGGTCGGGTAGCAACCGGATGTTCTGAAACGTCCGCGCGACGCCGAGCGCGGCGACGCGATGCGGCGGCAAACCGGTCAGTTTCTCTCCATCGAGCGCGATCCGCCCGGCATCGCTGTGGTACAGCCCGGTGATCATGTTCATCGTGGTGGTCTTGCCGGAGCCGTTCGGCCCGATCAGCCCGGTGACGCGACCGGCCTTGGCGACGAAGGACACGCTGTCCACGGCGACGATGCCCTGGAAGCGCTTGCCGATCTGCCAGATCTCCAGTTCGGCGCCGATCATGTCTTTGCCGATCCGGGCTGCGCCGCCAGCTCGACGCCGCGCGCGCCTGTGCGCCGCCTCCGCAGGTTCAGCACCGACATCGCCCCACCCGGCAGATACAGCACGATCGCGACCACCAGCGCGCCCATCAGAATCTCGCGAAGCTGATTGGAGAAGCGTAGCGCTTCGGGAAGGATCGTCGTGAAGATCGCGCCGACGACCGGGCCGACCAGCGAGTTGACCCCGCCGAGGATCGGATAGATCAGCGCATCGACGCTGCGCAGCAGCCCGAAATCGCTCGGCCCGATGAAGTAGTTGAGATGCGCCGCGAGCGCACCTGCTGCTCCGCAGATGAACCCGCTGGCTATGAACAGTGACAGCCGGTGCGCGAATACGTTCACACCCATCGACTGGGCGACGACGTCGTCCTGCTTGATCGCTGCGATCGCCCTGCCGAAATACGACCGCCGCAGCGTGTACGTCACGTACAGGATGACGACGACAGCGAGCGCGAGGTGCCAGGTTTCGGTGTAGCGCGGAATGCTGACGATGCCGATGGCGCCGCCGGTCACGCTGTCCCAGTTCAGCGCGATCACCCGGACGACTTCGGTGAAGGCGAAGGTCGCCAGCATGAAGTAGTCGCCGCGCAATCGCAGCACCGGCGCGCCGATCAAAGCTGCACCCAGCGCGGAGAGCAGCGAACCGGCGATCACGGCCGGCGCGAACGGCCAGCCGAGCTCCATCGTGCAGTAGACGCTGCAATAGGCACCGAGCGCCATGAAACCACCGGTCGCCAGCGAGAACATGTTGGCGCTCAATGCCAGGAACAGCCCATAGGCGATCAGCGAATTGAGCAGGCACAGATCGATGATGTTCGAATAGCTGGCGAAGAACTGGCCGATCCATGCACTCATGCGCGGCGCTCTACGAAGCCGGAGAACAATCCGTTGGGCTTCACCAGCAGGATGAAGAAGATCAGCCCGAAGCCGATCGCATCGCGGAACGAGGACGAGACATAGGCCACGCTGAACACCTCGATCAGCCCCAGCACGAAGCCGCCGGCGACCGCTCCCGGCACGTTGCCGAGACCGCCGAGGATGATCACGGTGAGCCCCTTGACCAGCATCTGCTCGCCCATGAATGGCGAGACCACATTGAACAGATTGCCGAGCAGCATGCCCGACGCGCCGGCCAAGGCGCCGGCCAGAAAGAACGTGATCAGGATGGTGCGCCCCACCGGCACGCCGACGATGCGGGCGACGTCCTCGCTGAACGCCACCGTGCGAATGGCGCGCCCGGTGCGGCTTCGCTGCAGCACGAATGCCAGCAGCGCCATCAGCATCAGCGACACCACGAGGATCACGACCTGCAACAGTTGAATGCGGACGCCGCCGATCTCCCAGGAAATCTCCAACACGCCGCTGGCAGGATAGCGTTGCACCTGGGTGCCGAACACTTCCTGCGCCAGACCGACCATCATCCGCGCCAAAGCGAGACTCGCCACCAGCCCCATCCAGCGATGCCCGCCGCGCGCCCGCAGAGTCCGGAAGATCACGAGTTCGCTCACGACGCCGAGCAGGCCGCCGCCGATCAGCGCGACGACCAGCACCAGCGGTGCCGGCAGCCCGAGCCGCGCCGCTTCGAGGCCGAAATAGGCGCCGCCCATGAAGAAGGCGCCCTGCGCCATGTTGACGATGTTGAGCACGCCGAAGATCAGCGTGCACCCCATCGCGAACACCGCATAGGTCGACCCGAGCGAGATGCCGTTGACGAGCTGCTGCAGGAAGGTGGACATCACCGACGCCGCCGATCAGTCGCTGGCCAGCGTGAACTTGCCGTCCTTCATGATCAGCACTTTCGGCTGGATCACCGGCTCGCGGTGGTCATCGAACGAGAACTTTCCGTTGTTGGCGTCGATGTCCTTGGTGGCGGCGATCGCATCACGAAATTTCTTGGGATCCGAAACTCCGCCGGCTCGCTTCACCGCATCGGCCACGATCTCGACCGAAGTGAAGGCCTGGGCCGCGAAAGTGTCCGGATCGGAGTTGTACTTCTTGCGATAGGCGTCGACGAAGGCCTTGTTCTTCGGGCTGTCGTAGTTGATGAACCAGCCCGCGCCGACGGTGAAGCCGTCCGCGGCCGCGCCGGCCAGTTCCGCGAGCTTGGTCGAGATCGCCGCGTTGGCGCCGACGACGATCGTGGACGGCGGAATCCCGAGCTGGCGGGCCTGGCGGACGATGTTGGCGGTCTCCTCGGCGAGCCCGCCGATCACCAGCAGGTCGGGATTGGCCGCTTTGATCTTGGTGATCTGAGCCGAATAGTCGACGTCGCCCTTCTGGAAGGATTCAGTCGTGACGATCTTGATGCCTTCGGCTTCGAGCGCTTTTTTGTGCACCGCATAGGCCGACTTCATCAGCACGTCGTCGATGCCGTAAATCTGCGCCGCGGTCTTCGGCGCATACTTCTTCTTGACGTAGGCCAGTACGCCCGGAAACACCATCGCCTCCGGCGGGCTGGTCCGGAAGATGTGGTCGCCCATGTCGGTCACGCCGGGCGCCGTGTTCGAGCTCGCGATCACCGGCACGCCCGCCTTCTGCGCGATCGGATCGGCCGCGAATGCGGACGTGGTCAGCGTGGGTCCGAGGATGACGGCGACCTTTTCCTGATTGATCAGCCGCTGGAAGATGTTCACCGACTGACCACGATCGCCGGCGTCGTCCTGATGAATGCCGACGAGTTTGAAGTCGCCGAGCTTGCCCGATGCGTTGATTTGCTCGATCGCGAGTTCAGCGCCGTTCTTCTGCATCAGGCCGTACAGCGCGGCGGACCCGCCCGACGTCGCCTGGACGATGCCGATCTTGACCGGCGTCTCCGATCGGGCCGCACCGGACAAGGCCATCGCCCCGGCCGCGGACAACAATAACGCAACCATCGTTCTGTTCATCGACACGTCCCCTTTTGCGTAGATATGTCGCGCTGATGCGCCGCGCGCTTGATTAAGACAGTATAACTACATCGTTTTCGGTTGATCGCGAGAGTAAAGATAGGACATTTTATGCTTACTTATTGAACTGATCTTCTACTTATCGCGCAGTCGCCGCGATGAACCTTTCCTCATCACGTTCGAGCCGCAACTTCATCGAGAAACATCACCAGGTTCGATACCACGACATCGACATGAGGCGGCTGCTCGGCGCCGTTCAGCGGATCGACATGCAGGATCGGATCGACCACCAGCACTGTCTTCATGCCACGCTGGTGCGGCACCATGAGATTCCCGGGTCGATCCTCGAACATCGCCGACGTCGACGGCGCAATGGCGTGGCTCAGAAACAGCCTTTCGAACGCGCTCAGATGAGGCTTCCCGACGAAGCCGCTGTCCTCGATGCTGACAATGATGTCGAACACGCCGGCGAGCCCCATCGCCGCCAACGCCGCATCCGCGTGCCCGCGCGACGCATTGGTGAACACCGCCCGCCTGCCCGGCAGCGCCGCGATAGCCGCGATCAGACGATCGTTGGGAACGAGCGCCGACAGGTCGATATCGTGGACGAAGTCGAGAAAGTCGGCCGGCTCGACGCCGTGCAGTTCGACCATCCCCTGCAGCGTCGAGCCGAACCGCTCGTAGTAATCGAGGTGGAGCGCCTCTGCGGCAGCGTGTTCGAGCTGCATGTGCCGGGCCACGAACGCGACCACGCGGCGGCGGAGCTGTTCGTGCACGCCGATCGAGCGCGGATACAGCGTGTCGTCGAGATCGAAGATCCAGTTGTCGACATGCGCGAATGCCGCGCGCATGTCGCCGTCGTTGGGTACGTCCCTGGCACGCATCGAGACGATCATTCTGGTCGCTCTCAGGCTGGAACTCGAAGCGCCCGCTCCGTTCGGCTCAGGATACGGCTTCCTGCAGCCGCTTGATCGTGCGGTGCGCGCTCGGCTTGATGTCCTTGACGTCGAGGCTGATATCCAGCGCCCGGATCGAATGCGTCAGGTCGCCGACCGAGATGATGTCGACGCCGGTCTCCGCGATCGGCACGATCGTTTGCTCGTTGATGCCACCCGAGGCTTCGGTCATGGCGCGGCCGTCGACCAGCTTCAGGCCCTCGCGCATCTCGTCGAGATCCATGTTGTCGAACATGATGATCTCGACGCCGCAGGCCAACGCTTCTTCGACCATCTCGAGCGTCTCGCACTCCACCTCGATCTTGAAGGTGTGCTGCGCGGTGGCGCGCAGCGTCTCGATCGCGCTGGTAATCGAGCCGGCGATCTTGATGTGGTTGTCCTTGACCAGAATGCAGTTGGCGAGGCTGAAGATGTGGTTGTGCGCGCCGCCGACGCGGACGGCGTATTTCATGATCATCCGCAGGCCCGGCCAGCCCTTGCGGGTGTCGGTCAGCCGCACTTTGGTGTGCTTGACGAGATCGACGTAGCGGCGCGTCTTCGTGGCGATGCCCGACATCTGCTGCAGCCAGTCGAGCGAATTACGTTCGATGATGAAGAAGGTCGAGGCCCTCGCCTGAACGCGCAGCAGCACGGTGCCCGGGCTCACCAGATCGCCGTCCTGCACGACGTATTCGATCCGCGCATCGGGGTCGATCTGCTTGATCGTTTCATCGGCCAGCAGCAGGCCGCAGACGATACCATGGCCCTTGGCGTAGATCTGCGCGGTCTGGACCGGATCGTCGCCGACCAGGAAACCGCCGGTGGTGTCGCCCGGCCCGAGTTCTTCGCGCAGTGCCTGTTCGACCAGCGGCCGGATCATGAAGCGGTTCAATCTCATCGGAACGGTCCTCTCAGGAAGAAAGCTTGTTGGTGAACGCCTTGCCGGCCTTCATGACGAGATGCAGTCGCGACCGGTCCTCCATCACGCGGATATCCGCGAGCGGATCACCGTCGACGACCAGCACGTCTGCGATCTTGCCCGGCGCGAGCGCGCCGAGTTCCGGACGCTCGATGCATTCGGCGGCCTTGCTGGTGGACGCGACGATCACGTCCATCGGGGCCATGCCGAGCCAGTCGACCATGAATTTGAGTTCGGTCATGTTCTCGCCGACCAGCAGGCGATGCGACTGATCGGTGCCCATCGCGACCTTGACGCCGCGCCGCACCGCATCCTTCCAGATCGGGATCTGGTCCTGCATCAGATCGTAGATCTGCTTGTCCTTGACGTCTTCCTGGCCCATCTGGTGGCCGGCCCACGACTTGTCGTCGGCGCGCTTCTTCACCGACAGCGGCACCAGTGCCAGCGTCGGCACCCACCAGGTATCGGACTTGATCATCTCGTCGGCGCATTCCTCGTCGAGGAACCAGCCATGCTCGAGCGTGTGGACGCCGGACTTCACCGCGTTGCGGATGCCGTCGATGCCTTCGGCATGCACCGCGACGCGCCGGCGCTTGGCGGCGGCCTCCTCGACGGCGGTGCGGATCTCCTCGATGGTGAATTGCGGCTCGTCCCAGCTATCGGTCACCGAGGTGATGCCGCCGGTCGCGCAGATCTTGATGAAGTCGGCGCCGCGCATCAGCAGCTCACGCACCAGGCGACGGATGTCCTCGACGCCGTCGGCCACGGTGTCGGGCAGCCAGGCGCGCTTCTTGATCCGCATGTCGGCCGGCACCCAATAGTCGCCGTGGCCGCCCGTCTGCGAAATCATGCCGAGCGAGATCAAGAGCCGCGGGCCGTCGATCAGGCCCTCTTCGATCGCGGTGCGAAACCCGGCATCGGCGCCGCCCATGTCGCGTGCGGTGGTGATGCCGCAGGCCAGCGTCTCGCGAAAGATATCGATCGATCGGAGGACGTTGTAAGTGGGTGTGTTGAGCAGATGCTGACGCATGTCGCGTGCGCGGTAGGTGCCGTGCACGTGGCAATCAATGAAGCCCGGCAGAATTGTGCGTCCCGACGCGTCGAGGCGCTCGGCACTGGAAGGAATTGCTACTTTGTCGGCTGATCCCGCAGCGATTATTCTCCCGTTCTCGATCACCACGACGCCGGACTTGATCGGATCGCCTCCGAGTCCATCAATCAAGGTGCCGCCGACAATTGCAGAGAGCATACGCAAGACATCCTTTCATTCGCATCGAAGGCTAACAGGGCCGGAACAGCGGCGTAGTACCAAGCGACGATCAATCCATGGGTCCACCCGCCGACCCGGTGCGACCAGTTGTCTCTTCACGACAGGTCGACGGTGACCGTCTTGATTTCCGTGTAGAACGCCAGCGCGCTCATCCCGAGTTCGCGCCCCAGTCCGGACCGCTTGGTGCCGCCGAACGGAGCGAACAGGCTGGTCGAACTCGCGCTCGGCAAGCCGTTGACGGCGATCATGCCCGTGCGCACCGCCTTCGCCACCCGCAGCGCTTGTCCGATATCGCGCGACCACACCGATCCGTTGAGGCCATAGGCCGAAGCATTTGCCATGCCAACAGCATCGGCCTCGGTGTCGAACGGCGTGATGCTGCACACCGGACCGAACACCTCCTCGCGATACAGCGCCATGTCCGGTGCGACGTCTGCGAACACGGTCGGCAGATAGAAATTGCCGCCCGGCAAATCGTCGGGGCGATGCCCGCCGGTCAGCAGCCGGGCCCCCTCGATTTCCGCGCGGCGCACGTTGTGATCGACCCGGCTCCAGTGCGCTTGTGAGATCAGCGGCCCCAGCGTCGTCGCGGCATCGAGCGGCGAGCCAGGCTTCAGCCCGGCCAATTCCCGCACCAGCGCCTCCGTGAAGGCTTCGACCGCGGAGCGCTGCACCAGCAGTCGGGAGCGGGCCGAGCAGGATTGTCCGGCATTGCCGAACGCGGCTCCGACCGCGCTCTTCGCCGCCTTCGCGATGTCGGCATCGGCGAACACGATGCAGGCATTCTTGCCGCCGAGCTCGAGCGCGACGCTCTTCACCGTGCCCGCTGCGGCCCGCATCACCGCCGCGCCGACCGCGGTCGATCCGGTGAACGAGATGCCGTCGATCGTATCATGCTCGGCGAGCAACTGCCCGATCTCCCCGCCACCCGGCAGAATGTTCACGACACCGGCGGGAACTCCGCAAGCGGCGATCACTTCCGCGAGCAAAAGCGTCGACATCGGGGTCAGCGGCGACGGCTTCAACAGGCAGGTGCAGCCCGCAGCCAGCGCCGGAGCGAGCTTCCAGGCTGCGGCCAGCAGCGGGAAATTCCACGGGGTGATCTGGGCGACGACGCCGAGCGGCTCCCGGAGCGTGAAGTTCAGCAGATTGTCGGAGATCGGAATGGTGTCGCCGAAGAATTTGTCCATCGCGCCGGCGTAGTAATTGAACACGCGCGCTGCGCCCGCGACTTCCCGCCGCGCGCCGGAGATCGGCTTGCCCCCGTTGACGGCCTCCAGTAGGGCGAAATCCTCGGCGCGCGCCAGGATGCCGTCGGCGATCGCCCGCAGAATCTGGCCCCGTTCATAAACAGGCATCCGCGGCCAGTCGCCGTGATCGAATTCCCGCCGGGCGGCGGCGATGGCTTCGATCGCCTGCGCCGGTGTGGCAGGCGCAACCTGGCCAATCGGATCGTTGGTGGCAGGATCGAAAATCGGCTCTCGGGGCCCGCCCGTGGTCTGGAACACGCCGGCGATGAAGGGCGTTTGCCGAATGGGCGGGAGAGCGCGGGTCATGCTCAGGCCAGCGCCTTGGACGCCTGCATCTGCTGATACATCCGGGCCGCGGCGTCGCCCGGCGATGTCGCGCCGGTGATCAGCCGACCGACGATCGCGAAGCGACGCGGGCAGACGGCGGAGGCCGCGAACGACGTCTCGATGCTGCCGCCGAGCGCGCCGAACCCGGTCAGCAGCACCACCGGCGAAGTCACGTTCGCGGCGATCCATGTCGACCAGCGTCCGATCTTGCCCAGATCGTGCGCCGGGAGAACGAAATGATCGGCCTTGTTGGCGACGGCCCGCACCAAGATGCGATCGAGCGCGTCGTCGAGCATGTAACCGCCCCCGGACACACCGTAATCCGGCACGGGAATCTCGCCGCCGACCACCGCGACGATGTTGGCGCGGATCGCCTCGCCGACAAAGCCGTCCACCGCGGTCGGCCCCGCGACCGGAAACAGGATCAGACCATCGACGTCGGCATCCTTGCACATCGCGGTGTACTTCACCGCCATGTCGGGCATGTCGGGTCCGGCTTTCTGGTGGTCGTACAGGATCGGCAGATCGGTGAGATCGCGCAGCCGGCGCATCGACTCCTTCAGGCCGAACCGCATCACCGAGGTGAGGCCGAGCTTGTAGCCGGCGACACCCTCGCGCTTCGACGTCTCGCGCACCACGAATTCGAGTTGTTCGTGGGAATCGATGTCCAGCGCGGGCACAATGCCCATCGCGCCCTCGAGTAGTTTCGCCATTCGGTCCTCGTCGATATCTATCGGAAGAACGCTAGGCCGACCTGTCACCGCCCCCAAGGTCCGGCTGCTGTCGTGTTGTTGGTACCAGAGCGGAGGAAGCCCCCCCGGCGAGGCGACCTTGCGGATCAGTGAAGAGCCACAGTTGTCCTCACCTGCCGCCTGGCCGCGATCGCCAGTCGATCGATCGCGTCGACCAGCACCTGCTGATCCACGTCCCGGCCGATCAGCACGATGCGGTTGCGCTGCCCGGCGACCGGCCAGGCCGCCAGATCGGCGGGTTTGTGGAGCAGGCCCTGCACCGCGTGCAGGACGGTGGGGCTGTTCGACCCGACGATGTCCAGCATCGCTTTCATCCGCAGCAGCATCGGCCCGAGCAAGCCGAGCGTGTGATCGAGCCACGCGTCCAGCAGGTCCGGATCGATCGCGCCGTCGAAGGCGTGCGAGGCCGTCACGATCGGTGGCGGCTCTCCGGTGCATGCCGGGCCCCGCGTCCGCGTCGCGGCCCGCGGCAGGTCGAGCGCATCCGGCCAGACCATCTCCAACGTCGCTGCGCTCGGATGGACGACGATCTGCTGCGCGTGCGGATTGATCGCGGTGAGTTCGCGCTGCACCGCCGCCACGTCCGCCTCTCCAACAATGTCCGCTTTCGAAATCAGCAATCGATCCGCCAGCGCCACCTGCATCCGCGCTTCGGGATGATCCTGCACCGTTTGCAGAAACACGCGGGCATCGACGACAGTGACGACGCCGGCGAGCGCGATGCGGTGGTTGAAGAAACCGTCCGGGATCAACTGCTCGAGCACCGCCGCAGGATCGGACAGACCACTGGTCTCGACCACCATTCGCCGAAACGGCGGCAGGCTGCCATTGCGGCTGCGCCGCAGCAGCCCTTCCAGCGTCGGCGCCAGACTTCCTTTGGCGCGACAGCACAGGCATCCGCCGTCGAGCAGGGTCACCGTGTCGGCGCCCTGCTCGACCAGCAAATGATCGAGGCCGACATCGCCGGCCTCGTTGATCACCACCGCGGTATCGCAGAAGTCGTCGCCCGCCAGCAGCGCGTTCAGCAGCGTGGTCTTGCCCGAGCCGAGAAAGCCCGTCAGCAGCACCAGCGGGATTCGAGTCATGCCTCGATCTGCCGCGTCAGCAGCCGGATCGCGGCCGCGACGGCCGAAAGCCGGACATTGTCGCGGCTGCCGAGAAAGACGTGACGTTCCGCCAGCAGCGGCGCGTCCTTGCGGGCGGCTGCGACGTAGATCGTACCGACCGGGTTGTTGGCATTGCCGCCGCCTGGACCCGCATAGCCCGTGACCGCGACGGTGACCGCCGCACCGGAGTTCGACAGCAGACCCTCGGCCAGTCCCTTCGTCACTTCGGCGCTCACCGCACCGTGCTGCGCGGACACTTCCTCGGCGACGCCGAGGCCGGTCGCCTTCGCACTTTCATGATACAGCACGTAACCGCGATCGAAGATCTGCGACGCGCCGGACACCGAGGTCAGGCAGGAGCTGACCAGACCCGCAGTCACCGTCTCCGCAGCAGCCAGGCGAATGCCCTTGCGCTTGGCCGCCTCGAGCGCAGCCGTCGCGGCTTCGAGCAGCACGGCGGGAAAAATCGTTTCGCTTTCGCTCAGGAACAGTTCGTCTGTTTGCATGATCAGCTCGTTCGCAGTCGACTTTTCTCGACGATGCTTGCCACCAGCCCGCGAAGTCAACGTCTTCGCCGGCGTGGTTCCAGAAGGTCGTTACGAACTGGACCTCCGCGCCCCGGCTATGACTTGCTGCAATGCCCGGAATAGTCTTTGCTGGGCCGGGCGCAATTTGATGGGGACAAAGGTGCTTATCACGCTCGACCGCACCGGCGCGGAAAGTCTGCAGGAACAGATCTATCAGCGGATCCGCGAGCAGATCGTCAACGGAACGCTCCGCGTCGGCGCTTCCGTGCCGTCGTCGCGACTGTTGGCAACCCAACTCAAAGTCTCACGCAATTCGGTCATCTTCGGCTACGAGCGCCTGATCAACGAAGGCTATTTGATCGCGCGGCCTATGGTCGGCACCTTCGTGGCCGACGTGTTGCCCGATCGCAGCGTCGGCGCAGAACGGATCGGTGTCCCCGCCGACCCCGAGGCAACGGACCGGCCGGCTGCCTCGATCTTCACCGGCCGCCCTCACGCGATCCTCAACAATTCGAACATCCCGATCGATTTCTGGACCCAGCGCACCGACCCGCGCGCTTTCCCGCTGAAGACATGGCGGCGGCTGGTGATGCAATCGCTCGCGGCCGCGGGACACAATCTGACCGAATACGGCGATCCCTGCGGATTGATGCAGCTCCGCATGGAAATCGCCGAGCATGTCGGCGCCGCGCGCGGATTGCGCGTGCGGCCCGAGCAGGTGGTGATCGTGGCCGGCGCGCAACTCGCGCTGAACCTCGTACTCCGCCTGCTCGCCTCTCCGGGCGACGAGATCGCGGTGGAGAATCCGTGCAATCAGGGCGCGGCCTATCTGTTCGAAAGCCATCATATGCGGCTGCTCCCGATCGCGGTGGATCGCGCCGGTATCGACACGTCGCAGGTCGCCGCGTCGCATGCGCGCCTCGCTTATCTGACGCCGTCGCACCAGTTTCCAATGGGGGCGACGCTGTCGCTGGAGCGCCGCAGGGTCATCGCCCGCTGGGCCCAGAGCACGGGCGCACACGTCGTGGAGGACGATTACGACAACGAATTCCGCTATGACGGCGCGCCGCTTCCGGCGCTGGCCGCGATGGCGCCGGATCATGTGATCTATCTCGGCACCTTCTCCAAAACGCTCGGCGCCGGACTGCGGACCGGCTACGCGATCTTCCCCGAACATCTGGTGGACGCGGCCGCGACCGCGAAGGCGCTGCTCGACAATGGCCAGGTTTGGCTCGAGCAGGCCGCGCTGGCGCGCCTCATGCAGAGCGGCGGCTTTGCACGTCATTTGCGCCGCTGTCAGCAGCACTACTATGCGCGACGCAACGCGCTGATCGCACGACTGCGCGAGCGCTTCGGCGACGTCGAACTGATGGGCACCGATGCCGGAACCCACCTCGCATGGCGGCTGCCGCCGTCGCTCGCGCCGGCGCACAACATCAAGGCGATCGCGCGGACCCGCAATATCGGGGTCTATACCGTGCAGTCCGGCGGCGGTCATGAATATGACGGTGATCAGTACGAGACCGGCTGGCTGCTGCTCGGCTATGCCTCGTTGTCCGAAGACCAGATCCGGGCCGGCATCGACCGGCTGGCCGAGGTCTTGACCGACAACGACTTGCTGCGGCCCGGCGCGCGAGCGCACCGCACCCCGCTCGCTCCCGGCTAGCTTCGCGCGAATGCGCCGCTCGCGACGCACCAATATCTTCAGCTCAGCGAAGATTCATGCAATCCAAGCCGCGGTGCCGTTGTTGGTGGACGACAACATCGAGAAGTAGGGTTCCAGCGTTGCCAACATCCGATCTCCGCATGCGTCGAGAGCGTCCGGAGAACGCACGCGTATTGTTCAACGGCTGAACTAATAAGTAGCAGTCAGCACCATTTTCGTGCAGCTAGGCTAACCTCATCAACAGAATTCATGTAGAGAATTATTTCCATGAATTTGACTTAAGTCAACGTCGCATCCATTTTTTGAGAATGGACGCCACAGATTCAGAGATGGTCGTACTCAAAGGATGGACGCTATCCAGGTCTCGTTCGACCAAATGGTCGGTCCTGTGATTGACGGCCGCGTGTTGAGTAGCCTCAGGGAGCGGCCGTCAGGCCGATGGTCCCGATGACGCGCATCGTGATCGAGCACGGCCTGGTACTCACGATGGACCAGGCCGGCCGGATCATCGAAGATGGTCGGGTCGTGGTCGACGGGCGCGACATCGTCGCCGTCGGACGATGCAGCGACGATCCCGGCCCGCCTTGCGATCTCGTCATCGACGCCACGGGAAGGATCGTGCTTCCGGGGCTGGTGAATTCCCATACGCATCTGTGCATGGCGTTCGGCCGGACGATCGGCCCGGAGCGACGCTTGCTGGAGTGGCTCGATCTCATCATGCCGATGATGGCGGCGATGGACGAGGAGGCGCTCTACGTCGCCGAACTGCTTGGCTGCGTCGAGAACATCAAGAACGGCAATACCAGCCTCGTCGAGAACATCTTCATGCCGCCACAGGCGGCATCCGATCCCGAAGACTCCGCATTCCGCGCGCTCCGCGACAGCGGCGTCCGCGGCACCGTCGCGCGCGCGACCGAAGCGCGGAGTTTCGACCCGCGGTTCTGCGAGACGGCCGCCGAGCAGGCGGAGCGAGTCGGCCGCCTTGCCGGTCGCTGGCACGGCGATGAGGACGGCCGTCTGCGACTGTCGATCGGACCATTGCTGCCCTGGGTGGTGGATGAGGCCGGCTTTCGCGAGACGCGCCGGATCGCCCGCGACAACGGCCTCGCCCTGCACATGCACGTCGCCGAGTCGCCCGAGTTCAATCACATGATCGCGCGCCATTTCGGTCGCGACATCCGTCAAGTCGAACTGCTCGATGAAGTCGGCTGCCTCGGCCCGGACGTGCAGGCGATCGCCTGCTCCGACGTGTCGCCCCGCGAGATCGAATTGCTCGCCCAGAGCGGCACCGCCGTCTTGTTCGATCCGCCGACGCGGCTGTTCTGGGGAACCGGGTTTCCGCCGATCGGGGACTTCCTCGCGGCAGGCATCACCTGCGGTCTCGCGACCAACGGCGCCGCGGCGAATTGCGGGCAGGATCTGTTCGAGAGCATGAAATACGCCTGCGCGACCGCCAAGACGGCGGCCAACGATCCACGCGCTCTCACTGCCGCGCGCGCGCTTCGCATGGCGACCGTCGAAGGGGCGCGCGCGATCGGGCTGCCGGAAACCGGATCGATCGAGGTCGGCAAGCGCGCCGACCTGATCACGGTGGACGCGCGGCAGCCGCATCTTGCGCCGCTGTTCGATCCCGAGAAGGCGCTGGTTTACAGCGCGCGCGGCGCCGATGTCCGCGACGCCGTGATCGACGGCCGCGTCGTGATGCGGGATCGCAAGATCCTGACGGTCGACGAGACTGCCCTGCTCGCCGAGGTCGACCGCGTGGCGCGCCGCTGCGCGGCGAGCGCGGGGATCGCACTTCCAGAGGCTCGACTGATGGGGATTTCCAACCATGCTTAAAGTGGTGTCGCTGGTGGTCGCCGTGATCGTCTGGGGATTGCTGTCGCTGACATTGCCGCCGGAGATCTTCCCCGGTCCGGTCGAGACCGCGAAGGTGCTGTGGGCCGAGATCGCCGGCGGGCGCGTGGAAACGGATGTCGCCATGACGATGCTGCGCGTCGTCGGCGGCCTCGTTCTCGCGCTGCTGCTCGGCGTTCCGGTCGGCGTCCTGATGGGGCTCAACCGGCGCGCCGAGGCCGTGCTCGACGTCTGGGTGATGATCGGACTGACCGTCCCCAGCCTGTGCTACGCCATCATGGCCTTCATGTGGTTCGGGCTGAACGAGGGCGCCGCCATCATCGCCATCGCCGTCACCGCTGCGCCCTCGATCACGATCAACATCTGGGAGGGCGTGAAGAACGTCGATACCAAACTCGTCGCCATGGCCCGCATCTTCGAGGCCTCGCGACCGACCATCGTGCGCCGCGTGCTGCTTCCGCAGATCTACCCTTACGTGATGGCGTCCGCGCGTTTCGGGCTTGGCATCATCTGGAAGATCACGGTTCTGGTGGAATTGATCGGCCGCCCGAACGGAGTCGGGTTCAAACTGTTCTACTGGTATCAGCTCGCCGATATGCGCCAGGTTCTCGCCTGGACGCTGCTGTTCACCATCATCATGCTACTGATCGAGCTCGTCATCCTGAAGCCGATCGAGCGCCGCATCTTCGCCTGGCGTCCGGAGGTCGCAGTATGAAGCCCGCCATCCACGTCGCATCGCTGCGGAAAACCTTCAAAGGGCGCGACGGCGCGATCCACACCGTCTTGAAGGATCTCGACCTCGAGGTCGGCGTCGGCGAATTCCTGTGCATCCTCGGTCCGTCGGGCTGCGGCAAGTCGACCCTGCTCAACGTCCTCGCCGGTCTGGACAAGGTCTATGACGGTCGAGCCGACGTCAGCGGCGGCCGGATCGGCTATCTGTTTCAGGAGCCGCGCCTGCTGCCGTGGCTGACCGCGGAAGGCAACCTCGACTTCGCACTGTCGAGTTGTCGCGTGCCGACGGAGCGCTGGAGCGAACTGAAATCCCGCTATCTCGCAATGACGGGACTGTCCGACTATCGCAATTACTATCCGCATCAGATTTCGGGCGGCATGGCCCAGCGGCTGGCACTGGTGCGCGCTCTGTGTGTCGAGCCCGGCATCCTGCTGATGGACGAACCGTTTTCGGGGCTCGACGAGATCACGGCGCGGCGCATCCGCACCGACCTGCTGACGATCTGGGAGGAGACCCGCAAGACGATCGTCTTCGTCACGCACAACGCCTACGAGGCCTGTTTCCTCGCCGACCGCATTCTCGTGATGTCCGGTGGCGCGTTCCAGCAGGAGATGCGGGTCCCGATCGCCCGGCCGCGCAGCTACGACGACCCGGCCGTGTTCGAACTGAGCCGCGACGTCATCAAGGCGTTCGGCGACGGCATCGGGCGCGAAGCTGCGCCGACCATCGCCCGCCAGCCGCCATCGGGTCTGGTCGACGATCTCGACCGTCACACTGCTGCCCGCATGAACATCTGAAACCGTCAATCGATTGGAGCGAGTATGCTAATCCGTCTAGGGTTCTTCGCCGCCGTCCTGTTCGCGACGACCAGCGCCGCAACCGCGCAAGTCAAAGTGCGGATCGGTGATCTCGCGCAATCCCTCAACGAGATCGGGTCGCGCGCGATGATCGATCAGGGGATCGACAAGAAATACGGCATTGCCGCCGAGTATCGGGCCTACCCGACACTCGACGGATTGTTCACCGCGATCCGCGGCAAGGACGTCGATGTCGGCTTCGGCGGCTGGACGGCGATCGCCCAGTTCCGCGGCAAGGGCATGCCGGTGACGATGATCTTCCCTGTCGGGCGCGGCACGACGGTCGACGTCATCGTGCCGACTGCGTCGCCGATCAAGAGCATCGCCGACCTGAAGGGCAAGAAGGTCGGCTCCTTCGCCGGCGCGGCCGGGACCGCGACCGTGCTGTTTCGCGTGATCGCATCCAAGTTCTACAATTTCGATCCGGGCAAGACCGGCGATCTGCAGTTCGCCGGGCCGGGGCTTCTTCCCGCGCTGCTCGACAAGGGCGAGATCGACGCCGCGGTGATGTTCGATCCGCTCGCAGCCAAGCTCGAAGGATCGGGCAAGTACAGATCGATCGGCAATCTGGCGGACGCTTACAAGGCCGGCACCGGCGACGACTTCCTCTGGATCGGCTACTCGACGAACGACGATTTCATCAAGGCCGAGCCGGAAGCCTTGACCAACTTCACGCGGGCCTGGCTCGAGGCGCTCGACTACGTCAAGAGTCACCCCGAAGTCTTCGAGGCTTACGGCAAGAAATATGGGTTGGAGCCTGCCGCGGTCGACCTTCTCCGTCAGCGCGTGCTGGCCGACTACACCACCAAATGGGACGACGCCACGATCGCGACCCTGAAACGCTTCGGCGAGATGGCCAACGACGTCATGGGCGGAGGCTATCTCGACACGGTGCCGGCCGCGGCCTTCTCGACGCGTTTCGATCCACGCAAGTAACGAGAGCGGACCGGCGCTTCGGCCCAGCCACCCCGACGGCCGGCGCTCGATTCAGCGCTGGTCCGCTTTCACCCGCCCGGTGCCGCCCTCCCGGCTCAAGATGGCCGCACTGGTCTGGCACATCCAGTTGATGCCGGTGTCGTTTGCAAAGCGGGAATGGCTGTGCACGCGAACTTCGATCGGGGGCAACTCGAACGGGAGATCGAGCAGGCGAAAATCTCTGGCACGATGTAGATCCAGCGCCAGCAATCTCGGAAAGATCGCAACCAGATCGGAATGACGAACGATCTCCGGTGCCGTCGTGAAGTGCCCTCGCACGGCAATCCGCGGCCGGGCGTCTTCGTCTGCGAGCCATTGCTCCGCCAACTGATAGACCGACGACGTCGTTCGGGCGAAGAAGAACCGCAGCTTGGAGAAATTCGCCCGCGTCAGCTTGGACTTCGCAATCGGGTGATTGGCGCGCACCAGGCAGATGTATCGATCGTTGAAAGTGTCGATACTGATCAGGTCCTTCTCCGGCGCGCTGATGGCGCCGATCGCGAGATCGATCTCGCCCGATCGCATCGAGCTCACGACGCTGTCCGGAAGCAGCGGCACGATGTGAACGCGCACGAACGGGGAAATCCGCGACAATTCGCTGATCAGGCGCGGAAGGATGTACACCTCCGCGATGTCCGACATCGCGACCCTGAACGTGCGCTCGGTGACCCGCGGATCGAACACCACACCGCTCTGCAGAGTGCGATTGAGCAGCTCGAACGCCTGATCGAGCGGCCCGTGCAACCGTACCGCCGCATCGGTCGGAAGCATCCTGTTCGCCACCCTGACGAACAGCGGATCGCCGAAGCGCTCGCGCAGACGACGCAGCGCATGACTGATCGCAGGTTGGGTCAGCCCCAGGCGATCCCCCGCGGCGGTGAGGCTGCGCAGATCCCAGATCGCCAGAAAAACCCGCAGCAAGTTCAGATCGAGATATTCATTAGTCCGGCTCATACGGACGATTATGACTATGAATTTGACTTACATCAAGGCGCTCGACATCGTGGCGCATCCGCAAACTAATCGTGACGCGGGCCGATACAAAACCTCACCGGCGGCCATCAGGAGATCTGGGATGAACAGTGCATCCGCAATGCAGAAGGTTCAATCGCAAGACGCGACCGGCTCCGTCTTCGACTACAAAGAAGCGGTGCGTTCCATCCTTCCGCGGATCGCCGCCACGACGCACGAGAGCGACAAGCTGCGCCGCCTCAGTGACGATGCCGCGAACGCCCTGCGTGAATCGGGGCTTGCTCGCATGATTACACCGAAGCAGTTCGGCGGCTACGAGATGTCGCCGAGCGCTCACATCTGGGCATGCGCGGAGATCGGCAAAGTCTGCTCGGCGGCGAGCTGGGTGCTGATGGTGTGCGTCGCGCACGACTACATCATCGGTCGCTTCCCGGAAGAATGCCAGCGCGAGGTCTACGAGGGTGATGCCGACAATCTCGTGGCCGGCTCGCTGGCCCCGGCGGGAACGCTGACCCGCGTCGACGGCGGCTGGCGTCTCACCGGACGCTGGCAGTTCGGCAGCGGATCCGACCATTCGCCGTGGTTCATCGTCGGCGCTCGAAGGGCCGATCCCGGGCCGGACGACTACCTGATCCATCACGTCATGGTACCCCGCGCGGACGTCGAGATCGTCGATACCTGGCACACGCTGGGCATGCGGGGAACCGGATCCAAGGATCTCGTCGTCACCGACGCCTTCATCCCGGATCACCGCGCGGTTCCGACCCAGCCGACATTTCTCGGCCTCAGCCCGCACGCCAAGGCGCCGACTTATCGACTGTCCGTCTATTCAGGGCTGCCCGCGATGTTGTCCGGGTCCGTGCTCGGCATGGCCGAGGGAGGCCTGAAGGCCTTCGTCGATGCGACCGCCAAGCGCGTGTCGCCATACGGCGTGGTCAAGGCCGCCAACCAATCGATGCAGAAGCGTGTGGCGGAATCGAGCGCGGAGATCGCCGCGGCGCGCCGACTCCTCACCGACATGTGCGATCGCTTCGATGCCTTGATAGCGATCGATCAGGCGCCGATGTCGGCGGAGGATCGCATCCAGATGCGTTGGGATGCGGCCTATGTCGTCGAACTGTGCCGCCGCGCGATCGATCGCCTCTACGCGGCGTCGGGCGCGCACGGCCTCTACGAAGGCAACCCGGTCTATCGCGCCTTCCGGGACATCAGCACCGCGTGCCACCATGCGGTGATCGATTTCGACACCGTCTCGGGCATGATGGGTCAGTTCAAGCTGACCGGCGAGCTCGGCGAGAACCCGCGGGCGGCGCCGTTCGCCTGACACACCTCGATGACACGCCGTGGTGCGAGCGCGCCTCCGATCGCCGATTTGGATTGGGCTTCGCGAGTCGCACTGACCGGCTGATCGAGTATCCGCGAGGACGTGCATGATCTCCGAAACACCGATGTCGTCGGACCTGTTCAAGCAGAGCATGCGCCTTCTCGCCGGCGGCGTGTGCATCGTAGCGACCAGCGACAACGGCGAATGGCACGGTCTGACCATGACCGCAGTGTGCTCGCTGACGACAGATCCGCCGTCATTGATCGCCTGCGTGAACCGCGGCGCGGGCACCCGCGGTATCATCAGCGTCACCCGCCGCGTCAGCGTCAACATCCTCTCGGACGACCACTCCGGTCTCGCCGAGCGGTTCGGATCACCGGCGGTGAGAGGTCCCGATCGCTTCGACGCTCATGACTGGACCGAACTGGCGAGCGGGGTCCCCGCCCTCGTCGATGCGCTCGCCGTGCTCGATTGCGAAGTCATTCGCGAAACGGAACTGGGCCAACACTGCGTGTTCTTCTGCGAAGTCAAGAATTCGCGATTGCAGCCCGACAGAAAGCCGCTTGTCCACTTCAATCGAGAGTTCTGCGCCGTTCAGCCCGTGTAAACTCGCATCGGCCCGATGTGACCCGCGTAGTCACGTGCCGAACGAGTCGCGTCGAAGAGCCGCGTGGCGGATTCTGCCGCATTCCGGAGCTGCCTTCCGCGACGGGCCGGACGAAGCTGAATAGCAAGAGCTACCGGCGGTATGGCCGAGTAACGCGCCGGCGCCTCGCGATCCGGCTTGCACATCTGGCTGGAAGCTCCGCGATGGTCAGATACCTCACGGACGGAGATCATCAGGCGGCGGGTGCGTTTCCCTTCACAACCGACGGCAAAGACGTTATCCTGCCCGGGCGCCTGGGAGACCGTGAGTTCAGCACTTGCTGACCTCGGCAAATCCTTTCAGGCTTGGAGACATTTTGGCAAAGCCACCCGACGCTCCGGATACCAAGCACATGCCCCTCGATCCTGTGGCATTCTTGAAAACCACCGGCGTTGGCCACAATGTCAACAAGTATGTCAAGAACCTGACCGTTTTTTCCCAGGGCGATGCTTCGGACGCTGTCTTCTACATCATAAAAGGCAAGGTGAAGATCGTCGTATTGTCCGAACAGGGCAAGGAAGCGGTGATTGCCATCCTTGGACCGGACGAATTCTTCGGCGAAGCCTGCCTTACCGGACAGGAAAGGCGGCTTTCTACCGCGTCGACGATGAGTGAATGCGAGATCATGTGGATCAGCAAGCCGGCGATGCTGGCCGTGCTGCACAAAGAGCCGACCTTTTCCGAAATGTTCGTCGCGCATGTTCTGGCGCGCACCATCCGGGTCGAAGCCGACCTCGTCGACCAATTGTTCAATTCGAGCGAAAAGCGGCTGGCGCGCGCGCTGCTGCTGCTGGCGAATTTTGGCCACGACAGCGAACCAAAGAAGGTGATCGCGAAGGTCAGCCAGGAAACGCTCGCAGAAATGGTCGGCACCACTCGTTCACGCGTCAGTTACTTCATGAACAAATTTCGTAAAATGGGTTTCATCGACTACAATGGTCATCTCGAAATCCACAACTCGCTGCTCAATGTCGTGCTGCACGAACAGCCGCATATTTCCGGCGACGAATCCAAGACCGCGAAATTCGCCCCCAAGATCGACTGATCGATCGACGTGGATGGCATTCGGTCGGGAGGGCACAAGCTCTTGCGTTCAATCCAGCTCGTTCTTCAAGGCGGTCGAGGGCGGCTTCAGGAAGGCCTCGAACCGCTGCTTGACGATGGCGTAGCACTCGCACGACGCCAGCTCCAGGCCGGCACGATCGACCACCTGAATCGTTCCACGATGATAGCTGATGAGTCCCGCGGATTGCATCGATTGCGCCGCCAGCGTCACTGATTTCCGATTGACGCCCAGGATCTGCGACAGGAACTCGTGGGTGTAGGGAAGCGCTTCGCCTTCGGCCCTGTCGTGCATCATCAGCAGCCAGCGGCACATCCGCTCTTCCGTCGTGTGCATCGCATTGCAGGCGACCGTCTGTTGAACCTGAGACAACAACGTTTCGGAATAACTGACGAACAGATTCCGAACGTTCCCGCTCAGCTCGAATTCATGTTGCAGCCGCTCGATCGGGCAGCGGACCGTATGGCCCTCGAGCTGCACGATGCAGCGGTTGAAGGAAACCCTGCTGTACATCGCGGCGAACAGGCCGAACGCGCCCTCGCGGCCGATATTGGCGGTTTCGATAGCCGTACCGTTCTCCAGCACCGTCAGCAACGACAGCACCGATCCTCGCGGAAAATATGCATGCCTGAGCAGACCGCCCGCATCGCAAACCATGTCGCCGAGCTTGAATTCGACCGACTCGAGATGACGGTCGATTCGACTGCGGCTGTCCGGCGCCAGCGCGTCGAGCAACTGATTGCTCCGCAGATCATGGTCGGTCTGTGCCTTGGGCATTGGCCTGGTGCAACTCCCGGATCGAGGCGCGCCGGATCAGAGCGGTCGACCGTGGGACGGCCGCATCCTAAATCCGGAGCAGATTTTCTGCCACGATCTCCTTGGGCGCGTAGTCACGACAATGCTGAGCAGAACAGCTCACAACCGGCGATTGGACAATTCGCGCCGACCACGATCCTGAGCGGAGAGAACAAGCAAGTATCTCGTCGCAAATCGGATTCTGGCGGCAAGGCTGGCGCACGCTCAGACGCGGCGCCGATCCTAGGCGGTCGGGTCGGATGGATCATCCGGCGAGCTTGCGGCGATTTGGTCGGTCCAGTAGGCCGCCATTCGAATGCAGTGCGCCTTCAGTTCCGGATTGAATGTTCCGCGCGATAACTGGATGAATTCGTTTGCGAGACGCGCGCATTCCAGATCGTGTTTCCGCCCATCGTCGATTGTAGACACAACAGTTCTCCTCGCAGAGGACTGTCGTTGCACGGCTCCGCGCGCGCGTCGGTGGCCCACACCACCGAGCGGCGACGGATTCCGCAATTACTTCAATCTGGAACCTCCAATGGCGCCGGGCCCGATTCGTCGACCTGCGACACTCCGACCGCCCGACAGTCTCCCAGACCGAGCGCCACGGACTCATTCTCTGGCGTTGGATCTTCTCCATTGCACCGACCATTCGAAATCGAGCGAAGAGCAATACCGACCATTCAAGGCCGTTCTTTCGTGAGTGAAATGATCAGGACGCGCAACCGACGTCCGGTTCGCGCGCGATCATCGCCACTCCAGGGGAGAGCGGACTATGGCAGATCATGCGGAGCGCACCAATCCGAGCTCGAACGCGACCGACTCGGTTCCCGCCGCAACAGGCGCGCAGCGACACATGCGAGCGCGCGACCGGTCCGCTACGTCACAAGATGCCATCGCGGCAGATGCTCTCGAAGCTGCGCGAAAGATGAAGCCGGGGCCACGGAGGTCCGAGGCCTTGAAGCAAGCCGGCTTTCTGCAATTTGCGGCCGATTGCCACGGCGTCAGCTTTGCAAAGCGAGGCCGTCCCCGGAAGTAACTCACCCGATCAACGATCCGGGCGTCCTTGGATGCGCTGCGGCGGAATAGTCAGTACGGCGTGGCCCTTGCCAACTGTACCGCCCCTCAACCCGATGAACTCGGCAAAACCCGGCGTCTCGAAGGATCGGCGCGACGCAGTGCCGGCGGCTCATGGTTCGCGACGGCGCTTCGCGCCTCTTCACCATGAGATTGCACCTGTGGTGAGCGTCCCGGAACGCCGATGCTGATTCCATCGGAAACAGAACTGCTGAAGACAGAACTGTGGGAGACAGAACTCCTCTCGGGCGTTGCGAGCAGCCGTGACACTGCTCGCCATCGAGGCGGCCCGGTCGGAACGCGCACTTCCCTCAGTCGGAGTGCCGATAGCGCCCCCTGCTCGCCAGCGCTTCGGCGAACCGCTGTTTTTGCTGCTCGTCGAGGCTCTCGTAGAGCGGCTGGGCGGCATCGGCGAGTTTCTTGTGAAGATTGCCGCGCTCGATCTGAGCATCGCCATCCTTGCGGATCTGATCGATCAGATTCTCCTTGCCTGGCTGCTCGGTCTGGTTGGCGCGCGCATTGCGCCAGGAGGCCCGCTGTTCGGCCCGGGTTTTCCAAACCTCGACGATCGCCGCCTGGAAGCCGGCCCAGTGCTTGTCCTGATCCAGCGTGAGGCGAAGATCGACCTTCATCTGGGCTGCGCGAGCCGCCGCCTTGTCGGCCATCTGGCTCTCGGTCAATTCCGTGCGAACGGCGCGGTCCGACCGGTCCCGTGCGATCGCCGCTCCGGTCACGGCGCCGCCCGTCAGCAAGGCGGCGGTGGTCAGAACGATGAGTGTTTTCCGCATGATCATTTTCCTTTCAAGGATGGCTCGATTGAGACGACCGTGATCGCCACCGATCTCCACTACGCGTGCAAACGCTCCAGGCGCACGGCTCGCGGGCTACTAATCGCAGTGGACGCCTCCCCCTTCGTCGACCGGCAGCAGCCCAGCAAAGTCGCGCCACGCCTGCACTTTCATCGGGTCACGGAACGAAGCCGCTGAGGTCTTGCCGGCGCTGACTGATTTAGGACAGCCCCCGCAAGAGGGGAATTCGAAGGCGCAGAAGAGGCCGTCCGGATCGTTGAGGAAGCCGTGGCCCCACCGTTTTGCCAGCGCGCAGACGAACTCTTCCTGATCGAAAAGGGGCATGATGCATCTCCACGATGAGGCGGGAGCAAATGCACTCTCAGTCACCGATGTCTGCCAAAGGCTGAGCGGTGATGAGCTATCCTTGAACGATCGGCCGCAGCACTACTGGTCAATACGGACCACGCACGACGAGTTAATGATCCGGCGGAGCGACTGTCGCACCGCCGCCCGCAATCCGGATCCGAACTGTCGGATTTTCAGCGGGTCACGGCGGTGCCGACGCCCCCTCACTGGAGAACGATCTGTCGCATCGCGCAGTCGAAGCGGATGCCGCAGTGTCCGCAACAACAAGATGATCAATCGAGCCCACAGCGCAAAGCAATTCTCTCGAGCAGAAGGGCTTCGAAAGGGCACAAATAGCCCCGAATTCAATCGCGGCATTCAAAAAACGGGGGGCGGACGCACCGCCACGAAGACGCAATCCGGAAATCGCCAGGATCGGCAGGCGTGGCAGGTACCTGTGAAAATGCCGAATCGTCTCCAATCCATCCATCGTCGGCATGAAGATATCGACGATCCCCAAGTCGAACTTCATCGCCACCGCCATCGAAACGGCCTCGCGGCCGTTTTCTGCCTGCGTCACGTCGTGCCCGGCATCAGCCAATACGCCGCCCATAGCGGCTCGCACGTCATTGTCGTCGTCGACAAGGAGAATATACACTGCACCACCTCGTCTCTGCGGACGTCGCTTTCACTCGACTTGCCCTGCGCGGTGTCCAGGACCTGGCGGAAGACGCCTCTCTCGCAAAGCCTCCGCGAACTCCGACGGGAACAATATACGTGCGCCCGTCTTGTCACTACGACATTGCGGAATGCGGACCGTCCGGGCCGCCTGCAACGACGTTCCTGAGAATAGTCTGGGACAGACTGACGACGAGACCTTTCAGCCTTCGATTTTCCAATCTCAGCCTTTCAATCACGCGGTCCCGTTCCGCCAGACGATCCGGGGCGAACACGACTGCCGCATCGAGGTTCGAGGACACCTGCTTCATCGCAAATCCTTCAATGATCGAAACCCATCGACGTCATCCGGTAGGAGCAAATCGAATCAATCCTGACGGATGCGTCGTAAATTAGTCGCGCGCTCGACCGTCCGCCAGTCGGCACCAATGCGTACGAGTTCCACTACGTTGTAAGTACATGTCCCACTGTTTATGATCGCTTTTGATCAGACGGGTAGCGGCTTGGTTGCAAGAGTAACACCGATTCAGTCGGAGACGCTTCAATGGGGGGATGCATGATGTGGAATCGTGGCGCATCGGATCGCCGGTTCCTTCGGCCGTTGCATTGATGACCGCCGTCCTCATCGTCGATGATGACCCGTCGATCGGCGCAGCGATCGATACGCTGCTGCACTTCAGAGGATATCGGACTACTTATGCCGCCGACGCCATTGCGGGGACGGACGCCTTCAACAGCATCCGATTCGATCTGGTCGTTGCCGACATTTTCATGCCGGGCGAGAATGGACTGAGCATGATCTCCCGTTTCCATCGGGCATCACCGTGGGTTCCCGTCATCGCAATTTCAGGCCTCCGCTTCCGGGCCGACGGGCCTCGGCTCGATTTCCTCACGATGGCCCGAAAACTCGGGGCCGCATCGGTGCTGCGAAAGCCGTTTTCTCCGATGGAACTCATGTCTGCCATCGATGCATGCCTGGTTCAGGGCGCTGCCCTTGATCGCACTGCGCAATCGAAGCCCTGAGAAAGGACCAACGCATGCCCTTGAAGCGTAAACTATCAGATGCACCGTCCCCGGCGGTCGCGCGCCAATACGGCAACCATGGTCTCGACGGCAGCCAGACGCAGCCGGTGTCGTCGGCGTCGATGTGGGTGGCCGACGAAGTCGGAGCGGCGATCGCGCATCAGATGAACGAACCGCTCACCGCACTTCTTCTGTACCTTTACGAGATCAAGCACCGGATCGAATCGTCGGCTGCGCCTCCCGAGACCGGCAGCGTCGGATCGTTGCTCGAATCGGCGATCCGGGAAACCAAGCGCGCTTGCGACATCATGGACCGCCTGGACTACTCCGGCGATCGCCTCACGGGCCCGGACGGCACGATCCCCCGCGGAAACAACACCCTCGAGTCCTGGCGGCGAACGCTGAACAGCCCCGACTCGCCTCGGGCGCCCGTCTTAGTGCGACCTCCGTTGACCCCGCGGGAGAGCGAAGTGATGGCACTGATCGCTGGAGGCGCTTCCAACAAGGAAGGTAGCCACCAGCTCGGCATCAGCACCCGAACGTTCGAGGTCCATCGGGCGCGCGTTATGGAGAAGATCGGAGCCAGGAACGCAGCCGATCTGGTTCGTATCGCGCTCAGCGACGCGACATGAGCCGAGCCGGCAATGGCCGTGGCGAATTCAGGGCTCCGGAATTCGCGGACTTTCCGATCACGTGCCATGAAAGCCGGAGTGCCGCCGTCGAACGGCTCGCGGGAGAGACATTTCGCTTGGCCGTCGAGGCCTGCCCGATCGGCATGCTGATGCTGGACGGCGACGGCCGGATCGTGATGGTCAATGCCGAGATCGAACGGCAATTCGGCTACGACCGGGAGCAGTTGATCGGGCAAGCAGCCGAAATGCTGATTCCGATGCGCCTTCGTGCGGAATATCTCCGTCACCGCGAGTTGTTCAGACGCCGCCCGGAGGCCCACCGCATCGCAGCAGGGCAGCAATTCTTCGGCTTGAGGCAGAACGGAATCGAGTTCTCGGTGGAGATCGGGTTGACGCCTGTCGAGGTCGAGCATGATCCGCTCCTCCTTGCGGTGATCGTGGATGCCAGCCAACGCAATGAAGCCGAGCAGCAACTGGCTCAGTTGGAGGGACGATATCGCGGGCTGCTGGAGGCGGCGCCGGACGCGATCGTCGTCGTCAACCAGTCCGGCGATATCGTTCTTCTGAATGTTCAGGCCGAGCAGCAATTCGGCTACCACCGCGACGAGCTTCTGGGTCAACAGGTCAAGAACATCATTCCGCAGGGGTTTGCCGAGCGGCTGATCGCCGACAAGCTGCGAACCGCGGAAGATGCACGGACCCAGCAAATCGGAACCGGCATCGAACTCATCGCGCGCCGCAAGGACGGCAGCGAGTTTCCGATCGAGATCATGTTGAGCCCGCTCGACAGCCCCGAGGGTGTCTTGGTCACCGCAGCCATACGCGACATCTCGGAGCGCAAAGACGCGGAAAAGCACCTGGTGCAGATGGAGGGAAAATACCAGGCGTTGCTGGAGGCGGCGCCCGACGCGATGGTGGTGGTGAATCAATCCGGGGAGATCGTGCTGCTCAATCTGCAGGCCGAAAAGCAGTTCGCCTATCGGCGCGACGAACTGCTTGGACAGAAGGTGACGAACATCATCCCCGAAGGATTCGCCGAGCGGTTGATCGCCGACCGCTTGCGATCCAGGGAAGACGCGCTGGCCCAGCACATCGGCGCAGGGATCGAGCTCACCGGCCGGCGCAAGGACGGCAGCGAGTTTCCGATCGAGATCATGCTCAGCCCGCTGGAGACCGAAGGCAGCATCCTGGTGACCGCCGCGATCCGGGAGATCAGCGCGCGCAAGCACATGGAGCGCCTCAGGGATGAATTCGTTGCGACCGTCAGCCACGAATTGCGCACACCGCTGACGTCGATCTCGGGCTCACTCGGCCTTCTGGTGGGGCAATGGGTCGGCATCTTCCCGGAGCCCGCGGCGAGGCTCGTGGCCATCGCCTACAAGAACAGTCAACGGCTGGTGCGCCTGATCAACGACATCCTGGATATCGAGAAACTCGGTGATGGTCGCGTGGTCTTCAATCTGTGCCGCATCGACGTGCGCGTCATCGTCGAGCAAGCGATCGAGAGTAACCGCGGATTTGCCGAAGGCTACGGCGTGCACGTCGGGCTTACCACCGCATCGGGGAGCGGCGACGTCAATGCCGACCCCGATCGGTTGGCTCAGGTGATTACCAATCTGCTCTCGAACGCGATCAAAGCTTCCCCGCCTGGCCGGGACGTCCTCGTCGCGGTCGACCGGCACGACGACTTTGTCCGCATTTCGGTTCGCGACCAGGGCTCCGGAATTCCAGCGGCCTTCCGGCTGCACATCTTCGAGAAATTCGCTCAGGCCGACGCGACCGATGCGAGGCAGAAAGGCGGCACCGGCCTCGGCCTCAGCATCGTCAAGCAGATCGTCGAACGGCTCAACGGCCGGGTCAGCTTCGAAGACGCGGCCGGCGGAGGGACGGTGTTCTGTGTCGATCTGCCGGCATGGAAGCGTCCGGTCGACGAACCGCCGGTTCCAAAGTATCGAATTCTTCACCTCGACGATGACCCGGACATACTCGCGGTCGTCGCCCATGCCCTGAGTTCGGCCGCCCAAATCGTATCGGTCGAGTCTCTCCAGGACGCACGACGCATCTTGTCGGTCGATCCGGTCGATATGGTCCTGCTGGATATATCGGTCGGCGAGCACTCCGGGCTCGAGCTGATGCCTGATCTGCGCGACGCCGACGGCACAGCCATCCCGGTCATCATTTTTTGCACCAGCCCGGTCGAACTGGCACCCGACCGGCAGGTGCACAAGACCCTGGTCAAATCCCGCACACCGCTCGACCTGCTGCTGGCGTCGGTGCGGGACTGCCTGGCTGATCGCGAACATCGCGAGGACGCATGACGATTCGTGTTCTCCATGTCGACGACGAGCCGGATATTCGCGAAGTCGCTGCCATTTCGCTCGGGCTCGATTCCGAATTCATCACCCGCAGTTGCGGATCCGGCTCGGAGGCCGTCGCCGTCGCCGCCGAATGGCCACCCGATATCATCCTGCTCGATGTCATGATGCCGGGTATGGATGGTCCGGCAACGCTGGCCCGCCTGCGGGCAAGCGCGATCACCGCGAGCATTCCGGTGGTGTTCATGACGGCGCGCGCCCAGACCCGCGAGCTCGACCTGTTTCGGTCACTCGGCGCCGTCGGCGTCATCCCCAAGCCGTTCGACCCAATGACGCTCGCGGCCTCGGTCCGCTCCCACATCGAACCGGTGGACGGCAAGCTCGCGCGCCTGCAGAGCGATTTTCTGCACCGTCTCGACAACGACGTCGCCAGGCTCAAGAAACTTGCGAGAGATCTGAAGACGGGTACGGCGAGGAAAGCAAGCTTGAAGCAGATCGGGGAGATTGCTCATGGGCTCGCCGGCGCCTGCGGGGTGTTTGGATTCCCGCATCTTGGTGACCTCGCGGCCGAGCTCGAACAGACAGTATACGACGGGGGTGTCGGAGCGGACCACTTCGGCAATGTGCATCGCTCGCTCGATCTGCTGCTCGCAGGTGTCACGGCGCGTGACGCCCTAGAGAACCTCGTGCCTTGAGGGGTGCGCCGGGCACAACGAACGCCCGATCTCGGCGTTCTTCCCTGCTGCTGGCGGCCTTGTCTCTGGCGCTGACGATCGCAGCGACCAATCGAGTTGCCGCGCAGCGGATCGACGGCTTCAACATTGTCGCGACCGCGGGCCATCCGTTCGGAAGTGCCGACGCAGAACGCTCACTGAGCCTTGCAAAGCAGCTCGGTGCGCGCGCCGTAGCGATTGTTCCGTTCTTATGGCAACCGACGATTTCGAGCCCCGAGATCGGCTCGGGTAGCGAGATGCCCGACCAGACCTTGCGGATCGCGATCCGCCAAGCGCATCGGCGAGGCCTGTCCGTCGTCGTGAAACCTCACGTCTGGGTGCCGGATAGCTGGGCCGGCGCGGTCGAGCCTAACTCCGAGCCCGCGTGGCGGATGTGGTTCGCTCGCTATCGGACCGAACTCGAGCGCATCGCGCGGATCGCGGCCGAAGAGGGCGCCGAGAGTCTGGCGATCGGGACTGAACTCAAGAAGACCAGCCACCGGCCGGAGTGGATGGAGCTGATCGCCGCCGCTCGCCGACTCTTCCCCGGGCGATTGTTCTACGTCGCGCACAATGTCGAAGAGGCCGAAGCGCTGACCTTCTGGCCGTTGCTCGACGCGATCGGCGTGTCGCTCTATCCACCATTGGGCGCCGACGACGATCGCGCCGGACGGCTGATCGTAATGGGCGCCGTCGCCGACCGTCTCGAAGTGTTATCGCGCCGCGTCGGCAAGCCGATCCTGGTCGGCGAAATCGGTCTGAGATCGGCCAAGGGCGCGACGGCGAAGCCCTGGGAAAGTGCCGAGGAGCGTGTCGCCGAACCCGATCAGCAATTGCAGGCCGATGTCATCGCCGACTGGCTGGCAGCGCTCGACCGCCCGTCCATCAGCGGCGTGATGATCTGGCGCTGGTTCACGGACCCCGCGGCCGGCGGAGCCGCCGACACCGATTTCACCGTGCAAGGCAAGCCGGCGCAAGCCGTGTTGTCCTGCGCCTGGACCGGAATCTGCGGCAAGCCCTGATCAGAACCTGAACCATGCCCCGACCACCAGGCCGTTTTCCTGCAAAGCGTTTCGCCCCGCATAGGTGGTGTAGCCCCCGGCCTGCAGCGACAGCGTCGACGTCAGCGCGTAGACCGCGCTGAGTTGTAACTTGTGATACGCGAAGCTCGCATATCCCCAGCTTCCCGTTCCTTCCGAAACGACGTTGAATGATTGCGCCAGCAACAACCAGCGCTCCTGCGGCCGAATGCCGAAGGTGATGTCCGCCCGGAATTCGTCCGGCGGGCCGCTCAGCCTGAACCGCTGCGCGATCTGGACATCGACGAAGGCCGGCAGCCCTCGGAGCGTGGTGCTGTATCCCACCAGACCGCGAACATCGATCTCGGGATCACTGTATCCGATCGCCGCCACGTTGGACTTGTCGAAGGTGCCCGGAATACGGAAGGTCGTCTGCGCCGATACCACCCAAGATCCGCCGGTCCAGAGGCGAACCCTGCCGCCCACATCGGTGTAGCCTAGTCCCGTGCGGCTGGCGTCGACCGGCGCGGCGATGTCGACGTGCTGCAGCGACGGTGTGACGATCATGGTGAACCAGTTGGTGACACCATATTCGATCAAGGCCTGCGACTCGGCCTTGCTGTAGCGCGGAATCGACCGCTGCGAGCCGCCGCCGTCGAACGCGGCGTTTGCCGCGCTGGCGGTCGCCGTGACGTAGCCGTAACCCTGACCTTCCTGCAGCGTCCACGAACCGGCGAACGCCGCGGGTTGGGACGCCGTCACGCCAGTTGCAATCAACACTGCCAGCCCCACCCGTCTGCACACCACTCGGCACTCCCCTTCAAGGCGGCGCGTGACCGCGACAGCATCAGGCGGCTTCACTCACGATGCGATCGCCGCCTTCGGCAGCCGCGCGACGCGCCGCCGCCATCGCTCGTGTCAGCAGATGAATCCTTTCAGTACTGCTATCCACCCGGCCGGTGACGACAGCGACACTCGCGGTGGCGTGATCGGCGTAAACCGCTTCTGGGTTCGCGATCCGAAGATCGAACACCGCGGCGCGCAGCGTTTCACCGAGGTCGAGTGCGCGCTGAGACGGCAGTTCAGGAACGATCAGAACGATGGTGCCATCGCGATAGGAGGCCGCCACGACTCCGACCGTCGCTGTCGTAGCTCTGATCAAGCGGGCCACGCGGGCCACGATGTCCGCCGCTGCCGCATCGCCACGGGTCTGACGCAAGGCTTCGAGCCGATCGACGCCGAGAGCAATGACGGACATGTCGCCGATGGCATGATTCTCTGCGATCAGGTAGGCTTCCGCCACCTCCCCGACGATCAGTCCGGTTCCTTCATCGATCCAGTGTGACGTCCGGCGGTCACCCAAGGTCGATAAGAATTCCAACAGCTCCCGTTCCCGCGCTCGACGTCGATCGAGTTCGGACTTCAACTTCAACGCGGAACGAACCCGTGCGTGCAGTTCGACCCGCTTGAGCGGCTTGGTGATGTAGTCCGTGGCGCCGGCCACGAACGCATTGGCGAGGCTGTCGACGTCGTCGAGCAGCGTCACCATGATGATCGGCACATCCATCAGATGCGGCTCGCCGCGAATGCGGGCGCAAGCTTCGATGCCGTCGACCTCGGGCATCATGATGTCCATCAGAATCAGATCGACGGGGGACGCTTTGGTCGGGGTCGAACTGCCGACCGCGAGTAGCTCATACGCATCCGCCGCCGATTCGGATGTCTGGATGTCCTCGTACCCCGCGGCAAGCAGCATGGCTTCCGCCACATCGCGTCCATCTTCACTGTCATCGATGACCAGAATTCGCATGCAGAGTGTCCCCTGTTTGTCCGGAGCGAGGTAACTCCGGGCCGCATCAGTCGCGTGCGAACAATCTCCAGTTCGCATTCTGGTAGACCACGCGATAGCCGGGCGCGCCGCGCCAGTAGAGTGTCGGAAACGCCTTGTTGAGGCGGTCCTGCACACCGGCTCCTACCAGCGGATCCGGCACGGCGATGAACGGCGCCTCGATTCTGGAGAAACGCACCCCGAAGGTGAACGCATCGTCGGAAGGGGAAAGCAGTCCCTTTGCGCGGCCGCGGCCCAACACCACGGCCGGAGCGCTGAAGGTGTCGACCAGAATGCCGTCCCGCCCGATCGTCGCGTTGCCGAGGTTGATGGCGGCGGCCCGCTCCGTATCCATGCGCCCGCCGTCCATTGCGACGCTGACGTTGATGGCGCCTCGCGGATCCAGGATCACCAGACCAGCGATGCCTCCGATCCATCCCACGACCAGCAACGCAACCGCGAAGGCTAGTCGCTCACGGACCACGGGCACGCGCACCATGATGACGGCGGCCAGAATCGGCGGCATCACGGCCAGTGCGGCCGGATCACCGAACAGGCCGGTGACAACCGCAATGCCGGCCGCCGCCATCGTCATCACAATGATCACCACGGGCGGTCCGACCAGCGGTCGCCGCCGCAAGATCCAGCCGATCGCGACCGGAACGACGGGCGCCGCCAGAAGCAGCGCCACCGCGACTGCGATCCCCGCGTCGATTGCCAGCGAGCCGCTCAAGCCACGGCCGAACAATCGGGAGAAGCCGACGGTCCAGGCCGCCAGACCTTCGGACGGAGCGACCAGAAAACTCCAGCCGCTTCCAGGAAAGACCCACGACATGTAGGTGAAAGCCACGACGCAGAACAGCGTCGGAAACACCAACGCGACAATCAGGTTGATGACCGATCCCGCCAGTAATTCCGGCCTGAGCGCGAACACCAGCAGCGGAACCGCGGCGCAAGCCAATGCGGCGCCCATCGGGTGGGTGAACGTCAGTCCGAGCATCGCGAGCGCGACAGCCATCACTTCCGGTGCGGCGCTGCGAGCGCGGATGTCGTAGAGGGAGCGGCTCAACAGATATAGAAATCCAGCGAGCATGATCTCGGCGGGGCCGGCGATTGCCGCCCGTAGCAGCGCGGGATGCAAAGCGAGAAGCACCGTCGCCGTCAAGGCTGCCAGCAGCGGAAGTCCGGCGCGGCGAAAGGAAACGAGCCAGACGCTCGCCAACGCCGCCAACACGCAGGCGGTCAGCAACACCGGCGCCGATATGCCGATCGGGCTGACGGACTCCAGCAACGTCGTGGCGAGGAACGGGATGGTCGGATAGGCCGCCAGCACCCGCCCGATCGGCATCTGGCTGTCGCTCGCAGTGATCGCATTCGACCACAGCGTGATCGCATCCTCCGGCACCAGACCCGCAGTCGCGGCCATCTTCGCCATCAGCAGCACGGTGACGAATGTCGGCAGTGCAATCGACAGAACCGGGAGAGCCCGCCTCATGTCGTCGTCTCCCGTCCGAGCGCCAATTCTCGGACGACGTGCTTCGACACCCCGTGGTCGGTCTTCTCCCAGTAGAACGGATTTCGCAGTAATTGCCAGAGGCCGCGATAGCTCGCTATCGAGATCAGGATCCAATAGCCGAGTGCCGTGAGGCTGTAGGGAATCAGATTGAGCCACCCTCTTCGGATCGGCGCCAGCATATTGAGGAAGATGAAAGCGCCGTTGCCGGCCAGCAGATTGAACAGGCTGAGATAGAGCAGCGGCTCCGGAAACAACTGATCCACACCGTTGGTCAGTCCGATCAGCCAGATCGCGAACATCAACCAAAACACCGGATTGATCAGCCCGGCGAGCACGGTGCCCCCGATGAAGAAGACGAAGCCGAGAAAACCGAGAGGACCAATGCTCAACAGCAGGTGCAGCGGACGCCTGGTGTGAACCAGGAAGGTCTGCATGTAGCCCTTCATCCAGCGCGAGCGTTGTCTGATCCAATTGCCGGCGTGGCAGCTCGCTTCCTCGAAGGTGGTCGAATCGACCACGCCGACGCGATAGCCTTTTTGAGTGAGGCGAACGCCGAGATCGGCGTCCTCGGTGACGTTGAAGGGATCCCAAGCGTGCAACTCGCGCAACACGTCGATCTTGAAATGATTGGAAGTGCCGCCGAGCGGAATAGGAACGTTGAGTCGTTCCAGCCCGGGCAGCATCTGGTCGAACCACAGCGCGTAGTCCAGCGTGAACATCCGCGTCAGCCAGTTTTCGCGGGCGTTGAAGTAACTCAGCCGGCATTGCAGGCACGCGGTGTTGGCCGGCGACTGCCGGAACGTCGCCACCACCTTGCGGAGTTGGTCCGGCTCCGGCCGATCCTCGGCGTCGTAGATCACCAGGAATTCGCCGCGGGCGAACTGCAGCGCGAAGTTGCAAGCCTTCGGCTTGGTCTGGGGATGGGACGGCGGCACCCGGATGACTTCGAAAATGCCTTCGAGCCCCAGCGTGCTGGCGACCTCGATGGTTTCGTGATCGTCGGCTTCCAGCACCAATTTGATGTCGAGCTTGCCGAGCGGATAATCGAGCTGGCGCAGCGAGCGCGCCAGCATCGGCAGCATTTTCGGCTCACGATACATCGGCACCAGCACCGTGAACACCGGCAGTTCGTCGTCGCTGAGCGCACGCGCCGCGATCGCGATGGCCTCGTCGCGATCGACCGAGCGGGCGCCTCCGACCGAAACCAGAATTCCCTTGAACAGGAAATTGCCGAGATAGAACAAGCTCAGGATCAGATTGACCGCGATCAGCGTCGCGATCGGGGCGACCGCCAGTCCGACCAGGAGACAAGTCGCGACGAGGTATCCCAACAGAACCTGGGCCGGCGAGAACACCTGTTGCGCGGACATGTCCGGATCGAGCTCGGCGAGGTCGTACACTGCGCGATGCGACAGCGCATCGGCAAAGGCCGTTTGCACGGCCCAGACGATGTCGAATTTGGAGGCGACGACGAATTCGATCGCGTTGCCCCAGCGCCGCCGTGCGAACAGGACGACGTCGGGACCAGGCTCCGCGGTCGCGATCACGATCCGGCCATCCCGGATCCGCCACGGCATCGTCAGCCGGCGGGCGTAGACCTCCGCCTCGTCGGCGGCGAGCAGCGACGGATCCGGAGCATCGCCGATCAGATCGACGAACGGCAGTTCGTAGTGATAGGCGACCGCCTGGTAGTACACGGCCGGTTCGATCCAGGCACGTGACAAGATCGCGTCGCCGAGCCGGACATGCCACGCTTCGGCGAGGCCGACTGCCTCGTCGAGTTGCTGCAGACTGAGGACGCGGCGGGCGACAAGCAGGTCACCGAGGGCGAGATCCGAGGGCGAGAGCGGCTGCATCCGTCCCTCACTTGTCCGCGGCGAGGGCGCGGCGCCGATACACTCTTTGCAGAATGAACAACAGGCCCAGCGTGACGAGAACCCAGATCCCGCCGATGATCCAGGACCGGAAGCGCGAGAACGAATTCAGCCAGGATCGCTGATCGGGATAGGACACCCGCAGCAAGGTGTCGCGCTCCGTCGACATCGCCAAGGCGACGCCGGTTTTGTCGAGAAACGCCACATCGCCGCGATCGAGGTCGACGGCTGGCGCGACGGGAAGCGCGCTGTCGGCGCCGAGGGGCTTGATCCAGAGTCCCGGAAACTCCCCTGCGGTCACGATCTGGGCCACTGCGCCGGTGGTGAATCCGCCGACATCGAGTCGCGTTCGGCCGGAGCGATCGACGATCGCCACCCTGCCGCGATCGAAGCTGACCCGTTGCTCGGCGCCGACCGGCGCCAGATTGCTGACCGCGATAAAGGACGCCGTCGGCGCCGGTGCAGCGCCAGCGTCGACATATCGCACGGCGATCGGCGCGGATTCGCGCGACAGCCCGTTCAGAACATCCGCCAGCATAGGCAGAACGGAGAGCGGCTTCACCGCCGTCGTGGAGGGCACCAGCACTTCGACGCCGTTTGCCCAGAACGTCGACAGGTCGGAAAAGTCCTGGGCGGCGGCGCCGGTCGGCGAGAGGATCACCGAACTCGAGCCGAGGATTTCCGCCGGATAGCCTTGCGGTTCGAACCTGCAGTCGCCCTGCGCGCTTCGACGCTGGACCACCACGCGAATGTTCGCGACCGCGCCGACCAGGCCCTCGGGTAGCGACAAATCGAGCCGAGTCGGCTCGCCGATCGAAGCGACCGAACTCGAGATCAGTCGCTCATTGACGAACGCGCTCACGACGGCCTTTTCGCCGGCGCCGTCCGGCGCAACCATCACATCGAGCAGAATCCGGGATGGCCTTGTGCCGCCCGCCAGCATGCGGTTGGTGATGGTGACGGCGAGATCGGCACGGCCGAACACTTCCGCCTTCGCCGGCACCAGGCCGAGTTCATCGAAACTGACGCGTTCGGTCGGGCCGTTCGGCGACGTGACGTGCCCGACCGAGGCGGACGGCGTGTCACGCAACGCCGCGAGAGAGGGATTTCCGATCAAGCGGCCGGCGCGCGCGGAAGCGGCGTCGGTCAGCATCAGCATCGGAATGGCGCCGATCCTGCCGGCGGCGAGCGTATTTTCGATCGGGGCCGTTGCGGTAGCGCTGGCCAAGGTCGGTAGTGGTGCATCTATGTGTCCGACCATGCGATCGAGGCCGCCCACGACGATCAGGCCGCGTATCCATTGACGACGGTCGTCGGGCTTCACCAGCGGCGGCAGGTTTTCGACGCCGTGATAGAAGCTGATCTGCCGGCCGTTGGCGCTGAGCGACCGCGCCAGCGTCAACGCGGCCGCGACATCCACCGGCGGCGGGCGCGGGCTCGACAGCAGGATGGCGACATTCTGTGGCATCAGCGCCGCGGTCGCGGTGATACTCGGCGCACCGCTCACGCCGAGCTCGAACTCCACCGCGGATTCCGGTCGCATCGTCAGGCTGTCGCCGACATAACGAACGTCGATGCAACGATCCTGCGTTGCGGCGCCGGAATACAGAAACGACAACTTGAGAAAGCCGTCGCGCGCCACCGCGCCGAGCAGCGGCACATGGACGGTACGGGCACTGCTCTTGCCGTCGAGCGCGACGGCCGACACCGATCGATCGTTGACCAGAACTTCGAGGCTGCGGCGCGCGTCATGGGCGCTGACGTCGTCGAAGACCAGGTTCAGGGCAGAGAGACTCAGTTCGATGCCTTGCGGCACCGGAATGTAGATCTCGCGGCGGCCGCCGAGATTGGAAAACCGGAAGCCGTTTGGATAGCCGACATTGGCGAACAGCACTCCGACCGAAACCGACTTCAGCAATTGCGGATCGGCGGGCGTTTCGCGCACCTCGGGCACGACCGCCACCAAATTGCGGGGCAGCGGTTGCGCGCGCGCCGCCGTCGGACGATTGGCGAGGACGGGCTTCGGCTCGGATCTCGCCGAGGAGAGGACGGTCGCGGTCAGACCCGCGGCGAGCAGAATGCGTACAGAGGATCGTATCAAACTACTCACTCCTGAACTGTCTCATGTGAAATGTCGGCGAGCGCGGCGCTCCGGAGCGCAGTGAGGCCATCCTTCAACTGCGTGAGTTCGTCATCGGTCAGCCCGCGCTGCGCGCGAAACGGATCGACCAGAAGGCTGTCGAGCGCGCGCGCCGACAATCCGGCCGCGATCAGGCCGACGGTCGATGCGATGCCGCACACATCGTGAATTTGTCGGTAGGCCCGCGCGACGACGGCCGCCGAATCCTTCAGATCGCACGACATCGATTTGGAGGCGTCGTCGATGGATCTGATCGTGTCGTCGAGTTTCGAAATGAAACGGGCGCGGATCTTGGCTAGTCGCCGCGTGAACTCCGCATCCTGGGCGACTTGTGCTTGCGAGCTTGCCATGGATCATGGATCGCACGCTTCACTTAATAATACTTGAATTCTCCGCCGCGAGTCGTATTTTTGACTTCATATGTACGTATTACTTACTCTAATTACAGACTATTACTTACATCGTTCCATGATCTTATAGATTCTAATACTTATATCTTCGCGACAGGGCCGATCGTGATCGAGTATCTCGGGGGACGCCCCCGCGGGCGTCCGGGATTGATCAGCATGACGCCCGGCTTTCATCGCAGCGATTGAGGTCTCATCGATCATGTGATGAGTAGTCGGAGTCGGCGGGCAATGAATGTGATGACGTCGGACTTCGACAGCAACTCCTCCAAGCCCAAATAGCATCCTCCGTGCGCCTCGAAGGCGGGATTGTGTTGAGGATCAAAACCCAGCACGCGACAACCGAATCCCGCCATGATGCCGGCGACGCACTGACCGATATTTCCGGTCCCGACGATTCCGATGCTCCGTCCTTTGAGATCGAACCCGAGCAATCCTTCCAGAGCGAAATTGGCTTCGCGCACCCGCGCGTAGGCGCGATGGATCTTTCGGTTGAGGGAAAGGATCAGCGCGACCATGTGCTCCCACCGCGATCCCGAGAATCGCGGGCGGCCATCAGGTCCACATTGTTAAAGCCGGCGCAACGCAACGCTACAAGTCGGACGCCGTTGGCCTTCAACCTATCCAGGACGGATCGGTCGAGCCCGTCGTTGACGAACGCGCAGATCGCATCGGCATCGCCGCTCAATTGCGCCGTATCCAGCCCCAGGCGCGGCTCAAGGAAATGCAGTTCGTGCCTGTCCCCATCCTTGGCATTGGCCGCGGTCAGAAACTGCCGATCATATGGCTTTGTGTTGAACACCGCGACTTTCATTGACCGAGCTCCGATCATGGAATCTCTCGAATGCGAGGTATAGCAGGCACCCGACCATCGACGGCGCGGGTCTGGGCGTTGCGTCAGGACGCCGCAGAGGCTGTCTTTTTGTTGGCTCCAAAGCCTGGGTGGGATCAGCGAGGCACTGCGGGCTCCACGACCGGGTCGTTGGCTGCCGTGTCCTCTGTCGGGATCGCGGCAGCATCGGGATTCATCCGGATTCCGCCCGGCGTCATCGTGCCGGCCGAGACGATGAAGGCCATCGCATCGTTGGCGCTCCAGTCGAGCCACACCAATAGCTTGGTCGGAACGATCTCGACATAGCCAGATGTCGGATTAGGCGCGGTCGGTACATAGACTGCTGCGAGCTCTTCGCCAGTATCGATCGCCTCGAACACAGCCGTGACAAAACCGACAGTCCGCATATCCGGGTTCGGAAATGGAATGAGCACGACCCGTTGGCCGTTTCCTCCCTGTGGGCCCCGTTGTACGGTGTCGATCAGCGTGCGGGACGCCCCGTAGATCGTCTTGACCAGCGGCACCCGCTTGATCAGGCGGTCAAGCATCCGGATGTAGCGGCACCCGACCACGACGTTCGTCGCCGCACCAACAGCAAACAGCAATCCGCCGCCGACGACGACCGCGAGCAGCGACTGAAACCAATCGCTCGTGAGAAGGTCGGCGGCATCGGGCGCGTAGGGCTGAATACCGCGTGATAGTCCGAGCACCAGCGGACGTCCCAGGTGGGTGATTTGCCCCAGGACGAACCCAATTACGAACACCGTAATCCAGAGGGGCACAATCGTCAGCAAGCCGGTGAGAATGTTGCGACGAATACTCTCAAACATCTGCACTCCTTTGCCCGACACGGTCGGTCGTCCACGACCCCGGAGCGGGCGCATTGCCACATCTGCTAAGCGCAACCTTCCAGGGAACCGTGCGTTTGGCCCGTTCGCATAACGGCATTCGGCGCAAAACGGCCGGGTGTCGCCCCCAATGGGGGCGGCGACCCGATGTCGCATGGTGACTGACATGATCGCTCTCAGGGGCAATCTCATGATTGCCCTCAAACGCTTCGTGCTCCTGGGTGCACTCTGGGTGGCGCTCACCTCGAACGATCCGGCGGCGTGGCCGGTCGGGTTGCTGACCGTGGCAGCGGCAACGATGCTGAGCCTGCGCCTGTTGCCGCCGGCGGCACACCGGGTCCGGCTCATAACGCTGGTCGGTCTTGTCCCAGGATTCCTGGCCGGATCGCTGCGTGGCGGCATCGACGTGGCGCGCCGCGCATTCGATCCGCGCATGCCGCTCTCGCCCGGTTGGCTCGCGTACTTGGTACGGCTGCCTTCTGGCGCGCCGCGCGCGGCGCTCGGCGGCGAACTCAGCCTGATGCCCGGGACACTCGCAGCCGGCGAAGACGGGCGTGCGATCTACGTGCATTGCCTCGACCTCGACCAGCCGCATGACGAGGCGATCGCCGCTGAGGAGCGTCGGATCGGTGCCGGCCTCGGCCTCCCGCTGGACGACCGGCGGAGGCCGCCTTCGTGACCGATCTGCTGTTCATGACGGCCGCCGCGCTGTTGCTGACCGTTGCGGCGAGCCTGGTACGGGTGCTGCGCGGACCCACCCGGCCCGACCGCATGATGGGTGCCCAACTCGCCGCCACGGCGGGCGTAGCGATCCTGCTGCTGTTGTCGGTAGCCGCCGGCAGCCCTGCGATCCTCGATGTCGCGCTGGTCCTGGCGCTGCTCGCCGCTTTCGCGGCGGTAGCCTTCGTCAAAGCGGCCAGTCCCGACGGCGCCGGCGATCCCGAGGAGGAAACCCCATGAGTTGGGGTCTCGACATGGGGTCGGCTGTCGATGCCGCGACCATCGCCCTGCTCGCCGCCGGCATCGTGTTCTTCGTCGCCGGCACGGTGGGCCTGCTGCGCTTTCCGGATGTTCACAGCCGGCTGCACGCCCTGACCAAGGCCGACAATCTGGGCCTCGGCTTCATCACGGTGGCCCTCCTGCTGCAGGCGCCCGATGCATGGAAGGCGGTGAAGATGCTCTTCGTCTGGCTGCTGACGATGCTCGCAGCCGCCACCGTCGCACAGCTCTTCGCCCGCTCCGCCCTGGTCGCGCGCCCGCCGCAGGATCGTCGGCCGTGACGGCGCCGCTCGCCTTCGACCTCGTACTATGCCTCCTCCTCATCGGTGTCGGGCTCGCCGCCGTGCTGGCGCGCGACCTGTTCGCCGCCATCGTGCTGTTCATTGTCTACGGCCTGTTTGTTGCGATCGGCTGGGTGCGGCTCGACGCCGTCGACGTCGCGCTTGCCGAGGCCGCCATCGGCGCAGGCTTGAGCGGCGTGCTGCTGCTGCGGGCGGCCGGGCTTCTCGGGCAGCGCAGCGAAGCCCCGGCGCAACCACCCCACAAGCGCCATTTCGGTTCTGCGCTTCCCTGTGCTGCCATCGCCGCCGTGCTCGCCCTGCTGTCGCTGTTGCTGCCGGACACGATCGCCGGGCTGCGCGGACCGGTCGGCGAAAATCTGGCCGCGACCGGCGTTGGCAATTCGGTGACGGCCGTTCTGCTCGACTTCCGCGGCTACGACACCCTGCTCGAAACCGTCGTGCTGTTCGCGGCGCTGGTTGGCGTGTGGTCGCTGACCCCCGATCAGCTCTGGGGCGGGCGCCCCGGCTTGAAGGAGCACGCTCGGATCGACGGCGTCCTTACCTCGTTTGGCCGGCTGTTGCCGCCTGTCGGCCTGATGATCGGCGTGTATCTGGTCTGGATCGGGGCCGATGCGCCGGGCGGCGCGTTCCAGGCCGGCACCGTGCTGGCTTCGGTGTGGATGCTCGCCATCATGGCGGGGCTGGTCGACGCGCCGCCCGTATCGCGGCTGCGGCTGCGACTCGCCGTCGCGGTCGGGCCGCTGCTGTTCCTCGCGGTCGCTAGCGCCGGCCTGTTCACCGGCGGCTTCCTGGTGATCCCGGCGGCGCAGGCCAAAACCATCATTCTCGCGATCGAGGCGGCGCTGACGCTGTCGATCGCGGTCACGCTGGCGCTACTGGTGATGGGACGCCCGAGGCGCCCCGCATGACGGCGCCGGTGCTCTATGGCCTGTGCGGTGCTGCATTGGTGGGCATCGGCCTGTACGGCCTTGTCGCCGGCGCCGACCTGCTCCGCCGCATCCTCGGCTTCAACGTGGTCGGCAGCGGGGTCTTCCTTTATTTCGGCAGCCTCGCGGCGCGTCATCCGACGCTTGCCGTCGATCCGGTGCCGCAAGCGATGATCATCACCGGCATCGTCGTTGCCCTCGCCGGCACGGCGCTCGCTGTTGCCATTGCGATCCGGCTCCACGATGAGACGGCAACGACGCGCCCGCCGGGCAATGCGGAGAACCGCGATGCCCGCGATCTTCGCTGACCTCGTTGCACCGGCGGTGCCGTGGGCCGCGATCAGCGTCGTGTTGCCGCTCGCGGCGGCGCTGATCGCCGCCCTCCTCGGCCGCCACGCCCACCGCCTCGCCATCCCGACGGCGCTCGCCGGGCTTGCCGTCGCAGCACTCGCTACCACGCAGGTCGCCCGCCATGGCGTGATCGAGATCGCGGTCGGCGGCTGGAAGCCGCCGCTCGGCATCGCGCTCCGGCTCGACGGCCTCGGCTGCGCGTTCCTGCTGGTGATCGCACTGGTCAGCGCAGGTGTAATGCTGTTTGCCCGCGCCGGCTTCGGCGCCGCGCCGGACGGCAGCGAGACCCGGCGCGGCTACGTGTTCTGGCCGCTGCTGTTCTGCACGATCGGCGGGCTTGCCGCGATCGCGGTATCGGGCGATCTGTTCAATCTCTATGTCGGGCTGGAACTGCTGACCGTGACGGCGGTGGCGCTGGTCGGGCTCGACGGCAAGCCGGCGGCGCTCGCGGCGGCGATCCGCTACCTGCTATTCGCCCTGCTCGGCTCACTGCTCTATCTGCTGGGGACGGCGATCCTCTATCTGGTCCACGGCACGCTCGATATCCGCCTCCTCGCCGGAGCCGCCAGCACGGACGGCGCAACGCTCACCGCCGTCGCGCTGATGACGGCGGGGCTGATGGCGAAGGCCGCGCTATTCCCGTTGCACGGCTGGCTGCCGCCCGCGCATGCCTCGGCGCCGGCGCCGGCAAGCGCGTTGCTGTCGGCGCTGGTCGTCAAGGGGCCTTTCATCATCATGCTGCGGCTGTGGTTCGAAATCGCTCCGGCGATCGCAACTCCGTTCGTAGCGCAAGGGCTTGGCGCGCTCGGTGCCGCCGGGATTTTGATCGGATCGCTGCTCGCGCTGCGCCAGCACCGCCTCAAACTGGTGATCGCCTATTCGACGGTGGCGCAGCTCGGTTATCTGCTGCTGGTATTTCCGCTCGCCGGCGGGTCCGGGGAACAACAGCCTTGGACCGCCGGCGCCTGGACCGGCATCATCTTCCACGCGATGTCGCACGCGCTCGCCAAAAGCGCGATGTTCCTCGCCGCCGGCGCCATGGTCGAGGCGATCGGCGACGACCAGATCGAGCGGCTCGACGGCATCGGCCAGCACCTGCCGATCGCGACCTTCGCGTTCGGACTGGCTGCAGTGTCGCTGATGGGCCTGCCGCCGAGCGGCGGCTTCACCGGAAAATACCTGCTACTCAGCGCCGCCTTTGCCAGCGGACAATGGTGGTGGGCCGTGGTGATGATCGGTGGCGGCCTGCTGGCCGCCGGCTATCTGTTTCGTCCGCTGAGCCACCTGCTCGCCGAACGACACCAGCCGGGCGATCTCGTCGTGGTCGCCCGCTCCCGCCAGACGATCGCGCTCGGCCTTGCGGCGTTGTCGATCCTGCTCGGACTCCTCTCGCTCGGGCCCTATCAGTTGCTGCAGATCGGCCGTCCAGGCGCCGCCGCGGAGGGGCTGTCATGAGCGCACTGTTGCCGATACTGACGCTCGCCACCTCGCTGCTCGCCGCCGGCGTCATCTTCATGCTGCCGGAGACCAGCAAGACCACCCGCACCGCCGTCAATCTGGTGGCGGCACTCGGCAAGCTAGGCCTCGCCACGGTCATGATCATCGGCGTCGCCGAAGGCAAAACCTACGAGGCGACGCTCACATTGCTGCCCGGGCTGCAGCTGATCCTCCGGGTCGACGCACTCGCGCTGCTGTTCCTGGCGCTGTCCGCTTTCCTTTGGCTGCTGACCACGATCTACGCCATCAGCTATCTCGGCGACGGGCCGAATCTGTCGCGCTTCTTCGGCTTCTTCAGCCTGTGCGTCGCCGCCACCACCGGCGTGGCGCTGTCCGGCTCGCTGATCACCTTCTTCGTGTTCTACGAATTGCTGACGCTGTCGACCTGGCCGCTGGTGGTCCACAAGGGCGACGGCGCCTCGCTCGCGGCCGGGCGCCGCTATCTGATCTACACGATGAGCGGCAGTGCAGTGCTGCTCGCCGGCATCCTGTTGCTCGAGGGCGGACTTGGGCCGATCGAATTCGCGCGCCACGGCAGCCTCGCCGCCGGCGATCCGGGCGTGCTGACCGGCGCCTTCGTGCTGATGGTGGCCGGGCTCGGCGTCAAGGCCGCGCTGGTGCCGCTGCATGGCTGGCTGCCGAGCGCCATGGTAGCGCCGGCGCCGGTCAGCGCGCTGCTGCATGCGGTCGCGGTGGTGAAGGCCGGCGCCTTCGGCATCATCCGTGTGGTGTACGACGTCTACGGCGTCGCGCTGGTGAACGAACTCGGCGTCGGACTGCCGCTCGCGATCGTCGCTTCGGTGACCATCGTCTACGGCTCGCTGCGCGCGCTGCAGCAGCACGACATCAAACGCCGGCTCGCCTACTCGACGGTAAGCCAGGTCGCCTACATCGTGCTCGGCACCGGATTGTTCGGTCCCTACGCGACCATCGGCGGCGTGGTCCATCTCGTCCACCAGGGGCTGATGAAGATCACGCTGTTCTTCTGCGCCGGCGCGCTCGCCGAGCGGATCGGCGCGACTCGCATCGAGCATCTCGACGGCGCCGGGCGGCGCATGCCGCTCACCATGGCGGCGTTCAGCGTGGCGGCGCTCGGCATGATCGGCGTGCCGCCGCTCGCCGGCTTCGTCAGCAAATGGTATCTCGGCATCGGCGGCCTGCAGGCAGGCCAGCACTGGGTGCTGGCGGTGCTCGCCGTCTCCAGCCTGCTCAACGCCGCTTATTTCCTGCCGCTGCTGCACCGCGCCTGGTTCGTAGCGCCGCCCGCCGATGCGCGGCCGGCGGTCGCCTCCCGGGAAGGTCCGGCCTGGCTGATCGGCCCCGGCCTGGTGACCGCGGCGGCGGTGGTGGCAGCCGGCGTGTTCGCTGGAATGCCGTTCAGCCCGCTCGGCTGGTCGACGCTCATCGTCACGCGGAACTACGCCCCATGAGCATGAGCATGACCGAGTTCGTCCGCGTTCTGCTGCCGCTGGCCCCGGCGGTCCCGCTGGTGCTGGCGCTCCTCGGTCTGCTGCTGCGGCGACCGACCTCGCTGCTGCCGCTGGCGGCACTGCCCGGACTCGCCGCGGCCTTTGTGTCGCCCACCGGCGAGATAATCAGTCTACCCTGGCTGCTGCTCGGCATCAGTTTCAGGCTCGACCCGCTGGGTGCTGTGTTTCTCGGCTTCGCCTCGTTGCTGTGGACCCTGGCCGGCCTCTACGCCTACGCTTATCTCGGCGGCAAACAGGGCGAAGGCCGATTCTGCCTGTTCTGGAATCTCACGCTGGCTGGCACATCGGGAACCTTCGTCGCCGCCGACGCGGCGACCTTCTATCTGTCCTTTGCATTGCTCTCGCTGGCCGCCTACGGCCTCGTCGTGCACGAGCGCAGCAAGGCGGCATGGCGCGCCGGGCGTGTCTATATCGTGCTCGCGATCTTCGGCGAGACCTGCCTGCTGCTCGGTTTGCTGCTCGGCGCCAACGCCGCCGACAGCCTGCTCATCGACGATGTGCGCGCCGCGCTCGCCGTCTCGCCGTGGCGCGATGCTGCGATCCTCGCCTTGCTGATGGGCTTCGGCCTGAAGGCGGGGCTGGTTCCGCTGCACGTCTGGCTGCCGCTGGCCCATTCGGCCGCGCCAGTGCCCGCCTCCGCGGTGCTGAGCGGCGTCATCGTCAAGGCCGGACTGATCGGCCTGATCCGCTTCCTGCCGATCGATGCTCTGCCGTCTTGGGCCGACACGCTGCTCTGGCTCGGTCTCGCCACCGCCTGGAGCGGCATCCTGCTCGGCCTGCCCCAGCGCCAGCCTAAAGCCGTGCTGGCCTATTCGACGATGAGCCAGATGGGGTTGATGGTCGCGGTGCTGGGCGCCGGGTTCGGCGCCGGTGTCGCCGGCACCACCATGGCCACGGCGCTCTACGCGACCCATCACGGGCTGGCCAAGGGCGCCCTGTTCCTCGCCGTCGGCGTGGTCGCTGCCGGAGCCGGACGCGCGGCAATCCCGTTGCTCGTCGTGGTGGCGGTTCTCGGCGCAGCCATCGCCGGCATGCCGTTCACCGGCGGCGCGCTGGCAAAACTAGCCATCAAGGATTCGCTCGGCAGCGGCCCGGTCGGCCTCCTCGCCTCGCTCTCGGCGATCGGGACCATGCTGCTGATGCTGCGCACCCTCGTACTTCTCGTCGCGCAACGGCCGCCCGCAGCAGTAGCCCATGCATCAGCCGGCCTGATCGGGCCGTTCGTCGCGACGGCCGCCGCCGCCCTCGTCGTGCCCTGGCTGCTATTCCCGGTGCTGACCGGCCGGCCGCTCGCCTATGCGTTCGCCTCCCCCGTGATCTGGGACGCGCTGTGGCCGATATTTGTGGCGGTCGTCATCGCGAGCCCGGCTTTCCTGCGGTCGATTGCGGTTGGTGATATCGCCGGCCCGGTCGAGGCAGTCTTGCGCCGGGTCGGCGGTTCGTGGACGGCATGGCACCCGCCGCGACCTGCGATCGATGGTCCGCGGCTGCTCACCCGCCTCGTCAAGCCAGCGCAATCGCTGGAGACGTGGCTTGCCGGGTCGGCGGCGAGCGGCAGCGCGCTGCTGCTGGTCGCCGTTCTGCTCGGCTTTGCGGCGCTTATCTGAACTGCCCGCCAATGACCGGCCGTGAGCTACGTATTTCAAGCCAAGTAGAACGGCTGACTCAGAGTGATTTGGCCGAGGGCGTTTTGCTCTCAGTCGTTGGCGTCTGCGCAATCACTTCGGCTTTCGGCCTGCTCCTTGTCAGCAGGCGGAAGAACAGCGGCACGAAGATGATGGCGAGCACGGTGGCGGCGATCATGCCGCCGATCACCCCGGTGCCGATCGAGTGCTGGCTGGCGGAGCCGGCGCCGCTCGCGATCGCCAGCGGCATCACGCCGAGAATGAAGGTCAGCGACGTCATGATGATGGGCCGAAAGCGCAGACGCGCGGCTTCCAGTGCCGCATCGACCACCGACAGTCCTTCGCGGTGTCGCCGCGCGGCGAATTCGACGATCAGGATGGCGTTCTTGGCGGACAGGCCGATCAACGTCACCAGTCCGATCTGGAAATAGATGTTGTTCTCCAACCCACGCAGCCAGATTGCGACGATGGCGCCGAACAGCGCGAACGGCACCGCAGTCAGCACCGCCAATGGCAGCGACCAGCGCTCGTATTGCGCGGCCAGGATCAGGAACACCATGAGCAGGCCGAACAGAAAACCCTGATAGCCGGTGCCCTCGGTCGAGATTTCCTGATAGGCCGAGCCGGTCCAGCCGATCGAATAGTCGGAGCCGAGCGTGTTGCCGACCACCTCCCGCATCGCGGCCAGCGCCTGCCCTGATGAAAATCCCGGCGCCGGATTGCCGAGGATCTTGGCGGAGGGGAAGATGTTGAAGCGATCGACCGAATCCGGGCCGAGTACGCGCTTCACCGAGACCAGCGCATCCAACGGGATCATCGCGCCGGTCTCCGAGCGGGCGTAGATGAACCGCAAGTCGCCCGGCTCGCTGCGGAAGTCGGATTCCGACGACAGGCTGACGCGGTAGGTTCGCCCGAACAACGTGAAATCGTTGACGTAGAGACTGCCGAAGCCGCTCTGCATGGTCTGGAAAATGCTGTCGATCGGCACCCCGAGCGTCTTCGCTTTGTCGCGATCGACGTCGATCCGGTATTGCGGAATCGAGGTGGAGAATTGCGAACGCACGCCGGCCAGTTCGGGACGCTTGGCGGCCTCGGCGACCACCCGGTCGGCGGCGTCGGCCAATTCCTGCAGCGCGACGCCGGAACGGTTCTGCAAGTACAGTTCGAATCCACCGGTGGTGCTGATGCCCTGGATCGCCGGCGGATTGAAGCCGACCACGACGCCGTCACGAAACATCGCATTTAGCCGGCTCAGCGCCGGCGCAAACTGCCGCGCATCGGACTCCGGCGTGGTGCGCTCCGCCCAGTCCTTCAGGGTGATGAAGGAGACCCCGGCATTGGTCTTCTGCGCACTCGACAGGATGTCGAAGCCCGACATCGTGACCACGCCTAATACTTCGGGCATGTCCTTGACGGCGTTGGCTGTGATCTGCCCGATCTCGCGGGTCCGGCTGAGCGCCGCTGCCGGCGGCAGCGACGTCACCATCAGCACGCGCCCCTGGTCCTCCTCCGGCACCAGACTGCCAGGCACGGTGTTGAACAGCACCGCGGTGGCAGCGAGCATCACGCCGACGACGGCCAGCGAGACCACCACCCGCCGCATGAAGAACGCGACCACGGCGCCGTATCTGTCGGTCAGCCATTCGAAGCCGCGGTTGAAGATCCGGAACGGCCGCGCCGGCTCCTGGTGCTGCGGCTTCAAAATCAAGGCCGCCAGCGCAGGCGTCAGCGTCAGCGCCACGATGCTGGAAATCACCACCGACACCGCGATCGTCACTGCGAACTGGCGATACAGTTCGCCGGCAAGCCCGCCGAGAAACGAAACCGGAATGAACACCGCGCACAGCGACAGCGAGGTCGCGACCACCGGCCCGCTGACCTCGTCCATCGCCTTGATCGCAGCATCCCGCGGCGATTTCTTCTCGGTGCGCATAATGCGCTCGATGTTCTCCAGCACGACGATGGCGTCGTCGACGACGATGCCGATCGACAGCACCAGCCCGAACAGCGTCAGCAGGTTGATCGAGAACCCCAGCGCGTACATGCCGGCAAAAGTGCCGATCACCGAAACCGGCACGGCGATCACCGGGATCAGCGTCGCTCGCAGGTTCTGCATGAACAGGAACACCACCGAGGTCACCAGGATGATCGCCTCGATAAAGGTCCTGACGACCCGTTCGATCGATGCCTCGACGAAGCGCGTGGTGTTGAACGGGTTGCGATACTCGAGACCTTCCGGGAACCGGGCCTGCAGCCGGTCCATCGTGGCCAGCACGTTGGCCGAGACCTCGAGGGCATTGGCCCCCGGCTGCAGATAGACCCCGATCGGCACCGTCGGCGCACCGTTATAGGTCGCCGCGAAACTGTAGTTCAGCGCGCCGAGTTCGACCCGGGCGACATCCTTGACTCGCAACGCGCCGCCGAATTCGTCGGATCGGATGATGATGTTCTCGAATTCGCTGGGATCGGCGAAGCGTCCCTGGGTCGTCACCGAATAGGTGAAGGCGTTGGGATCCTTCTGCGGCTCTTCGCCGAAACGGCCGGCGGCGAATTGGGCGTTCTGCTCGCGGATCGCCGCGGCGATGTCGCCCGGCGTCAGGCTGAACTGCGCGAGCTTGTCGGGACGCAGCCAGATCCGCATCGAATAATCGGACGCACCAAACAGCGACGCATCGCCGACGCCGGGGGTGCGGCGCAATTCATCGATGATGTTGATCAGCGCATAGTTGCTGATGAAGACGGTATCGTAGCGCTCGCCCGGCGACGACATCGTCAGCACCTGCAGGATGTCGCTGGAGCGCTTCTGCACGACGACGCCCTGACGCGCCACTTCGGCGGGCAACAGCGGCGTCGCGCGCTGCACCCGGTTGTTGACGTTGATCGTGGCCTGGTCCGGATCGGTGCCGATCGCAAACGTCACCGAGATCGACAGCGTGCCCGCCCCCGTCGAGGTCGAGCGCATATAGAGCATGTTCTCGACGCCGTTGATCTGCTGTTCGAGCGGCGCGGCCACCGTCTCGGCAATGGTCTCGGCGGAAGCTCCGGGATAGGTCGCGCTGATCCGCACCTCCGGCGGCACGATCGCCGGATATTGCGCGATCGGCAATGCGCGCATCGAGATCAAGCCGACCAGCACGATGCCGATCGAGATGACCGCGGCGAACACCGGCCGATCGATGAAAAAACGCGAGAACATTACTTCGCCTGGCCGGACGCCGCGGCCGGCTCCGCCGCTTCTGCCCGGGTCCTGCCATTGGCCTCGCCGTCGGGATTCACGGGCACCGGCTTCACCTTCGCGCCAGGGTGAATTCGCAGCAGTCCGTCGACCACAAGCGTCTCGCCGTCGTTGAGCCCCTCCTTCACCGCCCAGCCGCCTTCGACCTTGCGGTCGAGCTTGATCGGCCGTGACATGACGCTGTCATTGCCGGAATTGAGCACGTAGACGAACGCACCTTGCGGGCCTTGCGACACAGCTTGTTCGGGCACCACGAAGACGCCCTGCAGCACCACGCCGGTGAGCTTCACACGGACGAACTGGTTCGGTAGCAGCGCGCCTTCCGGATTGGGGAAGATCACCCGTATCTGCAGGGTGCCGGTTCGCGGATCGACCACCGAGGCGGCCTCGTTGATCTGGCCTTTCGCCGGGTAGAAGGAGCCGTCGCCGAATTGCAACGTCACGTCGATGTCGGAGCGTTTCAGCGGCTGGTCGCGCGCCTGATTGATGCCGCGCAGCGCGACGAATTCGGATTCGCTCAGCGAAAAATTCACATAGGCCGGATCGAGCTGGGTGATGGTGGTCAGCACGGTCTGCTGCGCCTGCGCCAGCGCGCCTTCCGGCGGCGACGTCAGGCTGGTCGGCCCGGACACCGGCGCGGTGACGGTGGTGAATTCAAGATTGAGTTTGGCGGTCTCGATGTCGGCCTGCGCGCCTTGCAGCGCGGCGCGGGCGAGATCGCGCGCAGCGCGGGCGTCCTCGAGTTGCTTGTCGGTCGCGACTTGGCGCTGCGCCAGTTGCTCGATGCGATTGAAATTGTCTTCGGCTTGCACCAGGGTTGCGCGGGCCTGCAATGCCTGCGCATTGGCGCGGTCCAGCGCGGCCTGATAGCTGCGCGGATCGATCCGGAACAGCACCTCGCCTTGCTGCACCGTGGCGCCTTCAACGAATTCGCGCTTCAGGATGGTGCCGCCAACCTGCGCCCGCACTTCGACATTGCGGAATCCGGCGACGCGGCCGGCATTTGTCAGCGGCAAGGGCACATCTGCGCGACGCGATTCGATCACCCCGACCTCAACCGGCGGGGGGATGGTCGTTTGCGCGACTTGCTGCGGGTCGCCGAAATAGAAATAGGTTGCGGCGCCAAGTGCAAGTGCAACGATCAAGGCAAAGACAGAACCGGCTGATTTCATCCGCACCAACGACCTTCAGACTGCCCGGCACCAACCTGCAACGAACAAACGACCCAACGGATTGGCGCGGGCGCGTGTAGCGGCGTTCGCCGGAGGCACGCGCGATACATCAAGCAACCTGAGCTGTTAGCTTCGGTTCCAACACTATTGTGCGAAAAGCCACCCGCCCTTGCTTTTGTGCCTGATCGTGCGCGGCCACGGCGTCCGGGACGTCAAGTGCGACACCATGTCCACAAACCAACCGGAAGGTGATGTGTTGGAACCCCGAACGCCGCTGCCCAAAAGACAATCAGCTAAGACAGACCCAACTCTCGAGACGATTGAAGAGGTCGCATGCTCCAGAGAGCTTCAACGCAGCAAAACGTCCGGGAGACGCGGCATCGAGTGTGGGAGTGGCTCTACTTGTCATTCGCCTCAAATGCGTTTCCCCAGGGTTTCGAGCTGAGCGGCGTGAAGACGCGAATGTCTGAACTGCTGCCGGTTTGATGGACACCGAGATTGGGTGTTTCATGAAGCTGGAGGTGTGTCATGCGGCGACGGAAGTTCAGTCGGGAGTTCAAAGGTCGAGGCGGTCAAGCTTGTGCGGGAGCGCGGGGTATCGGCAGCGCAGGCGGCGCGTGACCTCGACGTCCATGAGAACGTCTTGCGCAAATGGGTGAAGGAATTTGGTTCTGATCCGGTGCAGGCCTTCCCCGGCCGCGGACAGATGAAGCCTGAGCAGCAGGAGATCGATCGGCTCAGGCGCGAGGTCCAGAAGCTGCGGGCCGAGCGGGACAATTTATACAAGGGCCGCAGCCTTCTTCGCGAAGAAAGCGAAATGAAGTTCGTCTTCATCGCGAAGCACCGGAAGATCTGGCCGGTGGCATGGCTGTGCGACGCGCTGGGCGTCTCGCGGTCGGGCTTCCACGCGTGGCTGAACCGCTCTCCCAGCGCCAGATCCCGCAGCGACGAGCTGCTCGGCGAGCGGGTCAAGGCGAGCTTCCTCGCCAGCGACCGAACCTATGGCGCGCGCCGGGTCTGGCGCGATGTCCTGGCCGCCGGCGCGGCCGAGCTCGCAAAGCCGGCAGCCGCATCAATCGTTCGATCCGGTGCAGGCCGCAATCGAGTCCGGCGCCGCGGCAGGCCGAACGCTCTGCTGCATCACTCCGATCAGGGCAGCCAATACAAGAGCGAGCAGTTCCAGCGGCTGATGGCCGACAGCGGCGTCGCCTGCAGCATGAGCCGATCCGGCAATGTCTGGGACAACGCGGCGATGGAGAGCTTCTTCTCGTCGCTCAAGACCGAGCGGATAGCCCGCAAGATCTATCGCACCAGGAACGAGGCCAAGCCGATGTGTTCGACTACATCGAGCGGTTCTAAATCCGACAAGGCGTCATTCGGCGATCTGATATCTCAGCCCCGTTGAGTTCGAGCGGAAGCTGAGACTAGCTTATTTGCCCGACTATCAAAACCGGCAGCAGCTCAACCTAAGCCCCGCAGTCCCTCACCAGGTTGACGCTCTGGACGGGAAACGCGCCGGTCTTTGCACGACGCCAGACCGCGCTTCGCCACGCCGACACCTTGCTGAACCTGATCCTCGAGGACGGAGCGGCCGACCGGATCAACGCCAAGATGGTCCAATCGGAGGTGCGAAAAGCTGAGCTTGAGCGGCAGCTCGCCGACGCCGAGGAGCCACCGCCGCTCCTCCATCCCGAAATGGCGACTTTCTATCGCGAAAAAGTCGCAGCTCTCCACGAAGCGCTGCAGGACGAATAGCGAAGCGACACGGCTGACGGCCGGTGAAGTCCTGCGATCCCTTGTCAAGGAGATCGTGCTGACGCCCCAGAATGATGAGCTGAAAATCGATGTTCGAGGCGACCTCGCTGGAATCCTTGCGATTTCCCTCAAAACGAAAACCCCGGCCACAAGGACCGGGGTTTCGCAAGTTGAGCTGGTTGCGGGGATAGGATTTGAACCTATGACCTTCAGGTTATGAGCCTGACGAGCTACCGGGCTGCTCCACCCCGCGTTAAACCTTTGCGCGGCTTTCAGAAAACCAAAGCGAACGGTCAACGCCCAAGGGCGCCGATCGATCCTCCCGGAAGCTTCCTGAGAAGGCTGCCCGGGGCGAATGCCTGGGGCGCGAGGGGTGTGTACCAATGCCGGGGGGGTTTGGGAAGGCCCGTGACGCAGATTTTCAAGATATTATGACGGCCGGAACCGGATGCGGTTGCCGGCCGTCCCAGCTCCTGCAAGACTTCGGCAAAACCGGCCCAAAACGTGACAAACTGCCGGCAAACTGGTGGAGCGCAGCATGGACCAGCCGTTGGGCGGTTTCGGGGGCAATGCCCTGCACGACAGCTTTCACCGCATGATCGAGCGCTCCCGCGCCGAGCCGCCGGCGTCGCTGGAGCAGCGGCTCGACCGGCTGGCGCGGCTGCGCAGCCTGCTCCAGGACAATGAGAAGCGATTCGCGCAGGCGATCTCCGCCGATTTCGGCCATCGCTGTTCGGTCGAGACCATGATCGCGGAGACGCTGAGCCTGCTCGGCGACATCAAGCACACCAGCAAGCACGTCAAAGGCTGGATGGCGCCGCGCAAGGTGAAGACCGAGCTGCAATTCTGGCCGGGCAAGAACCGGCTGATCCCGCAGCCGCTCGGCGTGGTCGGCATCATCGCGCCGTGGAATTATCCGCTGCAGCTCACGCTCGCGCCGGCGATCGGCGCGCTGGCCGCGGGCAACCGGGTGATGATCAAGCCGAGCGAATTGTCGCCTTCGTTCGCGACGCTGCTGCAGGAGACGGTGGCGGCGACATTCGATCCCAGCGAGATGATCGTCACCGGAATCGACGACGGCGTTGCCGAGGCGTTCGCGAAGCTGCCGTTCGATCACCTGATGTTCACCGGCTCGACCCGGGTCGGCCGCATCGTCGCGGCGGAAGCGGGCAAGAACCTCACCCCGGTCACGCTCGAACTCGGCGGCAAGTCGCCGACCATCATCGACCGCTCCGCCGATCTCGACGAGGTCGCGCCGCGGATCGCCTATGCCAAGCTGATGAATGCCGGGCAGACCTGCATCGCACCGGACTACGTGCTGGCGCCACGCGACAAGGTCGAGGCGCTGGCCGAAAAGATCCGCGACGCGATGCAGCGGATGTTCGGCGCCGATCCCGCCAATGCCGACTACACCTCGATCGTCGCCGACCGGCATTACGCGCGGCTGAAGGACCTCGTCGACGACGCCGCGGCGCGCGGCGCGCGATTGCTGCAGCCGGCGTCGGCCGACGACGCCGCATGGCAGAGCCGGCGCAAATTTCCGCCGACCGTGGTGCTCGGCGCCACGCCCGAGATGAAGATCATGCAGGAGGAAATCTTCGGTCCGCTGCTGCCGATCCTCGGCTACGACGATCCGGCCGAACCGATCGCCTTCATCAACGGACGCGACCGGCCGCTGGCGCTGTACTGGTTCGGCACCGACGACGACGCGCGCGACGAGGTGCTGGCGCGCACGGTCTCGGGCGGCGTCACCATCAACGACTGCCTGGTGCATTTCGCGCAGGTGAACCAGCCGATGGGCGGCGTCGGCGCCTCGGGCAGCGGCGCCTATCACGGCGAATGGGGCTTCAACACCTTCACGCAACTGAAGCCGGTGTTCTATCGCTCGCCCTACAACCGCTTCGCCGACCTGTATCCGCCCTATGGCGGCAAGATCGCGCGGCTCGCCAAGGTCCTGCGCTGGATGTCCTGAGCGACGACGACCCGCCCGTCCAACGAGACGGAGCGGCAACGACAAAGACAGAAGAATCAAATCGGGAGGGAAACGATGACGGACACGTATGACTTCGTCGTGGTCGGCGCAGGCTCGGGCGGCTGCGCCGTCGCCGGGCGACTGTCGGAAGATCCGGGCACGTCGGTGGCGCTGCTCGAGGCCGGCGGCGCGTGCGACAATTGGGTGGTGAAGACGCCCTACGCACTGTCGCTGATGGTGCCGGGCAAACTCAACAACTGGCACTTCGAAACCGTGCCGCAGCCCGGCCTCAACGGCCGGATCGGCTACCAGCCGCGCGGCAAGGGGCTCGGCGGATCGTCGGCGATCAACGCCATGGTGTACATCCGCGGCCATCAATGGGACTACGACCACTGGGCCGAACTCGGCGCCCAGGGCTGGTCCTATGCCGATGTGCTGCCCTATTTCAAGCGCTCGGAAAACAATTCCGACTTCAACGGCGCGTATCACGGCCAGAGCGGCCCGCTGCACGTCAACAAACTACGCACCGACAATCCGGTGCACGCGATCTTCCTGCAGGCGGCGCGCGAGGCGCAGTTCCGGATCCGCGACGATTTCAACGGCGAGGAGCAGGAAGGCCTCGGCCTGTATCAGCTCACCCAGCACAATGGCGAGCGCTGGAGCGCGGCCCGCGCCTATGTGCATCCCTACATGACGACGAGGTCCAATCTGCGCGTCGAGACGCAGGCGCAGGCCACCCGCATCCTGTTCGAGGGCGGTCGCGCGGTCGGCGTCGAATATCGCCAGAACGACGAGATCCGGCAGGTGCGCGCGCGTCGCGAAGTGATCGTCGCGTCCGGCGCGTTTCAGACGCCGCAACTGCTGATGCTGTCCGGCATCGGCGACGCCGCCATGCTGCAGCAGCACGGCATCACCTCGACGCGTCATCTGCCGGGCGTCGGGCAGAATTTACAGGATCACCCCGACTTCATCTTCTCGTATCAGTCGGACAGCCCCTACTTCACCGGCACCAGCTTCACCGGCATCGGCCGGTTGCTGTCGCGGATCGGCCAGTACCGCCGCGACGGCCGCGGACCGCTCACGACCAACTTCGCCGAATGCGGCGGCTTCCTGAAGACGCGGCCGGATCTCGACGTGCCCGACGTGCAGTTGCATTTCGGCATGGCGATGGTCGACGACCACGGCCGCAAACGGCGCTGGGGCACGGGCTTCTCCTGCCATTTCTGTCTGCTGCGGCCGAAGAGCCGTGGTCGCGTCGGGCTGACCACCGCCGATCCGCTGGCGCCGCCGCTGATCGATCCGAACTTCCTCGGCGAGGCGGACGATCTCGAGGCGATGGTCGCGGGCTACAAGACCACGCAGCGGCTGGTCGACGCGCCGGCGCTGCGCGCGTTGCAGCAGAAGGATCTGTTCACGGCCGATGTCCGCACCGACGACGACATCCGCGCCATCCTGCGCGCCCGCGTCGACACCGTGTATCACCCGGTCGGCACCTGCAGGATGGGCACCGATCCGACGGCGGTGGTCGATCCGCGGCTGAAGGTCCACGGCGTCGGCGGTCTGCGCATCGTCGACGCCTCGGTGATGCCGACGCTGATCGGCGGCAACACCAACGCGCCCACGATCATGATCGGCGAGAAAGCGGCCGACATGATCCGCGAGGAGATGCGGGCGCACTGACGTCGCCCGCGATCACGTCAGGCCGACGCTCTGGACGCATCAATAGACGCGCCGGAGCAACCGTATTTGGATTCCGCCCCTCGGCCCGATGAGGCGGACGTCTCACATCAGACTTCGAACGTGCAGTCGGTCCAGCCGCTCGGTGCGCGATGTCACCACTGGTAGCTGACGAGTGCGCGGCCGGCGTAACTCTCGGCGTTCTTCCAAAACTCACCGTCAAATGCCGCCGACACGGTCCAGCCACGACCGAGTCCCAGACTCGCTCCCAGCGAAACCTGAACGGAGTCGCCGGGCAGCGCCGCGCCATAGACGTTGAACTGCGCGGCCGGGATTTGCGGCAACGTGGCTGCCGCGTGCCAGTCCGTGTTCCAGCCGTGAGCCCAGGCGGCCCGCGCTCTCAGCGCCAGCGGCCGTCCGTCGATCCAGACCTCGTCATCGAACCGAGCACCGAGTTCGCTGCGCGTCACCGTCGACTGGCGCCCGGCGTAGTCGAGCGCGAACAGACTCGTTCCGGTCTCGCCATAGGACGGCAGGAACATTGTCGTGGTCTGCAGCGCCGCATAGGGAGTAACGCCGATCCCGCTGACCTGGAGGCGCTGACCGCCCTCGACACGCGCCGTCAGAGCCTGCGGATGCATCCGGGCGCGCAGCGCCTCCCCACCGGCAACCGTCACTGTCCGATCGACAGTGGCGTCCTGCCACACATAGCCGAGCGCCGCCGCCAAATATGACGGGCCGACCTGATAGCGCCCATAGAGCGCGGCGTTGAAATTGTCTGAGCTGCCGGAGCCGAGGCCTTGCGCGAGGCTGAAGCTCGAACCGGAACCGCCCAGCGCGAAACCGACGCGGGCCTGCGGCGACACCTGATAGGTTGCGCCGGCGGCAGCACCGGCGACCCGGCTGGTGGTGTCGTGCGAGCCGGTGAACGCGTCGCCGCCGACGCGCAGCGTGCCGCCGTAGCCCGCGCCCCAGACGCTCCAGCTCGACGCCAAGGCGCCGGCAGGAGGCAGCGCCGCGCACGCGTCGCGCGGTCCGGCTTGGGATCGAGGTGCCGCGCACTCCCGCCCAGCGGAGCCGTCCGTCGGGTCGAGCGCGTTGCTGAACACGCTGCGCATGAACAGATCGGCCGAACCGAACAACGACTGCTGCAGCGCGGCTCCGGCCTCGCCGGAAGCCTGGCTCAGCCCGTCCGGCTTCAAAGTGCCGAGCGTCGTCGGGATTCCACCGGCGACGTTGAACGAATTGACCAGCGCACCAGCGACCTGCTGTTGATTGCGGCTCAACCCATTGCCGTAGTCCGGCGCGGTGGGAGGAACGAACGCCAACATCAGATCGAGGTAGGCATTGTTGGCATCGTAGGCCAGCGCCGATGTGAAATTGGCGGGCAGATTGGTGTCGACAAGCGCACCGAATGTGCCGGCGACACCGCCGCCAGCATTGACGATGGTGTAGCGCTTGGCGATGTAACTCCCGGTCGCGTAGCTCGCCTGCACGGTGCCGGCGAGTGTGGCGTGGCCAGTGACATTGGTGCGATCCGACGCCGTCGGCGACACCTCGACCGCATAGCTCGAGCCGGCCGCGAAGGCCAGATCGCCATTGACCGTGAGGGTCCCGATCGAATTGCCGGGCGCCAGCGTCCCGCCTGATGCAATCGTCGTCGAACCGACGCTGCCTGAGCCGCCGAGCCGGCCGCCGCTCGCCGCCGTCACCGCCGAAGCGATCGACCCGTTCACCGACAATGTGCCGGCATTGACCGTGGTCGGCCCGGTGTAATCATTGGTGCCGGAGAGAATGAGGTTTCCGGTCCCCTGCTTGGTCAGCCCCCCGGTCCCCGACATCGTTCCGGAATAATTCGTCGAGCTGTCGTTCGACCCGGCCGTGAGCAGCGCCGCACCGAGCGCGACCGATCCACCTCCCGCCAACGAACCAATGGTCTGATTGAAGCCGCCGAGATCGAGAGTGGTACCTGAGGTGACCGTCGCCGCGGTGGTCGCCGACAGCATGTTGCTGTTCGCCAACTGCAGTGTCCCGGCGTTGATGATGGTGCCGCCCGAATAGGAATTGTGCCCATTCAGGATCAGCTTGCCACCGCCGTTCTTTTCGATGATGCCTGCAGTGTCTCCGTCGGAGACAGCGCCCGTAATGGTCTGGGTGGTGCCAGTCCGGATATCGAAAACGGAGGTGCCGCTGACCACAAAATTGTTGGCGAGGGTGTAGTCGGCGTTGCCGAACGCCACCGTCGCGCCCTGCGTCGTCTTCACATCGCCGGTGCCAAAAGCGCTGTTGTTGCCGACCGTGACAGTGCCGCCGCTGATCGTCGTTCCGCCGGTGTAGGTGTTGGCGCCCGACAGTGTCAGATTGCCGGATCCCAGTTGGGCGACCGAGCCGGTGCCGGAGATCAAACCGGAGAAGGTGAGAGCATTGGAGCGATTGAACGCCAAAGTGCCGGCGTTATTGATGTTGTTGGAGATACTGCCGGTGGTGCCACCGTTGCCGATCTGCAGCATGCCATTCGAAATGGTTGTGCCGCCCGTGTAGGTGCTGTTGCCCGTGAGGACCGTCGTCCCTGGACCGAGCTGGCTCACACGTCCACTACCCGAGATTACGCCGCCGAACGTGTAGGTATCTGAGCGATTGAACCACAGCTCGCCGCTGTTGCTCACCCCGCTAGTGATCGATCCGGTCGTGCCGCCATCGCCGATCTGCAGCTTGCCGCGCGAAATGGCCGTGTTACCGGTATAAGTGTTGGTGCCAGTTAGGATCGTTACGCCGTCGCCGTCCTGGAGTATTGCTCCCCTACCAGAGATAGCGCCGCCGAACGTGTAGGCATCTGAGCGTTTGAACCGCAGCGAGCCGTTATTGATGATGTCGCCGGTGATCGATCCGGTGGAGCCGCCGCCGCCGACCTGCAGTATGCCAGCCGAGATGGTGGTGCCACCCGTATAGGTGTTGGTGCCGGTCAGGACCACGATTCCGTTGCCGGCTTTGCTCACTCCCCCCGTGCCGGAGATGGCGCCGTCGAAGGTGTACGTACCTGAGCGATTGAACACCAGCGAAGCGTTGTTGATGATATCGCCGGTAATCGATCCCGTGGAACTGCCGTCGCCGACCTGTAGTGTGCCGGCCGAGATGGTGGTGCCACCAAGATAGCTGTTAGAGCCGGTGAGCTTCAGCACGCCAGAGCCCGTCTTTGCGACGGAGCCCGCCCCTGTGATCATCTGGTCGAGGGTCGAGTTGGCCGACTGTACGATCGTGAGGGTGGTGCTGCTGGTCGCGAGACCTATCGCACCGAGAAGGCCTGCCCCCGCGTTCATGAACGTCAGCGTATTGTCGCCGCCCGTAAATTTAATCGAGTTCGCTCGCGCTCCGTCGCCGGCGAGGCCGCCCTGAATCGACCCGGAGTTGATAATTGTCAGGCCGGAGCCGACGATCCCAGCGCCGCCCGCGCCAGCCGTCCCCGCCATCCCTGCGGCGCCCGATCCGGCGCCTGCTGCGCCTGCGACGCCACCAGCGCCACCTTTGATGGTGCCGCGGATAGTGGCCGTCACCCCCGGTGAGGTCAATAGAAGGCCGGTCCCGCCGTCTCCGCCCGCGCCGCCATTGCCGTTTGCCGCAGCCGCAGATCCCCCGGCACCGCCATTGCCGCCGGCACCGCCTTGAATCGTCACATTACTGTTCGAGAAGGAGCCGATGCCTGAAACGATCAGACCGGCGCCCCCCGCGCCGCCGCCTCCGCCACCGCCCCCGGTCGAGCCTGAATCTGTGCCCGCCCCGCCGTTGCCACCTTTGCCCCCATTTTGGCCGGTGGAATTTGCCGTATTGCTGAAGGGGGCCGTTGCCACGTTGCCATTGTTGCCGCCGGCGCCTCCTCCACCTCCGCTGGGGGAGGCCGCCGTCGTGCCATTGCTGCCGTCTTGCCCCGGCGCGGTGCCGCCCGCAGCACCTCCGACACTGCCCGTATCACCACTGGAGCCACCGTTCCCGCCGCCGGCCGCACCGCCACCGCCGCCGCCCGACCCCGCGGTCGTGCTCGGTCCCGAGCTGCCACCGCTCGCCCCGCCATATCCAGAGCCGCCGATCCCGCCGGCGGCGGAGGAGTCGCCGCCTCGTCCGCCGGCACCTCCGTCGGCCATCGCCGGGACTGTCAAGGTCGTCACCACTGTGATGGCGCGCAACAGCACCGCGCTCAGCGCCGCAACGCTCCGTGCACCGACCCGACTGCCGCCTGACAGCAGCGCCTTGATGTCAGCCGACCGTGTTCGCTTGTACGCCACCAAATTCCATCTCCACCGACCTCGTAAAACTACTAGGTCGCGGCGGCGGGAGGTGGAAGCAATTGCGGGCGAAAAGTTTCAGTTGTTGCAAGCTGGATACAATGGCGATTGCGCCGAACGCCGATCGGCGCCCGCAACGCGCTCCAGAGTACCGACACGATCGCCTTGGTCGCAGGCATCGCACCAAATGATACCTTTGCGAGTCGCTCTAAGATGCAATGCCGACGCTCGCTGAACGATGCGATCGTAAGAATCGCTCGTGATGATGGAGCTTTGGATACCGTCACGACTCACCTGAGTCACCCCAACAACGCGCGCCGGATTGTCGCGCCAGCAGTTGCGACGACGCGAGCGCTCCAACGGCTTGGTGTCGACGAGATGCGGGCGCACTGACGTCGTCTTGCTCGTGACGTCATTCCGGGGCGCGCGCAGCGCGAACAAGGGAATGACAAACGAGAGAGCGCGAAAGAGAGGGGGAGGGGGACGACCGCCTACCCCAGCAAGAACCCGCCATCCACCGTCACCACGCTCCCCGTCATGTAGCGCGACGCGTTCGAGGCCAGTAGCAGAATCGCGCCGTCGAGATCGGATTCGTGGCCGACGCGGCGTTGCGGGATGCTTTTCAGCAATTTCTCGCCGACCGGGGTCGACCACAGTGCGTGGTTGATGTCGGTGTCGATATAGCCCGGCGCGAGTGCGTTGACGCGGATGCGCGAGGCGGCGAGTTCGAGCGCCAGCGCCTTGGTGGCCTGGATGATGCCGGCTTTGGAGATCGCGTAGGGCGAGACGAACTTCAGCACGCTCTCGCCGAGCACCGAAGCGATGTTGACGATATTGCCGCCCTGCTGCCGCGCGATCATGCGCCGCGCGACTTCGGTCGCGAGGAAGTACGCGCCCTTGAGATTGGCGCCGATCACCTTGTCCCAATCGGCCTCGCTAGTGTCCACCGCGAGCTTCTCGGTGGCGACGCCGGCATTGTTGATCAGCACGGTGATGGGGCCGAGCGCCGTCTCGGCCTGATCGAGCGCGCTCGCCATCGAGGCCAGATCGGTGACATCCATCTGAACCGCGACGGCGCGACCGCCCTTGCCGGTGATTTCCTGTTCGAGGCTCTTCAGCTTGTCGGTCTGCCGCGCCGCGAGCACGACGGCGGCGCCGCGCTCGGCGAGCACGCGCGCGAACTGCCGCCCCAGCCCTTGCGAGGCGCCGGTGACGAGAATGACTTCGTTGCTGACGTCGAACAGTTGATCCATGCCGCGTTTCCCGTTGATGCCTTATGCGTTGCCCTCCCCTTATCATGCCGGGCCGGCTTGGCTAGAGTGCCGGCCTCACCGACATCGCAAACACATCCGGGAGTGAAACCGTGGATCTGGGAATCAAAGGCCGCCGCGCGCTGGTCTGCGCTTCGAGCAAGGGACTGGGCCGCGCCTGCGCCGCGGCGCTCGCGGCAGAAGGCGTGCACGTCACCATGACGGCGCGCGGCGCGGACGCACTGGCCCAGGCCGCCGCCGATTTGCGCAAGGCCTATCCGGATGTCGAGATCATCGAGGTGGCCGGCGACATCACCACGCCCGAAGGGCGCGCCGCCGCGCTGCAGGCCTGCCCGGAGCCGGATATACTGGTGAACAATGCCGGCGGTCCGCCGCCCGGCGATTTTCGCAACTGGACCCGCGACGACTGGATCAAGGCGCTCGACGCCAACATGCTGACCCCGATCGAACTGATCAAGGCGACGGTCGACCAGATGATCGCGCGGAAATTCGGCCGGATCGTCAACATCACCTCGGCCGCCGTCAAGGCGCCGATCGACGTGCTCGGCCTGTCCAACGGCGCGCGCACCGGGCTGACCGGCTTCGTCGCCGGGCTGTCGCGCAAGACCGTGCGGCACAATGTGACGATCAACGCGCTGCTGCCGGGGCCGTTCGACACCGACCGGCTGCGCGGCGTGTCTGCGGGCCAGGCCAAGGCCTCGGGCGTGCCGGTCGAGCAGATCCTGCAGACCCGCATGAACGAGAATCCGGCCGGACGCTTCGGCGACCCGGAGGAATTCGGGCTCGCCTGCGCATTCTTGTGCGGCGCGAAATCCGGCTACATCACCGGCCAGAATATCCTGCTCGACGGCGGCGCCTTTCCCGGCACGCTGTGAGGCGGGAGCCCCTGACACGGGAGACCATGACGCGGGACGCCGTGACGAGGGCGGCCCGCGCCAGCCTCAGGCCTTCGGCGCCGTCATCACGATCCGAACCAGGTCGGTGGCATTGCGCGCACCGAGCTTCTTCATGATGTTGGCGCGGTGATACTCGATGGTGCGCGGGCTGATGCCGAGTTGGCGGCCCGCCTCCTTGTTGGTGTTGCCCGAGGCGAACAGCTCCAGCACCTCCCGCTCCCGCAGCGTCAGCGGCTCCTTGCCCGGAAAAACATAGGACGGCGCCTTGACCTCCGTGCCGCCCCCGAGCCGGCGCTGGAAGGCTTCGATCGCCTCCTCGACCCGGCCGACGATCTCCTTGCCGCGGAAGGGCTTCTCGATGAAATCGAGTGCACCGTTCTTGATGGCGTTGACCGCCATTGCGATATCGCCCTTTCCCGAGATCATGAAAATCGGAGCCGGATAATCCTCGGCGTGCAACTCGGCGAGAATATCGAGCCCCGATCGACCGGGAATATGAACGTCGAGCAAGATACAGGCGGGACTGCGGCTGCGCGCCACGGCGAGCAGAGACTCGCCGTCGGCGAAGCAGATCACCTCGTAGCCCGCAGTGGACAGCACAATCGAGAGCGTCTCGCGTACGGCCGGATCGTCGTCGACGACGAATACCTCCCGTGCTGATGACTTCTCATTCATCCAACAACCTCCAAACACTTGAACGAACTCTACTTCGCCCACCTCGTATCTATACGAGGCTCCAAGATACTACTCAGACGGCACTAAAACGTTACAAGAAAGAATGAAAACCAGAATGGTGACGGTGCTATCTGCCTCCGACCGATCGACAGGCGGAGATCTCTCCCAGAAATCGATCCACATCGGCCATCACGCGCCAACGCGCTCGGCAGCCATTTACGCACTAATCATTCGTATCTGACATATTCATGATCGAGAGCACCTGTCCGCATAGCATCATGAACCAGATTCGAGCAAGCGACGCAGTCGATATGCGGACATGTCGGGGGGATAACCTGGCAAGGCTCCTGCGCAGGGGAGTTCTCGGCCTGTTCGTCGCTGCGACCGCGGCGACACCCTCGGCTGCCGGCCAAGCCTATCCGGTACGGGCCATCACCGTGATCGTGCCGTTCGCGGCCGGGGGGCCGACCGACATCGTGACTCGTATCGTCACCGGCCATCTCGAGAAGCGGCTCGGGCAGCAGATCATCGTCGAAAACGTCGTCGGCGCCGGCGGGACCACGGCGGCAATCCGTGCAACCCGCGCTGCCCCGGACGGATACACGCTGCTGATGGGGCACATGGGAACGCACGGCAGCGCGCTCGCCGCGTACCCGCAACTGGTCTACGATCCCGTCAAAGACTTCGCTCCGATCGGACTGGTGGTGAGGACGCCGGTGCTCGTGGTCGTGAGGCCGGGCTTGCCGGTGCACGATCTCGCCGATCTGATTCGCTATTCGAGCAGCCGTGCCGGGACCGTCTCGATGGCGCATGCCGGCTTCGGCTCGATCTCCCATGCGACCTGTACGCTGCTGAATACGATCGGCGCGATTCAGCCGACAACGAAAGCCTTTCAGGGAACCGGCCCGGCCCTGAAGGCGCTCGTCGCGGGCCGCGTCGATTACATGTGCGACCAGATCGTCGGCGCGGCGCCGCGGGTGAAGACGGGAGAAGTGAGGGCCTTGGCGATTTCCTCGGCTCGGCGGAGTTCGATCCTGCCGAATGTCCCTACGGCCGCCGACGCCGGCGTCCCCGATTTCGAGGTGTCCGCCTGGATCGCGCTGTTCGCACCGAAGGACACGCCGCCGCACATCGTACAGGACCTCAACGCCGCGCTCGGGCACGCGCTCGACGATCCCGAAATCCGCCAGGCGCTGGGTAGTCTCGGCGCCGAAATCCCGCTCGCCGAAGAACGCAGCCCGTCGTCGCTCACCGCGCTGGTCGAACGCGAGATCGCCAGATGGAGACCGCTGTCCCGACCGGCCGCCGCATCGGACGGCGCGCGGGTTCGACAATGAGCGCGTTTCCCGGATCGATCCGGCCCCAGTTCAAACGCTCGCAGATCGCCCTCAGGATCACGGCAGCCGCGCTGATCCTGTCGATCTTCGGCACCAACCTGATATTTCTCGACAACCTGCGCGAGAACACGCTGCAAACCGCGGAAGCCAATCTGCAGCGCTACAATCTGACGCTCTCGGAGGAGGCCGACCGCTCGCTCAAATCGCTCGACCTCGTGCTGTCCAGCGTCGGCGACTATCTCGCCCGCCGCGACGTCACCGACAGCAATTCCTACAAACGCACGATGTCCGGTCAGGACAGCCATTTCCTGTTGAAGGAGAAGATCACCGGCCTGCCCCAGATCGACGCCGTGTCGATGATCGACGACAAGGGAAAGCTGATCAACTTCTCTCGCTACTGGCCGATCCCCGAGGTCGACGTGTCGGATCGCGACTACTTCAAGGCGCTCAGCAGCGACGCCAACCTCGAGACCTTCATCAGCGCTCCCGTTCGAAACCGCGGCAACGGCAGTTGGACCATCTATCTCGCGCGCCGCCTCGACGACCCCAACGGCAAATTCATGGGCATGCTGCTGGGGGCGATGTCGCAGCGCTACGTCGAGAACTTCTTCGCCGCGACCGCGCCCGGCCCCGATACCGAGATCGCACTCGTGCGCGGCGACGACCTGCTGCTGGCGACCTACCCGCATTCGGAGGCGGTCGGAGAGTTGAAATCCTCCGGTGGACGCCTCGCATTGGAGGCCGGCGGCAAACTCCGCCAGGCCGGCGGCGAAATCCGCAAGCCGCTCATCCGCTCGGCCCGGATGCTGCCGAACTATCCGGTGCTGGTGACGGTGGCCCAGCACGAAGACGGCCTGCTGCGAAGCTGGCAGGAAATGGCCGCTCTGTTGATCGCGATGTCGGTCGTCAGTGCGCTGATCATCCTCACCGGCAGCATCGCGATTGCCCGCTGGTGGAACAAGCAGGCCGTCTACACCGAGGCCGCCGAGGCCGCCAGCGCGGCGAAATCGAGCTTCGTGGCGATGATGAGCCACGAGATTCGCACGCCCATGAACGCGGTGCTCGGCCTGGCCAACAACCTTCTCGAGACCAAGCTCGACGCCGACCAGCGTCGCGCGGTCGTCGGCATTCACGACGCCGGCGACAACCTGCTGGAAATTCTCGACGACATTCTCGATTTTTCCAAGCTCGAAGCCGGTCGGCTGTCGCTCGAACTGATTCCGTTTTCGCCGCACAGCATCGTCGAGCATTCGCTGAGCATGATCGGCCCGCGCGCGATAGCCAAGGGACTGGCGATCGGCGCCGAGATCGGCGACGACCTGCCGCGGGCGCTGATCGGCGATCCCGGCCGCATTCGACAGGTCCTGCTCAATCTGCTTTCGAACGCGGTGAAGTTCACCGCGTCGGGGAAGATCGTCGTCGCGCTGGAATCGCTGTCGAACGACGGCGCCACCGCCCGCATTCAATGGACCGTCAGCGACAGCGGGATCGGCATCGATCCCGACAAGATCGAGTCTCTGTTCAGCGACTTCGTCCAGGCCGACAGTTCGATCCGGCGCCGGTTCGGTGGATCGGGGCTGGGTCTCGCCATCAGCCGGCGCCTGATCGAACAGATGGGCGGGCGGATCAACGTCACGTCGACGCCGGGCCTCGGCTCCTCGTTCCGCTTCACGCTGACGCTCCCGGTCACGACGGCCCATCCCCCGAAGGAGGAAGACCACCAGATCGGCTACGCGGAATTGAGGGCACGGATCGCGGCGGGCGCGCGGCCCTTGCGCCTGCTGATCGTCGACGACAATCCCACCAACCGTGCGGTCGCCGTTCAGATGCTCGGCGAATTCGAGATCCAGAGCGACACGGCCTGTGACGGCGCCGAAGCCGTGACGGCCGCAACAAGGTTCAGCTACGACGCCATCCTGATGGACATGCGGATGCCCGAGATGGACGGTCTGGAGGCGACCCGCGCCATCCGCGCCAAGGGCGGCCGGCTCGCCACCGTTCCGATTATCGCGTTCACCGCAAACGCTTTCATCGAAGACGAGAAGGCCTGCCGCGAGGCGGGCATGAACGACCACATCGCCAAGCCGGTCCGCAAGAACGTGCTGGTCGGCGCCATCCTGCGCGCGCTGCCCCCGCTTTCGTCGCCGACCGCGAGCGGGCGCCACGCGACATCGGACGCGGCCGGCGCCGCCGAGTCCGCCGGCTTACAGGACGGCGGTACCGCGGCGCGGGATCCGTCCCTGATCGCCGGTGCTGTCGACAGCGCCTCCACGTCACGTATCTACGTCGGGAAGACTGCATTCGATCATCTGGTCGCCGAAATCGGCGAGCAGTCGAGCCGCGACGTCCTCGCGATCTTCGTCCGCGACACCGAGGCGAGGCTTCGTCTGCTGGGCACCCTGCGGATCGCAGCCGACCGTCGCACGATCGAACGCGAAGCGCATTCGCTGAAGAGCGCCGCAGCCACCTTCGGGCTCGACCGGCTCGCGAGCCTTGCCCGCGAACTCGAGCGCCGCGCGCCGAACCTGTCCGAAGCCGACTACGTTGCGCAACTGGCGGAGATCAGGGCGAGTTTCGCAACGGCGCTGCAAGCGCCGACCGGCGAAGATTGTCTGGTCGAATTCGCCGACCCGGCGTGAGTGGAAGGACGTCGACGGCGTGCGGCTCAGGTCGCGCAGGCGCGGTGTCGTTCGGCCGCGGGACCCGCCGATGCCAGCCGCTCGCTCCAGTGCCGGCACCACTCGACGAACGCCTCCCTCCGCAGGCCGCGAGAGAAGCCGAATCCCTGCCCGATATCGCAGCCCAGTTCGTCGAGAGCTCGCCAGGTTTCGGCATCCTCGATGCCTTCGGCCACGGCCTGCATGTTGTACTGATGCGCGATCGCCACCGAAGCGGACACCACTTTCCACATGTCGGCATCGGTGAGGCAGTCCTTGACGAAGCTGCGATCGATCTTGAGCTCGCTGAAGGGCATTCTGGCGAGCACCGCGAGCGACGAATAGCCGGTGCCGAAATCGTCGATCGAAATCCCGACGCCCTTGATCCGAAGCCGCAGCATGATGTCCATCGCGCAGGCGATATCGGTCATCGCCGTGGATTCCGTGACCTCGATGATCAGCGAGCGTGCCGGCAGACCGGTCTCGTCGAGCAATCGCTCGACCTCTGCGGGTATCGTCGTATCGGACAGCAGCGCTGCCGACAGATTGACGGCCACCGCGAACGACGGATCGATGTCGACGAAGCGCCGCGCGATCTCGATCGACTGGCGGAGCATCAGCAGCGTGAGCGGCTTGATGAGTCCGCTCTGCTCGGCGAGCGGAATGAAGACATCCGGGCCGACCGAGCCGAATGTCGGACTGTCCCACCGCGCCAGCGCCTCACAACCGACGACCTTTCCCGTCGCGAGCTGCACCTTCGGTTGAAACGCCGGGTAGAACTCGCCGGCTTCGAGCCCGCGCGACAGATCGGCGGCGTCGATCGAACGCGAGCGCCGATCGGGTCGGCATCGCGAGGACGGCTGTTCACTGGCGCCGAAGGTCAGCGCATCGCCCAACGAGACGAGATCGATCGGCTTCTGAAGCGAAATCGCGTCGACGATACCGACTGCGTGCGCCATCCGCACGGTCGCACTGAGAATCCGCTGGTCGCAGCCGCTGATCACGATCACGCGCGGCGACCTGCGGCCGCCGGCGATCAGACGCAGCAATTCTATGCCGTCGCGATCACCGAGCGAAAGGTCGATGGTGATGCAATCGAATCCGCCGGCAGCGATGTGATCCACCGCGGCCTGGTAAGATGAAACGAATGTCGGCTGGTATCCGCGCCGCCGGCAGACGCCGCTGATAATCGCCCCCTGCACCGGGTCGTCGTCGACGACCAGAATGCGTGCGGCCTGTGCTTGTTCGTTCGAATCCGGCATCGACGATTCCGTTGTGGAAGCCTCTGCTGCGGCCTGTCGGGATGATGCTCGACAGCCCAGACTAACCGCTTCTACTGAATCAACTCTTGTGCGAATGTTCGAATGTCCGCCGGCAGGACCGAATGGTTACCAGTTCCCGACCCTCGATGTCGGACTCAGTTGGCCATCGCAGGACTGCCGCCCGACCTGCCGACTTTGTTCTTGGTCTTGAGGAAGCGCACGTCGATTTCCGAGCCGTTGACCCGGATCAGTTCGCAGCGTCGGTAGGCCAGTCCGGTCGACGACAACAGCAGGAAGAATTCCTTGAGGTTCAGTCCCTCGATCGAGCCGTCCAGCTCCAGCTCAGCTTCGAAATTCGAAATCGCCTTCAGGACACAGCTCCGCCGCCAGGTCCCGTCGATCCCCATGATCCAGACGTTGTAGCCCCGTCCGAAGGCGACCCGGTCCACACCGGCGTTTTCGGTGGTCAAGGCCACCTCCTTACTATCGGCCGGCGAAACTCACCGGCTTGAGGCCGCCAGCGCCGAGGCTCGACGCCGTCGACGAAGCCGCCACATTGGGCAGATAGACGCCGCGACGCTTCGGACACACCTTATAGCTTTCGGTCAGGCCCACAACGGTCTCGGCCGCCCCCAGAAACAGGTAGCCGTCGGGCTCGTTGGCTTTCATCAGACGGTTGAAGATATCCGACTTGGTGGCCTGATCGAAGTAGATCAGCACGTTGCGGCAGAAGATGACGTCGAATTTGCCGAGCGGCGCGAAATCCTGCAGCAGATTGAACGGACGGTACTGGACCATCGAACGAACATCGGCATTGAGCTGCCACATGGTGCCGTCCTGCTTGAAGTACTTCACCAGGAACTGGATCGGCAGACCGCGCTGGACCTCGAACTGGGTGTAGAGCCCGGCCTTGGATTTTTCGAGCACCTCGGGCGACAGATCGGTCGCGACGATCTCGATCCGCCAGCCGGCGAGCTCGGCCGCCTTTTCCTTCAGGATCATCGCCAGCGAATAGGGCTCCTGGCCGGTCGACGATGCGGCGCACCAGATCCGCAGGCTGCGCCGTCCGGCGCGTGCCTTGATCAGCTCCGGAATCACGCTGTCCTTGAAGTGATCGAACGGCGTCTTGTCACGAAAGAAGAAGGTCTCGTTCGTGGTCATCGCCTCGACCACGTCGTGGGTCACCGCTTCCGCACCGGACCGCATCTTCTGGACGAGTTCGCTGATGCCGGGCAATCCCAGCTTGCGCGCCAGCGGAAGCAACCTGCTTTCGAGCAGGTATTTCTTGTCGGCAGACAGCATGAGGCCGGACCGGTCCTTCAGCACTTTCTGCAAATAGTCGTAGTCGAGCGGGGTCATTTGCTGCTTCCTGCAGGGTTCGCACGCGACAGATCACGTTGATGGACGGCGGATCGAGCAGCGCGTCCGGTCATGGAATCGACCTCACCCGGCCGTCAGGGAGATCGCCGGAGCGGCGATCCCTCCTGCGAACACGGCTTTGTTTGCCTTCAGGCGCGCGGCGAGGCCTCGCAACAGAACGTCATGCATTCCCCAGCGCCTTTCTCGATCTCCCGCTCCCGGCGGGGCCACCCTGCCGGTCGGGAGTTCGCGTTCTGACTGATCTAGCCGTCATTGGCCTTCACTCTCGTTAATTTTGCGCCTCGTAGTCGTACCAGCGCCGGCGGCGGGTGGACGCCGGCTCTCAGGGGGATCGGCGGCGCAGTTACCGAGAATCGAACGCGGCCCTACGGCGCCGCGCCTCGCGGGCGGCCGTGCCGGTTACGATGATGCACGACATCTCATCCGCCGGCCCAGACGGGCGCGGCGAATCCGGAACGTTCGAGGGATGCTCGGTCGGCGGCGGCCTGTCGGAAATCTGCGCGGGCGCGATGCGGCGGCCGTCGCCTCAGCGGTTTTCGAAGCGCGGGCCGCAAACCTCGCCCCAGGAATGGACGATCGGCAGGCCGGCGATCCTGCTGCGAAGGTTGGCCAGCGATATTCGCAGCGCCGCGAGGTCGATCGGCTTCGGGAAGGTCTGCAGCAGATCCATGCCCAGCGAGCGGGCGAGCGCCCGCGAGGCGCGGCGGCGGTCTGAATCCATACCGCTGATCACGATCATCGGACCGCAGTAGCGCGCCTCCGCCATCGCGCGCATGACGTCGGCGCCGTCGCCGTCGTCGAGCCGCAGGTCGAGCGTGATGCAGTCGAAACTCCGTTCGCGGATCAGCGCGGTGCCTTCGGCGCAGGACGACGCCTGGGTCACGGCGTAGCCGGCCTTCTCGGCGGCGGCGGCGATCAGCATGCGCTGCATCGGATCGTCGTCGACCACCAGCAGGCTCAGCAGCCCGATCAGTTTGTCGGGCACGGTCTCCGCATGTGCTGCGTCGTGTTCGCGCGTGTCCATCGGCCCGCTCCTCTCAGAATGTCCAATTCCGAGCCCTAGCGGGCCGAGCGCAACCACTGGTTAATCCGAGGACGCCGGCAGGCCCAACCCGTTCAATCGCTTCGCGACTGGTTGATGAGGCCTTTCCGGCTCCGCGAAAATTCGAGAGGCCGGAGGCGTCGCCGCCTCAGGCCTGCCAGCGCCAGTCGCGCACTTCCGGCATGTCGTCGCCGTGCTCGCCGATATACAGTTTGTGCCGCTGCATCGTCGCCCAGTACCTGTCGGTGGCGGCTTCGACCTGTCCGGCGAGCCTCGGAATTCGGCGGATCGCGTCGAGAGCGAGCCGGTAGCGATCGAGGTCGTTCAGCACCACCATGTCGAACGGAGTCGTGGTGCTGCCCTCCTCCTTGTAGCCGCGCACGTGGATATTGAAGTGATTGCGCCGCCGATAGGTCAGCCGGTGGATCAGCCAAGGATAGCCGTGGAACGCGAACACCACTGGTTTGTCGACGGTGAACAACTCGTCGAACCGGCGGTCGTCGAGCCCGTGCGGGTGTTCCGAGCTCGGCTGCAGCACCATCAGATCGACGACGTTGACGACACGGATGCGGATGTCCGGAACGTATTCGCGCAGCAGCATCACCGCCGCCAGCGTCTCGACCGTCGGCACGTCGCCGGCGCAGGCCATCACCACGTCGGGATCGCCGTCATCATTGCTGGCCCATTGCCAGATTCCGGCGCCGGCAGTGCAGTGCCGGACCGCGGCGTCGATGTCGAGCCACTGCCATTCCGGCTGCTTGCCCGCGACGATCAGATTGACGTAGTTGCGGCTGCGCAGGCAGTGATCGGCGACCGACAGCAGACAATTCGCATCCGGCGGCAGGTAGACCCGGACGACGCTGGCCTTCTTGTTGACGACGTGATCGATGAAGCCGGGATCCTGATGCGAGAAGCCGTTGTGATCCTGGCGCCAGACATGCGAGGTCAGCAGATAGTTCAGCGAGGCGATCGGGCGCCGCCACGGAATCGCGCCGCAGGCTTTCAGCCATTTGGCGTGCTGGTTGAACATCGAATCGATGATGTGAATGAACGCCTCGTAGCACGAGAACAGCCCGTGACGTCCGGTCAGGAGATAGCCCTCGAGCCAGCCCTGGCAGAGGTGCTCGCTCAGCACCTCCATGACCCGGCCGTCGGGGCCGAGAGCGACGTCGACGTCCTCGATTTCCGCCATCCACTCCTTGTCGGTGACTTCCAGCACCGCATCGAGCCGGTTGGACGCGGTCTCGTCGGGCCCGAACAGCCTGAAGTTCTTCGCGTCGAGATTGGCCTTCATCACGTCGCGGAGGAAACCGCCCAGCACGCGGGTGGCCTCGGCCTTGACCGTGCCCGGCGACGGCATCGTCACCGCGTAATCGTGGAAGGCGGGCAGCGACAGCGGCTGCAGCAGTTCGCCGCCATTGGCGTGCGGATTGGCGCTCATCCGGCAATGGCCGGTCGGCGCCAGCGCCGCCAACTCGTCGCGGAACTTGCCGTCGGCGTCGAACAATTCTTCCGGCCGGTAGCTGCGCAGCCATGTTTCCAGCAGTTGCACATGCGCCGGGTCCTTGAAATCGGCGATCGGCACCTGATGGGCGCGCCAGGTGCCTTCGACCTGCTTGCCGTCGACCTGCTTCGGCCCGGTCCAGCCCTTCGGGGTGCGCAGGATGATCATGGGCCAGCGCGGTCGCGCGGTGACGCCCTCGTGGCGGGCCGCCGCCTGGATCGCCTGGATGTCGGCGAGCGCCCGATCCAGCGCCGCGGCCAGCGTGTGGTGCACCAGCGCGGGTTCGTCGCCTTCGACCACGATCGGCTCGTAGCCGTAGCCGCGCATCAGATCGGTGAGTTCCTGCCGGCTGATCCGCGCCAGCACGGTCGGATTGGCGATCTTGAAGCCGTTGAGATGCAGGATCGGCAGCACCGCGCCGTCGCGGGCCGGGTTGAGAAATTTGTTGGAATGCCAGCTCGTCGCCAGCGCGCCGGTCTCGGCCTCGCCGTCGCCGACGATGCAGGCGACGATCAGATCCGGATTGTCGAACGCGGCGCCATAAGCGTGCGCCAGCGAATAGCCGAGCTCGCCGCCTTCATGAATCGAGCCCGGCGTCTCCGGCGAAACGTGGCTCGGCACGCCGTGCGGCCAGGAGAATTGCCGAAACAGACGCTGCAAGCCGTTGCGATTGCGCTCGATCGCCGGATAGCGCTCCGTATAGGAGCCTTCCAGGTACGAATTCGCCACCAGGCCGGGGCCGCCATGGCCCGGACCGATGATGTTGATCATGTCGAGGTCGTTCTCGGTGATCAGCCGGTTGAGATGGACGTAGAGCAGATTCAGCCCCGGCGTCGTTCCCCAATGTCCGAGCAGACGCGGCTTAATGTGCTCGATCCGCAGCGGCTGTTCCAGCAGCGGATTGTCCTGCAGATAGATCTGGCCGACCGACAAGTAGTTCGCGGCCCGCCAATAGGCGTCCATCTTCTGCATCAGATCGTTGGACAACACGTCAGACATCACCATCTCCGCCTTCGAGTTCAGATTCGTCTCGCGTCAGGCGGGGGCCGCCTGCCGCGATCGGTTCGATCCGTTGTCTGCTCACTTCGGCCATCCCATGTGCGCGAGGCTTTCGGTGATTGGCCGCGAGCAGAACAGTAAAACAAGTGTCAGTTCGCCCTGACACAGATCGACGCGAACGCGACGCAATGTGCGGCCTGGACGTCGATCGAGCAGCCATTGTCGGCAATCGACTTGTTGAGAATGGGGCGGCTAACCATGCTGACAACGTTTGACGTAGATCAACCATCACGCCGAAGCTGGTTGATTGGGATCAATGTGTTTGACCTTCAACCACGGAAGATGCCGCCCGTTCGCGCAGCGGAACTCCAGAGGCCAAGCATGTCTGAGTCCCAGCTTCGTCAAAGCATCCTTGACGAGTTCGAGTTCGATCCGAGCTTCAACAGTGGACACATCAATGTCGCTGTCGAAAAGGACGTGGTGATCCTGACCGGCCACGTCATCAGCTACGCCGAAAAACTCGCCGCGCTCGCCGCGACGCGCCGCGTCAAGGGCGTCCACGCGATCTCCGAGCATATCGAGGTTCGCTATCCCTTCACCAAGACCGCCGACGACCAGATCGCGCAACGCGCATCCGATATTCTCGACTGGAATGTTCTGGTGCCGGCGAGTTCGATCGAGGTTCAGGTCGAGAACGGCTGGCTGACGCTGAGCGGCACCGTCGACTGGTACTACGAGCGCGCCGCCGCCGAAGACGACGTGCGCAAGCTCGCCGGCGTCGTCGGCGTCACCAACACCATCGTCATCAACAATCCGCTCGGCGATCATTCCTGCATCCGGGCCAAACTGGAATCCGCGCTCGAACGTCACGCGGAGATCGCGTCCAAGGGCATCCGCGTCACGGTGAAGAACGGCAATATGGTCGTTCTGGAAGGCCGCGTCGACACCTGGGACGAACATCGCGCGGTTCAGAACGCGGCGTGGTCGACGCCCGGCGTAGCAGCGGTCGATGACCGTCTGATGATCAACTGACCGGGCGGCTCCGCCCGGAGACGCATCAACGACGCGCTGCCGGCACGACTTTCGTCCTACTCGCTCTCAACCGTCCTGTGGCGCTGCCCGACGTTCGGTCGGTCGCACTTGCGCGGCTGCGGCGGCGCGCACGATGGTGACCGTGCAGTTCGCCTCGCTCGCGACCTTGGCCGAGACGCTGCCGGCCAGCGTGCGCAGCACCGAATTGCGCCGCGCCCCGATCAGGATGTGATCGACCCGGCTCGCCTGCGCGAATTCGAGAATCGCCGAGGCCGGATCGACCGCCTCGAGCACATGCGCCGTGAGGCGATCGTCGTCGAGCTTCAGCGGCTCGGCCCAGTGACGCAACGCCACCAGACGGTCGACATGCTTGTTGTGGCCGTGTTCGTCGAGCGTACGGTCGATCGTCATGCGGCCGAGCTTGAGCACGTTGAGGCAAGCCAGCCGCGCCGACGGCAAGGTGGCGAGGATGCGCCCGGCCGTGATCCGCAGTTCGTCGTTCAGCGCGGCAGACCCCTCGGCGATGTCGATCGCGACCGCGATGATCGGCGCCGACGCCAGATGTGCGGCGAGCGTCTCCTTGCGCGGCCGGGTCAGTTCCTTGTTGAAGCGCCGGCGCAGCACCGTCTTCCACGGATCGCGCTTCAGCTTCTCGGAGCGCGTGGTGAGCTTGACCTCGGTGGGATGGGTGAGATCGAACACCAGTTGCGCCGCCGTCGGGTAGCGCCAGGCCGGCTCGATCTCCAGGCAGCGCAGCACGATCTCCTGCAGCCAGGGCGGATAGTCCGGCCGCAATTTGCGCGGCGGCGCCGGATCGCGCCACAGCCGCCGGCGCATGCCGTACATCGTCTCGGTCTCGCCGAACGGACGAATGCCCGTGGTGAAGAAATACAGCAGCACGCCGAGGCCGAACAGGTCGCTGCGCGGATCGTTGCGCACGCCGAGCAGCCGCTCCGGCGCCATATAGGGCGCGGTGCCGAACGGCAGCCGGAATTCCTCCTGCATCAGGTCGGGCAACTGATCGCTGCAGGCCAGCCCCATATCGAGCAACACCGCCTCGCCGCTCGGGCGGAACATGATGTTGCTGGGCTTGATATCGTGATGGATGACGTGCTGGCGGTGCAGATCCGCGACCGCAGCGGCGATCTTCGCCGCGATCGCCACCGCCTCGTCGTAGGGCAATGGCAGATCCGGCAGCCGCGACAGCAGCGGCTCGCCGGCGATCCGCTCCATGACGATGTAGGGCTGCGCCGAGAAATCCGCGAGCGCGACGAATTGCGGGACGTGCGGCCCGCTCAGCCGCGGCATCAGCATCTGCTCCATCTCGAAGCTGACGATCGCGGCCGGGTCCTCGCCCTCGCCCGTTCGCGGGATCTTCATCACCATCGGCATCGGATTGTCGGCGCGGCGAACCGCAAACAGCGCCGCCATGCCGCCGCGATGCAGCGGCCCCTCGATCAGGTAGCCGTCGACCGTGGAGCCGGGCTCGAACGAGGGCTGATCCATGCCGGTCACCGCCCCGCCAGCAGCCTGTCGGCCAGCCAGATCGGCAGGCCGTTGTCGCGAATCCGGCGCGCGGCGCCCTCGACGTCGTACGGCACCCGGCAATAGGTCAGTTCGTGTTTTCCGGTATCGTACAAGCCGTAGGCGGCGGCCGGATTGCCGTCGCGCGGCTGCCCGACCGAGCCGAGCACCGCGAGCCATTGCCGGCCGGGCAGCAGGTGAACGGGCACGTCGGCCGTCGGCACGAAGGTGGTCATCTTGCCGGTGACCGAGAGCGAATACAGCGCGGGCTTGTGGACATGGCCGCAGAACGTCACATGCGCCGCCACCGATTGCATGCTGCGCGACGCCACCGCGGTATCGGTCACGTAGATCCAGCCTTCCGGTCGGGTCGCCTCCGAATGCACGAACAGCAGGTTGGACTCGTCGTGCTTCATCGGCAGACCGGCGAGAAACTGACGCTGCGCGACATCGAGCTGGCCCCGCGTCCATTCGATCGCCGCCTCCGCCACGGCATTCATCTGCACCTTCGGATTGCCGATCGCGCTGTCGTGATTGCCGAGGATCGCGACGGCGCCGTCACCGACGAGATCGATCACCGTGCTGACGGTCCAGTCCGGGTCGGCGCCGTAGCCGACATAGTCGCCGAGCAGAATGATCTTCTCGGCTCCCTGCTCGCGCGCGTCGGCCAGGCAGGCCGTGAAGGCCTGCCGGTTGGCATGGATGTCAGCAAAAAGCGCAAGCAGCACGTCCCACCTCCCCTGTTCGCGATCCTCTCTTGGCGAGCGGATGTTCTTTGCGAGCGAATATCGATCGTCGGCGCCTCATGCCCGCGCGCATGAAAACGCTGTCCCGACAGTCGTTTCCGCCTTTTCCGGTCCGGACCGGCACGAACTGTCTTTGATCCATCGCAACCACGCCGCCCTCGTTGATCTGGCGCAATGGGACGCGGGACCCGGGTGAGTATATCAGCAAAACAGTTGCGTTGGAGGCGATCATGTCGGCATCCGGCAATCCGAACACCAACAATGCGCCCGTGACCGACGCCGTCGCCACCGTGATCAGTGAGTGGGAAGAAATCACCGCAAGCCCGACCGAGTTGGAAGCGTTCGGACGGGCGATGGCCAACATGGTGAAAGACCTCGGCCTGTCACCCGCCGAAGTGCGCGCGCTCGCGACCAAGGGCAGCAGCGCCAAGGAACTACCCTGTCTGCTCGAAGCGCTGCGGATCGACATTCGTACGCTCGCCGAAAAGGAGCCGATGTTGCTCAACGATCTCAGGCGCACCTGCACGATGTGCGAACACAAACGCGAATGCGACGCGGACATCGCTGCGGGCACGCTGGTGCCGGCCTATCAGAACTATTGCCTGAACGTCGACACGCTCGACGCGCTTCAGCACGACAACGAGTTTACCGCGCCGCTCTGAACATCGACGCGGAAGCAGGGTGAAGAAGCCTCGCTTGGGTCAAGGACGCTCGTCGGCGGCCCACTAACTACCAAAGCACCATTCGTTTGATCTGCGTCAATATTCGTTGACACATGATGTGTCACTGTTTCTTGACAATCATGGGAGAAATGTCAGTGCGCATCCTTCTGATTCACCCGAATTATCATTCCGGTGGCGCCGAGATCGCCGGCAACTGGCCGCCGGCATGGGCCCCCTATCTCGCGGGCGCGCTGAAGGCCAACGGGTTCACCGAACTCAAATTCCTCGATGCGATGACCGAGGATACGTCGGACGAAGGCCTCGCTCAGGTCATCGCCGACTACAAGCCGGACATGGTCGGCACCACCTCGATCACGCCGTCGATCTACAAGGCCGAAGAGGCCCTGAAGATCGCCAAGCAGGTGGATCCCAAGATCGTCACCGTGCTCGGTGGCGTGCACGCGACCTTCATGTACCAGCAGGTGCTGACCGAGGCGCCGTGGGTCGATGTGATCGTGCGCGGCGAAGGCGAAGAGATCGTCGTCGAACTCGCGCGGGCCGTCGCCTCCGGCAACTGGCCGGCCAATCGCGATGCGATCAAGGGCCTCGCCTACACCGAGGGCATGAACGGCGAGAGCAAGATCGTCGCCACGCCGGCTGCGCCGACGGTGAAGGACCTCGACGCCATCAGCCCGGACTGGGGCATTCTGGACTGGACCCTGTACAAGTACATCCCGATGAACACCCGGGTGGCGATCCCGAACATGGCGCGCGGCTGCCCGTTCACCTGTTCGTTCTGCTCGCAGTGGAAATTCTGGCGCGACTATCGCGTCCGCGACCCGAAGAAGGTGGTCGATGAGATCGAAGAGCTGGTGAATAAATATCAAGTCGGCTTCTTCATCCTCGCCGACGAAGAACCCACCATCAATCGCAAGAAGTTCATCCAGTTCTGCGAAGAGCTGATCGCCCGCGGCCTGAACAAGAAGGTGCAGTGGGGCATCAACACCCGCGTCACCGACATCCTGCGCGACGAGCAGCTGCTGAAATTCTACAACGAAGCCGGCCTGATGCACGTCTCGCTCGGCACCGAGGCGGCGGCGCAGCTCAAGCTCGATCTGTTCAACAAGGAAACCAAGATCTCCGACAACAAGAAGGCGATCCGGTTGCTGCGTGAAGCGGGGATCGTCACCGAGGCACAGTTCATCGTCGGCCTCGACTCCGAAACCCCGGAGACGCTGGAAGAAACCTATCGCATGGCGATGGACTGGAAGCCGGATCTCGCCAACTGGTCGATGTACACGCCCTGGCCGTTCACTCCGCTGTTCAAGGAACTGAGCGACAAGGTCGAGGTGTTCGATTTCGCCAAGTACAATTTCGTCACGCCGATCGTGAAACCGGCGGCGATGGAACGCGGCGAATTGCTCGACCGGGTGATGAACAATTATCGTCGGTTCTATATGTACAAGGCGTTCTTCTCCTATCCGTGGTCGGGCAGCGGGCGACGCCGGCGCTATCTGCTGGGATGCCTCAAGGCATTCCTCAAGGCCGGCTTCGAACGCAAATTCTACGACCTCGGCCGGGTCGGTTATTGGGGCCCGCAGTCGAAAAAGAAGGTCGACTTCCACTTCGACGACACCCGCAAGATCTCGCACGCGCAGATGGCCGATTGGGAAGCCAACGCCGACCGCTCGCGCAAGTCGGCGGCGTCCCAGATGGCCATCGTCTCGGCCTGCGGCGGCGGCTCCGAGCAGATGTCGGAACCGACCAATTGTGAAGGCGCCAAGGAAAAACTGGCGGAGACCGTCAGCAGCCGCATGGTGGACAACGCCCATGACGCAGGTTCGCTTACCCGCCACTGACGCAGGGACCGGTCCGGCGGTTGCCGAGATCGGCCCCAACGCGGTCACGCAACTGATCAACGCCCTCGACGCGGCCGGCCTTCAGCCGGTCGCGAGCGAGATCTTTTCGGAAGCTGCCGCGAGCGACTGGCTCGCGCATCCGCCGACCGCAATGGTCGACGAGCGCCCGGTCGCGGCAATTCACCAGACCGTGCGCCGCCTGCTGCCGCAGCAGCAGGCGGCGTCGATTCTCGCCGATGCCGGGTTGCGGACCGGCGACTACATCCTCGCCCACCGCATCCCGAAGCTGGCGCAGACGGTGCTCAAGCTGATGCCGGCACCGATCGCGGCGCGGATGCTGACCAAGGCGATTACCGCGCATGCCTGGACCTTTGCCGGCTCGGGCAAGTTCTCGGCGCAGGTCGGCAAGACGGTGACCTTCGAGATCGCCGCCAATCCGCTGTGCGCCGGCGAGCATGCGGATCATCACGTCTGCGTGTGGCACGCCTCCGTATTTCAACGGCTGTTCCAGGTGCTGGTGTCGCCCTATACCCGGGTGACTGAAGTCACCTGTGGCGCGCACGGCGACGATTGCTGCCGTTTCGTGGCGGACTGGACCACCATCCCCGACGCCGCCAACATCTACGCCGACCGGAGATCTCAGCCGATCGCGGCCAATTCCGAAACCCTTTCCGCGCGTTGATTCGCGGACGATGTGAGAGACAAGCCGATGTCGTCTGCCCTCGACAAATACGCCAAGAGCTCGGTGCCGCGTTACACCAGCTATCCGACGGCGCCGCATTTCGCCAAGGATTTCCCCGAAGCGGTGTATCGCGGCTGGCTCGCCCAGCTCGACACCGACGAGCCAATCTCGTTGTATCTGCACGTGCCGTTCTGCAAGCAGATGTGCTGGTACTGCGGCTGCAACATGAAGCTCGCCTCGAAATACGGGCCCGTCGCCGACTATGTCGAGAGCCTGCTCAACGAGATCGAGCTGCTCGCCGATGCGATGCCCGGCACGATGCCGGTTCGCCACCTGCATTTCGGCGGCGGCACCCCCACCGTGATCGAGCCCGAAGACCTCGGCGCGATCATGACGCTGCTGCGCGAGCGCTTCGAATTCGTGCCGGATGCGGAACTCGCGATCGAAAGCGACCCGCGCACGCTGACCGACGAGATGGTCGCGAAGATCGGCGAACTCGGCTTCACCCGCGCGAGCTTCGGCGTGCAGGAGTTCGACCCCAAGGTCCAGGCCGCGATCAACCGGATTCAGCCGCCGGAGATGGTCGCGCACGCCATGAGCCGCTTCAGGGCGGCCGGCGTCGAGCGGATCAATTTCGACCTGATCTACGGCCTGCCCTACCAGACCGCCGAAGATCTGCGCCACACCGTCGAGCAATGCGTCGAGATGAAGCCCGACCGCGTCGCGCTGTTCGGCTACGCGCACGTGCCGTGGGTCGCCAAGAATCAGCGGATGATCCCGGACGATTCGCTGCCGCAGTCGGATCTGCGCGCCGAACAGGCCGACGCCGCCGCCGAAGCGCTGGTCAAGGGCGGCTACGTCCGGATCGGCCTCGATCACTTCGCGCTTCCGAACGATTCGCTGGCGGTCGCCGCCGCCACCGGCGAGCTGCACCGCAATTTTCAGGGCTATACCAGCGACGCCGCACAGACCCTGATCGGGATCGGATCGACCTCGATCGGCCGCACCCCCAGCGGCTATCTGCAGAACATCAGCGAGACCGGCGCCTGGGCGCGCGCCGTCGCGGCCGGCAATCTGCCGGTGGCGCGCGGCCACGCCCTCACCCAGCAGGACAATCTGCGGGCGCATGTGATCGAGCGGATCATGTGCGACGGCAAGATCGACCTCGCCGCGGCAGGCCGCGCGTTCGGCTGCAGTGACGACTGGTTTGCGCCCGAACAGGAAGCGCTGGCGGAACTGGAACGCGACGGCGCCGTGGTCTGCGATCAGGGCAAGCTGACGCTGACGCCGGACGGCGTGCGGCTGTCGCGCGTGGTCGCAGCCGTGTTCGATACCTATCTGCGGAATTCGTCGGTCCGGCATTCGATCGCGGTCTGAAGCTTCGACGCCATTTCAGCTTGCAACGCGCGCTTCGGCGCGCGTTGCGCGTTTTGATTCAGGTCAATCCGAACGGCTCGCATCAGGTGCATAATTACCACTAGTGGTAATATGTCAGCGAAGACCTCCCGCCGTCGTCCTGCCTTAACGGAAAATAGCCGATGCCGAGGGCCAGACCGGCCGCAGTCGCAGATCGTTAAGTGCCGGCGCGTATCGCTGTCGATAATCAGACCGATCGAGGCAATAACAATGACCCAGAAACTCAAAGTCACCGACGATATGGTCGCCAAGGCCACCACTGCGTTTCGGGCCGCCGGCGGCCACGACGATGTCTGCCTCCGCGCCGCGCTGGAAGCGGCGCTCGCGAACGAGACCTTCTCGGTCGGCGACGAGGTGACCGCACATGGCAGCGTCACCGGCATCATCCTGTCGATCAGCGGTGACGAGGCCCTGATCTCGTGGTCCTGCCGCGGCAAGTCCACGACCAAACTGTCCGAACTGGATCATATCGAGCACGCCGATTCGGTCTCGGCCGAGCATTTCGCCGCCTGAGGTTCCGCGTTGCACGATTTGCGGCCGACCGGCGGACGCGGCGATTTCGGCCACCCCGCTTGACAAGACCCGCCCCCGGGCGGCGAAATCATCGCGAGCTTCGCGTGATCCTTCGCCCGTGGGACAGGCATGATCGACCTCCGGACACTGACCTCATTGCATCTTGCGATTGCGCTGGCCGCGACGACGCTGCCATCGCGCGCGCAGGCGCAATGGTGGCCGTCTCGCGCACCGGTCGACTACGAGGATTGCATCGAGAAGGGCGAGGCCTCCGCCGAGGGCAAGGACGCCAAGGCGGCACTTGCAGCCCAGTGCGATGCGACATTCCCCGGGCGGCGCAAACCCGGCGGCGGCTACAGCTATTTCGACTTCATGCAGAACCGAAGCTTCGATATCGCCGGGCCCAACCCGACGGCCGACGAGCTGCGCAAGATGGACGAGCAGTACACCGAATTTCTCGACCAGCGGCGCAGGACCATCATCGCCGCGGCGTTCGCGGCGCGGCAGCAGCAGATCGCGGCACTCTCCCAAAATCCGCCGCCCGCCGAGGCGCGCTCCGTGGCCAAGCCGCGCACGGCTGTGGACAAGTCGCGCCCGGCCGCGACGAAGCCGCGTCAGCCCGCCGACCGGACACGGGGAAACGACAAGCAACGGCCGCCACGGACGGCCAAATACGCCTGCAACAGCGATCCCTTGTCCTGCGGCTGGGATCAACTCTCCAGCGGCTTCAGCGCGGTCAAGACGTCGTTGTTCGGCCGACCGCCGAAACGGAAGCAGCCGCACTGAGCGGCCACGCGCCGGATTTGATCGACCGCAACGCGGTCGAGCTCGGAATGCTTCACATCAGCGGCTGGATCGCTGGATCACGTCCATCAGTTCGGCGATCTTCTGGCGCTGATCGGCCTTGTCGCCACTCGATATCGCGTGCTCGACGCAATGCGCAACGTGATCCTTCAGCACCTCTTCCTCGACCCGCCGCAGCGCGGCGCGGACCGCGGAAATCTGCGTGACGATGTCGATGCAATAACGGCCCTCCTCCAGCATTCTGGAGATGCCGCGCACCTGTCCCTCGATCCTGCCGAGGCGCTTCTGACATGACGCCTTGATGTCCGATTTCATTCGCGATATATACCCCTACACGGTATGGGTTACAAGCGCCGAGGCGACGCAGGATGCACGACACAGAGCACACCGGGGGCAGCGCCCCTGTCAAGGACGCGGGTTGCGGATGTTCGGCGGGCGCGACCGCCCCTGCACCGTCCGAGGCGTCGTCCTGCTGCGGCGGTCATCCGGGCGACGAGCAGATCTCGCCGGCGTCCGCCAAGGCGATCGATCCGGTCTGCGGCATGAGCGTCGACCCGGCGACCAGCAAGCATCGCTTCGACCACGCCGGCACCACCTATCACTTCTGCTGCGCGGGCTGCCGCACCAAGTTCGCTGCCGACCCGGAAGCTTACCTCGCGAAGGCCCGAGCCGCGGTCGCCCCTGCTCCAAAGCTGCATCAACTGACCGACCTCGCGACACCGTCGTCCTGCTGCGGCGGTCACGATCATGCCGGGCATCACCATGAGCACGGCCCGGCCGCAGCGGCCGACGGCAAGGTGATCGATCCGGTCTGCGGCATGACCGTCGATCCGGCCACCACGCCGCATCGCTTCGACCACCAGGGCAAGACCTATTACTTCTGCGCGGCGAGCTGCCGCGGCAAATTCGCGGCCGATCCCGTCTCCTATCTCGACAAGTCGAAGGCGAAGCCGGCGCCGGTAGTGCCGGAGGGCACGATCTACACCTGCCCGATGGATCCGCAGATCCGTCAGATCGGCCCGGGAAGCTGCCCGATCTGCGGCATGGCGCTCGAGCCCGAACTGGTGTCGCTCGACGCGCCGCCGAATGCCGAACTGATCGACATGACCCGGCGATTCTGGATCGGCCTCGCGCTGGCGCTGCCGGCGGTGGTGCTGGAAATGGGCGGCCACCTCGTCGGTGGTCATGGGCTGATCGATCCGGCGCTGTCGAACTGGATTCAGCTCGCCTCTGCGACGCCGGTGGTGCTGTGGGCCGGCTGGCCGTTCTTCGTGCGCGGCTGGCAATCGCTGGTCACGCGCAACCTCAACATGTTCACGCTGGTCGCGATGGGCACCGGCGTCGCCTATGTCTACAGCCTGGTCGCAACGCTGGCGCCGCAACTGTTTCCGCCTGCCTTCCAGAGCCATGGCGGCACCGTGCCGGTGTATTTCGAGGCCGCCGCGGTGATCACCGTGCTGGTGCTGCTCGGCCAGGTGCTGGAACTGCGGGCGCGCGAGGCGACCTCCGGCGCGATCAAGGCGCTGCTCACGCTGGCGCCGAAATCCGCGCGGCGGATCGCGGCGGACGGCACCGAGCAGGAAGTCGAAATCGACAGTCTCGCGGTCGGCGACAAGCTCCGCGTCCGCCCCGGCGAAAAGGTGCCGGTCGACGGCATCATCCTCGAAGGACGCTCGACGCTCGACGAGTCGCTGGTGACCGGCGAATCGATGCCGGTGACGCGCGAGGCCGGCGGCAAGGTGGTCGCCGGAACGCTCAACCAGGCCGGCGGTTTCGTGATGCGCGCCGAACAGGTCGGCCGCGACACCGTGCTGTCGCAGATCGTGCAGATGGTGGCGCAGGCGCAGCGCTCGCGCGCGCCGATCCAGCGCGTCGCCGACCTCGTCGCCGGCTGGTTCGTACCCGCCGTCGTGCTGGCTGCGCTTCTCGCTTTCTCCGCCTGGGCGACCTTCGGCCCCGAGCCGCGTCTGACCTTCGCGCTGGTCGCCGCCGTGAGCGTGCTGATCATCGCCTGCCCGTGCGCGCTCGGCCTCGCCACCCCGATGTCGATCATGGTCGGCGTCGGCCGCGGCGCGCAGGCCGGCGTGCTGATCCGCAATGCCGAAGCGCTGGAGCGCATGGAGAAGGTCGACACGCTGGTGATCGACAAGACCGGCACGCTGACCGAAGGCAAGCCGAAAGTGGTGGCGATCGCCGCCGCGAGCGGCATCGACGAGGCCGAATTGCTGCGGCTCGCGGCCAGCGTCGAGCGCGCCAGCGAGCACCCGCTCGCCCACGCCATCGTCGCCGAGGCAGAGACCCGCAATCTCGAACTCGCGCAGGTCGAGGGCTTCGAAGCGCCGACAGGCAAAGGTGCGACCGGCAAGGTCGCCGGGCGCTCGGTCGCGATCGGCAACGCCAACTATCTCGCTTCGCTCGGCATCGACACGACCGCGCTCGCCGACGAGGCGGAGCGGCACCGCGCCGACGGCGCCACCGTCGTCAGCGTCGGCATCGACGGCCGGCTCGCCGGACTGTTCGCGATCGCAGATCCGGTGAAAGCGTCGACCCCGGACGCATTGCGAGCGCTCGCCGCCGAGGGCCTCCGGGTGATCATGCTGACCGGCGACAATCGAACCACGGCGCAAGCCGTCGCGCGACAGCTCGGCATTGCGGATGTCGAAGCCGAAGTGCTGCCCGATCAGAAGAGCGCGGTGGTCGAGAAGCTGCGCAAACAGGGCCGCGTCGTCGCGATGGCCGGCGACGGCGTCAACGACGCTCCGGCATTGGCCGCAGCCGATGTCGGCATCGCGATGGGAACCGGGACCGACGTGGCGATGGAGAGCGCCGGCATCACGCTGCTGAAAGGCGACCTCGGCGGCATCGTTCGCGCGCGAAAACTATCGCAGGCGACGATGCGCAATATCCGGCAGAATCTGTTCTTCGCCTTCATCTACAATTCGGCCGGCATCCCGATCGCCGCAGGCATTCTGTATCCGAGCTTCGGCCTGCTGCTGTCGCCGATCATCGCCGCGGCGGCGATGTCCTTGTCCTCGGTGAGCGTGATCGGCAACGCCTTGCGGTTGCGTGTCACCTCGCTGGAATGAGCATTTGTTGCGACTGATAGCCGCCCGCGGCCATTGATCTACCGCAAGGATCGGCGCGCATCGGCCACTATCTTCCGCCCTGGATTTTGCCGCAGCTGCGGCCTGTCCCGTCAGCGAGCAGTCGAGGTCGGCCATGTCACGAATGATTGAATTACTTTACGACGAGCACCGCAACATCGCGAAGCTGCTCAACGTGATCGAGCACGAACTCAGCGTCTTCGATCGGCGCGAACGGCCCGACTACGAGATCTTCCAGGCCATCATCCAGTACTTCAGGGAATATCCCGAGGCCTGCCATCACCCGAAGGAGGATGTGGTCTACCAGATCCTCAAGGAGCGTAACCCGTCAGTCGCCGGCGCAGTCGGCGACGTCGAGGCCGAGCACGAACTGGAAGGCGAGCGCCTCGCCCGCTTCGCCAAGGTGGTCGAGGACGTCCTCGCCGACCAGGAACTGCCGCGCGAGACCTTCCACACCGCCGCCCAGGATTTTCTCGAGCATCAGCGCCGCCACATGGCGAAGGAAGAGCAGTTGCTGTTCCCGGCCGCGCTGGAGACGCTGACCGCCGACGATTGGGCGCAGATCGACGCGCGGATCGAAGAGCGCAAGGACCCGATGTTCGACGGTGAGACCGCGAGCAAGTTCCAGAACCTCTACGCGACCATCCTGCGCTGGGAGCAGGAAACCCAGGAAGACCGCAGCAGGGCCGCAGCGGCGGCGGTGCGCTGAGCCGTCCGGCTTCTCCGGGCCGGCCGCATCCCACCGTCGGACGCCCGACGTCGCACCTGATCAGACGCCGGCGTCTTCGCCGGCGTAGTCGGCCCAGCAATCCGGCGTTTCATAGACCCGGACGTTCGACAGTGCCGGCAAGCCCGGCTTGGTCCGGTCCCAGATCCAGATCGCGATGTTCTCCGCGGTCGGATTTTCCAGCCCCTCGATGTCGTTCAGGCAATAATGGTCGAGCCGCGCCAGCAGCGGGCCGAACGCCGCCTCGATCTCGAAGAAATCCAGCACGAAGCCGGTCGTCGGATTGACGGGCCCCGAGAGCTGCAGCTCGACGCGATAGGAATGCCCGTGCATCCGCCGGCAGCGATGCGTTTCCGGGACATTGGGCAATTGGTGGGCGGCTTCGAACCTGAACGCTTGGGTGATTTTCATCGATGTCGGGGGTTGGGCGCCTGGCGCCATAGATCGGTCGCGGCGGACCCTATCGGAGCGCCGCCGGCATTTGAAGCCGGGTTCGTGGGAGAATCGTACCTTATCGGTCGAATACCCGGCTCGATCCTCGCTTCCGACCGGCTCGCTCCCGTCTCCCGGGTCTTCCGTCTGCATGATTAACAAAGGATGGCCGCCCCGCCGCAGTCTCGCCGGGCGCCGTTCATCCTTTCAAAACCAACCCGTAGATTTCCGGGGGCCCCTCAGACTCCGTTAAGCGCTGAAGCTGCAACCTGCCGGCAACTTCGGGAGTTGCAATGAACCGGCAGGAAATCCAGAGCAGGCTGACGTCGACGCTTCGCGCGGGTGCGCGATGTTGAGCGTTCCGACCCTCTGGGTGGTCTTTCTGATCAATTTTCTCGCGCTGGGTCTGGTCTGGACCCACGTGATGCGGAGCTATCCGAACTTCACCCCGGCACGTTATTGGACCGCGGCCTGCTTCGTCGTTTCGCTCGGCGCGGGCTTCGGCATGCTGCGGGGCGTGATCGACACCAAGGTGCCGCTGATCGCCGGCGGCGGCACCGTCGTTCTGGCCGCCTATCTGATCTCGATGGGCGTGTTCCGCTTCTACGATCGACAGATGAGCTGGCGGCTCGCCCTCGGCGCGACCGCAGCCTGCACCGCGGGTCTCGCCTTCTTCCTGCTCGTGATCGATTCGATGATGATGCGGATCTTGATCTACTCGGTGGCCCAGGCCATTCCGATCGCGATGACGCTGCCGCTGATGCTGTCGCGCAGCGGCCGCCGCAATCCCGGCGCGCGGATGGCCGCCACGGTGGCGATCATGATGCTGCTGGTCTACGCGGTTCGTTCCGGGGCTGCGACCATTGGCATCGGCGGCGAATTGTCGGTGGTCAATTTCAATGACTTTCAGGCTTCGCTGGTGCTGATGCTGGTGTTCCTGTCGATGACGCTGAATTTTTCGTTCCTGCTGATGGCGATCGACCGGCTGCGTTCCGAGGTCGAGAGCCTCGCGCTGATCGACGACCTCACCGGCATCTCCAATCGTCGCCATTTGCTGCAACGTATGGCGGCGCAGTGCCAGGCCGCGATGCAGACCGACGAACCGTTCACGGTGCTGGCGATCGACCTCGACGGCTTCAAGGCCATCAACGACGGCCACGGCCACGCCGCCGGCGACGAGTGCCTGCGCCGATTCTCCCGCGCCGCGCAGGCGCGGCTGCGTCCCGGCGATCTGTTTGCGCGCACCGGCGGCGACGAATTCTGCGTGGTGATGCCCGCGACCACCCTGCGCGAAGGCGCGATGGTCGCCCGCCACATCCTGGAAGAGAGCCGCACGCTGTCGACGCAAGGCGGCGACGAGACGATCACGATCGCCGCCTCGATCGGCGTCGCGCAATGGACGCCGCAGATCGGGATGCACCCCGACCGGCTGATCGCGGCCGCGGACGCAGCGCTGTACAACGCCAAGAAACTCGGCAAGGATCGCTACGCGGTCCACGAACCGACGGTGGAACCACTGCCTACGTTTCTCGAGCCGGTGCGAAAGATCGCCTGATCGTTTCGCGGCCGTTCGCAAGGCGCCTGTCGATGATCCATCGCCTGATCGGAACGTCGCTGCTGGCCGCGGCGCTGCTGCCGTTGGACAGGACGGCGGCGCAGACGCTTTCGCCGGATCTGGCGACGATCGCGCGCAGTGCGGGCAAGCCGGACATCCCCGGACTGACAATCGTCTGGCTCGCCCCGTGGGACGATTATCGCAAGGCGCCGTGGCGCAACATCATCGTGCACCAGACCGAAGGCGGAAGCGGCTCGGCGCGTAACGGCGCGCGCGCGCAGGCGAAAAACCCGACGCGGCGCGGCGTCACGGTCTGGGTCGAGACCGACGGCACGGTGTATTGGGCGGTCCCGGAAACGATCGTCACCACCCATGGCGACGGCGCCAACCGCAACGACGACAAATACATCGACAACAAGCCGACCTATCGCCAGGTCACGCGCGGCAATTCGATCGGCATCGAATTCGCCGGCAACTATCCGGACGTGACCAGACCCGCCACCGAGGCGCAGATCGCGGCGTGGCGCATTCTCGTCAAGGTGCTACGCGCGCGCTACGACATTCCGGCCGAACGCGTCTATGCCCACAACTGGATCGACTACAAGGACGCGCGCTATTGCGAGGGCTGCGAGCTCGCGAAGCTCGCGCGCGATCCGGGGTTTTGAGGGACGCCGCGAGGCGCGACTACTTGCCCTTCCACGCCGGCTTGCGCTTGCCGAGGAACGCCTCCATGCCCTCGCGGAAATCCTCGCTCATATAGGCGCGCAGGATCAGGTCCTCGCCCTCGTCGCGCGTCAGCGTCCGCCGGATGCGGCGCACCGCCTCCTTGGTGACTTCCAGCGTGATCGGCGCGTGGCTCGCCACCAGTTGCGCGGTCTCGACGGCGCGACGCTGCAGCGTCGCGACGTCCGGTACGACCTCGTTCAGCAGCCCGAGCGCCAGCGCCTCCGGCGCCTCGACCAGCCGCGCGGTGAAGATCATCTCCTTGGCTCGCGCCGGGCCGACCAGCGCGACCAGCCGGCTGATATTGGACATCGACAGGCAGTTGCCGAGCGTGCGCGCGATCGGGAAGCCGATGCGGGTCGCCTCGGTGCCGATGCGGATGTCGCAGCACGCCGCGATGCCGGCGCCGCCGCCGGTGCACGCGCCGGCGATCGCCGCGATCACCGGAACGCGGCACTGCTCCAGCGCGCCGAGCACGCGGTCGATCCGCGCCTCGTAGTCGAGCGCGTCCTGCTGGGTCTTGAAGGCGCGGAACTGCGAGATGTCGGTGCCGGAGGCGAACGCCTTGTCGCCGGCGCCGGTCAGGATCAGCGCCTTGATGGCGCGATCCTCGTTGATCTGTGCGCAGATCGCCGCCATCCGCTCGTACATCGCGAAGGTCAGCGCGTTGCGCGCCTGCGGCCGGTTGAAGGTCAGACGGGCGATGCCGTCTTCGACCACGTAGAGCAATTCGTCGTCGGCGGACACGGTGGCGTTCATCGCAACTCTTTCGGCGTTGTTGACTCCGGCCGACCGCATAGCATCGTTTTCGCGGGCTGTCGCCGCGGCGTCGCTCAGGACAACAGCGTCGACTGGATCGTGTGCAGCCCGATGGCGATGGTCAGCACGCCGACCGCGATCTGCAACCCGCGATTGACCGCGGTCAGGCCGCGGGCCGACATCACCAGCGGCACCGCGATCGCCGCCGACAGCGCGCCCATGCCGACCATCGAGCCTAAGCCGAACAACGCCACGTAGAGCAGCCCCTGCGTCGGGCTCGGCGCCTGCGACACCGCGAGCACCAGCAGCGCCGCGGAGCCGGCCATGCCGTGCATCAGCCCGATCAGCAGCGTGCGCCAGCGAAAGCCGTGCGTATGCATATGAGCGCCCGGCGTATCGTGGGCCGCGCGCTGCGCAGCGTGGCTGTGCAGATGGATGTGGCGCGTGCCGTCGCCGTGCTGATGTACATGGGCGTGCACGCGGTCCCGCCACAGCCGCCACAGCAGATGACCGCCGAGCCCGACCAGCATGAACCCGACCGCACCTTCCAGCGGCGTCGCGATGTGCTCCGGGATCGCCTGGCCGAGCACGATGGCGACGCCGGCGAACAGGAACAGCGTCAGCGTGTGGCCGAGGCCCCAGGTCAGCCCGTGCTTGACGATGTCGCGCACGCCGCTGCGCCGCGCCGCGATGGTCGAGACCGCGGCGATGTGATCGACCTCGAGCGCGTGCTGCATCCCCAGCAGAAACCCCAACCCCAGAATTGCGAACATCGGCCCCAGTTCGTCGTGTCACGCAGCAAATTGCAGCAGCATCGGAAAGGTGTAAGTTCGCGATCACAACACGGCCGCAGAGCCGGAACAAGGGAGAAACAGATGGACGCCAGACATTCGATCGTGGCGGCGATGATGACGGCCGCGCTGCTGTCACCGTCCGCCGCATCGGCGCAAGCCACTTCGCCGTCCACCGCTTCGGCGCGTATCTCCGACGACATCGTCAAGATCGGCGTGCTGACCGACATGAACGGCCCGGCCTCGACGCCGACCGGCCAGGGCTCGGTCACCGCCGCGCAGATGGCGGTCGAGGATTTCGGCGGCAGCGTGCTCGGCAAGCCGATCAGCATCATCGTCGGCGATCATCAGCTCAAGCCGGACATCGGCGCCGCGCTGGCGCGGCGCTGGTACGACGTCGAGCAGGTCGATCTGATCGTCGACGTGCCGGTCTCCGCGGTCGGCCTCGCGGTGCAGAACATCGCGGGCGAGAAGAAGCGGATGTTCATCACCCATTCGACCGGCGCCGCGGATTTCCACGGCAAGTTCTGCTCGCCTTACGCGATGCAATGGGTGTTCGACACCAGGGCGCTCGCGGTCGGCACCGCGCAGGAAGTCGTGAAGCGCGGCGGCGATTCGTGGTTCTTCATCACCGACGACTACGCCTTCGGCCAGTCGCTGGAGCGCGACGCGGCTGCCGTCGTGACGAAGAGCGGCGGCAAGGTGCTGGGCGCGGTGCGGCCGCCTTTCGCGACGCCGGACCTGTCGTCCTTTGTGCTGCAGGCGCAGGCCTCGAAGGCGAAGATCATCGGCATCGCCGGCGGCCCGCCCAACAACATCAATGAAATCAAGACCGGCGCCGAGTTCGGCGTGTTCAAGGGCGGCCAGCAGATGGCGGCGCTGCTGGCGCTGATCACCGACATCCATTCGCTCGGCCTGCCCGCCGCGCAGGGCCTGTTGCTGACGACGTCGTTCTATTGGGACATGGACGACAAGACCCGCGAATGGTCGAAGCGCTATTTCGCCAAGATGAACCGGATGCCCTCGATGTGGCAGGCCGGCGTGTACTCGTCGACCATGCACTATCTGCAGGCGATCAAGGACGCCGGCACCGACGAGCCGCTCGCGGTCGCGGCGAAGATGCGCGAGAAGCCGGTCGAGGATTTCTTCTCCCGCAACGGCAGGCTCCGCGAAGACGGGCTGATGGTGCATGATCTGATGCTGGTGCAGGTGAAGAGTCCCGAGGAGTCGAAATATCCATGGGATTATTACAAGATTCTGACGCGCATCTCCGGTGACGAGGCGTTCGGTCCGCCCGATCCGGCCTGCCCGCTGATCAAGAAATAGGCGGGATTTGATCGAGCGCATGCTGCGGGTTCCACTCCGCAGCTAAGGTCGCAGGAAGCGTGCCGGGCCGTCCGGCACGCGCCTGAAAGGACTCCGCCTCATGACGACCCACCACTTCCACGCCGTGATCTGGATCGACCACAAGGAAGCCCGCGTCTTCCACTTCAATCCGGAGGATGTCGAGCGGACGGTGGTTCATCCGGATCACCCTGCGAAGCAAGTCCACCACAAGCCCGAGGATCCACATTATCTGAAGGCGGCGATGGATGCGATTTCCGATGCCGGCGCGATTCTGGTGATCGGTCCCGCGCACACCAAGACCGAACTGGTGAAGTATATCGAGCAGCACAATCCCGCGCTGAAGGCCAAGATCGCCGCAGTCGAGACCGTCGATCATCCCACCGACGGCCAGATCGTCGCCCACGCCCGCAAGTACTTCAAAGCCGAAGACCGCGTGACTCCGCAGACGAAGTAAGCGCTCGCGAGCGCCGCTCGACACAGCCGTCATTGCCGGGCTCGACCCGGCAATCCATCCTCTTGGCAAAGACTATTCATGGCGCGCTGACGCGCGCGATGAATGCGCGGGCCTTCGCCTCGCCGAAGCGGCTTCGGCCGCGCAGGCGGGTCGAGCCCGCGCATGACGCCTGTTGATGCGGATGCGTGGAGCAGGATTAGTAGCCGTCATCCCCGCGAAAGCGGGGGATTCCGTATCGCAGAGCGTGCGCGGCTAGCGCACCGCGAACTAACTCAGCGCTCTGGGATACTGGGTCGCCCGGTCGAGCCGGGCGATGACGGGAGAGAGTGTGGGAGTCCGCCTGACAATCACACAGCCAACGCGGTTCTCTCGGCGCCGTCATCCTGAGGCGCTCGCCCGCAAGGGCGAGCCTCGAAGGATGCGGAGACTTAGACGGTGCGTGCGGCCGATCCTTCGAGGCTCGCTACGCTCGCGCCTCAGGATGACGCTGTGCGCGTTGATCGCGATGTCAAACAGCCACGGCGAATTGGTCTCGCGGCTCCGCTGAGCCCGAGTTGTGCACCCGTCGCTTCGCAGCGAGGGGTGGGGGCGCGCCGCGTGGCGCAAAGTTGGTGAGTTCGCGATGGCTTCTTTCGAAGTCATCGCGCGACGCCTCGTCGGCGCGCCCACCTGCGGCGGTTTTAGGCTGTCAGGCCCGTGCTTCCGGGGACAGGCAAGGGTAATGAAACCCCACGGATCCGGCGGATTACGCCGCCTTCACCTGCCCCCGTCCAGCGAACTAACAAGTCGCAGAGCCTCGTAGTAGGCCCGGACGGGTACCCGAAGCCTCCCGGACGCGTGCTTGCGAGGCACGACGCGCAGGACGCCGCATCCATCCGATTCCACCGGCACAGCGCCGGCTTGATCGAACCATCGTTCCGGACCGGTTGCCCGGCCCGCCGATCTGTCCCGCTTGTACGACGCCTCGCGAAGCGCCCCTCACGGACAGGACGATGCGGACTATAATCATATTAGGAATTCTGTCAAGAGATCGCGCATGGCCAATTTGGTGACGTGCCGATCACGTGCGAGGCGGTCGCGCGGCGGCGAACGGATAGTGCGGACGGCCGGGTCCGTTCACCGTGACGCTGGGTTCTGTTCGCGCCAACGGGCCCGCTTTCTCCACACCCGAAGGTCGACCATGACGGTTGCGGCCGCCGCGACGACCAGCGCACAGAGCGCCGCCTTCGACATCAATTCCATCGTCCCCTCGATCAGTATGCCGTGCACGACGCTCCCGACGACGATCACCACGGCGAGCAGCATGTGGGCGATCCGCCACTGTCGCGGCCCGAGGCCCCATCGTCGGCGGAAGACTGCGAGCAGCGCGACGGCGAAGATCGCCCACATTGCGACCACGCCCCAAGGGGAAAACGGCGTCGGCGACGTGAAGGTCAGCGCATCGATCATGTCCGGCGGGCTGGTGTACCACAGACCGCCGACGTGAATCAGCACGGCGATCACCAGCGTGCCGCCGATCCAGCGATGCGCGCGCCGCGCGCGCAAGGCCGACAGTCCGGGCAAATACCCGCCGATCAGCAAAGGCTGAACCAGGACGAGACCGAGCGCGACGATCCCCGCGAACCCGGCCACGATGTAGACCGGACCTCGCCAATTGAGCAAAGGGCTCATGGCCGCGGCGGCGATCGGCACGCCGATGGCGGCCGCGAGGGCTGCCCAGACCAGGGTCGCCCGGACCCGGTTCATGCCTTCGTCTCCAATTCAGTCAGACCGGCTGAAGGACGAAGTGCGCTTCCAGGCTGGTGTTTTTTGCGCTGCGCATGACCGGACGCAGGAACACGGTCTTGAATTCGTCGCTGTCATAAGCGAGGTGCCCGTGCGGCTGGCCGAACACCGGAATGATCTGCGGCATCTCGAGACGGAACTCGCCGTTCTTGTCGGTGAGCGTGGCGCCGTGACTGCGCTGCTCGTGCTCCTGCCCTTCGACCGTATGCGCCCAGATCTGGATCCGCTGCCCGGCGAGCGGAGCGCCGTCGCCTGCACGGCGAACGGTCCCTCTCATCCAGAATCCACCCCCGCCGATCCGATCGACGATCGGGGCGCCTTTGCGATAATTGTTGGCCCCGCCCGACATCGACGGAGTCGGTGCGAGGCCTTCCGCTCGGGCAGGTAGCAACAGCCCGGACGATAGACCGGCTGCCAGGAAGGAACCGCTGGCGACGAGCAGCTTGCGGCGGTTCAGAACGACCGTGCTCATGTTCATTCCTCCTGGGGACTTCCGCTGCCGCGATGGAACAGCACCGAACCTGTCTCCTGAACTTAGCGACGACGCTCCCGAATACCAGCCAGGGCGGCGAGCGGCACCGCGGAGTCGCAATAAAAGAGTTGTGAACGGGAGGAGCGTTGCTCTGCCTGATGCCGGATAGAGCCGTTCTGTCTCCGAGGGAATCAGCACTGGCGTTCAGGGATACTCGCCGCAGGCACAGCCTCATGGTGAGGAGGCGCGAAGCGCCGTCTCGAACCATGCGCCGCCGGCACTGCATCGCCCCATCCTTCGAGACGCCCGGCTTCGCCGGGCTCCTCAGGATGAGGATTCAGTGCAACTGGCAAAAGCCATATTGCTTCAATCGGTCGATGAAACGTTCTAGCCACGAGAGCGACCGACCACCGGGGTCTCGCGGCTGCGGCGCAATGCAGCAGGTCTCGCCTGCTGGACGCTGGACTAACTGCCCTGCCCCGCAATCTTGCCGTCGACCACCTGGACGATGCTGTCGCAGCGTTTGGCGAGGTCGTCATTGTGGGTGACGAGCAGAAAGGTGGTGCCGCGCTCGCGGTTGATCTCGCGCATCAGCGCGAACACGTCGTCGGCGGATTTGGTGTCGAGATTGCCGGTCGGCTCGTCGGCGAGCACGAGGTCGGGGTCCATCGCCAGCGCGCGGGCGATGGCGACGCGCTGCTGCTGGCCGCCCGACATGTTGCTGGCGCTGTTGTTGCGCCAGCGGCTGAGGCCGACGCGATCGAGCAGCTCGTCGGCGCGGCGCTCCATCGCCGTATCGGGACGGCCGCGATCGACCAGCATCGGCATCATCACGTTCTCGCGCGCGGTGAAGGCCGAGATCAGATAGTGATACTGGAACACGAAGCCGATGGCGCGGCCGCGGAGTTGCGTCAGCGCCGCGTCGCCGAGCAGGCCGGTGTCCTCGCCGTTGATCGTCAGCTTGCCCGCGGTCGGCCGGTCGAGCAGGCCGATGATGTTGAGCAGCGTCGACTTGCCCGAGCCCGACGGCCCCATCAGCGCCAGGAAATCGCGCGCCTGCAAGGTCAGGTCGATGCCGTGCAGCACCTCGGTCTCGACCGGGGTGCCGACATTGTAGGATTTCCGGATGCCGTCGAGGCGCAGGACTTCAGCCACGGATCGCCACCACCGGATCGAGCCGCGCCGCACGCAGCGCGGGCGCGATCGCCGCCGCGACGCCGGTGAGCGTCGCCAGCAGCGACGACGCGATGAACAATTCGGAATCGAGGATCAGCGGAAACAGCTCGCTGCCGTCGACCTGGCGCGCCGACTGGTGCCACACGAACAGCGCAAGCGCGCCGAGGCCGGAGCCGATCAGCGCGCCGACGAAGCCGAGCAGCCCGCCCTGAATCAGGAACACCCGCAGGATCTGGCCGCGGCGCGTGCCCATCGCGCGCAGGATGCCGATGTCCTTGGAGCGCTGGATCACCGAGACGATCAGCACCGCGGCGATGCCGAACGCCACCGACAGGCCGACGAACAGCCGGATCAGCGTGTTGGAATTCTGCTGCGCCCGCACCGCGGTGAAGAACTGCGCGTTGGTCTTGATCCAGCTATCGGCTTTCACCGGCAGCGTCGCCTGAATTTCCTGCGCGGCGGTCTCGGCGGCGTAGATGTCCGCCACGGTGATGTCGATCGAGGTGATGCCGCCGATCAGGCCGAGCATGCTCTGGGCGTTGCGCAGCGTCACGAAAGTGTTGCGCTGGTTGGCGGCCTTGTTGCCGAAATCGAAGATGCCCTTGATGGTGAGGACGCGATTGCCGGCGAGCGACGTCGAGACGATGAGCTTGTCGCCGAGCGAGGCGCCGAGATCGCGCGCCAGCTCGACGCCGATCAGGATGCCCTCGGTGGTGATCTGGGCTTCGCCGGCGATGATGAAATCCGGCACCTTGACGATCTGGAAATAGATCTCCGGCTCGATGCCGTACAGCGTGATCGCCCGGCTGGTGTCGCCGCGCAGCGCCAGCGCCGAGCCCGACGCGGTGGCGGCCGCATACACCACGTCCGGCCGCGCCTGCATCTCGGCGCGGATCTTCGGCCACTGGTCGATCGAGATCACCCGCTGGGTCGGGCGCTGCACCGTCGCGATCTCGATCGTGCCCGGCTCGTCGCGCAGCGGCCGCGCCACCTGATCCGGCGGGATCAACTGGATCTGCGGCTGCGAGGTCAGCACGCGCTTGATGAAATTCGCCTGTAGCCCGGCCAGCATCGCCGACATGAAGACGATGACGCCGACGCCGATCGCGATGCCGCCGACGATCACCAGCGTCTGCGTCGCGCCGTCGAGCAGGAAGCGCACCGCGGCGATCCACTCGAACGGCAGCCAACGTTTCACGGCACGACCACGCGGATGCGATCGCCGGGCTTGACGCCGGTGGTGAGCGGAATCACCCGGTCGCCCGGCGCGAGACCCTCGATCACTTCGTAGGCGCCGACGCCGCGCAGGCCGAGCTTGACCGGCCGCCGGATGGCGCGGCCGTTCTCGGCCTTCAGCACATAGGGCGCCGTCGTCGCGTCGTTGACCGCACGCGCCGGCACGATCACCGCATTGTCGCGGCGCGCGGTGGCGATGTCGACCGACACCGTCATGTCCTGGCGCAGATAATGCGGCGGATCGGTCACCGCGAGCTTGATCTCGACCGAGGCGCGGTTGATGTCGACCGACGGATTGATGTAGCTGAGCCGCGCCGAAAAGCGCTTGTCCGGATAGGCGTCGGCGGACGCCAGCGCGTGCTGGCCGAGCGCGAGCTGGCCGAGATTCTTCTCGTCGATCTGCACCACGATCTGGCTGTCGCCGGCCGGCGCCAGCACCAGCAGCGCCTTGCCGGGCTGCACCACGCTGCCGCGCTCGACCTTGCGGGTGATCAGCACGCCGTCGCGCGGCGCGGTGATGCTGGCATAGCCGAGCCGCGCCCGGGTGGTGTTGAGCGTGGCGCGGGCCTGGCCGAGCTGGGTCTCGGCCATCACGTAGTCGCTGCCGACCGGGCTCGAGGTGTAGACCTGCAGCTCCGCGGTGCGGACCTGGGTGCGGGCGACGTCGAGATTCTTGGTCGCCTCGTCGAGCACAGCCTTGGTGCCGTAGCCGGAGGCGGCGAGCTTGGAGGCGCGCTGATAGGCGGCCTCGGCGTTGAGCAGATTGGCCTGCGCCTGCTGCAGCGACTGGTCGGCGGCCGGCTTGGTCAGTTCGCGGAGCTGGCGCACCCGCGCCTCGGCCTGCGCCACCGCGCCCTCGGCCTGCACCACCGCGGCCTCGAGTTCGCTGGCCTCGATCGAGATCAGTTTCTGGCCTTCGCGAACCTCCTCGCCCTCGCGCACCAGCACGTCGGCGACGGTGCCGGTGATCTGGCTACCGATCTCGACCCGGTACGGCGTCTCGATGTGGCCGGAAGCGACCACGCTCTGCACCAGATTGCCGCGTTCGACCACGACGGCGGCGACTTGCGGGCCGAGCAGCAGCCGCCCCAGCCCGAGCCCGGCCGCGATCAGCACCAGACCGATGCCGAGCACCGGCCATTTATGGCGCCAGACCGCGCCCGCCCAACGCACGGCCGCAGGCGGCCGCGGTGACAGCGTCGAATCGCCCGGCTGATCGACTTTGTGCAGCATGAAAACCCGTTGGATGAGCTGATCGAGCCGTAACCCGCGAGCCTCGGTGCCCTATTGCGGAAGATCAATTGCGGCGACCTCCGGGCATGATCAAATTTCCGTTGTCGTCGCGGACCTTAGTCCGCCGTTCCCGAAGCGGGCGAAGGAATCCGAATGATAGCCGCTATTGTGCTGGTGCTGATCGCCGCCGCGCTGTTGTTCGGCTCGGGCTGGCTGTCCTGCTCGATCGCCCGCAGGCTGGAGGCGCGATTCCCGCCGCGCGGCGTGTTCGTCAACGCCAACGGCGTGCGGATGCACGTGCTCGATCTGCCCCCGGCGCAGCCCGCCGACCGGCCGCTGCCGACGGTGCTGCTGGTGCACGGCGCCAATCTGTGCAGCGAGGACATGCGGATGGCGCTCGGCGAGCGGCTGTCGCGCAAGCTGCGGGTTATCATTCCGGACCGGCCCGGCCAGGGCTACAGCGCGCCCGGCCTCGGCCCGCTGGCGTCGCCGGCCTATCAGGTGACGCTGATCCGCGAAGTGCTGCGCGAGCTCGGCGTCTCCGGGCCGCTGATCGTGGTCGGGCATTCGTTCGGCGGTCTGATCGCGCTGCGCTACGCGCTCGACAACCCCGACACCGTACAGGGCCTGGTGGTGATCAACCCGACCACCCATCCGCGGCCGCGGGGCATCCGCTGGATCCAGCGCGTGTTCGACGTGCTGATGAAGCCGTCGATCAACTACACGGTGCTGCCGCCGATGTTCATGGCGATGACGGACCGCGTCGCGAGCCGGATCTTCCGCCCGGAAACGCCGCCGCCGGACTATATCGACCGCAGCCGGCTCGGGCTGGCGCTGATGGCGAAGCGGTTCTCCGGCAGCCTGCAGGAATATTCCGGGCTGCGCGACCAGTTGGTCGACCACGTGCCGCGCTACCGGGCGGTCGCGGTGCCGACCGTGATCGTCGCCGGCACCGCCGATCCGGTGGTGCCGCCGCAGATCCACGCCGAGGCGCTGGCGCAGGCGATCCCGGGGGCGCGCCTCGTCCGCATCGCCGGCGCCGGGCACATGGCGCACCACGCCCATGCCGAGACGATCGTGACCGAAATCGAGCGGCTGGCGGGCTGCGCCGGCGGCCAGGCCAAGCTGCGCGCGGTGGAGCGCCCGCTGCAGGCCGGCGCGGGAACGCAACGCGCTTGACATCGGCCGGGGCAGCGATGAAACCCGATGGCGTTGGATCGCGTTCATTGCCGGCAAGCAGGAGAATTTCCGATGACCTTCGTCAAGCTGATCTGCGCCGCTGCGGTCGTTTCGGTCGCCGCCGCCGCCCCGGCCGCGGCCGGGCACAAGCATCGCCATCACGGCCACCATCACCACCACGTCGAGGGGTCACTCTACACCCACAATTACGGCCCGCCGATCTGGCCGGGCGAGACCTTCGCCACCTATGACGGCCCGCTGCGGGCGCTGTGCAAGCAGGGCGCCGCCGCCTATCGCGGCCAGGACGGCCGCCGGTATCCCTGCTATTGACGCAGCGGCCGCGCCGCTCGATTGCACCGCGGCCGGAACGGCGTCACACTGGCGCCGCGGCCGACCGCCCGTTCGCACCGGATTGAAGCCATGATCGACATCAGCCCCGAAGAGACCCGCAAGATCGCCGCCGCGCTGGTCAAGACGGCGATCGAAATCGTCTCCGAAGAGGACGGCGGCGCGCACAACCAGTGCAAGCTGTGCGGCGCCTCGGTGCCGTGGCTCAAGACCGGCGACGAGATCAAGCACGCCCCCGACTGCCCGGTGGTGATCGCGCAGCGTGTGCTGTCGGCGAAGCCGCGGCTGCACAGCGTCTGACCGCGAGCCGGCCGGCCATGGCGGACGACAGCGACATCGAAGGTTCCGAACGCGCGGTCTGCCTCGCGCCGGCGGAATTCGTCGACAGCGACCATCCCGAGGTGCAGGCGCTGGCGGCGCAGACGACCGCCGGCGCGGCGACGCAGCAGGACAGGCTCCGCGCGCTGTATCTCGCGGTGCGCGACGGCGTCCGCTACGATCCTTACGTCGATTTCCGCGGCGCCGAAGTGTTTCGCGGCTCCAGCGTGCTGCGGGCGCAGCGCGGCTATTGCGTCGGCAAGGCGGCGGCGTTCGCGGCGCTGTGCCGCGCCGCCGGCATTCCGGCGCGGGTGCGCTTCGCCGACGTGCGCAATCATCTGGCGACAGAGAATCTCACCAAGTCGATGGGCACCGATTTGTTCGCCTGGCACGGCTACACCGAATGCTGGACCGGCGAACGCTGGGTCAAGGCGTCGCCGACGTTCAATCGCACGCTGTGCGACAAGCTCGGCGTCGCGCCGCTGGATTTCGACGGAAGCAGCGACGCGGTGATGCAGGCGTTCGACACCAAGCAGGCGCGCTTCATGGAATACGTCCGCGACCACGGCGCGTATTTCGATGTGCCGGTGAAGTTCCTGCAGGCCGAAATGTTCGCGCAATACCCCCACCTCGTCCGCGAAGGCGGCGTGCGCGGCGACATGGAGCAGGAAGCGGAACGGGAGCGCGCGAAGGCGTAGCGCGTTCGTCGCTTCGTTCAGTGACACCCAGCATCGTCATGGCCGGGCTCGTCCCGGCCATCCACGTCTTGTTTTCGACGCTAGCGCAGATTCGTGGATGCCCGGGACAAGCCCGGGCATGACGGGTTGAAACGAAACTGCCCGACCTCCTTGACTGCATTCTCGATCGAATCCTGAGGAGCCCGGCGAAGCCGGGCGTCTCGAAGGATGGGGCAACGCATCGCCGGCGGCGCATGGTTCGAGACGGCGCTTCGCGCCTCCTCACCATGAGGTGTGCCCGTTGCAAGCGTTAGTTCACCTCACCCGCACCGCGAGGTTCAGCAGCGCGGCGACGCTGCGGAGCGTCGGCATCGGGTGGCCGATCTGGTCGGCGAGTTCGAGCGGCGCCTCGGCGATCGCGCCGAGTTCCGGTTCACGGCCGTTGCGGACGTCCTGCAGCATCGAGGTGGCGAACGGGCCGGCGGCGCGCAGCACCGCGATCAATTCCTCGATTTCCGGATCGACCGGGCGACCGAGCCGCCCCGCGAGATCCGCAACCTCCTGCGCAATCGCGGCGACGAGGCGGATGGCTTCGGCGTCGTGGCCGATCTGCTCCAGCGTCGCGCCGGTAAGCGCGGAGACGACGTTGGTGGCGGCGTTGCGGATCAGCTTGCGCCAGACCGCGCGGCGAATATCGGACTCAACGCGGACCGCGATGCCGGCCTCGGAAAATTGCTCGGCAATGGTCGCGAGCGGCGGCGTGCCGCCGACGGCGCCGAGCTGCAGATCCTGCCGGCCGCTGACGATGACATGGCCGCTGCCGAGCATCGTGACCCGGCTGTAGACCACGCAGCCGATCAGCCGCTCCGGCGCGAACAACGGCAGCAGCGCGCCGTCCGGATCGACCGCCATGATCGGCCGGCCGGTCAGCGGCGCGCGTTCGCCGAGCCCGTACCACCACGGCAGGCCGTTGATGGCCGGCATCAGCAGCGCATCGGGCCGCATCGCCGCCGCCAGCCGCGGCAGCAAGGCCGGCAACGCGCCGGCCTTCACCGCGACGATCACCAGATCATGACCGGCAAGATCGCGTAGCTCGGCCAGCGCCGGCCGGAAGGCGAAATCGCGATCGCCATCGCGCAGCGACAGGCCGTGCGTCGCGAGGAAGGAACGGCGCGCGCCGCGCGCCAGCACCGAGACCGCGTGGCCCGCGGCGTGTAGCCGGCCGGCGAGCGCGGTGCCGATCGCGCCGGCGCCGACCACGCAGACATTCAGACGCGTAACGGGCGCCACCGATGCCCCGATGGCGCCCGTGCCTTGCGCGCTGCCGCTCATGGCGTTGAAAACGCTCGCGTTCAAAACGCCCGCGCTCAGAACGCAGGCCCCTGCGCCTTGATCATCCGGCGCACGGCGCCGTCGAAGAACAGCCGGGCGAAGCTGCTCTCGGCGATCAGGTCTTTCGAATTGTCGACGCATTGCTGGCGGACATGGTCCGGCAGCGGCGTGTCGGGGCCAGGAATGCCGCCCGCGGCGCACTGGATCTCGCAGGCGCGCTGCACCGTCCACAGCAGCATGAAGGCGCGCGGAATGTCCGGCGCGCCGACCGCGACGCCGTGATTGCGCAGGATCAGCACGTCGCCGTTGCCGAGGCTCGCCAGCATCCGTTCGCGCTCGTCGTCATACAGCGTGATGCCCTCGAAGGTGTGATAGCCGACCCGGCCGGTGAGTTGCGCGCCATAGAAGCTGTCGTGGCTGAGACCCCCGGCCTTCTGCGCCACCGCCGACATCGGCGTGGTGTGGGCGTGCAGCACGCAGTGCAGATCCTCGCGCGCCGTGTGGATCGCGCCGTGCAACGCGAAGCCGGCCGGGTTCGGCCTGTAGTTGGAGGTGCCGATCAGCTCGCCGGAGACGTCGACGGTGAGCAGATTGTCCGGCGTCACCTCGTTGTAGTTGAGGCCGAACGGATTGACGAGATAGCGCTTCTCGGCGCCCGGCAGCCGCACCGAGACGTGGTTGAAGATCATTTCGGTCCAGCCGAAGAAGTCGATCAGGCGATAGCACAGCGCCAGCTCGGTGCGGAGCTGAGCCTCTGTCATGTGATTCATCGGGGCATGGGCATTCATGAGCGGTCGCTCCTTGTTCTGCGTAGTGATCACCGCCGGAGCGCGCGCTTCGGCGGGCCGCGATTCAAGCGTGGCTTTCCGCCGTGGCCGAGCGCACGCCGAGATAGCTGGCGATGACGTCCGGATTGGCGGCGATCTCGGCGGCCGGGCCTTCCAGCACGAAGGCGCCGGATTCCATCACATAGGCGTAGTCGGCGATGCGCAGCGCCGCCTTGGCGTTCTGCTCGACCAAGAGACACGACATGCCGCGGTCGCGCAGCGTCGCCACCGTGCGCAGGATGTCGCGGGTGATCAGCGGCGCCAGCCCGAGGCTCGGCTCGTCGAGCAGCAGTAATTGCGGCTTCGACATCAGCGCGCGGCCCATCGCCAGCATCTGGCGCTCGCCGCCGGACAGCGTCTTGGCCGCCTGGCGCTTGCGCTCCTGCAGCCGCGGCATCAGCGCGTAGACTTCGGCGAGGCCGGCCTCCGCGTCGCGATGGCCCTGCTGATAGCGCGCGAAGCCGCCGAGCCGCAGATTGTCCTCGACGCTCATCGGCCCGAACAATTCGCGGGTCTCCGGGATCAGCGTGACGCCGCGCCCGACCAGCGCCTCGACGCTCGGCTGATCGGGCGTCGTCTCGCCGAAGAACGACAGCCGCCCCTTCACCGGCAGCAGCCCCATCAGGCCGCTGAGCAGCGTGGTCTTGCCGGCGCCGTTGGGGCCGATGATGGCGATGATCTGGCCGCGCCGCACGCTGAGGCTGGCGCCGTGCACGACATTGACGCGGCCGTAGCCGATCTCGATATTGTCAGCTTCGAGCAGCAGGTCGCCGGTTGCTGTCGCGGTCATTCGGCGCCTCCGAGATAGGCTTCGATCACGGCCGGGTTGCGCTGGATCTCGCACGGCGTGCCCTCGGCGAGCTTCTCGCCGAATTGCATGACGACGATGCGGTCGGCGAGGTTCATCACGAAATCCATGTCGTGCTCGACGACGATCACCGCCATGCCTTCGGCCTTGAGCTGCTTCAGCAACCGCGCCAGCGCCTGCTTTTCGAGATGCCGCAACCCAGCCGCCGGTTCGTCGAGCAGCAGGAGGCACGGGTCGGAGGCGAGCGCGCGGGCGATTTCGAGCACGCGCTGCTGGCCCAATGAAAGGCTGCCGGCGATCTGCGTCGCGCTGCTCGCCAGCCCGACCCGATCGAGCTGGCGCAGCGCCTCGGCGATCAGCATCGCTTCCTTGCCGCGGTCGAGCCGCAGCGCGGACGACAGAAACGAGATGTCGGCGCGCGCATGGGCGCCGAGCGCGGTGTTCTCCACCACCGTCATCTCGGGAAGGATGCGGACGTGCTGGAAGGTGCGGCCCATGCCGCCACGCGACAGCGTGCGCGGGAAGTAACTGCTTTCATGACCGAGGAAATGCACCGTGCCGCTCGACGGACGCTGCACCCCGGAGATCAGGTCGAACAGCGTACTCTTGCCGGCGCCGTTGGGGCCGATCAGCGCGAGAATTTCGCCGGCCTTGGCGTCGAGGCTGATGTTGCGGTTGGCGGCGATCGCGCCGAAATTCTTGCAGACGCCGCGCACCGCCAGCACGGTCTCGCCCGGCGCCGGCTTGGGGCGCGCCGGCAAGGGGGCCGCGTCGGTCGAGAACGTCCAGGATTTCGGCAGCCGCATCCGGAACAGGTCGAGCAGCGCCGGCCAGATGCCGCGCGGCAGCAATTGCAGCATCGCCATCGCGGCGACGCCGAAGATGATCACCTGGAAGTCGCCCTGCATGCCGAGCACCAGCGGCAGGTTGGTCTGCAGCCACTGATTGGCGAGCACGACGATGCCGGAGCCGACCAGCGCGCCGCCGATCGAGCCGGCGCCGCCGATCACCGCCATGAACAGATATTCGATGCCCTGGTTGAAGGAGAACGGCGACGGATTGAGGAAGCGCTGGTAATGCGCATAGAACCAGCCGGCGAGTGCGGCGAGCAGGCAGGCGATGACGAAGGCGGCGATCTTCGCCCGCCAGGTGTCGACGCCGAGGCTTTCGGCCATGATGGTGCCGGACTTCAGCGCGCGGATGGCGCGGCCCGGGCGCGAGTCGAGCAGATTGGCCATCGCCAGCTGCAGCAGCAACAGCGCGCCCCAGATCCCGACATACCACGCCTTCGGGCTGACGATCGCGATGCCGAAGATGGTGAGCGGCGGAATGTTGGTCATGCCGGCCTGGCCGCCGGTCTGCGGCAGGGCGGCGAACAGATAATAGGCGACCACAGCGAGCGACAGCGTCGCCAGCGGCAGATAGTGACCCGACAGCCGCGCGGTGATCAGCGAGCCGAACAGCGCCAGCACGAAGGCGACCGCCAGCGCCATCGGCAGCGTCAGCCACGGCGACAGGCCATAGACCGACGAGACATAGCCGGTGATGTAGGCGCCGATGCCCACATAGGCCGCCTGCGCGAATGAGGTGAGCCCGGCGACGCCGGTGAGCAGCACCAGGCCGAGCACCACGATGGCGGCGAGGCCGACATAGTTCAAGAGCGCGATCTCGTAATTCGACAGCAGCAGCGGCGCTGCGGCGACCGCCAGCACGAAGGCGGCGCCGAGGCCGGTCCTGATCTGCCGGCGGCGGCGCAGCGCCTCCGGCGACAGGCTCAGTTGCGCCGGGATCGCCTCGCCGCCGTGGTCGTCGTCTTCCTTGATGCGGTGCTGGCGCAGCGTCTGCACCAGCAGGATCGGGATGATCAGGCTGAAGACGATGACTTCCTTGTAGGTCGAGGCGAAGAACGACGAGTAGCTCTCCAACAGGCCGATCATCAGCGCGCCGAGCGCCGAGATCGGATAGCTCGCGAGGCCGCCGAGAATGGCGCCGACGAAACCCTTGAGGCCGAGCAGGAAGCCGGTGTCGTAGAGGATCGTGGTGGTCGGCGAGATCAGCACGCCGGCCAGCGCGCCGATGAAGGCGGCGAGCAGGAACGAGGTGCGGCCCGCCAGCGTCGTCGAGATCCCCATCAGCCGCGCGCCGGTGCGGTTCAGCGCCACGGCCTGCATGGCCTTGCCGTACAGCGTGTGCTGCGAGGCGAAATACAGCGCCGCGATGACGACGATGGTGACGCCGAGGATCAGCAGCGTCTGCCCGGCGATCGGCACGCCCATCAGCGGCATGGTGAAATCGATCAGCGGCGCGGAGCGCTGGCCGCTGGGACCGAAAATATACAGCGCGAGCCCGGTCATGACGAAATGCAGCGCCACCGAGACGATCAGCAGCACCAGCACCGAGGCATCGGCCAGCGGCTGATAGACGATGCGATACAGCAGCGGCCCGGCGGCGGTGATCACCGCGATCGCGATCACCGCCTTCAGCAGCAGCGGCAGGTCGAAACTGGTAGCGGCATAGGCCAGCGCCAGCACGATCAGCGCGGCGGCGACGCTGCGCAGGCTGGAGACGAGCAGCGTCGCGAGGCGCTGCCTGCGCCATCCGGCGGCGATGTCGATGACGATGTGCAGCGCGATCAGGAGGCCGAGCAACGCGAACGTGCCGGGCCGCTGGCCGTCTTGCAGCGTGACGAAAGTCAGCGCGCCGTAGGAGACGAACTCGCCCTGCGGCACGAAGGTGATGCGGGTGACCGAGAACAGCACCACGATCGCGACCGCCAGCAGCGCGTAGACGACGCCATTGGCAATGCCATCCTGGGCGAGAAACAGGGCGACGACGAGATTCACGAAGATCCTTTCGACGGCGCGGGCGGCGCGCCGTCTGCCGTGCGGATGGTCGGAGCCGGGTGCGAACGGTGTAAGGGCCGGCCGCGGATCGCCTGCTCGGAGGCGAGGACCGCGGCCGGCGCGTTGTTACTTCAGCAGCTTCCAGGCGCCGTCCTTCACCGCGATGGTGACGATACTGCGCGCGTCGAAGCCGGAATGATCGGCCGCGGTCATGTTGTAGACGCCCTGCGCGCCGGTGAGATTCTTGACGTTCTCCAGCGCGTCACGAAGAGCCGCGCGAAACTCCGGCGTGCCGGGCTTGGCCTTCTCGGCCGCAATCGGAATGGTGCGCTCCAGCAACAGGCCGGCGTCCCAGACATTGGCGCCGAAGGTGCCGGGGGCGGTGCCGTACATCTTGGTATAGGCGTCGATATAGGCCTGTCCCGAGGCCTTCGACGGCACGTCGTCGCCGATCTGCGACTGCACCAGCATCGGGCTCGCGGCGAGGATGGTGCCCTCGACCTTCTTGCCGCCGAGCTTGAGGAATTCCGGCGTCGCAGCACCGTGGGTCTGATAGATCCTGCCCTTGTAGCCCTGGTCGACCAGCGTCACTTCGGGCAGCACCGTGGTTGCGCCCGCGGCGCCGACCAGCACCGCGTCCGGCGCGGCCGAGAGGATCTTCAGGCTCTGGCCCGCGACCGAGGTGTCGGCGCGGCTGAAGGTTTCTTCGGCGACCAGCTTGATGCCTTCCTTCTCGATCACGGATTTGAAGGCCTTGGCGAAGTTGGCGCCGAGCGGATCGTTGGTGCCGATGAAGGCCACGGTCTTGACGCCGTTGGTCTTCATGTGCGCGACCAGCGCGTCCATCACGAGGTTGTCGTTCTGGGTGGTCTTGAACACCCACTTCTTCTTCTCGTCCATCGGCAGCACCACCGCGGTGGTGCCGACCGGCGCCAGCATCACCGTCTTGGCGTCGGCGATGAAGGACAGCACCGCCATCGCGTTCGGCGATCCGGACGGGCCGATGATGGCGTCGACCTTGTCCTCGATCAGGAACTTCTGGACGTTCTTGGTCGCCTGCGTCGGGTCGCTGTTGTCGTCCATGTAGATGTAGTCGACCGTGACGTCGCCGATGGTCTTCGGCAGCAGCGCCACGGTGTTCTTCTGCTGCAGCCCGACCACCGAGATCGGGCCGGTCGAGGAGGCGATGACGCCGACCTTGACCTGGGCCATCGCGGGACCGACCGAAGCCGCCAGAACCGCCGCGGCCACGAGCGCCTTGAGATTGTGCATGATCGTCCTCTTCCCATCCGTGTTGCGGGGCCGCGGCCGGGACGTCGCGGCGGCTGCCGCTCGGATCAGGCGCGGACATCTGCAGGAGCGGGTTTTTAAAGCGACTAATTCCCGTCTGCAGTGACCGCCCAATTAGTGAAATATTCCAGCGAACAATCAAGCAACTTAAAACGGCGCGCTGCACATATTATCGCAGAGCTTTGCTGCTTTCGCAGTCAGACGACGCGCGGCGCGGCGGCGCACGGCCTCGCCTCCAGCGCGGCCGATCGCGAAAAGCCGGTTGTTTTCGGGGATCAGGAGCCGTCGGCGCGCTACGGCGACAGGTTGTCGTAAATCTTGACTGACAGCGTGTTGAGGAGCTGGACCTCGGCCTTGGTGAGGCCGCGCAGCGCTTCCTTGAACAGATAGTTGACCTTCTCGCGCACCAGTTCGAGCACGCGCTCGCCCTGCTGGGTGATGAAGACTTCGGTGGATCGCGCGTCGGAGCTCGACGTCCGGGTCGTCACCAGCCCGTCGTCCGTCATCCGGTTGATGATCTTGGCCATCGTCGAGATGTTCACCACCGCCTCGTCGGCGATTTGCGACACGGTGAGCGGCCGCCCCTCGGTCAGCGTCATCAGCACCCGCCATTTCGGCACGTCGAGCCCGGCCGGCTTGAGGATGGCGTTCATCCGCGCCGAATAGCGCGCCAGCATCCGGACATTGTGGAAGAACGGCGACCGGTTGGAGATGAACCGGCTGTCATCGGCCCGGATTCTCCGCTTCATCCCGTCGCTCTTGATCTGCATCTGCCCGTCCCGATCCTGCCGTTCGACGTCCGCCGCGGTGCACGCGGCCGCGACCCGCGCCTGCGCGGGCTTCGACGACACTTCCCGAGATCGTGGAAAATGACAACATCTCCCCGGCGGAATCGACAATAATTCTAGGCGCGCGTTCCGACGGCGGAAGCCGGCCTTCCCGCCCCCACGCCGATTCGGAACGCGCGACGCCGGCGCTGTTCGCCGCGCACGTCGGCCGCGTAGTACGCGCGGCGCACCGCCGGAACCGTGGCGTCCGGCGCTCCGATTGCCTCTCTCATTCGCAGAATGAGCAAGCAGCGAGCACGGCGCCGCCCGAAATTGATGCGGAGACGCTCGATAATTCACTGGAAAGTTCGAGTAGTTCATGATTGTCTTTCGCATGTGGAAGACACGGTCGATGACCTATCGTTACTTTCCGCGGTCGAGACGCAGCGCGCAGGACCAACAGCGCCAACGCCAAAGAGGGCACCATGAACGACCTCGCCAGCGTGATTCATCTGAAGCCGGCCGCGCCGCTCGAGGATTTCGACGCGCTGATCGCCGACATCCGCGCCCGCCGCAGCGAGTTCACCGCGCAGCAGCACGTCTCGCAGGACATCATCGAGCGGCTGCGCAAGGCCGGCATCTATCGCGCCATGGTGGCGAAGATGTTCGGCGGCGACGAACGTAGTCCCGCCGAATTCTGCCGGATGATCGAGAAGATCGCGCAGGCCGACGGCTCGACCGGCTGGGTCGCGAGCTTTGGCGCGGCGGCGACCTATCTCGCCGCACTGCCCGAGCCGACGCTGCGCAAGCTCTATGCGAACGGGCCGGACGTGGTGTTCGCCGGCGGCCTGTTCCCGCTGCAGCCGGCCAGGCGCGTGCCGGAAGGTTATCTCGTCAACGGCACCTGGAAGTTCGGCAGCGGCAGCATGGGCACCTCGCTGATCGGCGTCGGCATCTCGGTCGAAGGCGATGCGTCAGGCGGATTGCCGCGGGTCGCGGTGATGCCGGCGGAGAAAGTGGAGATCCGTCCGAACTGGGACGTGATCGGGCTGGAAGGCACCGGCAGCCACGATCTGGTCGTCAGGGACGTGATCGTGCCGGAGGAATGGACGCTGATCCGCGGCGGCGCGGCTTCGGTCGATGCCGACATCTATCGCTATCCGTCGCTCGGCCTCGCCGCGCAGGTGCTCGCCGTGGTCGGGCTCGGTGTCGCACGCGGCGCGCTCGACGAAGTGATCGACATGGCCGGCGGCCGGGTGTCGATCACCGGCGCGCCGAAGCTCGCCGACCGCGGCTATGTGCAGGTCGCGATCGCCAAGGCCGAGGCCAACCTGCGCGCCGCCCGCGCCTTCTTCTACGACGCCACCGAAGAGACCTGGCGCATCGTCCGCGCCGGCGACAAGCCGTCGGTCGAAGCCACCACGGTGCTGCGGCTGGCGGCGAGCCACGCGGCGAAAACCGGCGCCGACGTGACGCGAATGGCGACCGAACTGACCGGCACCACGTCGATCTACAACGGCCATCCACTGGCGCGGGCGCTGACCGACAGCTTCGTCGTCGCGCAGCACGCCTTCCTCAACGAGGGCACGATGCAGAGCGCCGGGCGGGTGTTGCTCGGGCTGCCCTCGGTCCCGGGCTATCCATGATGCAGCGCCCCTCTCCGACCATTTCCCAGCGACAAGGATCAGACACATGACCAGCCTGGCGGAGCTCTCCACCACTCCCGACGATCTGATCCGCAAGGATCGCGTTCGCACGCCGCTCTACACCGATCCGGCGATCTTCGACGCCGAGATGACCAAGATCTTCCGCAACACCTGGGTCTGGGTCGCGCATGTCAGCGAGATCCCGAACAACGGCGACTTCAAGATGGCGCAGGTCGGGCTCGAGCCGGTGATCGTGGTTCGCGACCGCAAGGGCAAGGTCCACGTCCACCTCAACCGCTGCCGGCATCGCGGCGCGACGCTGTGCGAAGTGCGCAAGGGCAAGACCTCGAGCCTGGTCTGCCCGTATCACGGCTGGGGCTATTCGCTCGACGGCAAGCTGCGCGGTGTGCCGTACGAGAACGGCTACGACGAGAAGACGCTCGACCGCAACGAGCTGTCTTTGAAGTCGCTGCGAGTCGAGGAATACAACGGCCTGATCTTCGCGACCTTCCGCGACGACATCGAGCCGCTCGCCGACTTCCTCGGCCCCGCCAAGAAGTGGATCGACCTGTTCATGAAGCAGGGCGGCGGCTATCCGGTGAAGACGCTGGGCGAGCACAAGTTCCGCTTCCCCGGCAACTGGAAGATCCAGCTCGAGAACACTACCGACGCCTATCACTTCCCGCTGGTTCACAAGTCGTTCCTCACCGCGGTCGACAAGGAGACCGAGCAGCAGCTCGACATGCTGAACAATGGCGGCTTCGTCGAGGATCTCGGCAACGGCCACAGCGTGATGGTGATGATCCCCGAACTGATCGATCTCGACGACAATCTCGAGGCGCCGATCCCGGAGAAGTTCGCCGATCTCGCCAAGGAGCTCGCGGCGGAGGGCTACTCCGACCTCGAAGTCCGGCGCATGGTCCGCGCCGTGGGCGGCTCCGGCTTCAACATCAATTTATTCCCGAACGTCGCCTGCTCGATGGCGTTCTTCCGCGTGCTGCAGCCGGTCTCGGTGAACGAGACCGAGATCCGCCACATCGCGATCGGGATGGACGGCGGCCCCGCCGCGGCCAACCGCGCCCGCATCCGGCTGCACGAATTCTTCCAGGGCCCGATGGGCTTCGGCAGCCCCGACGATGCCGAGGTGTGGGACCGCGTCCAGCACGGTGCGCAGGGCGGCGACGAGATGTGGATCATGCTGAACCGTGGTTTTCCAAAGGAAGAGAGCCTGCCGGATGGCCGGCACCGCAGCGACGTCAGCGCCGAGACCGGCATGCGCGCCGCCTATGATCAATGGAAGCGGATGATGACGGTCTGACCATGAACATGCCCATGACGATTCCCGCGACCACTTCCCTGCCCGTCACGCTCGCCGAGGCGATGGAATTCGCCTGGTACGAGGCCGATCTGCTCGACCACGCCATCTATGACGAGTGGCTGGCGCAGTGGACCGCCGACGCGCTCTACATCGTGCCGATCGAACCGGGCACGACCGATTTCGAGAACAGCCTGAACTACGCCTATGACGATCACGGGATGCGCAAGAAGCGCGTCGAGCGTTTGCTCAACGGTCAGTCGATCTCGGCTTCGCCGGTGGCGCTGACGGTGCGGTCGCTGTCGCGCTTCCGCCTGCTGCAGACTGACGAAGCCTCCTGCGAGCTGCGCTGCGCGCAGATCATCACCGAATATCGTCGCGGCCGCGAGCGGACCTACACCGGCGACGTCACCTATCGTCTGGTGCGAGGTTCGACCGGTCTGCAGATCGCCCGCAAGGTGGTCTGGCTGATCAACTCCACCGAGGCGCTCGGCGGCATCGGCTACATCCTATGAGCGCCCCCTCCGCCAACAGCGGCGGCCGCGTCGCGCTGGTCACCGGCGGCGGCGGCGGCCTCGGCGAGATCATCGCCGGCGCGCTGCACGGCGCGGGCTATCGCGTCGCCGTCGCCGACATCGACGAGGCGGCGGCGCGCACCGTCGCATCGCGGCTGGACCCGGGCGGCGCATCGGCGATCGCGCTGAAGCTCGATGTTCGCGCCAAAAGCGATTTCGACGCGGCGCTGGCGGCGCTGCTGGCGCGCTGGGGCGGCGCGCATGTGCTGGTCAACAACGCCGCCGTCACAGTGGCGCGGCCGGTGATGGAAATCTCGCCGGAGGAATTCGACGCGGTGATCGCGGTCAATCTGCGCGGCACGTTTCTAGGCTGCCAGGTGTTCGGCGCGTATTTCCGCGATGCCGGCCACGGCCGCATCGTCAACATGGCGTCGCTCGCCGGCCAGAACGGCGGCACCGCCACCGGCGCGCACTATGCGGCGTCGAAAGGCGGCATCGTCACGCTGACCAAGGTTTTCGCGCGCGATCTCGGCAAGTCGGGCGTCACCGTCAACGCGATCGCGCCCGGGCCGCTCGATCTGCCGATCGTGCACAAGACGGTGCCGGCCGAGCGCTTCGCCGAGTTCAAGGCGAACATCCCGGTCGGCGACATCGGCGATCCCAAATTCGTCGCGCAGCTCGTGCTGCAACTGGCGTCGCCGGAATCCGGCTTCGTCTCCGGCGCGACCTGGGACGTCAATGGCGGGCTGTTCATGCGATGAGGCCCGCGATGACGCCCACGGTCGAACGCGACGAATTCCGCGAGGCGATGAGCCGGCTCGGCGCAGCCGTCAACATCATCACCACCGACGGCGCGGCCGGGCTGCATGGCCTCACCGCCTCGGCGGTGTGCAGCGTCACCGACGATCCGCCGACGCTGCTGGTCTGCGTCAACCGCGCGTCCAACGTCCATGCGGCGCTGTCGCAGAACGGCGTGCTCTGCGTCAACGTGCTGGCGAGCCGGCACCAAGAATTGTCGTCGCTGTTCGGTCGCGGCGGCATCCCGGTGGAGGAGCGCTTCGCCGGCGCGCAATGGCGGGTGCTGACGACCGGCGCGCCGGCGCTCGCCGACGCCGTGGTGAGCCTCGATTGCACGATCGCGCAGATCACCGAGATCGGCACCCACAGCGTATTCTTCTGCCGCGTGCGGGCGATCGCGCTCGGCGGGCAGCCGGAGGGGCTGATCTACTTCAACCGCTCCTATCACGACATCGCGCCGGCGCGGCGCGAACTATGCCACCAGGACTGATCCCGCCCCGACCAGAGAAAGCCCGTATCCCGATGAATATCGAACAGCTCGCATCGACCGTGACGGCGCTGCAGGACGAGGTCGCCACGCTGCGCGCGGAGGCGGATATCCGCCGCATCCAGGCGCGCTACATGTTTCTGTGCGACACGCCCTGCCCCGAATTCGGCGTCGACAACGACGACGAGCGGATCGAGCGCATCCTCGACCTCTACACCGAGGACGCGATCTGGGAGGGCGTCGGCGCCTATTACGACAATCAGTTCGGCCGCAGCGTCGGCAAGGCCGCGATCCGCAAGCACTTCCAGGGGTTCTGGGGACCGGCGCGGGTTCCGGGGCTGGTGCTGAACGTGCACTATCTCACCTCCGAGCAGATCCACGTCCGCGGCGACGAGGCCGATGGTCAATGGGTGCATTGCCAGCCGTGGATCTTCACCGACGGCTCGTCGCTGCTGCGCTCGAGCCGGCTGAACAATCTGTTCCGCAAGGAGGACGGCGTCTGGAAAGTGGCGCGCACGCGCACCGAGAATCTGTTCGTCGCGCCGCTGACGCCGGGCTGGGCGCAGAGCGTGCCGGAGAAATCAGTACTGATGCAGCCGTGAGCGATCCTGCATATTCGACGAGCTGAAGGACAAGCCAGATGACCACAACGACCGCGCTTTCATTCGCCGAGGCTGTGCCGCTGGAAGCGGACGCGCTGCATCGCCTGTTGCAGGCCTGGTTCCGCGCCGAGGGCACCGACGATCCGGCCGCAATCCGCGCCCGCTTCGACGAGGGCTTCACCATGGTGACGCCGGCCGGCAAGGTGCTGACCTACGAGCAGTTCTCCAGCGGACTGCCGACGATGCGCGGATCGCGGCCGACGCTGATCATGCAGATCAGCGACGTGGTGGTGCGCTATCTCGACGCGTCCACGGCGCTCGTCACCTATTGCGAGCGGCAGATCCAGGACAGCGGCACCACCGACCGGCTCTCCACCGCGCTGCTGATCGCCCGCGCCGACCGGCCGACGCCGGTATGGCGACATCTGCAGGAGACCTGGATCACGCCGTGAGCGCGCGGCGCGAGATCAGGCCCGAGCGCGGAGGACGCCATGCGAGAGGCTGAAATGTGGAAGACCTACCGCTATCAGGGCCACCGCGTCATGGTGATCCAGCAATGGGACGACCCGTTCGGCCGCCGCATGATCCGCATCGAAAGCGTCGACGACGACGGCGCCCACGCCGCCGGCATGTTCGAGGCGGAGTTCATGCGGGAGGCGGAGGCGGAGGCGGAGGCCGCGGGCGGTTAGCTCGCGCAGGACCGCCGCCCGAGTCGCGCGTTGCGCCTGGAACCGAGTTGATGGACCGGCGTTCTGCCTCCCAGAACATGGGAGCGACCACATGGGTATTCTCTGGATTATCATCATCGGCTTCGTCGCCGGCGTCATCGCCAAATTCCTGATGCCGGGCGACAACGAGCCGTCGGGCTTCATCATGACCACGATCCTCGGCATCGTCGGCGCTTTCGTCGCGACCTTTCTGGGGCAGTCACTCGGCTGGTACAGCGCGGATCAGGGCGCGGGTCTGATCGGAGCCGTCGTCGGCGCCCTCATCGTGCTGGTGATCTACGGCTTCATCGCCGGCCGCCGACGGACCGCATAGTCGTCACGCTCGCAAAGCGGCGGCCATGGCGACGTGGCCGCGACGCCAGGCAGGTTCGGTTCGACTTCACCCCGTGATCGACGTCCCCTCTTCCCATGCAGGACATCAACGATGGACAACAAGAAGAGGGGCGTCGAGGACCGCAGCAAGATCAACATGCACGAGAGCTTCGAGGTCAAGTCATGGGTGAAGCAACTCGGCGTCTCGAAAGAACGACTGCAGCAGATCATCGACAAGGTCGGCAACTCCGCAGCCAGCGTGCGCAAGGAACTGGCGCGGCACGCGAAGGAGTGAAGGCGGCTTGAACGCGAGACGGAATGCATCAAGCGGCACAATGCGCGGGCAAGCAGCAACTAAGCTGATGGTGGGCCTGCCCAATTCGGGGCGCCGAGAAGGCGTCCAACGCTGAAGCGCATTTTCCTTGGAGCGTTTCAGGAGCGCGATGTTCTGCAGATAGACTCGAACGCACGAAAACAAAGTATCTCCAGCTTGTGCGACTTGGCGCGCCCGCGAAGGCGCCTCGAGACCAGAGATGAGGTGAGCTTTGGTAACGTGCCCGTTCTCCAGCGCGCTAAGATCAATGTGGTGGAAGTTCTTTTCGCCCAGATCGCACTTTGGATCCGTCGCTCTCACTGGATCGACAACATCGCCGATCGGCACCCAGCACCACCCTTCCGGAAGCGGCCAGAGCCCTTCGGTCGTGACTCCGCAGACGCCACGCGACAATCCATTACGCCACCACTACCCCGTTCAACGCATCCAACAGCACCGCAGCCACGCGCCGTCGGCGCGTGCGGCGTCACGCCGCCCAATCCGTCACCATCAGCCCGGGCACGCGCTCGAATTCCCGCCGGTTGGCGGTCACCAGGATCGCGCCGCGTGCGCGTGCCTGCGCGGCGATGAGCACATCATAGAAACCGATCGGCACGCCTTGCACCTCGAGATCGGCCCGGATGTCGCCCGCCTCGGCTGCATCCTCCTCGCCGAACGGCAGAATGGTGACTCCCGGCGCGAGAAACTCACCCAGCAAGGCCTCCATCTGCACCCGCCGATTACTCTTGGCGTAGCCATAGCGCAATTCGAACAGCGCGATCACCGGCAAGGCGACGGGCACAACGCCGATGGTTTCCCGAAATCGCGTTTCTAGTTGGGGGGCACGGCCATTGATGATGCCGATGACAACATTCGTATCAAGGCAGATCATACTCAATCGATCCCGAAATCTTCGGGCTGGACTGACGGATCGTCCGGCATGCCATCGACGAGGAAATCTCGCGCGCCGAGTGCATCCAGCCGCGCGCGCCAAGCGGCGTAATCGAACGGTTTCTTCTCCATCGGCTCCAGGATCACCTTGTCGCCGACCCGGCTGACGCGCACCTCGGTGCCCTCGAAGCGGAACTCCTTGGGCAGCCGCACGGCCTGGCTGCGGCCATGCATGAAAAGCTTCGCCGTCGCCGGCGCGTCCGGTCCGGGCGCGCCCTTGGCGTTGCGACGTGCAGTGCCGGACTTGCTGGCGGGTGAAGACATCGGCGGCCCTCAAAATTGGTATTTACCATTGATATCTATCATGCGACCGGCGCATCGGTCAATTCGTCCAGAAGGCCGGGCAGCCGCGCACCGAACAGCGCGCGCGCCCTGACGATGCCGCCGCGCCCGGAAAACTCCGGCGCGTCCATCATGTCTTGCGGCCGGATTTCGATGTTGACGCCTACATGATCGCGGATCGCCGTCAGCCAGGCCTGTTGCTCGTCCGTATAGGTCCGCCCCGCCTTTTCCTCGCGGCCGAGCCAGAGGTTGAACCGGCCAGCGATCACCGAGGGCAGAGAGTCAAGCGACTCCGCCTCGTCGATCGCGTAGCGCACCAGCATAACGATGTCGGCCAGTGTGCCGGCGACCAGGCGTTCGGTGTCGGCGCGCGGGGCCTCGAACGCCGACCCTTCCTCGTCCTCCTCTGACAGCTCCTTGCCGGTCAGCATTGCGCGATGGCTTGCCGCCAGCCGCCCCGCGACGCTTTCTGCGCATTCACTCTGTTTGCTCGGCGCGTTTGCAGGCCTTGTCGGTTCTTACGACGACGCCGATCTCCGTGCCGCACCTGGGACAGACCCATTCGCGAACCTCATAGCCGGGGCGCAGTGGACCGTTCAGCAAGCTCTTGATAGCTCGACATAGGTCGCAACACTCTTCGTCTCGCATCAGTCCATCCAGAATTGGGACGAACTCGCATACGGCAATTCGAATAGTAATTCGATTGGGGAATTCCTGACGACGAGATCCACTTCAGACTTCCTGCTGCTCGACGTCGGTCGTGGCGCGCCGTTGCGAAGGTCGATGCCGCTGCAGGCGTCTCGGGGCCGATTGAAAGCGGGATATCCTGACGTTGTTTCGTCGTTTCAGGGATCAAACGGACCGTCGGACAGCGCGTTCCCAAATTGACGGAGGAAAGCAGCCGGTTAGTCTCGCGCTACTCTCTGAGTTGGGCCGGCGTCGGCGCGATCACCTCGGTCGCACTGGTGGAGTCCGCAATCACGCTCGAAGGTCAGTTCGAGCGTGACCATGCGGGCTCCGCGCCAGTTCCGATCAGAAGCGACTTGCCGCGACCGTGGTTCGGCCGCTGCGAGTATCAATCGAGCGGCTGCGGGTGGCGCGACGCTCCAGAGTTTCATTTTGGGAGTTTGGAATGGCAGAAGATCTGAACAAGGTTTGGCCGACCGGCCTGACGATCGCGGAGTCGGAAGAGCTCCACAAGCACGTGATCGACGGAACGCGCGTGTTCGGCGCGATCGCGATCATCGCTCACTTCCTGGCGTATGTTTATTCGCCCTGGCTGCACTGAGGAGTAACGATCATGAATCAAGGTAGACTCTGGACCGTCGTCAATCCCACCGTCGGCCTGCCGCTGCTTCTCGGCGGCGTGGCGACCATGGCGTTTCTCGTGCACTTCGCCGTACTTCAGAACACGACATGGGTGTCGGCGTTCATGAACGGCAAGGTCGTCGCGGCAGCCGCGGCCCCGGCCGCTCCCGCGGCCCCCGCCAAGAAGTAGACACCTCCCGGAAGCGGCGGCCTTTTCCGAGGACGCCGCTTCCTCTTCGCTATGGTTGCCGTCACGGCGACGATCCAGGCTCGAGCCGCACTGCATTGAGCAGGACCTCCGCACCAGCCGTCGCGTTCTGTCGAACCGTCGCATGGTCGACGCTTTCGAGCCGAGCGGCATGGGATTTCGTGTTCACACGACGTCCTCACGATCGCCTCATCCAGTGATTGGACTACGGCGATGCCGCCAGGCGCGCCCTTCGTAGCCGTGCAACTCTATCGTGCCATTTTTCTTCGCTCCGTCGGGACCATGAACCATGGATGGTCGAGCAACACCCCGCCTGCGCGTCTTCCTGGCCGATGACCACCCGCTCGTGCTCCGCGGCATGAAGATGCTGATCGGGAACGACGCCGGGCTGGAACTCGTCGGCGACGCCTCCGACGGACCGAGCGCACTCCAGCGCGCGATCGAATTGAAGCCGGATGTCGCGGTCCTCGACCTGTGGATGCCGGGTCTCAGAGGGCTGGATGTCGCCCGCCAGTTTCTGTCGATCTGCCCGACATCCCGCGTGCTGGTGCTGACGGTCCACGAAGACGCGGCCTATCTGCGCAAGGTCCTGCAATGTGGCGTGACCGGCTACATTCTCAAACGCTCGGCGACCGACGAGCTCGCTCGCGGCATCCACGCGGTGGCGGCCGGAGGTCTTTATCTGGATCCGCACTTCCTGGCCGACAGAACCGACGGGGAGTTGATTCTCCGGCAGTCGGCCCGGCGGGTGGGACTCAACCTCTTCATCGAGACCGTCGACAATCTGAAGCGGAACAGCATCCATTAGCGCGAGTCGCGGCGTGGTCGGCACGTCGCCCTTCGGCAGGCGCCGGCGAGCCGCTGTTCTGTCATTGTGGAAGCGCACGCAAGGCGACGGGACCGGCTGTTGCCGCAGTCGTCGTTTCGTCGTTCGTTGCGGACGGAGCAGCCACGACACGCCGACGTCTCCCCGAAGGTTCGGGGAGACGTCGGCGCAATGGAGTAACCTGGGAGGTGCGAGCCGGGCGTGACGTCCCGGCTCGTTGGGTCCAGTTACTTCAAGAGTGTCGGCAGACCGAACAGCGACGAGAACGGCGTCGGCCGGTCGATCAGCAGGGGGCGGCCCGAGAACGACCGATAGGCCCCCTTCTGCTGGAGGATCAGCGGCGTTCCGGACATCGACTTGTAGGGTCCGGAAGTTCCGATGAGGAGCGGCATTCCCGAGAACGATCGATAGGCCCCGTTCTGGCTCAGAAGCAGGGGGGTTCCCGAGAACGATCTGTACGGTCCGGTCGTATTGATCAGCAGCGGTGTCCCCGAGAACGAATAGTACGATTTCAGGGCCGGCAGCAGGATCAACGAGCCGGAATACGAGTGGTACTCGCCTTTCTGCGCGATGATCAGCGGGGTTCCGGAGTACGATTGGTAGGAGCCCGACGTATTCAGGAGCAACGGCGTTCCGGAGAGCGATCGATATTGTTCGTTCGACATCGAACTTCCTTCCGGCGAACGGCTGTGGCCATCCGCCTGTGATGGGGACGGTCCACTAGTCCCAGAGATTGAGCAGCAGCGGATAGCCGGAGAACGACTTGTACTCGCCTTCCTGCTTCAGCAGCAGCGGCATGCCGGAGAACGACTGGTATTCGCCCTCCTGCTTCAGCAGCAGCGGGGTGCCGGAGAAGCTCTGGTACTCGCCCTTCTGCTCGAGGATCAGCGGCGTGCCGGAGAAGCTCTTGTACTCGCCTTCCTGCTTCAGCAGCAGCGGCGTGCCGGAATAGCTTTCGTACTCGCCCTTCTGCTCGAGAATCAGCGGAGTACCGGAGTGTCCTTTGTATGCTTCGCTCATGGTCAAATTCCTTTACTTAGAGAGCACTGGCAGGCCCAGCCAGGAGGAGAAGATGGTCGGATTGTTGATCAGCAGCGGCTCGCCCGAATAGGATTTGTACGGACCGCTGCCATCCATCAACAGAGGAGTCCCGGAGAAGGACTTGTAGGGACCGCTGCTGTCGAGCAGCAGCGGCGTTCCGGAGAACGACTGGTAAGGGCCCTTGCTGCTGATCACCAGCGGCGTTCCGGAGAACGTCTTGTCGCTGTCGACGAGCAGCCAGTCGCCGGAATAGGATTTGTACTTGCCCGAGGTGTCGAGCAGAGTCTTGGCGTGAATCATGTTGGAGAACGGCGTCGCTTCGCTCATCTCCATGGCGGCCGAGGCCGACGATGGCACGCTGATCTTGTTCGGACCGTAGCTGTCGAGAATCGCGGTCGCCTTGGCGGCGAAGCCGAATTCGGCCTGAACCGCGACCACGACGGCGCCCTTCTTGACGTAGTCGGCATAGGTCCGGGCCTCGGCGCGCGGCACATAGGCCCGGCCCATCGCCGCGACGACGTCGTCGACGGAACTCGACTTGCCAGACTGATAACCGGTGACGACGGAATATTTGTAGTTGTTCTTCTTCAGGTCGGCTTCCAGCGCAGCGAGCTTGCTGCTGGAGTCGTACAACCGGGTGATGATTTGCGTCATGTCAGCTCCGTTTCGGTCTCAGGACCGGGTCAGATGGCCCTGAATCAGTAGAGTGTCCCGCCGCTTGATCAGCGGGACCATCGTCACCAGCGTCGCGAACAGCAGCAGCAGTTCGAGGCCGTAGACGGCATTGTAACCGGCGGCGGGACCGAACTGCGGAGCGAACGCCGTCACGAGATCGCGAATGATGCCGCCCAGCGCGATCGCCAGGCCGGCGGCGGAGGCCTGCACCGCGCCCCAGGCGCCGAGCGCGAGGCCGGCCTGATCCTTCGGCGCGGCGTTCATCGTCGCGGTCAGCGTGCCGTGGCCGAACAGCCCGGCGCCGAACCCGATCAGCGCGGTGCCGCAGCCGAATGTCAGCACCGACGCGGCGCCCTGCAGTTCGGCGGCGAAGATCACCGCGAGGAAGGCCGGGATTCCGACCAGCGAGCCGAAGCTCGCCATCCGGAACGGATCGGCGCCGCGGCTCAGCACGCGCGAGGCGAGACCGAAGCCGAGCAGGCCGCCGATCGCCAGCGCGGCGGTGAGCTTGGTGGTGTCGCCGACCGACATCGACAGGATCTGGCCGCCATAGGGTTCGAGCAGCACGTCCGCCATGCTGAACGCCATGGTGCCGAAGCCGACCGCGATCAGCCGGAGCATCGCGTCCTTGCCCTGGATGAAGACGTCCCAGGATTCACGGAAGCTCGCGGAGGGGGCGCCGGGATGCGCGGTCGCCTGGGTCGCGCCGGAGGTGCGCCGCGCTTCCTGCTTCCAGACGGCGATGCCGTTGAGCACGATGGTGACGACGGCCGAGCCCTGGATCACCTGAATCAGGCGACCGGGCGAGAAATCGGAGAGCAGGATGCCGAACACGATCGCGGCGGCGATCATGCCGAACATCAGCATGGTGTACATCAGGCCGACCACCTTCGGCCGCGATTCCGGCGAGGCGAGGTCGGTGGCGAGCGCGAGGCCGACGGTCTGGGTGGTGTGGACGCCGGCGCCGATCAGCAGGAACGCCAGCGCCGCGCCGACCTGACCGATCCACACCGGGGCGTTGCCCGCATCGCCGCTGCCCGACAGCACCAAGAGCGCGAACGGCAGGATCGCCAGGCCGCCGAACTGCACCAGGGTGCCCTTGTAGAGGAAAGGCACGCGCCGCCAGCCGAGCACGGATTTGTGGACGTCGGATTTGAAGCCGATCAGCGCGCGGAACGGCGCGAACAGCAAAGGCAGCGACACCATCACGCCGACGATCGAGGCCGGCACGTTGAGTTCGACGATCATCACCCGGTTCAGGGTGCCGACCAGCAGCACCAGCGACATCCCGACCGCCACCTGAAACAGCGACAGCCGCAGCAACCGCGACAACGGCAGATCCGGCGTCGCCGCATCCGCGAAGGGCAGGAAGCGAGCCCCCATAGAGGCCCACAGCTTCATCGCTTTTTGGCTGACGGGGTTCATCGTCTTGGGTCCAAAGTCTTGGGTCCAAAGCGGGGGACAGGATGGTCGACACTGTCTCCGATTCAAACTCGCTGCCGAGCGGTCCGGCATGCGAGGGACGGTCCGGCTTCTCTGCCGGCTCCGCCGCCAACCAACCGACCGGGACCCGTGGGTCCCGGTCGGCCGAACAGCAAAAAGATGCTGTTATTAGCCGATGGAGATCGAGCTCTCGATCGCCGCGGTCTTGCCGTTCATGAACTTCGCGACCCAGGTGGTGTGGGTGAGGACGGCGAAGTGAACCAGCACAACCATCACGGCAACGCTGCCGAGCAGCAGGGGAAGGCCGACGGTCGGCTTGACCACAGTCCAGATTCTACCTTGATTCATTGTCGATACTCCTTAGTGCAGCCAGGGCGAGTAAACATACGCCAGGAAGTGCGCGGCGATCGCGATCGCGCCGAAGATGCGCGTACCGTCGATGACGTGCTTGTGGAGCTCTTCCGACTCCGCGATCGTCAGGCCAGTCGGCCAGACCTTGTTGGGATCGTCTGCCATAGTGAAACCTCCTAAGAGACTTACGATTAGTTCCGTGCTGAACCTGCACGTAGGTCGTTTCGCTGC